>NZ_JBICZE010000002.1:0-640526 GCF_043201735.1 Kitasatospora sp. NPDC048286
CCAGCCGAGCGCCTGGCTAAACTCCTCACGGCCTAGACAACCGACCACGTGTTGCAACGACCGCTAGAAACCGCCGTCGAACTGCCGGGCCCTCGCCATGCCCTCACCGCGCCCTCGCCGTGCCCGGCCGCGGCTTCCCGGGCCGGCCGCGGCGGCTCAGGTCGGCTCGGCGCCCCAGGCGGTGAGCCGGGCCGCGAGCGCCCGCACCTCGGCGCGCAGCGCGGCGGGCTCCCGGACGGTGAACGGCCACCCCAGGCCGGCCAGCAGCACCGCGACGCCGTCCAGGTTCTGGGCCCGGGCCCGCAGCAGCACCCGGTCCCCGGCGAGTTCGGTGAGCGTGCCGACGGCGGGCGGCAGCCGGCGGCGGGCCTCGGCGAGGGTGGTCTCCAGCTCCACCTCCACCCGGTGCCGCCAGGGTGCCCCGGCCAGTGACTCCACGACCCGCTGGACCGGGTCGAAGTCCTCCGGCGGCTCGAACCCGGCCTCGCCCTGCTCGACCCGGGTGATCCGGTCCAGCCGGAAGGTGCGCGGCTCGCCGCTGCGGTGGTCGAGCCCGGTGGTGTACCAGCGCCCGGAGTGGAAGACCAGTCCGTACGGGTCGAACTCGCGCTCGCTGGGGCGGTCCTCGCGGTCCCGGTAGGCGAGCCGCACCCGGCGTCGGCGGCGGGCCGCCTCGGCCAGGGTGAAGAGCGCGGCGGCGGCCGGGCCGGGGCCGGTCGCGGGGGCGGCGGTGAGGCCGAGGGTCTCCTCGACGGCGGCGACGCGCTCGCGCAGCGGCGGCGGCAGCACCCGCTGGATCTTGGCGAGGGCGGTCTCGGTGGCCCCCTCCCCCACCGACAGTCCCGAGCTGCGGCCGGCCAGCAGGCCGAGGACGACGGAGGCGGCCTCGTCCGGGTTGAGCATCAGCGGCGGCAGCCGGTAGCCGGGGCGCAGCCGGTAGCCGCCGTAGCGGCCGCGGTCGGCCTGGACGGGGATGCCCAGTTCGGCCAGCCGGGCGGCGTAGCGGCGGACGGTGCGCTCGTCCACGTCGAGCCGGGCGGCCAGTTCGACGCCGGTCAGGCCGGGGCGGTCCTGGAGCAGTTCCAGCAGGGCGAGGACGCGGCTGACCGGGTGCTCCACCGTGCGCTCCTTCCTGTCTCCGTGTCGTCTCCGGGCCGCCTCCGGGCCGCCTTCGGGCCGTCCGGGCTCGGCACCCGGCCCGACCCGGAGGAAATCCGGGCGACTTCTGTCCTGATCCGATCCTAGAGTCGGCGGTGGGGGAGGCCTCACCGCGGCGACGCCCTCCCGCGCCCCACCGGGCCCTCCCGCGGCCCGTCGACGCCTCCCCCGGACATCCCACCGACGAAGGAGTGATCCACCATGAGCACGTTCGTACTGGTCCCCGGGTTCTGGATCGGCGCCTGGGCCTGGGACGAGGTGGCCGCGCCGCTGCGTGCGGCCGGGCACCGCGTGTACGCCGTCAGCCTGCCCGGAGTGGGCGAACGCGCCACCGAGGAAGGCGAGTTCGGACTGGAGGACCACATCGCGGACCTCGCCGCGCTGCTGGTCCGGGAGGACCTGTCGGACGTCGTGCTGGTCGCGCACAGCGGCGCCGCCGCCCCGGTGGGCGGGGTCGCGGACCGGATGCCGGAGCGGATCCGCCGGGTGGTCTACCTGGACAGCGGCCCGCTGGCCGACGGCACTTCGGTGTACGACCTCTGGCAGCCCGACTACCAGCGGACGGCCGAGGCCTCGGTGGTCGACGGCCGACTCCCGATGCTCTCCTGGGAGTACCTGTCCGAGCACGGCACGAGCGTGGTCGGGCTGGACGAGGCCGCCCTGGCGCGCATCCGCGCCCGCTCCACCCCGCACCCGGCCGGGGCCTTCCGGGACCGGTTGCGGCTGACCGGCGCCGGGGCCGTACTGCCGCAGGCGCTGGTCTCCTGCTCCTTCCCGCTCGCCCAGGTGCACGAGCTGATCGCCTCCGGGCACCCGTTCTTCGCCGGGATGTCCGGGCCGAACTGGGAGCTGCGTGAACTGCCCACCGGGCACTGGCCGATGTTCTCCCGCCCGGCCGACACGGCGGCGGTGCTGGCGGAGCTCGCCGCGCTCTGAGCCCGCCTGCCCCGTACCGATCCGTACCGATCCGTACCGGTCCGTAGTGGTCCGTACCGGCCCGTGGCGGCCCGTCCCCGCCGGTTCGGCCGCCCCGGGGCCCCGGACTGTCCCGTCCGCGCCCAACGGCGTGCCCCACGGCGCCCTCGGCGTGTCCGTCCGTCGCGCAACCGCGCGCGGACGGGCAGGATGGGGCCCACGCCGTACCCGAGCGAAGAGCGAGCACCCGTGCGCGAGCAGCCCAGCCGTACCGAACCGCCGGACGCCGTGCCGGAGTTCCGGCCGGGCGGCGGCCCGAGGCCGGGCGCCCCGCTCACCCCGACGGCGCGCGACGGGCACGACGAGTGGCCGCGGCGCGCGGCCCGGGTCAGGCTCGGGTACGGAACCGGAGGCGGCCGCGGCACGCTCCCCGGTGCGGTCGCCCCGACCGGCGACCGGCACGGCGGCCGGTGCGCCCGGTCGCTCGACAACTGTGAGCGCACGGCCGTCACCCCCGCGCGACGGGCCGGGGTGGCCATCGAGACAACGGAGGACAGGGCATGACCAGCACCGCCGAGGAGTACGACGTCATCGTCCTGGGGGCCGGCCCGACCGGCGAGAACGTGGCCGACCGGACCGTCGCCGCCGGGCTGCGCACCGTGATCGTGGAGGCCGAGCTGGTCGGCGGCGAGTGCTCGTACTGGGCGTGCATGCCCAGCAAGGCGCTGCTGCGGCCGGTGGCCGCGCTGGCCGACGCCCGCGCGGTGGCCGGCTCCCGGGAGGCGGTCGGCGACCGGCGGCTGGATCCGGCCGCGGTGCTGGCCCGGCGCAACTCCTTCGCCTCCGACTGGAAGGACGACGGCCAGGTGAGCTGGCTGCGGGACACCGGCATCGAGCTGGTCCGCGGCCACGGCCGACTGGCCGGGGCGCGGACGGTGACGGTGGAGGCCGAGGACGGCGGCGAGCGGGTGCTCACCGCCCGGCACGCCGTCGTGGTGTGCACCGGCAGCCGCCCGGTGCTGCCCGCGCACGTGCCGGGGCTCGCCGAGGCCCACCCGTGGACCAACCGGGAGGCCACCGGCTCGCAGACCGTCCCCGGGCGGCTGGCCGTGGTCGGCGGCGGGGTGGTCGGGGTGGAGATGGCCGCCGCCTGGCGGGCGCTCGGCTCCGAGGTGGTGCTGCTGGTGCGCGGTGACGCGCTGTTGCCTCGGATGGAGCCGTTCGCGGGCGAGCTGGTCGCGGACGGCCTGCGGGCCGCCGGGGTGGACGTGCGTTTCGGCACCGAGGTGACCGCGCTGGAGCGGGCGGACGGCTCCGGGCCGGTGACCCTCACCCTCGGCGGGGGCGGGACGCTGACCGCCGACGAGGTGCTGTACGCGACCGGTCGGGCCCCGCGCACCGCCGACATCGGACTGGAGCAGGTCGGTCTGAAGCCGGGCGACTGGCTGGAGGTGGACGACAGCTGCACGGTGCTCGGGGTGGACGGCGAGTGGCTCTACGCCGCCGGGGACGTCAACCACCGGGCGCTGCTCACCCACCAGGGCAAGTACCAGGCCCGGATCACCGGCGCGGCGATCGGCGCCCGTGCCCAGGGGCGCCCGCTGGACACCTCGCGCTGGGGCGCGCACGCGGCGTCCGCGGACCTCGCGGGCGCTCCCCAGGTGGTGTTCACCCAGCCCGAGGTCGCCGCCGTCGGCCTGACCGCGGCCGCCGCCGAGGCGGCGGGGCTGCGGGTGAAGACCGTCGACCACGAGATCGGCTCCGTCGCCGGGGCCTCGCTCTACGGCGACGACTACCGCGGCCGGGCCCGGGTGGTCTTCGACCTGGACCGCGAGGTGATCGTCGGCGCCTGCCTGGTCGGCGCCGGGGTGGCAGAGCTGCTGCACTCGGCGACCGTCGCGGTGGTCGGCGAGGTGCCGATCCACCGGCTCTGGCACGCGGTGCCCTCGTACCCGACGATCAGCGAGGTCTGGCTGCGGCTGCTGGAGGACTGCCGGGGGTAGCGGCGCGCGGCCCCCGAGGGAGCGCCCCGGACGAGCCCCCGAACGATCCCTGGACGAGCCTCCCGGACGGCCGGTGTTCCCGTCGGCCTCCCGGGTGACCGGCGCGGCGAGGTGTGGCCACCGGTGGACGGCGGGACACTGGCACTCGGGGGCCGTCCGGGGGGCGTACTCGTGACCAGGTGGTGTGAGGCATGACCGAGGTGCTGTTGGCCGTCGGAACCGAGAAGGGCCTCTTTCTCGGCCGCAGCCGCGACCGGCTGACGTGGGAGTTCAGCGGGCCGCACTTCCCGATGAACGCGATCTACTCCGTCTCCATCGACCGGCGCGACGGCCGGACCAGACTGCTGGCCGGGGCCGACAGCAGTCACTGGGGCCCGTCGGTCTGGCGCTCCGACGACCTCGGCGCCAGCTGGTCCGAGCCGCCGCAGCCGGCCATCCGCTTCCCGGAGTCCACCGGCACCTCGCTCACCCGGGTCTGGCAGCTCCAGCCCGCCGGAGCGGAGGCGCCCGGCGTCGTCTACGCGGGCACCGAGCCGGCCGCGCTGTTCCGCTCCACCGACGGCGGCGAGACCTTCGCACTGGTCGAACAGCTCTGGAACCACCCGCAGCGGCCGCAGTGGGGCGCCGGGTACGGCGGCCAGGGCCTGCACACCATCCTGACCGACCCGCGCGACCCGCAGCGGCTGCTGGTCGCCGTCTCCAGCGGCGGCGTCTACCGCAGCAAGGACGGCGGCGACAGCTGGCAGCCCTCCAACACCGGCCTGCGCGCCGAGTTCTTCCCGGAGGAGCGCCAGTACCCCGAGTTCGGCCAGTGCGTGCACAAGATCGCCCCGGACCCCGTCCACCCGGACCGGCTCTACCTCCAGAACCACGGCGGCGTCTACCGCAGCGACGACTGGGGCGACAGCTGGCACTCGATCGTGGACGGGCTGCCCGCCGAGTTCGGCTTCGCCGTGGCCGCCCACCCGCGCCGGGCCGACACCGCCTACCTCTTCCCGCTGGGCGGCTCGGACGACCGCATCCCGCCCGGCCGCCGCTGCCGGGTCTTCCGCACCACCGACGGCGGCACCAGCTGGGAACAGCTCGCCCAGGGCCTGCCCGGCGAGGACCACTACGGCATCGTGCTGCGCGACGCCCTGCGCACCGACGACGCCGACCCGGCGGGCATCTACTTCGGCAACCGGACCGGCGACGTGTACGGCAGCCGGGACGAGGGCGAGAGCTGGTCGCTGCTGCTCTCCCACCTGCCGGACGTGCTCTGCCTCCGGGCCGCGGTGGTGGCCTGACCGGCCCGAGTGGCCCGAGGCCGTCCGCGGCGACGGGCCGAGGCGGCGGTGTGTCGCGGCGGCCCGAGGCGACGGCCCGAGGCAGCGGCCGGAAATAACCGGTTGCCGGACGGCGGGGCCTCGGCGAGCATGGGCCGCCGACGAACGACCGTACGAATGTGGGGTGGGCCATGGCCGAGGACTGGGTGGTCAGGCGGGGTGCCGACGGCGAGCCGGTGCTGCGGTACCAGCTGGACGAGCGGGAGGGACGGCCCTGGGCCGACCTGCTGGAGGTCCTGGACGAGTCGGTGGACGCCGCCGGGTTCATCCGGGCCGAGCTGCCCGGCTGGGTGGTCTCCGGCCCTCCCGGGCTCGGCCGGGAGCTGGCGGCGCAGGGCGCGCGGGTGCTGCGGCACGCCCACACCTTCCGCCGCGACCTGCGCGCCGATGCCCCGCCCGCCGACTGGGCGGAGACGCCGCTGCGCGAGGGCCTGCGGCCGGTGCCCTGCGACCGCGCCCCCGAGGAGCTGTACGAGGCCTGGCGGGCCGCCTTCGCCGCCGGGCACGTCGACCACTACCCGGGCGAGCGGGCCCAGGTGCTGGCCGAGCGGCTCGGCCCGCTGCTGGCCGGGAAGGCCATCGGCCCGGTGCTGCCCTCCAGCGTGCTCGCGGTGGACGCCGAGGACCGCGTCGTCGCCGGGCTGGTCCTCACCGACCGCGACGGCCTGCCCTGGATCGCCGACGTCTTCCGCCACCCGGAGCGCGGCTACCGCGGCCTCGGCGCCGACCTGCTGCGCCGCGCCATCGGGGACGCCGCCGCGCGCGGGCGCGCCAACGTGACCCTGGTGGTGTCCGAGGGCAACCCGGCCCGCCGGCTCTACGAGTCGCTGGGCTTCCTGCTGCAGGAGACCTCGCTGACGGTCGTCGTACCGGACGCCGACACCGCCCGGTAACGGCCCCCGGACTCCGCCCGGAGCCCACCGCCCGGAGCTTGCCCGCACCCCCGCACCTCAGGGCCGGGCGAGTTCCAGGACGGCTATCCCGCCCAGCACGGTGAACGCCGCCGCCAGCCGCAGCCGGCCGAGGCGCTCGCGGAACACCACGGTGGCGATCAGCGCGGCGATCACGATGCTGGTCTCGCGCAGCGCCGCGATCGTCGCGAGGTCTCCCCGGGACTGCGCCCACACCACCAGCCCGTACGCCGTCAGCGAGAGCACCCCGCCGAGGACGCCCAGCGGCACCGCCCGGCCCGCCCCGGCCAGCAGCGCCGGGCCTCGCCGGACCCGGACCATCAGTGCCAGCACCGGCCCCTGGAGCAGGAACAGCCAGGCCACGTAGCCGCCGACCGTCCCGGACTCGCGCACACCGCTGCCGTCCAGCACGGTGTACACGGCGATCATCACGCCCGTCCCTGCGGCGGCCCCGAGCGCGGGCAGCTGCGCCCGCCCCGGTATCCCCCGGGCGAAGGCCAGGCCGATCAGGCCGCAGGAGATCACCAGCACCCCCGCCAGCTCGCCCGCGCCCGGCCGCTGCCCGAGCACGGTGGCCGATATCAGCGCCACCAGCAGCGGTGCGCTGCCCCGGGCGATCGGGTACATCTGGCCGAAGTCCCCCAGCTGGTAGGCCCGCAGCAGGAGCACCGTGGACGTCACCTGGACCGCGACCGAGGCCAGCAGGTACGGCCAGGCACCCGCCGCCGGCAGGGGGTTGAGCACCACTAGGACGAGCGCGCAGGCCGTGTAGGTGAGGTTGATCAGCGTGAAGCCGACCAGCTTGTCCGGGATCCGGTGCGCCAGCCCGTTCCAGACGGCGTGCAGCACGGCCGCCGCGAGCACGGCCGCCGGCACCGCCGGGACGCCTCCGGGCATCACGGACCTCCCCTCGAACGGCCCACCGGAATCGACGGGCCTGGAACCTGATTCCACGATAGCCTGGATTCATGGAAACGCGTTCCGAATTTTTCACGCCCCTGGAATCCCGGCTGGCGGCGCAGATCCGGGCCCGGCTCGGCGAACTGCGTGGCACCGAGGCCCGCGTCGCCCAGGTGGTGCTCGACCGGGGCGCCGACCTGGTGCACCTGAGCGTCAGCGACGTCGCGACGCTGGCCGGCACCGCCCCCTCCTCGGTGGTCCGGGCCTGCCAGCGGCTGGGCTTCCGCGGCTACCAGGAGCTGAAGCTCGCCGCCGCCCGGCAGGCCCCCGCCACCGCGCCCGCGCCCGCCGACGAGGCCGACCCGGCGGCCCGGGCGCTCGCCGAGACCCTGAGCGCCGCCCGGGCCGCCCTGGACGGCCTCACCGCCACCCTCTCCGCGGCCGACCTGCGCGCCGCCGCCGAACTGCTGGACGGCGCGACCCGGGTGGTGCTGCTCGGCGCCGGGCTGTCCGGCGCCGTGGTGCTGGACCTCGCGTACCGGCTGCGCGCGCTCGGCCTGCTGGTGGACGCCCCCGCCGACCCGGTCACCGCCCAGCTGGCCGCCGCCGGGCTCGGCCCGGGCACCGCCTGTCTGGCCGTCAGCCACACCGGCGCCACCCGCAACGTGGTGGACGCCGCCCGGTTGGCCCGCGAGGCCGGGGCCGAGGTGCTGGCGCTCACCAGCTACGCCCGCTCACCGCTGACCGAGACGGCCACCCTGGCCCTGGTCGCGGGCGGGCAGGACCTGGTCTTCGGCCTGGAGACCACCGCCAGCCGGCTCGCCCACCTGGCCGCCGTGGACGCCCTCGCCCAGACCCTGCTGGCCCTGCGCGGCCCCCGCGCCGAACGCGCCCTCAGCCTGTCGGCGGACGTCACGGCCGACTACGCCTACTGAGGCCCGCGCGGACCAGGGCTACCCGCCCCGGTGCCCGCCCTCGATCCGGGCGCCGCGCACCACCACCGTGGTCAGGCCGACGGCCACCAGCAGCTCCGCCCAGAAGAACGCCGCGTAGTCCAGCAGCGAGCCGATCGGCGGGTTGCCCGGCGCGGCGTTGCGCATGCCGACCAGGGCGAACAGCGTGGCCGCCATCCAGCCGAGGGCGGGCCAGACGATCCCACGCCGCTGCCGGACGATCAGCCAGGCCGCCACCAGCACGGACAGCGCCAGGGCCCACATCGCGGCCATCATGAACCAGGCCAGGATGAAGGTGCTGCGCGAGCGGCTGATCCGCTCGGTCACCAGGACGCCGGCGTCCTCGCTCACCTGCTCGCCGGGGCGCAACCGCGGGGCACCCGTCGGGGTGGCCGGGGAGCCCGGCCGGGCACCCGCACGGAGATCCGACCCGAGGCTCGGCGAAACGGGCTGGTCGGAGGGGCTGTGTAGGCTCAACGGTCATGGCGAGGGTGACGCGGGACGATGTGGCGCGGGTGGCGGGGACGTCCACGGCGGTCGTGAGCTATGTGATCAACGACGGGCCGCGGCCGGTGGCGCCGGCGACCCGGGCACGGGTGCTCGCCGCCGTCGAGGAGCTCGGCTACCGGCCGAACCGGGTCGCGCAGGCGATGGCCCGGCGGCGGACCGACCTGCTCGGGATGGTCGTCCCGGACGCCCGCCAGCCGTTCTTCGCCGGGCTCGCGCACGCCGTTGAGCAGGCCGCCGCCGAGCACGGCCGGCTACTGCTGATCGGCAACTCCGACTACGCCGACGAGCGCGAGGCGCACTACATCCGCGCCTTCCTCGGGATGCAGGTCGACGGCCTGATCCTGGTCACCCAGGACCCGGCCACCTCCGGGCTGACCGGCTTCGACGTGGCCGACGGCACCCCCGTGGTGCTGCTGCACCACCGGGCGGAGAGCCCCGACGGCGTCGCCGTGGTCGCGGACGACGAGGGCGGCGCCCACGAGGTGGTCCGCCATCTGCTCGGGCACGGGCACGCCGAGGTGCACTGCTTCGGCGGCACCCTCGCGCTCAGCCCGCACGACCCGGTCACCGGGCGGACGGCCGGCTGGGTCGCCGCGCTGCGGGAGGCCGGACTGCCCACCGAGGGGCGGCTCACCCCGGCGCCGTTCGACCGGGTCCGGGCGCACGCCGAGGCGCTCACCCTGCTCGCCCGGCCCGACCGGCCGTCCGCCGTGTTCTGCGCGACGGACGACCAGGCGATCGGCCTGCTGCGGGCCGCCGACGACCTCGGCATCCGGGTGCCGGAGGACCTCGCGGTGGCCGGCTTCGACGACATCGCCGAGGCGGTGATCGCCGGGCCGGCGCTGACCACCGTCACCACGGCGCAGGACGAGATGGCCCGCGCCGCGCTGGAACTCGTCCTCGGCGGGCCGGAGCGCCGCGCCCGGGGCGCCCGCACCTTCCCGGCCCGGCTGGTGATCCGGCGCTCCTGCGGCTGCCCGCCGGCCGAGGCGCGGGACTGACGCCCGGGCCGGCGTGGGGCCGACGCCCGGGCCCGATGGGGGCGGCTCAGCCTTCGAGCAGCTCGTCCGCGAGCAGGTCCATCAGCAGGTTGTCGTGCCAGGTGCCGTCCGGGCCGCGCTCGTACTGGCGCATGGTGCCGACGGTGCGGAAGCCGACCTTGGCGTAGCAGCGGATCGCGGCGAGGTTGTCCGCGGCCGGGTCGATCACCAGCCGGTGGTAGTGGTGGTCGTGCACCAGGTGCCGGGCCATCGCCCGCACGGCGTCGGTGCCCAGGCCCAGGCCGTGCACCGTCGGGTCGAGATAGAGGTCCATCCCGGCGTGCCGGTACTCGTCGTCGTTGTTGGCGTACCACTGGATGGCGCCGACCACCTTGCCGCCGAGGTCGATCGCGAAGGTCTCGGTGCCGGGCGACTCCAGGTCGTTGGCGACCTCGCCGAGCAGGTCGTCGCCGCCCCGCCAGCGGGCGAACACCTCGGGCGTGCCGCGGATGGCCGCCAGTGCCGGGATGTCGTCGCCGGTGGCGGGGCGGAGCGTGACCAAGGTGCCGTGCAGAATCGTCCCCATATGGGGCATGTTGGCACGGAAACCCGGCTCCGGCGAGTGTTTTCGGACCGCCGTCCGGCCCCTTCCGGCGTGCGGCCGCGGGGCGGGGACGGCAGGCCCGCGGGGCGGGCGTCAGACGGAGGGGTGCGGGTCGCCGAGGGGGCCGAGCCAGACGGCGGTGACGGCGTTGACGTAGCGGGCCCCGCAGTGGTCGTCGGGGACGACGAGCTGCGGGCCGGTGGCGTCCAGCGGGGCGCCGTCCATGCTGGTGGCGAGCAGGATCTCCTGGTCGCCGAAGTCCGGGTCGATCTCGGCCCAGGAGACCACCGCCCGGTGGCCGTCGGCGCCGGCCACCGAGAGCAGGAAGCGCAGCCGCTGCTTGCGGCCGGAGAAGTCGATCCGGGGCCGGGCGGCGCGCAGCACGTCCAGCAGGCGCGGGCCCTCGTAGCCGTGGCGCCGCTCGCCCGCGGTCAGGCAGTCGAAGCCGACCTCGACCCGGCGGGCGGGGAGGGCGCGCAGCTGCGCGACCGTGAGTTCGGCGGGGCGGTCGAGGTGGCCGTGGAGTCGGACGGTGGGTCTCGCCGGGGTCATGGGTGCTCCCTCCTCGCGGGCCACGGCACCGTGGCCCGCGAGGAGGACTACCCGAGGCGGCAGGTGGGCATTCGCAGCTGCCAGGCCAAAAGCACTGTCCCTCCGCAGTTGCGATGGCAGATACCCTGCTCGGCTGGATTCTGCGGTCAGGCGCCCTCGAACCGCAGCGCCCGGCGGACGTAGCCCGCGTTGCCCGAGGCGCAGCCGATCAGGACCACGTCCCGCCCGTCCCGGCACTCGAACACGGTCCAGTTCTTCTCGACGGTCTTCGGGTCGCCGTCGCGCCGCTTCCGGACCTCGACCAGCACGAGGTCGCTCGGCAGGTAGCGGGCCCGCACGTTGGCCGCGCGGAGCGGCGAGATCGCGAGCGCGCCGACCGAGGCCTGCAGGAACTCCGCCGTCGGGCGGCAGTAGGGCCGGGCCCCGGTGACGCAGCCCTCGAAGAACACCACCCGCCCCTCGGCGAAGGCGTCGCGCTCCTTGCGCTCCTCCGCCTTCGACTCGCCGACCGTCGCCCCCAGGATCTCGACGACCGCACCCAGAATGTCCACGAGCATCCGTGTCTCCCCTCCACCGCTCGTACGTGCAGGCCATTCGACCACGGACCGCCCGGACGGCACAGCACAGGGCGCCCCCTCCCGGCCCGTCTCCCGAGCGCGGACCGGGAGGAGCCGGAAGGATTTCCCCACGGCCGTGTCGATCCGGCGCCGGCCCGTTCGACGCAGGAGTGGGAGGCGGGGAGAGGCCCCGCCCGCTCGACCGAGGAGTCACCATGCCGCGCTTCATCACGCTGATCCGCATCGACGAGAACGCCCGCGGCGGCTGGGAGCCGGACCCGGGCTTCGAGCAGCGAATGGGAGCACTGTTCGAGGAGATCACCGGAGCCGGTGTGATGCTGGAGACCGCCGGCCTCACCCCGACCTCCCAGGGCACCCGGCTGACCTGGAGCGACGGGAAGGTCAGCTGCACCGACGGGCCGTTCACCGAGACCAAGGAGGTCATCGGCGGCTACGCCATCTTCCAGTGCAAGGACCACGCCGAGGCCCTGGAGTGGACCCGGCGGTTCCTCCAGAGCCACCCCGCGCACTGGCCGGTGGAGGCCGAGGTCCGGCAGATCGACGAGATGCCGGAGCCGCCGAAGTAGCACCTGCGTCGACGCTTGCCTCCCTCCGCACCGGCTGCTCTGATGGGTGGCCGTGACGGAGAGGGCTGTTACCCGCAGGACCACGACGGCGGCTGTCGAGACGGTGTTCCGGATCGAGTCCGCGCGGATCATCGCCAGGGTCGCCCGGATCGTCCGGGACGTCGGCATCGCCGAGGAGCTGGCGCAGGACGCGCTGGTGGCCGCGCTGGAGCGGTGGCCTCGGGAGGGCGTACCGGACAACCCGGGCGCCTGGCTGACGGCCACCGCCAAGCACCGGGCGATCGACCTGGTGCGCCGCCGGGAGGTCTACGCCCGCAAGCTCGCCGAGGTGGGGCGGTCCGCGGAGGACGTGCCGCCCCCGGAGCCGGCCACCCCGGACGACATCGACGACGACCTGCTGCGGCTGATCTTCACCGCCTGCCACCCGGTGCTGTCCGCGGACGCGCGGATCGCGCTCACCCTCCGGCTGCTCGGCGGGCTGGCCACCCCGGAGATCGCCCGCGCCTTCCTGGTGCCCGAGCCGACGGTGGCGCAGCGGATCGTCCGGGCGAAGCGGGCGCTGGCGAAGGCGGGCGTGCCGTTCGAGGTGCCGTACGGGGAGGACCGGACGCGGCGGCTCTCCTCGGTGCTGGAGGTCATCTACCTGATCTTCAACGAGGGCTACTCGGCGACCGCGGGGGACGACCTGCTCCGCCCCCGGCTGTGCGAGGACGCGCTGCGGCTGGCCCGGGTGCTGGCCGTGCTGATACCGGCCGAGCCGGAGGTGCACGGACTGGCCGCGCTGCTGGAGTTCCAGGCCTCGCGCACGATCGCCCGGACCGGGCCGGACGGCCGGCCGGTGCTGCTCGCCGAGCAGAACCGGGCCCGCTGGGACGGGCTGCTGATCCGGCGCGGCTTCGAAGCCCTGGAGCAGGCGGGCACCGGGCCGTACTCGGTGCAGGCCGCGATCGCCGCCTGCCACGCCCGGGCGCGACGCTACGCGGACACCGACTGGGGGACGATCGCCGCACTGTACGAGCGGCTGCTGGCGCTGTCGCCGTCCCCGGTGGTGGCGCTGAACCGGGCGGTGGCGGTCTCGATGGCACGGGGCCCGGCCGCGGCGCTGGAGCTGGTGGACGGACTGGCGGCGGAGCCGGCGCTGCGCGGCTACCACCTGCTGCCAAGCGTGCGGGGCGACCTGCTGGCCCGGCTGGGGCGGGCGGCGGAGGCCCGGGAGGAGTTCGAGCGGGCGGCGGGGCTGACCCGCAACGAGCGGGAGCGGGAGCTGCTGCTGGAGCGGGCGGCGGCGCTCGGCGAGGGGCAGGATGGCGAGGAGCGGGGTGGCGAGGGCCGGGGTGGCGAGGGCCAGGGGTCCTCCGCCGGCTCCGGTCGGGAGCCATCCCCCGACTCCGACTCCGGTTAGGAGTCCTCCTCCAGCCGCAGCCGCGCGCTGACCGCGCCGAGGCCCTCGGCGAGCACCGCGAGCTGCTCGCGGGTGAGCACGTCGATCAGCAGCTCGCGCACCAGGGCGACGTGCCCGGGTGCGGCCTGGCGCAGCATCTCCCGGCCCTGGTCGGTGAGTTCGGCGATGACGCCGCGCACGTCGCTGGGGCAGGAGCGGCGGGCGACCAGGCCCGCCCGCTCCAGCTGGGTGACCTGGTAGGTCAGCCCGCTCTTGGAAGTGACCAGCTTGTCGGCGAGTTCGGTCATCCGCAGCGAGTCGCCGGGGGCGGCGGACAGGTGCACCAGGATCTCGTACTGCTGGTGGGAGAGGCCGGAGTCCTCCTTGAGCTGGCGTTCCAGCCGCCGGTTCAGCAGGTTGCTCGCGGTGACGAAGCCCCGCCAGGCGGCCGCCTCGTCCCGGTCCAGCCAGCGGGGTTCGTTCAGTGAGGACATGGGGTGAAGCCTACTCCTGTTGTTCAAATTCGAACGAAGGTGTACCGTCGGTCGGAGTAGACGTTCAAATTTGAACTATCTGTTGACCCGAACTGCCAGACCCGCCCACCGGTCGAAACGGTCCCGAGGAGGACGCCATGAGCACCGCGGCCCCCGAGCGCATGCCCGCCCTGTACCTGTCGCACGGCGCCCCGCCGCTGGCCGACGACCCGATCTGGCCGGGCGAGCTGGCCGCCTGGTCCGCCGACCTGCCCCGGCCCAAGGCCGTCCTGATGGTCTCCGCCCACTGGGAGGAGGCCCCGCTCGCCCTCGGCGCCGTCACCACCGTCCCGCTGGTGTACGACTTCTGGGGCTTCCCCGAGCACTACTACCGGGTCCAGTACGCCGCCCCCGGCGCACCGGAACTCGCCGAGCGCGTGCGCAAGCTGTTGCGCGCCCCCGGCACGCCCGTCCAGGACATCCCCGACCGCGGACTCGACCACGGCGCGTACGTCCCGCTGGTGGAGATGTACCCGGACGCCGACGTCCCGGTGCTCCAGGTCTCGCTGCCCACCCTCGACCCACAGCGGCTGATGGAGATCGGCCGCAAGCTCGCCCCGCTGCGCGACGAGGGCGTACTGATCGTCGGCAGCGGCTTCTTCACCCACAACCTGCGGGCGCTCAGCAGGGACGGCCGGGTCACCTCGGTGATGGCCGAGTTCGACGACTGGGGCCAACGCGCCCTGGCGGCCCAGGACCTGGACGCACTGCTCGACTTCGAGCACAAGGCCCCGGCCGGGCGCCTGGCCCACCCGCGCACCGAGCACTTCGCCCCGCTGTTCGTCACCCTCGGCGCCGGCGAGGCCGACCTGGACAGCCAGCGCAGCGTCATCGACGGGTTCTGGATGGGCCTGGCCAAGCGCTCGATCCAGCTGGGCTGAGCCGCCCGGCTGTCGCGGCCTTCCCTGGCAGCCTCCCGCCCATGGCCGCCCGCGCAGGTCCTCGTGGACCTGCGCGGGCGGCCATGGGCGAGTGGCCGGACCGATCCGGCCGGGCGGTCGGTCAGGCGTCGCCGGTGGCGACCCGCTCGGCCTGGCTGCGCTCGACGCACAGCTCGTTGCCCTCCGGGTCGGACAGGGTGACCCAACCCTTGCCGTCCGGTCGGCGGTGGTCCTCCAGGACGGTGGCGCCCAGGGCCACCAGGCGCTCCACCTCCTCGTCCCGGCCGCGGTCCTGCGGCTGGAGGTCGAGGTGGACCCGGTTCTTCACCGACTTGCCCTCGGGCACCCGGATGAAGAGCAGCGAGGCGCCGGCGGACTCCACCACGGCCATCTCGTCACCGGGGTTGTCGTCCGCACCCAGGGTGCCTTCCAGCGCCTCGACCCAGAAGCCGGCCAGGGCGTACGGGTCGGCGCAGTCGATCGTCACATGTCGTACCAGAGAAGCCATCTGCCTACTCTGAAGGGCGCCGATCGGATCCGTCCAACCAATTCCGGGAGTGCCGGTGGCCGTCCAGCGGGTACGGCGGGAAGGCCGGAACGATCTCCGTGAAGGCGTAGCCGCTCTTCTCCGCGACCCGGCAGGAGGCGTGGTTGTCGCCCTCGTGCAGCAGGTCGATCCGGCGCAGGCCGTCGGCGGCGAAGGTGGCGAAGGCCCAGGCGGTGAGGGCCTCCACCGCGCGCGGCGCCACCCCCCGGCCGCGGGCCGGGCCGGTCGTCCAGTACCCCACCTCGGCCCTCTTCCCGCCCGGGGTGCCGCGCTTGAGCACGACGTTGCCGACCAGCTCGCCGGCGGCCAGGACGGCGAAAGAGTACCGGGTGCCGGCCGCCCGGCCCTCGTACTGGAGCCGCAGCCAGTGCGCGGCCTGCTCGGCGTCGTCCACCGGGGTGCGGGTGAAGCGGCGCAGGGTCTCGTCGCGGTAGGCCTCGATCAGGGCGGGCGCGTCGGCGTCCTCGAAGGGCCGCAGCACCAGGCCGTCGGCCGAAATGGCCGCGGTGGCGGTCACTTGAGGCCCTCCCGGCTCCAGCGCGAGGTCGGGCCGGTGGTCGTTCATGGTGTGCTCCCCGTGGGTGGACCGTGCGTTGCGGCCTTCCTAGCAGTCGGCGGGCGCGGACGCAGGCACTGCGGCCCGCTGTCCGCGCCGGGCGCAGCAAGCGGAGGGTCGGGCTCCAGCTGCCCGGCCCGGCGGCAGGCTGCGGCCGCGCGGATGCCCGGCGGGACCGTACCGCGGTGCACCACGGCCAGGCCATGGGTGGCGGCCCACGCGGTCAGTGGGGGGTGCTCGCCCACGTGCTCGGGCTCGGGTACGGCTTCGGGACTGCTCATACACCGCATTCCGGCGGCCGGCTCCGACACTCCCGCTTGACCCTGACGTTGGCGGCAGGGTCGGAGGGTGGGGCCATGAGCGACGAGAGCGGGGCCCGGAGCCGGGTCGTGGTGGTCACCGGGGCCGGGACGGGAATCGGGCGGGAGACGGCGTGGGCCTTCGCGGCCGAGGGAGCGCGGGTGCTGGCGGTGGGGCGGCGGCTCGAACCGCTGGCCGGGACGGCGGCGGCGCACCCGGCACTGATCGAGCCGCTGGCCGCGGACGTGACCGGGCCCGGGGCACCGGAGGAGATCGTCCGGGTGGCGCTGGAGCGGTTCGGACGGCTGGACGTGCTGGTCAACAACGCCGGGATCGTGCGGGGCCCGCAGAGCCTCGGCGGCTTCGACCCGGCCGGCGTCGAGACGCTGCTGGCCACCAACCTGGTCGCCCCGGTGCTGCTCGGGCAGGCCGCGCTGCCCGAGCTGGAACGCACCCGCGGTGTGGTGGTCAACGTCAGCACCGCCGTCGGGCAGCGCGGCTGGACCGGCAACTCGGTGTACGCGGCGAGCAAGGCGGCACTGGAGACGGTCACCCGCAGTTGGGCGGTGGAGTTGGCGCCGCGCGGGATCCGGGTGGTGGCGGTGGCGCCCGGGGCGATCGACACCCCGATCGGCGAGCACTCGGGGTACGACCCGGAGCAGCGCGCGGCGATCCGCGCGTGGCAGCTCGCGCACACCCCGCTGGGCCGGATCGGCCGCCCGGCGGAGGTGGCCTGGGCGATCACCCAACTCGCCTCGCCGCAGGCCTCGTTCGTGACCGGCGTAGTGTTGTCGGTGGACGGCGGCGCGCTGGTGGGCTGACCCGGGGGAAGGGGTGGCGGTGCGAATCGGCGAGCTGGCGGCCCGGACGGGCAGTACCGCCCGCGCTCTGCGGCACTACGAGCAGGCCGGGCTGATCGGCTCCGGGCGCGCGCCGAACGGCTACCGCGAGTACGGCGAGTCCGCGGTCGTCCGGGTGCGCAACATCCGCGCGCTGGTGGCCGCCGGGCTCACCCTGGAGGACCTGCGGCCGCTGCTGGACTGCCTGGACGGGGACGTGCTGGCGAGCCGGCCGTCCGAGCGGGTGCTGGGGATCGCCCGGGAGCGGCTGGCGGTGCTGGACCGCCGGATCGCTGTCCAGACCGGGGCCCGGGACCGGCTGGCGGCGGCACTGGCGGCGGCCGCGGCACCCCCGGGCGAGGCGGAGGCGGGTGGGGGCGGGGGCTGGGATACGGGCGCGGGCACGGGCGCGGTACCCACGGACGGGTGACACCCCCGATCGGGGGTGTGCAGGGCGCGGGCCGGAGAGGACAGTGGGCCCCATGCAGATTCCACTCTCCGTGATGGACTTCCTCGACCGGGCCGAGCTGGTCTACGGCGACCGGGTCGGCATCGTCGACGAGCCGGTGCAGCCGGCCGAATCCTGGGGCGAGCTGAGCTACCGCAGGGTCGCCGAGCTGGCCCGGGCCCAGGCCGCCGGACTGGACCGGCTCGGCGTCGGGCCGGGCGAGCGGGTCGCGATCGTCTCGCACAACTCGGCCCGGCTGCTGACCTCCTTCTTCGGGGTGAGCGGGTACGGCCGGGTGCTGGTGCCGGTGAACTTCCGGTTGAAGGCCGAGGAGGTGTCGTACATCGTCGAGCAGAGCGGCGCCTCCGTGCTGCTGGTCGACCCCGAGGTCGCGGACTCGCTGAGCGGGGTCGTGGCCAAGCACAAGTTCGTGCTCGGCGCGGACAGCGACGCCGTGCTGTACGACTTCGACGGCACCCCGCGGCGTTACGCGGTGGACGAGAACGACACCGCCACCATCAACTACACCAGCGGAACCACCGCCCGCCCCAAGGGCGTTCAGCTCACCCACCGCAACATCTGGTTGAACGCGACGGTGATGGCCCTGCACTACGGCGCCGGCGACCGGGACGTCTACCTGCACACCCTGCCGATGTTCCACGCCAACGGCTGGGGCCTGCCGTTCTCGCTCACCGGCCTGGGCGCGCAGCACATCGTGCTGCGCAAGGTGGACGGCGCGGAGATCCTGCGCCGGGTCGAGCGGCACGGGGTGACCTTCCTGTCCGGCGCGCCCGCCGTGGTCCAGATGGTGCTGGACGCCGCCGCCGACTGGGACGGCCCGGTGCCCGGCCGGGACCGGGTGCGGATGATCGTGGCCGGCGCCCCGCCGCCGACCTCGGTGATCCAGCAGGTCGAGGAGCAGCTGGGCTGGGAGTTCATGCAGCTCTACGGCCTGACCGAGACCTCCCCGGTGGTCACGGTCAACCGCTCGCGGGCCGAGTGGGACGCGCTCCCGGCCGCCGAGCGGGCCGAGAAGCTGGTGCGGGCGGGCGCCCCGGCGCTCGGCACCCGACTGCGGGTGGATCCCTCCGGCGAGGTACTGGTGCGCTCCAACACCGTGCTGGACGGCTACTGGCAGCAGCCCGGGGCGAGCGCCGAGGCGCTGCGCGACGGCTGGTTCCACACCGGCGACGGCGGCACCCTCACGGACGGCCTGCTGACCATCTCGGACCGCAAGAAGGACGTCATCATCAGCGGCGGGGAGAACGTCTCCTCGATCGAGGTGGAGGACTGCCTGTACGACCACCCGGCGGTCGCAGAGACGGCGGTGATCGGGGTGCCGCACGAGAAGTGGGGCGAGACGGTGAAGGCGCTGGTGGTGCTCCGGGAGGGCCACGAGGCGGTCACCGAGGCCGAGTTGATCGCGCACTGCAAGCAGCGGCTGGCGGGCTACAAGTCGCCGACCACGGTGGAGTTCCGGGACGCCCTGCCGCGCACCGCCACCGGGAAGCTGCAGAAGTTCCGGCTGCGCGAGCCGTACTGGGCCGGGCGGGACCGCCAGGTCAACTGACGAGCCCCGACTCCCTTGCCGCGAGGGCGAGTTCGGTCCGGTTGCGGACCCCGAGCTTGTGCATCGCGGACTTGAGGTAGCCCGTCACCGTGTTGCAGGTCAGGCCCAGTCGGGCGGCGATCTCCGGGTTGGTCCGGCCGGTCGCCGCCCAGCGCAACACCTCGTGCTCGCGCGGGGTCAACGGCGGTACGGCGGAGGCCTTCCGGGGCCGCTCGCGGTTCCAGGCCGCGGCCCCGGCGAGCGCCCGGGCCGCCGCCTTCGCCAGCGTGCCGACCGCGGAGATCCGCACGTCCCCGAACGGGACGACGGTGCGCAGCGAGGCGTACACCACGCCGTGCACGGTGCCGTCGCCCATCAGCGGGACGGTGAGCATCGCGTACAGGTCGTCGGCGGCCACGGCCGCGTCGTAGTGGTGCGAAATGGTCGTCGCCGCACGGTAGTCGGGCACCCAGGTGGGCGCGCGCTCGGCGAGCGCCCGGCCACCGAGGCCGAGTCCGGCCGGGACGGGCATGTCGTGCAGCAGGTCGGCCCGGGTGCCGGCCCAGTGCCGCAGCACCATGCCCTCGGCGTCGGGGCGGCTGCCGGGCAGCGGCTCGGGCACGCCGACCAGGCCGACGTCGACGCCGCACTCCGCCACCACCCGGCGGGCGAGGTCGCCGAGCACGGCGTCCCGCACCAGCTCGGCGGCGCGCGCGGCGAGTTGGGGATCGTCGGGTTGCGCAGCGCCGTCGAGGGGTTGCGCAAGGTGGGGGTCCGCAGCCCTGGTCATCGCGGAATTGTCACACGCGGTGGGGCCGGTGGCGAGAGTCCTGACATGCGTGTTTCGTGGAGTCGCGGACGCCGGCGGCTACCCGGGCGTAGGGTGCGCCCGGACGCTACCGGCGGGTAGCGAACACTGGCGGCAGCGGGTGACGGCCACCGGCGGAAGCGGGTGGTGAACACCGGCGGAAGCGGGTGGTGGCCACCGACGGAAGCAGGTGGTGGCCACCGACGGCAACCGCCTTGACCGGAAGGGGAACCGATGACCGAGCCGAAGGCCCCGGACGACGTCCTGGGCGGGCTGCTGGCGGATCTGCGAACCGAGAGCGCGGTGCTGGACGACCTGGTCGCCGGACTGCCGGCCGAGGGCTGGGCCCGCCCGACGCCCGCCGAGGGCTGGACGGTGGCCCACCAGATCGCCCACCTGGCCTGGACGGACGACTGGACGGCGCTGGCCGCGCGCGATCCGGAGGGCTTCGGCGCCTCGCTCGGCGGACGGTTCGCCGAGTTGTCGGCGGCCGGCGCCGACCCGGTCGAGGAGGGCGCCCGCGCCGGAGCGACCGCCGAACCCGCGGCGCTGCTCGCCCGCTGGCGGGCCGGGCGGGCGGAGGTGCTGGCCGCGCTCGGCGCGGCCCCGGCCGACGTCCGGCTGCCCTGGTTCGGCCCGCCGATGAAGCCCGCCTCGATGGCGACCGCGCGGCTGATGGAGACCTGGGCGCACGGCCAGGACGTCGCGGACGCGCTCGGCGCCACCCGCGAGCCCACCGACCGGCTGCGGCACATCGCCCACCTGGGGCTGCGCACCCTGGGCTTCGCCTTCACCCTGCACGGGCTGCCCGCGCCCGAGCGCCCGGTCCGGCTCGAACTGGCCGCGCCCGACGGCGGGACCTGGTCCATCGGCCCGGCCGGGGCGCAGGACGTGGTGGCCGGGCCGGCCCTGGACTTCTGCCTGCTGGTGACCCAGCGCCGCCACCGGGACGACCTCGCCCTCACCGCCACCGGGCCGGTCGCGACCGCCTGGCTCCCGATCGCCCAGGCCTTCGCCGGGGCGCCGGGCAAGGGTCGCCCGCCCGGGGCGTAGGACGGGCGGCCTGGACGCAGGGTGTAGGGCGCGCACCGGGGTGCCGGGCCGCGAGGGGACACGCACCGGGCTCCGGGGGATTCGTTGTCGGACCCCCGGGGTTGAATGGCGGGCATGAACGACCTGCTCAACCGCCTGCCCGCCATCCCCGACCTGCGCGACCGCTGCCGCGCGCTGGCCATGCTCGACGCCATCATCTGCCCGGACGACTGGGCGGCGCGGTACTACTCCTTCGACTCCGCCTGGGGCGAGGGCGAGGAGATGGCCTCGATGCGCGACGGCGAGGGGTCCGACTGGTTCATGGTGTTCTCCCCCGCCGGCGTCTACGGGCGGGGCTTCGGCCACGGGGCCGCGAACAGTCCGGAGCTGCTCGCGGCCGTCCCCGAGGAGTTCCGTCGCTTCGCCGAGGAGCCCGCCTTCCAGGACGAGGACGGGCCGGTCGTGACGGTCTGCTTCTGGCGCGCACCGCAGGACGCCGCCTGGCGCGGCGCGGCCGCCGAGCGGGGCGCGGAGGGCCTCTTCGAGCTGCTGCTGGACGGTTCCGCGGAGGCCTACCTGGCGTGGGCCGAGGAGTACTTCGAGCCGGAGCACGAGCTGGACCCGGCCGCGATCGGGCACGTCCTGGCACTGCGCCCGCTCACCCCGGCCGTGGTGGCGGCGCTCAACCCGGACACCGACCTCGACGAACTCGCCGAGGACCTCGCGGAGATCGGCTACCCGGTCTGACGCTCTGACGCACCCCACGGACGGCGCCCGCCCGCCGCACGGACGGCGCCTTCCCGCCGCTCGGCCTCGCCGAGCGGCCCGTCCTCCGGAACCGGAAGCCGCTCACAGGCCGATCCGCAGCGGGGTGAGCCGGGTGGCGATCAGGTTGGTGGCACCCCGGTCGCGCTCGATGTGCCCGTGGACCAGCAGCCCGGCCCGGTCCAGGGCGGTACGGCGCTGGGACTCCCAGACCGGACGGTTGCAGATCACGTTGATCAGCCCGGTCTCGTCCTCCAGGCTGAGGAAGAGCACCCCGCCGGCCGTCGGCGGCCGCTGCCGGTGGGTGACCAGGCCGCCGACCACCACGGCCGTCCCCGGCGGCACGTCCGGGAGCCGGTCGGCGGAGAGGGCGCCGCCGCGCTCCAGCTGGGCGCGCAGGTGCTGGAGCGGATGGCTGGTGGCGGAGGTGCCGGTGGCCCACAGGTCGGCGATGGTCTCCTCGATCGGGCTCATGCCGGGCAGCTCCGGCGCCTCGGCGCCGGGGGTGGTGCCGGGGATCAGCTCGGCCGAGATCCCGGCGAACGCCCCTGCCGCCCACAGTGCCTGACGCCTGGTCAGCCCGAAGCGGTCGAAGGCCCCGGCCGTCGCCAGCGCCTCCAGGGCGGGCCCCGGCAGACCGGTGCGGCGGGCGAAGTCCTCCAGGTCGGCGTACGGCTGCCCGGCCACGATCGCCTCGGCCTGCGGGGTGCCGATGCCGCGCACCGTCTCCAGGCCGAGCCGGATCGCCGGCTGCGGGCGCCCGGCGGTCAGCGGTGGCTTGGGGGTCGGCCCCCGGTAGGGCTCCAGGGAGGGCCGCGCCCCGCTGGCGTTGACGTCCACCCCGCGCACCCGCACGCCGTGCCGCCGGACGTCCGCGACCAGGCTGAGCGGCGAGTAGAAGCCCATCGGCTGGTTGGCCAGCAGGGCGCAGGTGAAAGCCGCCGGGAAGTGGTGCTTGAGCCAGGCGCTGGCGTACACCAGGTAGGCGAAACTGATCGCGTGGCTCTCCGGGAAGCCGTAGTTGGAGAAGGCCTCGATCTTGCCGTAGACGTCCTCGGCCACCTCGGGCGGGATGCCGCGCTCGGCCATCCCGCCCAGCAGCCGCTCGCGCAGCCGGGCGACCCGCTCGTGCGAGCGCTTGGCGCCCATCGCCTGGCGCAGCCGGTCGGCCTCCGCGGGGGTGAACCCGGCGCAGTCGATGGCGAGTTGCATCATCTGCTCCTGGAACAGCGGCACCCCCAGGGTCTTGCCGAGCGCGTTCTCCATCAGCGGGTGCGGGCAGCCGGGCGGCTCCGCCCCGGCGCGGCGGCGCAGGTACGGGTGGACGGATCCGCCCTGGATCGGGCCGGGCCGGATCAGCGCGACCTCGACCACCAGGTCGTAGAAGTGGTCCGGCTTGAGCCGGGGCAGGGTCGCCATCTGCGCCCTGGACTCGACCTGGAACACCCCGACGGTGTCGGCCCGGCGCAGCATCGCGTACACGCCCTTGTCGTCGTCCGGGATGGTGGCCAGGTCGTAGCGCAGGCCGTGGTGCTCCGCGACCAGGTCGCAGGCGTCGTGCAGGGCCGCGAGCATGCCGAGGCCGAGCAGGTCGATCTTCACCAGCCCGGCACCGGCGGTGGACTCCTTGTCCCACTGGAGCACGGAGCGCCCCGGCATCCGGGCCCACTCGGTGGGGCAGATCTCGCCGATCGGCTCCCGGGTGAGCACCATGCCGCCCGAGTGGATGCCCAGGTGGCGGGGCAGGCCATGGAGCTGGGTGGCGAGCTGGAGCACGTCGGCGGGGATGACGGCGTCCGCGCCGGGGGCGGAGCGGAAGTCGGTCTGCCGGCTGAACGCGTCCACCTGCCCCTGCGGGTAGCCGAGCACCCGGGCGGCGTCGCGGATCGCCAGCCGGGGCCGGTAGGTGATCACGTTGGCGACCTGGGCGGCGTGCTCGCGCCCGTAGCGGCCGTAGACGTACTGGATGACCTCCTCGCGGCGGCGGTTCTCGATGTCCAGGTCGATGTCGGGCGGCCCGTCCCGGGCGGTGGAGAGGAAGCGCTCGAACAGCAGCTTGTAGTGGATCGGGTCGACGGCGGTGATCCCGAGGGCGTAGCAGACCGCCGAGTTGGCGGCCGAGCCGCGGCCCTGGCACCAGATGTCCCGGCTCCGGCAGAAGTCCACGATGTCGTGCACGATCAGGAAGTAGCCGGCCAGGTCGAGGTCCTCGATCACGTCCAGTTCCTTGGCGAGCTGGCGGCGGGCGGCGGCGTTGCCGGGGCCGAACCGGGCCGGGCCGCCGGCCGCGACCAGGGCCCGCAGATGGCTGATCTCGGTCTCGCCCACGGGAACGGGGAAGCCGGGCAGCTCCGGGTCCAGCCGGGCGAAGTCGAAGGCGCAGGCCCGGCCGAGTTCGACGGTGGCCCGCTGCACCCCGGGGAAGCGGGCCAGCCGGCCGGCCATCTCGCGGCCCGAGCGCAGGTGCGCGGTGCCGGCCGCCCGGGTCCAGCCGACCGCGTCCTGGAGGGTGCGGCGCCCGTGCAGCGCGGCGAGGCTCTGCGCGAGTCGGCCCTGGGCGGGGCCGGCGTGGTGGGCGTTGGTGGAGGCGACGACGGGGAGACCCGCCTTCGCCGCGAGGGCGGCGAGGGCGTCGTTGCGCCGGTCGTCGCCGGGCAGCCACTGGTCGATCAGCTCGACGTGGACGTTCTCGCGGCCGAACGCCTCGGTGAGAGTGCGGAGTCGGTGCTCGGCCTCACCCCGGGTGGCGGGTGGGGTGGCGTTCCGGTGGGCGCTCGGGCGGGTGCCTGGATCGGCGGGCGGGTCGGCGGGCGGGTCGGCCAGCGCGGCGGGGACCCGGCCGAGGCGGCAGCCGGTGAGCACCGCCCAGTGACCGCCGTGCGCCCCGGCGAGCGCCTCGAGGTCGTACACCGGGTTGCCCTTGGCGCCGCCGGCCAGCTGGGCGGCGGCGATCGCGGCGGAGAGGCGGCGGTAGCCGGCCGGGCCACGGGCGAGGACCAACAGGTGTTCCGTCGACCTTTCGTGACGGATCGTCAGTTCGGCGCCGAACGCGGTGGCCAGGCCCGTGCCCCGGGCCGCCTCGGCGAGCCGGACGGCGCCGTACAGGCCGTCGTGGTCGGTGATCGCGAGGGTCTCCACGCCCAGCCGGACCGCCTCCGCGACCAGGTCCTCCGGATCGCTGGCGCCGTCCAGGAAGCTGAAGGCGGAGTGGACGTGCAGCTCGGCCCAGGGTTCGGGGCCGGGTTCGAGGCCGGGTTCGGGGCAGGGTCCCGGGGTCGGGGGCTCCTCGGGAACGGGGCGGGTGCGGCGCAGCGGGACGACCGTACGGTCCGGCGTGGCACCGGTCAGTCTGCGGTGCAGCTCGCTCCAGGGAACGGTGGGGTGGCTGGTGAAGCCCATCGGGGTCGCCTTCGTCGTTCTCGTGCTCGTCCTGCTCCCCCCTCCCACTGGGTTCCGGAACCGCTAGTCGTAGCCGGCCTCCAGGTACCAGGCACCCCCCTCCACGGCGAGCAGCAGCGCCCGGCCGCCGCCCACCACGACCTGGAACCGAGCCCGGCGCCGGGCCCGCGACTGGTCCCACCAGTACTCGACCGCCGGCCAGGGCCCGGTCCAGCCGTCCACCCGCTCCTCCCGGCCCCGGACCACGACCAGGGACGGCCGGGCCGACACCCCCGCCCGGCCGTCCACCGTGACCGGCCGCCCGGCCCCGTCCAGCACCCGCACCGACGCCGGCTCCCGCAGCACCACGGCGGGCCACACCTCCGGCAGCCGCCCCGGCCAGGGCGCGTCGGCCGGCACCGCCGCCTCGTACGGCTCGCCCCACGGCACCTTGACCACCTGCTCGCCCGGGCCGCGGCCGCCGGCCGGCTCGATCCGGCGCAGCCCGGCGTGCCCGAGCACCGCCTGCACCCGGGCGACCGCGCGCTCCACCCGGTCGTCCGCGACGGCCTGGCCCCACAGCGCGAGCTGGCGGCCCTGGTCCGGGGAGAGGCCGTCGGGGGCCAGACGGAGCAGGGTGAAGCCGGCCTGGCCGCTCGGGGCGCTGCTCGGATCGCTGACCCGGGCGCTGCTCGGGTCACTGCTCTGGTCGTTGCTCCGGTCGTTGCTCCGGTCGTTGCTCCGGTCGTTGCTCGCGGAGGCGCCCTCGGAGGCGCCCGCGAAGGTGCCTGCGCCCTGCCAGGCCTGGAGCTGCCACCGGACCCGCTCGGCCAGGGCCGTCGCGGACAGCCGGCCCTCGTGCCGCCACAGCCGGGAGGCCGTCCGGCCGTCCGCGCAGGCCACCTCGACGGCCACCCGGCGGCAGGTCAGCCCGGCCCCGGCGAGCCGCTGGTGCAGCTGCTCGGCCAGCGTGCGGGCGACGAACACCAGCGGCTCGGCCAGCAGCTCCGGCGGGTCGAAGCGCTGCTCGACGGCGAGGTCCGGCTCCTCCTCACGCGGTACCAGCGGGCGCGGCTGCAAGCCGCGGGCCAGCCGGTGCGCGACCGCCCCGGACGGGCCGAAGCGGTCCGCGACCGACTCGGCCGGCAGTGCGGCGAAGGCCCCGACGGTGGGCAGGCCGAGCCGCCCGAGCAGCTCGGCCAGCGCCTCGTCGCCCAGCGCGCTCACCGGGTACGGGGCGAGGAACTCCGCCGTCCGGCCGGCCGGAACCAGCACCCCGGCCCGGGCGGCGAGCACGGCGGCGAACAGGCCGTCGGCGACGCCGACCTGGGCCTGCGGGGCGGTTGCCGGTCGGGCCTCGACGGGCCGGGCCTCAACCGGCCGGGCTTCGACGGGTCGGGCTTCGACGGGCGCCGCAACCGGGACGGCCACCGCACCCGGGACGGCGTCCGGGACGAGCGGCTGCCCGAGGGCGTCCGCCACCGCTCTGCCGACCTTGGCGGCCAGCGCCTCCTCACCGCCGAAGTAGCGGCCCGGGCCCTTCACCGGGATCGCGCACAGGCCCGGGCGGATCACCTCCACCCGGGGCGTGAACGCCTCCACCGCCGCGACCACCGGCTCGAAGCGGCGGGTCTCCGCCTCCGGGTCGCGGTCGCGCAGTTCCAGCGACGGGCAGAGCCGTTGAGCCAGCTTGAGCCGCTGCCCCTGCCGCACCCCGGCCTCCCGGGCACCCGCCGAGCAGGCGAGGATCCGCCCGCCCTCGGTCACCGCGACCGGGTCGTCGCCGGTGAGTGCCGCCACCGGCCAGTCCGGGCACCAGACCACCAGCACCCGGGGGGTTCTGTCGTCCGCCATCTCAGACCACCGCCGCCACGCGGGGGGCCAACGGCTCCGCCGCCGGTATCACCGGGATCGCCGGGGTCGCCGGGAGCACCGGATCCGCCACCGGCTGTGGCTGCTCCTGGAGCGGGCGCACCGCGCCGTGCTCGTCCGGCAGCCAGAGCCGGGCCGTCCGGCCGTGCACCGCCGAGCCGCGGCCCTCGGCCACCACCTCCACCTGTCGGCCGACGAGCTGCCCGTGGCCGTCGCCCAGCCCGAACCAGCGCCCCGAGCGCACCCCCAGCCGCAGTGCCGCGCCCGGCCACGGTCCGGCGACCAGCAGCACGCAGCCGCTGCGCCGCAGCACCGCCGCCAGCCGGGCGGCCAGCTTCGGCGGCACCGGCCCGTCCGGGCGCAGCATGATCAGCTCGACCGCGCCGGCCAGCACCGAGACCACCTCGGCCCAGTGCGCCCCCGGATCGTCCACGACCAGCAGCCGTCGCAGGTCCAGCCCGTACCCCTCGGCGGCGGCCAGCCCCAGGTCCGGCAGTCCGACCGCCGCGGCCCAGCCGCCCTCGGTCTCCTTCACCCCGGCGGCCAGCGCCAGCAGCAGCCCGGTGTCCCCGCCCGCCACCGACACCGCCGTCCCCCGGCGCAGCCCGGCGTCGGGCAGCACCTCCCGCAGCGCGGACGGCACCGGCACCAGCCCCCGGGACCCCACCGCCGTCTGCCAGGTACCCGGCGTCCCCCGCCCGTCTCGCTCCCCTTGCTCCCCCGGCTCCCCCGGCACGGCAGCCGGGGACGCCACCGGGCGGAGCACGGGGCGTGCGGGCTGCTCGGCGGTGGATTCGAAAACAGATTCGAAAACGGGCACAACCCCAGGATCGAACATACGTTCGCAAAGATTCAAGTCCGCCCAGGTCACCCCACCCGTCACTCTCCGCAACCGGCCCTACTGTGGCCTGGCCGTAGGCCGGTGGGCTTGGACCCAGGCCGGTGCCGGGCGCAGTCGACGGCGATCCACCGGGAACGCGGGCGACTTTCCCGCGGCACGGCCGAATCCTTCGAGGCGGCGCGCACCTCTTATAGACGTGCCGACGAACGTCCGGCACGGGATCCGGAGGTAGTGATGATCATCGGAATCGGCATCGCCGTCACCCTGGTGCTGCTCTGCACCTGCATGGTGGTCGTAAAGCGCAGGCGAGCCGGACGTGGCTGAATCGACCTGGCCCGGCGCACGGCTGATCGCCGCCGCGCAGGGCGGCGACGTCGACTCGATCGCCGCACTGGTGTCGGGCTCGCACCCCAACGTGCAGCGGTTCGCCCGCTCCCTCTGCGCCACCCCGGAGGACGCGGAGGACGCGGCACAGGAGGCCCTGATCATCCTGTACCGCAAGATCGGGATGCTGCGGGCCTCCGGCGCCCTGGCGTCGTGGATGTTCCGCATCGTCCGCAACGAGTGCCTCCGGCGCGCACGCGCCCAACTGCGGGACCGCAGCGTGCCGTTGCGGCAGGACACCCCCGCACCCTCGGCCGAGGACCAGGTCCTGCAGAGCCTGGAGGCGGGCACGGTGGCGGCCGCGGTCGCCGCCCTGCCCCCGGACCAGCGCCGCGTGCTGATCATGCGGGACATCCAGGGCCACAGCGGCCGCGCGGTCGCCGACGCACTGGGCCTCAGCACGGCGGCGATGAAGTCGTGCCTGCACCGGGCCCGTACGGCGGTCCAACAGGCCCTGCGGGCCACCACCTGAATCCGGCTGGAGGGAACGATGACTGGAACGACAGGCAGGACGAAGGGTGGGACGAAGCCCGGGTCCGATGCCGGACCCGACGGCCCCGACTTCGCGAGCAGGTCCCTGCCCGAGCACGTCGTGCGCGGCGTGGTGGGTTTCGGTGCGCTGGTCGGCTCGGTCGCCCTCATCCCGGCGGTCGGGCCGGTCGCCCTGGGCCTCCTGCCGATCGGCCTGCTCGCCCTGCGCGGCTGCCCGACCTGCTGGACGATCGGCCTGATGCAGACGATCTCGCGGGGCCGCCTCCAGCGCTCCTGCGAGGACGGCCAGTGCAGGCTGACCGTCGCCGGCCAAGGCGAGCACCGGGAGGACGGGTCCGGAGGCACGTCGGCGCCGTTACGCCGTCGGGTGACGGCGCCGGGCGGGTGACGGCGGGCGGGTGACGCCGGGCGGGTGACGCCGGGCGGGTGACGCCGGGCGGGTGACGCCGGGCGGGTGAAGGTGCTCGCCCGACCGGACTACCGACAAGTGTTTTTTCCTTGACAAATTTTTTTGTCGGATAGAAGCTGGAACGGTGCTGGAAGTCGCCGTGATCGAAGAACCCGCCGCGGCCGAGGCCTCGCTGGACCCGATGCGGTCACGCCTCCTCGCCGCCCTGACCGAGCCCGCCTCGGCCGCCATGCTGGCCGCCCGGCTGGGACTGCCCCGGCAGAAGGTCAACTACCACCTGAAGGAACTGGAGCGGCACGGCCTCGTCGAACTCGCCGAGGAGCGCCGCAAGGGCAACGTCACCGAACGGGTGTACCGCGCCACCGCGGCCTCCTACGTGATCTCCCCCAGCGTCCTGGCCGCCGTCAGCCCGGACCCCACCCGCTCCCCCGACCAGCTCTCCGCCCGCTGGCTGCTGGCGCTCGGCTCCCGGCTGGTGCAGGAGGTCGGGGCCCTGCTGACCGGAGCCTCCCGGGCCCGCCGGCGGGTCGCCAGCTTCGGCATCGACGCGCAGGTGCGGTTCGCCTCCGCCGCCGACCGGGCCGCCTTCGCCGAGGAGCTGGCCCAGTCCGTGGCCACCCTCGTCAGCCGCTACCACGACGAGTCCGCGCCCGGGGGCCGCAGCCACCGGGTGGTCGTCGGACTCCACCAGATCCCCGCCGCACCACCCGAGGCCGAGGCCAAGGCCGGAGCGGGGACGGAACCGGCCGGGGCCGAGGTGGCGGCCGGGGACATCGCCGCTGCGGCGGACGAGGCCGGGAGCACACCGAACCAGGAGGACCCGCGATGACCCACCCGTTCGAGATCGGGCTGGAGACCTCCCTGCCGGCGAGCCCGGAACAGGTCTGGGAGGCGATCGCCACCGGGCCGGGGATCGACTCCTGGTTCATGGGCCGCAACGAGCTGGACCCGCGCGAGGGCGGCACCGCCGTCATGGAGACCGGGGGCCACCGCGAGGAGGCGGTCGTCACCGCCTACGAGCCCGGCAAGCGCCTGGCCACCCGTACGGCCACCGGCGAGGACGGCCGGTTCATGGCCTTCGAGTACCTGATCGAGGGCCGGGACGGCGGCGCCACCGTCCTCCGCGTCGTCCACAGCGGCCTGCTCGGCGACGACTGGCAGGACGAGTACGACGCGCTGCGCCGTGGCTGGCCCTTCCACCTCCACACGCTCCGCGAGTACCTCACCCACTTCCCCGGACGCACCGCCGTCCCCGTCTTCGCCGCCGCGCCGTCGGCCGGGCGGCCGGAACCGGAGGTCCGGGCCCTCCTCGCCCGCGCCCTGTCGCTGCCGCTCCCGGTCACCACGGGCACGCGGGCCCACGGGGAACCGGCGGGCCTGCCGCCGCTGGACGGCGAAGTGGTCTGGGCGGACGACGAACGCGTCGAGGTCCGTACCGCCGACGGGCTCTACACCTTCCACCACGGCTCCGGCCTGGTGCTGCTGTTCCACCACCTCTTCGGCCCGGTTCCGGACGGGGCCGAGGCCGAGGCCGCCTGGCAGCAGTGGCTGGCCGAGGCCCTCGCCTGACCTGCCACTTCGGGCCTTCGGGCCTTCGGGCCGACAGACCCGATCCCGGCCCAGACTCAGCCCCAGACCCAGACCCAGACTCAGCCCCGCGAGAGAACCGAGGAACCACTCATGCGCACCCTGATCAGCACCGCCTTCATCTCGCTCGACGGCGTGGTCGAGGGCCCCGGCGGCGAACCCGGCTACCGGAACTCCGGCTGGACCTTCAAGGACATCGAGTTCCTCCCCGAGGCGTTCGAGATCAAGGGGCGGGAACAGGAGGAGGCCACCGCGATGCTGCTCGGCCGGGTCAGCTACCAGGCGTTCAGCCCGGTGTGGCCGGACATGGCGGAGTTCGCCCACTACAAGACGCTGCCGAAGTACGTCGTCTCCACCACCCTCACCGAGGACGACCTGGTGTCGAACTGGGGCGAGACCACCATCCTGCGCTCGCTCGACGAGGTCGCCGCGCTGAAGGAGACCGAGGGCGGCCCGATCATCCTCCACGGCAGCGCCGCCCTGAACCGCGCCCTCTCCGACGCCGGCCTGATCGACCGCTACCACCTGCTCGTCTTCCCGCTGCTGCTCGGCGCCGGCAAGCGCATGTTCAGCACGACGGACAAGGACGCCCAGAAGCTGAAGCTGGTCGAGCACGAGGTGTACGGGAACGGCCTCCAGAAGCAGGTCTTCGACGTGGTCCGCTGACCGGCAGGGCCCGTCCGCCCCGCCCAGGCTGTCGCCTCCCTGACCGTCAGCTCCCTGGCCGCCACCTCTCCGGCCGTCAGTTCCCTGATGGTCAACGCCCGTCCGCCGTGCGCCAGACGAACACCTCGCTGCTCGGCTGCCGCTCCGAGAAGCGCCCCGACGACGAGGTCCGGGCGAGGAGTCGACGGAGGTCCGACTCGAAGGCCGGACGGCGCTCGGCGAACAGGTGCGGGGCCGAGGAGGAGAGCGCGAAGACGCCCGCGACCGCGTCGTCGGCCGTGCGCTCCAGCGGCCGCCCGCCCGGGACGACGATCCGCCGCGGACCGGTGAAGCCCGCCCGGGCGAGGACGGCGGCCTCGTCGTCCGGCGTGCCGTGCGGCAGCAGCCCCTGCCCGGCGCGGCGGACCGGGCCGAGGTAGCGCCGGACCAGTTCCCCGATCGCGGCGTACGGGACCGGCGGGTGCGGCAGCCCCTCGGTGGGACGCGGTTCGCCCTTCAGGTCCGAGATGTGTGCCAGGGCGCCACCCGGCCGCAGCATGCGCCGCACGGTCGCCGCCACCAGGTCGCGGTCCATCCAGTGGAAGGACTGGCCGAAGACCGCCAGCGTGAAGGTGCCGAGGCCCGACGGCAGTTCCTCGGCCCGGGCCCGCACCCAGGTGACCTTGGGCTCCGCGGCGCCCGCCCGGCGCGCCTCGGCGATCATCCCGGCGTCCGGGTCCACCCCGACGACCTCACCGAACAGGTGCGCCAGGCCCAGCGCCAGCGTGCCCGGCCCACACCCCACGTCGAGCAGCCGTCCCCGCCCGTCGAGCCCCAGTTCCTCGACCAACGCCTCCGCCAGTCCAGGGGCGTACGGGAGTCTGCCGCGGGTGTAGTGGGCGGCCGTTCCGGCGAACAGCGTCTCGTCCCAGGACCAGGCCTCGTCGGCCATCTCCGCTCCTTCGAAGGGGCCTGACGTTCGGTGAACAGCCTTGATCATGGCACGTGTTGACGCTCGGTCCCGGCCGGCCGGGACCGAGCGGGACGGCCTTGGCCGGCCGGGACGGGAAACCGATGGACAGGCATCCCGCGGCCAACAGACTGGTCCCATGACTTCGACCGACGACAAGAACGATCTCCGGATCTACATCCAGGATGCCCGCGACGCCCTGCTCTGGAAGCTCGAAGGCCTCTCCGAGTACGACCTGCGCCGCCCGCTCACCCCCACCGGGACCAACCTGCTGGGCCTGGTCAAGCACGTCACCGGCGCCGAGGCGCTGTACTTCGGCGACACCTTCGGCCGTCCCTTCCCCGAACCGGCCCCCGTGTGGATCACCGGACAGACCGAGCCCAACGGCGACATGTGGGCGCGGGCGGACGAGAGCACCGAGGAGATCGTCGGGCGCTACCGACGGGTCTGGGCCCACTCCGACGCCACCATCGAGGCCCTGCCGCTGGACGCCGTCGGCAAGGTGCCGTTCGGTGCCCGCCACGAGCAGACCCTCCACCGGGTGCTCGTCCACATGATCGCCGAGACCCACCGTCACGTCGGCCACGCCGACCTGGTCCGCGAACTCGTGGACGGCGCCACCGGCCAGCGCTCCGACGGCGCCAACACCGCCCCCGGCGACGCCGACTGGTGGCGGGCCCACCGCGACCGCGTGGAGCAGGCGGCCCGGGAGGCCGGCGGCCTCGGCTGAGGAGGAAGGGGGCGGGGTTCGGCGGGGGCAAGGCGGGGTTCGGCGGGGGTGAGGCGAGGTTCGCGGGGGTGAGGCGAGGAAGGTCTGAGCCGCCGCAAAGGGCCCGGCGCCGCAGCAACCGGTCGGCTCCCACCGGCTGCCCCGCCCGGCGAGTGCCCCGGTGCTGTCGGGGCGGGCCGCTAGGGTCTGGGGGTCACGGGGTAGGCCGGGAGAGGTGGGGCACGTGGGGTGTCAGCGGGTGGTGGAGCTTCCGGCTGGGGTGGTACACGCGGGGAGTCGGGAGTTCCTGGCGCGGGAGGGGCTGCCGGAGACCGGGGCGTTCCTGGACTTCGAGGTGCTCGGAGACGGGGAGCCGGCGGCGGTCTCCGCAGAGGCGGAGCGGCTGTTCGTCCTCGGGGAGACGGCGTACTCCACACCGTTCGCCGCCGGCGGCAGCCTGGTGCTGCTGGACGGGGTGACCGGTGAGGTCTTCCTGGACAACAGCGGCCCACGGCGGGACCTGCTGGCCTCCGGCGTCGCCGCGCTGGCGGACCTGGTGCGCGAGGTGGACGCGGTGGCCGAGGCGGCCCGGCGCCCGGCGGCACTGGACGGGCGGCGCGGCCCGACCGTGATGGCCGAGGTGCTGGCGGAGGCCGAGCGACGGATGCGGGAGATCGACCCCGGGCTGTTCGGCGACGGCTCAGCCCCACCCCCGCACTGGGGCACCGCGCTGCTGGTGCGGGCGTTGGGCTGGGGTGCGCTGCCGGGCGGCCCGGGCGGGCCCGCGTACGAGGTGGCCCCGGAGCTGGTGGCGGAGCTGGCGGCGCTGACGGACCAGGACGGCGGCCCCGGCCGGGTACACCTCTTCCGGCCCGAGGAACTGCCCGCCGCCCTGGTGCACGGGCCGACCCGACGGCTGCTGACCGAGGTCGGCCTGCCGCTGGGCGGGGCGATGTTCGGGGTGTGCGAGGAGCCGCTGGTCACCATGGGCGAGGCGTATCCCGAGTACTTCGACGGTGAGGAGGAGCGCCCGTACCAGCGAGAGTTCCTCGCCCTGGGGGACTGGCCGACCGATCTGACGATCGCCCTGGACGGCGCCACCGGCCGACTGGAGCTGCCGGACTGGTACGACGACGGCCACCCCGAGGCCTACCTGAACCGTGACCTCTCCGCCCTGCTCTACTCCCTCTGGACGTACGAGCGGCTGCGCGCCGAGTGGGACCGCTGGGAGTACGGCCGGGCCCGGGAGACCTGGGCGGTGTTCGATCCGCAGGCGCTGCTGAGCACGGTGGTGGACGGGCTGGTGGAGGCCGTCGACCCCGAGGCGTTCGCCTCGCCCGGCTGCTCGTGGCGGCTGCTCGCCGAGGACGGGCACATGGGCGGTCTGCTCGGCTGAGCGGGTCGGTCGGCGCGGCCTTCCGTCGGCGCGGTCCTCGGTCGGCATGGCCTTCCGTCGGCATGGCCACGGGCCGGTTCTGGGTCGGTTCCGGGCCGGTTCCGGGTCTGTTCCGGGCGGAGGGCGGCACGTCGGACCGGGCGTAGTCTGGGCCGATTCGATCACTCGAGAAGGCGTCGGAAGGACGTGTGGGGGATGCGCAGCGATACGGGGGACCTCTACCAGGCGTTCGCGGAGCGGGAGGCGCGCGGCAACTCACCGGTCTACCAGGAGCTGGCCGAACGCGTCGCCGGGGACGGGCAGTTGTGTGCGCTGCTCGACGGTCTTCCGGCCGCGAAGCGGCAGCCGAACCTGCTGTTCGGCGCGGTACGGCACCTGGGTGGGCCGGTGACGGACGGCTGGTCGGCCTTCAACGGCTGGGTGGCGGAGCACTGGGCCGAGGTCTCGGCGACGATGCTGGAGCGACGGACGCAGACCAACGAGGCGGGCCGTTGCGCCACCCTGCTGCCGCTGCTGGCCGCGCTGCCGCAACCGCTTGCCCTGATCGAGGTGGGCGCCTCGGCGGGGCTCTGCCTGTACCCGGACCGGTATCGGTATCGGTACCGCTTCCTGGCCGGGGAGGGCGAGGGAGTCGGGCTTGGTGCCGGCGCCACCGTCGCCGAGTTCGGCGCCGAGTTCGACACTGCGTTCGGCGCTGAGTTCGGCGCGGCGGCGAGCCCGGTGACGCTGGACTGCACGGTGACCGGGCCGGTGTCGTTCCCCGGCTCCCTTCGGGAGCGGCTGCCCGAGGTGGTCTGGCGGGCCGGGATCGACCTCAATCCGCTGGACGTGCGGGCCGAGGAGGACATGCGCTGGCTGGAATCGTTGGTCTGGCCCGAGCAGACCCACCGGTTGGACCGGCTGCGCGGCGCCGTCCGGGTCGCCCGGGCCGAACCGCCGTTGCTGGTGCGCGGCGATCTCAACGCGACGGTACGGGAGTTGGTGGCGCAGGCTCCGGCGGGGGCGACTCCGGTGGTGTTCCACAGCGCGGTGCTCGCGTACCTGCCGCCGGAGGGGCGGGAGGAGTTCGCGGCGACGATGCGCGGGCTTTCCGGGCACTGGATCTCCAATGAGGCGGTCTCGGTACTGCCGACCGTCGCCCGACGCCTCCCCCGCCCGGCACCGGCCGGCTCCGGTCTGTTCGTGCTCGCCCTGGACGAACGGCCGGTCGCGTTCACGGGGCCGCACGGACAGTCCCTGGACTGGTTCGGCGAGGCGTAGCCGGCGCGCTGGCGGCGGGGCGCCCTCGGGCTTGAAGCTGCCGCAGCGGCAGCTTCTACCGTCGTGACCAGGGCCGGAGAACCGGCCCCGGTCCATGCGAACGTGCGACGTGGAGACGAGGGAGGCGGACCATGGCCTGGCCCATCGCCGAAGTGGCCCGGATGTCCGGAGTGACTGCCCGAACACTGCGGCACTACGACGAGATCGGGCTGCTGCCCCCGGCCTGGATCGGCTCCAACGGCCACCGCTACTACGAGGAGCGGCAGTTGCTCCAGCTGCAACAGGTCCTGGTACTGCGGGCGCTGGGCGTGGGGCTGACCGAGATCGCCCGGATCCTGGGCGATCAGGTGGACGAGTTGGAGGCCCTGCGGGGCCACCGTCGGCGGCTGGTCGCCGAGCGCGACCGGCTCGACGCCCTGGCCGCCACCGTTTCCCGCACGATCGCCGACCTGGAACGCGCCCGGAAGGACGGCACGCCCATGACCATCAACCGCCCCGAGAACCTCTTCGAGGGCATCCAGCCCGACGACGTCGACGCGAGCCTGCGGGACTTCCCCGAGCACGCCGAGGCGGCCCGGCGCGCGACGGCCGCGATGACCCCGGCCGAGATCGAGGCCGGACAGCGCGAGCGGACCGCCCGCATGATCCACCTGGCGGAGCTGATGACGGCCGGCCACCCGGCCGACGCCGCGCCCGTGCACAGCACGATCGACGAGGAGTACCAGCTGCTGCGCACCATCCGGTCCGTCCCGACCGAGGAGTACCTGGCGATCGCCCGTTCCTGCACCGAGAACGAGCAGTGGAGTGCCGCGTACGAGGCCATCGCCCCGGGCCTGGCCGCGTACCAGCGCGCCGCCATGGAGGCGTACGCAGCGGCTCGGCTGTCCTGAGTCGGGCCTGGTCGGGCGGCCGGGCCTGGTCGGGTGGCCGGGCCGCCGCGCGATCTTTGGTCGCGCTGGGCTGCCCGTCCGGCTCGGGCGGGATCGGCTCTGTCCGATCCCGCCCGGCTCGGTCCGGTCCGGCTCGGTCCGGTCCGGCTCGGTCCGGTCCGGCTCGGTCCGGTCCGGCTCGGTCCGGTCCGGCTCTGCCGGGGAGCCTTACCGGGGGCTCCCCTGGGCTCCCTGGCAGAAGCCGGGCGCAGGGCGTGTCCTCTCCTCTCTCCCCCGCCGTCACTCCGTCCGCAGCGCCGTGACCGTCCTGGTGCGGGCCGCCCAGGTGGCCGGGAGGACGGCTCCGAGCAGGGCCAGCACCAGGCCGCCGAGTATCAGCGGCCCCGCCACCGAGGGGTCGAACACGGCGAGGTCGGCGTCCGGCACACCGATTCCGGCGGCTCGGGCCATCGCGGGCATCACCTGGTGGTGCACCAGGATGCCGAGCGGGACCCCGATCAGCCCGGCCGCCAGCCCGCTGGCGCAGACCGAGGTGAGCACCATGCCGACGGTCTGCCGGGGTGACATCCCGAGTGCCTTGAGCACCCCGAGGTCGTGCACCCGTTCCCTGGTGTCCAGCAGCACGGTGTTCAGCACTCCGAGCCCCGCCACCACGGAGAGCAGCAGTGTGAGCGTGCCCGCCAGGGTGTTCATCGCCAGCACCACGATGTTGAGGTGCTCCCCGCCGGGGTCGGCGCCCAGGCCCAGGGGTTTCACGACCTGGTCCAGCCCTTCGGCGTAGGCCTGTGCGTCGGTACCCGGGGTGAGGTCGATGTGGAAGGTGAGCGCCTCGGCGTGGATCGCGCCGCCGAGCGGCACCAGTGTGGACCGGTCCGTGAACACCAGGTCGTTGGTGGCCAGAACCTCGCCGGTGATCTTCGCCGGGGTGCTGCGTCCGTGGTCGGTGAGGGTGACGGTGTCACCGACCTTCGCCTGGTTGGCCCGCAGGTAGGCGGCGGCCACCACGACCTCGCCGGGGCCCTGGAACCAACGGCCGGAGATCAGTTGGAAGCCGCCCCAGGAGGCGTCTCCGCTGAGCGCGACCACCTCGGAGCGCCCGGTGTTGCCGGCCAGGGCGACCGGGGTCGGGGCGCTGCTGTACCAGGCCCGGGTGCCCGGGCGGGAGTCGATGGCCTTGGCCACGGCCGCCTCGTCCACGTGGTCGGCCAACGGCGCGGAGCCCTCGATCGGGGCCTGGACCACCACCTTGCCCGCGCGGCCGGCCATCAGGCCGTCCTGGAGGGAGCTCAGCGAGAGCGTCAGGCCCACGCAGAGGGTGACCCCGACCGTGCCGAGCACCACGGCGGCACCCGTGGTCGCCGAACGGCCCGGCCGGTTGAGCGGGGAGGCCAGTCCGAGGCTGAGGGCCCGTGGCACCGGAAGTCGGCCGATCAGCTCCTGTGCCCGGGACAGCGGGCCGGCCGCCCCGGCCCCGTCGGCCGCGCCGCGGGCGGCCGCCCGCTTGGCGCCCGGCGCCGTCCGGCCGACCGCGAGCGCCTCCACCGTCCGCAGCCGCCCGGCCCGCAGCGCCGGCACCAGCGCGGTGCCCGCCACGGCCCCCAGGGCCACCACCGCGACCACGACGTCCACCCAGACCGGGATGCCGAGCAGTCCGCCGCGCAGGGCCTTGTGGGCCAGCCCGAGGACCGGGACGGACAGCAGGTTGCCGAGGAGTACCCCGAGCGCCGTGCCGACCCCGGCGGGGATCAGCGCCTGGCCGACATAGGCGCGCACCACCTGGGCCGGGGTGAAGCCCAGGGACTTGAGGATGCCGATCCGCCGGGTGGCGGCGCTGACGGCGCCGCTGACCACGACGCCGATGATCAGCACCGACATGGCCAGCCCGAGCGCCCCGAAGGCCGTGACGAACGGGACGAACGTCGAGGCCGTCCGGTTCGCCTCCTCCTGGACGGGCCGGTAGGAGGTGGCCTTGGCGAGCGCCCCGGCCGGGACGGCGCCGGCGAGCGCGGCGCGGTCGACCTCCACCTCGGCGTCGCTGTCGGCGTGGGCGAAGCGGTAGAGATACTCGGCGGCGGGCGTGGTGCCGGGCGCCGTCAGCCCGGGCACCTGCTCGGGGGCGACCCAGCCGTCCGCGCTCCAGGAGACCGAGGCCGCCAGGCCGACGACCTTGAGCGTCGGGTGCCCCGGAAGGCCTGGGAACTCCATGGTGTCGCCGACCGCCAGCGGGGAGTGCCCGTCCAGGAACACCACCTCCCCGGGGCCTGCGACCCAGCGGCCCTCGGTGATCCGCAGATCGTCCAGCGCGCCCTTCTCGCCGCGGCCGACCAGCGTCGTCGGCGGCAGGGGGCTCCCGGCCGGCGGGATCCTGGTGCCTGGGCCGGAGCGCGGCTGGACGGTGACCGCCTGGTAGGGGCCGGCCGAGGCCGTCACGCCCGGCACGCGGGCCGCCGCGGCGAGCTGGGCCGGACTCGCCTTGGCCTGGTCGTACAGCACGTTGAGGTGGGCGCCGTGCTGGTCGGCGAAGGAGCGCTGGTACGGGCCCCGGGCGGCGACCAGCAGCCCGAGCGCGAGGATGCACGCCGTCACCGACATCATCGTGGTGAGCACCATGACCAGGGTCTGCACCCGCCGGCGGCCGACCCCGGCGCGCACCACCTTGCCGAGCGCGCTCATCGGCCACCGCCCGGTACCGGCAGGGCGGCCGTGTCCCTGACCAGCCGGCCGTCGAGCAGTTCGATCGTCCGGTCGGCGCAGCCCTCGGCGAGCGCGGTGTCATGGGTGACCAGCAGGATCGTCTGGCCGTCCGCGTTCAGACCGCGCAGCAGGTCGCGGACGTCGGCGGCCGAGGCCGTGTCCAGCGCCCCGGTGGGCTCGTCGGCCAGCAGCAGCGGCGGGCGGTTCATCAGCGCCCGGGCCACCGCGACCCGTTGGCGCTCGCCGCCGGAGAGCCGGCCGGGGAAGGCCTTGGCGTGCCGGGCCACCCCCAGCCGCTCCAGCAGCTCCCCGGCCCGGGCCCGGGCCTGCTCCCGCCGCATCCCGGCCAGCTGGGCCGGGAGCATCACGTTGTCCTCCGCGTTCAGGTCGTCCAGCAGGTTGAAGAACTGGAACACCATGCCGATCCGCGCCCGCCGGTACTCGGCCAGCGCGGCCTCGCCGAGCCGGTGCACGGCCACGCCGTCCACCTCCACCTCGCCCTCGCTCGGGCGGTCGAGGCCGGCGATCAGGTTCAGCAGGGTGGACTTGCCGCTGCCCGATCGGCCGAGCACGGCCAGCGCCTCGCCGGCCCTGACCTCCAGGTCGAGCCCGGCCAGGGCGGGGCGGGCGGCGTCGGATCGGTCGTACGTCTTGCTGACGCCGCGGATCCGGATGATCGGCGCGTTCACGGGCCCTCCACGGTTCGAGATCCGGCACCGGGAATCCCGGTCCGGCTGACGGAACATCACGCTACGAATCGGCGGCGGGGTGCCGACAGCCGTCTGGACAGCCTCCTCGGGGTGTATCCAGATACACCCCGAACTGGGTGTTCAGGCCTAGAGCGCCGGAGGCTCCGGCCGGGCAGACTGACCCAGCGAAAGATCGGAACCGGGGCCCACGGGGGGCTCCGGAGCCGTGGCCTCGAGGCCTCCGGACGGGGGTCTCGGAAGGGAATGGGGGCGCGTCATGAACGCGGGAGTGCTGAACGGGGCGGCCCTGCGGGTCGGCCGGGCCTGCGCGGACGGGGTGCGTGCCTGGTACGCGGTGACGCTGGCCGTGACGGGCCTCCTCGCGCTGCTGGCGGGGCCGGTCCTGCTGGCCACCGCGCTGTTCGGTCCGGACGATCCCCGGGACTTCCACCCGGGCGGGCCGCTGATCCTGGCGGTGCCGATGGCACCGGTCGCCCTCTGGGCGCTGTGCTGGGCCACCGGGGGCGGCGGCCGGGCGCTCGGCGCCGCGCTGTTCGCCCCGGGGGCGATAGCGCTGATGGCGGCGCACCTCTACGGCGGTGCCGCCCCCGGCGGCCGGGCCGGCTCGCTCTGGATGGCGCCCTCGCTGGTGGTGCTCGGGCTGTTCGGCGCCCGCTGGATCGCGACGGAGAGCAGGCGGACGGTCGGGAAGTGGAGCGGGCGGCCGATCCCGGTGCCGTACCGCGGTCCGGCCGGGGCCGGGCCCTGGCAGCGGCTGCGGGCCGGCGGCTGGCTCACCGACCCGGCGACGTGGCGGGACTTCGCCTGGACGCTGCTCACCGGCACCACCGTGCTGCTCGTCGCCGTGATCGTCCTGCTGGCGCCGATCGCACTGGAGGTCTTCGGCCGGAACGAACGGTTCTTCGCCCTGGGCGTCGTCTACTCGATGGGCCTGACCATCTCCCCGCTGGCCGCCCTGTGGGCCGCGCCACCGGTCCTGAGGATCCACGAGAAGGCCGCCCGGGCCCTGCTCGGGCCGTCCCGGCGGGTCGAGCTCGCCCGCCAGGTCAGCCATCTCGCACGGACCAGGGCGGACACCATCGACGCCGGAGCGGCCGAGCTGCGCCGGATCGAGCGGGACCTGCACGACGGGGCGCAGGCCCGGCTGGTGGCGCTGGGCATGCTGCTGACGGTGGCCGAGCAGCTGAAGCACGACCCGGACGCCCTCGGGCCGCTGCTGGCCGAGGCCCGGCTGTCCTCGGTGAAGGCGCTGGGCGAGCTGCGGGACCTGGTCCGCGGCATCCATCCCCCGGTGCTCGCCGACCGCGGCCTGGCCGACGCGGTACAGGCGACGGCGCTGGACCTGCCGCTGCCGGTCGGCTTCACCGGAAGCCTGCCCGGCCGGGCGCCGGCCCCGGTGGAGTCGGCCGCCTACTTCGCGGTGACGGAGCTGCTGGCCAACGTGGTCAAGCACGCCGGGGCCTCGCACGTGTGGATCGAGATAGGGCACAGTGACGGGCTGCTGCGGATATCGGTCACCGACGACGGGCGCGGCGGCGCCGAGCCGTCCCGGGGAACCGGCCTCAGCGGAACCGAACGCCGCCTGGCCGCCTTCGACGGGGTGCTCGCGATCAGCAGCCCGTCCGGCGGACCGACCATCGTGAACCTGGAGATCCCGTGCGCGTTGTCATCGCCGAAGACCTCTTCCTCCTCCGGGACGGCCTGACCCGGCTGCTGGAGGCCAACGGCATGAAGGTCACCGCGGCGGTGGAGGACGGCGAGCAACTGCTCGCCGCGGTGGCCGCGGACCGGCCCGACATCGCCGTGGTGGACGTCCGGCTGCCACCGGGCTTCACGGACGAGGGGCTGCGGGCCGCGCTGGCGGCCCGCCGGGCTCACCCGGGCCTGCCCGTCCTGGTGCTGTCGCAGTTCGTGGAGCAGCTGTACGCCCGCGAGTTGCTGGCCGGCAGCACCGGCGGGATCGGCTACCTGCTCAAGGACCGGGTGATGGACGGCACCCAGTTCATCGACGCCGTACGACGGGTCGCCCAGGGCGGCACCGCGATGGATCCGGAGGTGATCACCAGGCTGCTCACCCACAACTCCTCGGCCGGCCCGGTCTCCACCCTCTCCCCGCGCGAGCGGCAGGTGCTGGCGCTGATGGCGGAGGGGCGGTCCAACGCGGCGATCGCCCAGCAGCTGGTGATCACCGAGCGAGCCGTCGCCAAGCACACCGCGTCGATCTTCGTCCGGCTCGACCTCCAGCCCTCCGACGACGACAACCGCCGGGTCCTCGCCGTCCTGGCCTACCTCAACAAGTCCTGAAGGGAGCCGCCAAGGGATCGTCCATCCGAAGGGGTCCACTACCCGAAGGAGCCTGCCATCCGAAGGGGCCCGCCATCCGAAGGGAGCCATAAGCGGCCGCACTCCGGCACCGTCGCCCGCCACCCCACAACTTGATAGATCACCGACAAGTGGCGAGCGGCCCTCCGCTGCAGGGGGCTCGCCCGCCGCAGAACGGGTCAATTACGCTGGTGAGGTGCTCATCCTTGTTCGCCGCCGCCACGTGGACCTGCTCCGCGTGACGACCATGTCCTGTCGACGCTCCGGCTGAACCTCGCGCCACCCACCCTCACCGGCGGCCCCTGCCCGGCCGCCGCCACCTCCCGGCTCCCGGAGCACCCGCCGCACCAGGCGCAGCTCCGGCCGTCCCCGGTCGACCACCGGGACCAGCCGGGACGAGACCCAGCGGATGTCACACATGACGCAGCAGTACACGCCCATATCCGAGACCGGTACCGGCTCCACTCCGGCGGAAGCCCCTGCAGACGCCCCGGCGAACTCCCCGGCGGACGCCCTCCCGGTGATCGACCTCTCGCTCGCCGACGGCAGCCCGGACGACCGCCGCCGCCTGCACGACGAGCTCCGCACCGCGGCCACCGGCGTCGGCTTCTTCCAGCTCGTCGGTCACGGCGTCACCCCGGAGGAGACGACCGCGCTCACCCGGGCCATGCGCGCCTTCTTCGCGCTCCCCGAGGCCGACCGGCTCGCCGTGAGCAACCTCAACTCCCCCCACTACCGGGGCTACACCCGCACCGGCGACGAGCGCACCGGCGGCAACCAGGACTGGCGCGACCAGCTGGACATCGGCGCCGAGCTGCCCCCGCACGTCCCCAGCGGCGGCGAGCCCCCGTACTGGTGGCTGGAGGGGCCCAACCAGTGGCCCGAGGCGCTCCCCGAGCTGCGCACCGCCACGCTCGGCTGGATCGACCACCTCGGAGAGGTCGCCCGCCGTCTGCTGCACGAACTCCTCACCGCGATCGGCGCCCGCCCCGACTTCTACGACGAGGCCTTCGCGGGCCACCCCCACCTGCGTCTCAAGCTGGTCCGCTACCCCGGCACCGCCCCGGACGGCGCCGGCCAGGGCGTCGGCTCCCACAAGGACTACGGCTTCATCACCCTGCTGCTGCAGGACACCGTCGGCGGCCTCCAGGTCGAGCGCGCGGACGGCACCTTCCTCGACGTCCCGCCCCTCGACGGCGCCTTCGTCGTCAACCTCGGCGAGCTGCTGGAGGTGGCCACGGACGGTTACCTCAAGGCCACCAGCCACCGCGTGGTGAGCCCGCCCGGCGCCCGCGAGCGCTTCTCCGTGCCGTTCTTCTACAACCCCCGCCTCGACGCCCACGTCGAGCCGCTGGACTTCCCGCTCGCCCACCACGCCCCCGGCGCCACCGAGGACCCGGACAACCCGCTCTTCGCCGACTTCGGCCTCAACGAGTGGAAGGGCTACACCCGGGCCCACCCCGAGGTCACCCGCCGCCACCACGCCGCCCTCGCCTGACCCCGCCCGACGCCTCCACCCGACGCCCCGCCCGACGCCCTCCGCCGGACACCGGCCCCGGCAGAGGGCAGGGGCGTCGGCGTATCCGCACCCGTACGCCTCACCCCCGGCCCCACGCCCACGCCCACGCGGACGCCTACGCCCACCAAGCACCGCCCATCGCCCACCGCCCCTCCCCCATCGGTGGACCGGCCGGGACGGCACTGTCACACTGCTGCTGTCACAGCAGGAGTGTGCCAGCGCGGGAGGCGGCAGATGGGGGAGCACGGCGGGGCGGGGGCCGGGCTGCGACTGACGGTGGACGAGCTGGCGGCCCGGGCCGGGGTGACGGTGCGGACGGTGCGGTTCTACGGAACGAAGGGCCTGCTGCCGCCGCCGGAGTTGGGGCCGCGGCGGGTGGGGCTGTACGGGGCGGCGCACCTGGACCGGCTGGAGCTGATCGAGGAGTTGCAGCGGCAGGGGCTGACGCTGGCCGCGATCGAGCGGTACCTGGCGCGGCTGCCGGAGGACAGCACGCCGCTGGACCTGGCGATCCACCGTGCGCTGGTGGCGTCCTGGACGCCGGAGACCCCGGAGGAGGCCACCAGGGCGCAGCTGGAGCGGCGGGCCGGGCGGGGGCTGGCGGAGGAGCAGGTCGAACGGCTCGCCGCGATGGGGGCACTGGAGCGGACGGCGGATCCGGAGGTGTTCCGGGTGGATCCCGGGCTGCTGCCGCTGGGCGTGCGGATCCTGGACGTACCCATCCCGCTGGAGACGCTGCTGGCCGCCCGGGCGGTGGTGTTGGAGCACAGTCGGGCGACGGCACGGGAGTTGCACCGGCTGTTCCGCGAGACGGTGTGGAAGCCGTACCGGGAGAGCGAGCCCGCGCCGGAGGAGCTGGCCCGGATGCGGGCGCTGACGGACCACATCCAGCCGATGGTGGCGCAGGCCCTGGTCACGGCCTTCCAGCGGTCCCTGCGGGACGAACTGGACGAGGAGTTGAGCCAGGAGCCGGGCCCGGAGCGGTAGCGGAAGCCCGGTGAGGTCGCGGACCGCGGACCCCGGACCGCACACCGGTGACCACGGACCGCAGGCCGCAGGCGCCGCGCGTCGCACGGCGCCTGCGGCCTCACCGGCCCCGGCTGGGAGCGCGGCTCAGTCCGTGAAGGTCCGCCCCTCGGCCGCGACCCGCTCCAGCAGCGCCGGCGGTGCGAACCGCTCGCCGTACGCGGCGGCGAGTTCGCGGGCGCGGGCCGCGAAGCCGGCCGGTCCGCCCTCGTACCCGTTGATGTACTGGAACACGCCGCCCGTCCAGGCCGGGAACCCGATGCCGAGGATCGAGCCGACGTTGGCATCGGCGACGGAGGTCAGCACGCCCTCCTCCAGGCAGCGCACCGAGTCCAGCGCCTCACTGAACAGCATCCGCTCCTTGAGGTCCTCGAACGGAACCTCAGCGGCAGAACCGACCCCAGAACCAACCCCAGAACCAACGACAGAACCAACGACAGAACCGCCGGAAGAACCGCCGAAGTGCTCCAGCAGCCCCGGCCAGAGCCGCCCGCGCTTGCCGTCCTCGCCGTACTCGTAGAAGCCCGCGCCGCCGCTGCGTCCCGGGCGGCCGAACTCGTCGACCATCCGGTCGACCACGGCGTCCGCCGGGTGCGGCGTCCAGGTGCCGCCGGCGGCCTCCACCGAACGCCGGTGCTCGTCGCGGATCTTGCGCGGCAGGGTGAGGGTGAGCTCGTCCATCAGGGAGAGCACCTTGGCGGGGTAGCCGGCCTGGGCGGCGGCCTGCTCGATGCTGGCCGGGTGGACGCCCTCGCCGACCATGGCGACGCCCTCGTTGAGGAACTGGCCGATCACCCGCGAGGTGAAGAAGCCGCGGGAGTCGTTGACCACGATCGGAGTCTTGTCGATCTGCCGGACCAGGTCGAAGGCGCGGGCCAGCGCCTCGTCGCCGGTCTGCGGCCCGCGGATGATCTCGACCAGCCGCATCTTGTCGACCGGCGAGAAGAAGTGCAGGCCGATGAAGTCGCCCTGGCGCTCGACGCCTTCGGCGAGCAGGCCGATCGGCAGGGTGGAGGTGTTGGAGCAGAGCAGCGCGTCGGGGCCGACGACGCCCTCGATCTCCTGGAACACCTTGTGCTTGAGCTCGGTGTTCTCGAAGACGGCCTCGATGACCGCGTCGCAGCCGGCCAGGTCGGTGGCCTCGGCGGTGGGGGTGATCCGGGCCAGCAGTTCGTCGCGCTTGGCCTCGGTGGAGCGCCCGCGGGCGACGGCCTTGTTCAACAGCCCCTCGGAGTAGGCCTTTCCGCGCTCGGCGGCCTCCAGGCTCACGTCCTTGAGCACGACCTCGATGCCGGCCCTGGCGCAGGCGTAGGCGATGCCCGCGCCCATCATCCCGGCGCCGAGCACCGCGACCTTGCGGACCAGTCGCTTCTCGACGCCCTTCGGCCGCCCGGCGCCGGAGTTGACCGCCTGCATGTCGAAGAACAGCGCCTGGATCATGTTCGCGCTGGTCTGCCCGCAGGCCAGCTCGGTGAAGTAGCGGGCCTCGGTGGCCATCGCGGTGTCGACGTCCACCTGGGCGCTCTCCACGGCGGCGGCGAGGACGTTGCGCGGGGCCGGGTAGGGAGCGCCGTTGAGCTGCTTGCGCAGGTTGGCCGGGAAGGCGGGCAGGTTGGCGGCGAAGGCCGGGGTGGCCGGGGTGCCGCCGGGGATCTTGTAGCCCTTGACGTCCCAGGGCTGGACGGCGTTCGGGTTGGCCTCGATCCAGGCCTTCGCGCGGGCGGCCAACTCCTCGGGGGTGTCGACCAGTTCGTGCACCAGTCCGTGCGACAGCGCCTGCGCCGGGCGGTACTGGCGGCCCTGGACGAGGAACTTCAGCAGGGCGTCGGTGATGCCGAACAGCCGGACCGTACGGACCACACCGCCGCCGCCCGGCAGCAGGCCGAGGGTGACCTCGGGCAGGCCGATCCGGCTGGCGGGGGTGTCGAGCGCGATCCGGTGGTGGCAGGCGAGGGCGATCTCCAGGCCGCCACCGAGCGCGCTGCCGTTGACGGCGGCGACGACCGGCTTGCCGAGGGTCTCCAGCTTGCGCAGTGAACGCTTGATCCGCATGGACTTCTCGAAGACGGCCTCGGCGTCCTCGGGGCGGGCGGCGGAGAGCATCCGCAGGTCTCCCCCGGCGAAGAAGGTCTTCTTGCCGGAGGTGATCACCACGCCGCGCAGCGCGTCCGGGGAGGACTCCTGGGAGGCCAGGGCCGCCAGCCGCTCGACGACGGCCTCGAAGTCGGCTACGAAGGCCTCGTTCATGGTGTTGACGGACTGGGTGGGGTCGTCGAGGACGAGGGTGACCACGCCGTCCTGGTCCTGCTCCCAGCGGATGGTGGTGGTGTCGCTCATGGGTTCACGGTCTCCAGATCTGCGGGGAGGGAGTCAGATGCGCTCGACGATGGTGGCGATGCCCATGCCGCCGCCCACGCAGAGGGTGATCAGGCCGTAGCGCAGGTCGCGCCGCTCCAGTTCGTCGATCACGGTGCCGAGCAGCATCGCCCCGGTGGCGCCGAGCGGGTGGCCGAGCGCGATCGCGCCGCCGTTGACGTTCACCTGGTCGTGGCGGAAGCCGAGTTCGCGGATGAAGCGGAGCGCGACGGCGGCGAAGGCCTCGTTGATCTCGACCAGGTCGATGTCGGCGGCGGTGAGACCGGCCTTGGCGAGGGCCTTGTGGGTGGCCGGGGCGGGGCCGGTGAGCATGATGGTCGGCTCGGAGCCGGAGACGGCGGCGGAGACGATCCGGGCGCGCGGGCGCAGCCCGTACCGCTCGCCGACCTCACGGTTGCCGATCGCCACCAGCGCGGCTCCGTCCACGATGCCGGAGGAGTTGCCCGCGTGGTGGACGTGGTCGATGGCCTCGACCCAGTGGTACTTCTGGAGGGCGACGGCGTCGAAGCCGCCGGCCTCGCCGATGGCGGCGAAGGAGGGCTTGAGGCCGGCCAGGGTCTCGACGGTGGTGCCGGGGCGGATGAACTCGTCGCGCTCCAGCACGACCAGGCCGTTGCGGTCGCGCACCGGGACGACCGAGCGGTCGAACAGGCCGTCCGCCTGGGCCTTGGCGGCGCGGGCCTGGGACTCCGCGGCGAAGGCGTCCACGTCGGTGCGGGAGAAGCCCTCGATGGTGGCGATGAGGTCGGCGCCGATGCCCTGCGGGGCGAAGTTGGTCTCGTACGCGGTCATCGGGTCGGCGAACCAGGCGCCGCCGTCGGAGGCCATCTTCACCCGGGACATCGACTCCACGCCACCGGCCAGGACGAGGTCCTCCCAGCCGGAACGGACCTTGGCGGCGGCCAGGTTGACGGCTTCCAGGCCGGAGGCGCAGAAGCGGTTCTCCTGGACGCCGGCGACGGTGTCGGGCAGGCCGGCCGCGATGGCGGCGATCCGGGCGATGTCGGAGCCCTGGTCGCCGACCGGGCTGACCACGCCGAGCACGATGTCGTCGATCGCGGCCGGGTCCAACCCGGGGTAGCGGTTGCGCAGTTCGTGGATCAGTCCGACGACGAGGTCGATCGGCTTGGTGCCGTGCAGCGAGCCGGAGGCCTTGCCCCGGCCGCGCGGGGTGCGGATCGCGTCGTAGACGTACGCTTCGGTGGTCACGGTGGGAACGCCTTTCAGCGGGTTCTTCGGGGCAGTGGGTCTGTGGTCTGCGGAGCGGTGAACTTGAGGGGTAACGGGCTTGAGGAGTAACAGGCTCGCGGGGCAACGGGCTTGCGGGGCAACCCGATCGACGGAGGGACCTCAGCCGAGGATGGAACGCCCGACGATCTCCTTCATGATCTCGGTGGTGCCGCCGTAGATGGTCTGGATGCGGCCGTCGGTGAACGCCCGGGCGACCGGGAACTCGCTCATGTAGCCGTAGCCGCCGTGCAGCTGGAGGCAGCGGTCGGCGGTGCGCTTCTGCAGCTCGGTGGCCCACCACTTGGCCATCGAGGCGTCCGCCGGGGTGAGCGCGTAGCGGTTGTGCTCGGTGATGCAGCGGTCCACGAAGGCACGGGTGACGGCGCACTCGGTGGCCAGTTCGGCGATCTCGAAGCGGACGTGCTGGAGCTTGGCGAGCGGACGGCCGAAGGCCTCGCGCTGCTTGACGTAGTCGGTGGTGATCTCGACCAGGTACTCGGCGCCGGCGATCGCCGCGGCGGCGATGGTGAGCCGCTCCTGGGCGAGGTTCTGCATCAGGTGGACGAAGCCGCCGTTGAGCTCGCCGATCAGGTTCTCCTTGGGCACCCGGACGTCCTCGAAGAACAACTCGGCGGTGTCCTGGGCCTTCTGGCCGATCTTGTCGAGGTTGCGGCCGCGCTCGAAGCCGGGCGTGCCGCGCTCGACGGCCAGCAGGCTCAGCCCGTGCGCGCCGCCCTCGGGGGTGGTACGGGCGACCACGATCACCAGGTCGGCGAGGATGCCGTTGGAGATGAAGGTCTTGGCGCCGTTGAGCAGGTAGTGGTCGCCCCGGTCGAACGCCTGGGTGCGGATGCCCTGGAGGTCGGAGCCGGTGCCGGGCTCGGTCATCGCGATCGCGGTGATCAGCTCGCCCGAGCAGAAGCCGGGCAGCCAGCGGCGCTTCTGCTCCTCGGTGGCGAGCGAGGTGAGGTACGGGCCGATGATGTCGTTGTGCAGGCCGATGGCCAGGCCCGAGGCACCGGCCCGGGCGAACTCCTCGGCCAGCACCGCGGCGTAGCGGAAGTCCGGGGTGCCGCCACCACCGTACTCCTCGGGCACGGCGAGGCCGAGCAGGCCCTGGCGGCCGGCCGCGAGCCAGGCGGAGCGGTCGACGATGCCGGCCTTCTCCCAGCGGTCGTAGTGCGGCAGCACCTCCTTGGCCAGGAAGGCCCGCACGGTGGCCCGGAAGTCGTCGTGCTGCTCGGTGAAGATCTCGCGCTGCACCGCTACTCTCCTTGCTCTGCCGAAGCGTTGGGGGATGAGGCACTGACGTCGAGAGAGGGAACGCCCCAGTCCCGGGCCACCTCGGCGGTGTCCGCACCCGGCCGGGCCGGCGGGCGGCGCAGGGCACCCGGGGTGGCGGAGAAGCGCGGGGCGGGGGCCGGCTGGGTGACGCCGTCCACCTCGACGTACGTCCCGCGCGCCGACAGGTGGGTGTCCACAGATGCCTGACGCATCGTCAACACCGGTTCCACGCAGGCGTCGGAGCCCGCGAAGACGGCCTCCCACTCGACCCTGGTCCGGGTGGCGAAGCGGGCGGCGATCAGGGCCCGCAGTTCGGGCCAGCGGGCGAGCTCGTACTGGCCGGGCGCGTCCGGTCCCAGCTCCAGCAGCCGGGCGAACTCCGCGTAGAAGCGCGGCTCCAGCGCGCCGACGGCCAGGTGCCCACCGTCCGCCGCCCGGTAGACCGCGTAGAACGGCGCGCCGCCGTCCAGCAGGTTGACACCCCGGCGGTCCTGCCAGTGGCCGGCCGCGAGCAGGCCCCACAGCATGCTGCCGAGGTGCGCCGCGCCGTCCACGATCGCCGCGTCGACCACCTGGCCGATGCCGGTGGCCCGGCCGTGGTGCAGTCCGGCGAGCAGGCCGACGACCAGGTAGAGCGAGCCGCCGGCGTAGTCGCCCAGCAGGTTGGCCGGGATGCCGGGGGGCTCCTCGGCCCCGCCCGGCGCCGCCACCATCCCGAGCACCCCGGCGACCGCCGCGTACCCGAGGTCGTGCCCGGCGGTCGCCGCCCGGGGGCCGTGCTGCCCCCAGCCGGTCATCCGCCCGTACACCAGCGCGGGGTTGCGCGCCAGGCACGCCTCCGGCCCGACCCCGAGCCGTTCCGCGACGCCCGGCCGGTAGCCCTCGATCAGCAGGTCCGCCCGCTCGACCAGGTCCAGCACCCGCGCGGGGCCCTCGGGGGACTTCAGGTCGATCAGCACCGAGCGCTTGTTGCGGTTGCTGAGGTCGTACGCCGGGTCCGTGCCGAGCGGCGAGGGCTCCGGCCGGTCCACCCGCACCACGTCCGCCCCGAGGTCCCCCAACAGCATGGCCGCGAACGGCCCCGGCCCGATCCCGGCGAGCTCCACCACCCGCACACCCGCCAACGGCCCCCCGGCCTCCGGCGTCCTGCTCGCGTCACCCACTGGCTGCTGAACCCTTCCGACGGGTTTGACAGTAAAGCTGTAACACTCGGGATGATAGGCAAGCGACCCGCCGGTAACAAGACCTCCACCCTCGCGCCGGGCCGCCAATTCCCCCTTGACACAGCCCCGCTGAACGCCGCCACTCCCCGCACATCCAGCGCCACGGAGGGTGGGTCGGTGTACTGACAACGGCTCCCTGTACGGTCTTCATGCCGCAGGGGAGCGGCTGCTTCACCGAATGGGGAGGAATCGCACATGGGTAACCAAGGGCTCGTCACGGGGCCGGTCGCACCGGCCAAGGACCCGATACCGAGCTCAGGGCCCACGTACACCGCGAAGTCGCCGTACGCCCCTCCGGCCCCGGTCGGCGGCGGCAACCCCGCGCTCATCCCACCCGCTCTGGGCACCACCCGGCTGGACACCCCGCACGAGCTCAACGCCTCGGCCGGGATAGCCCGGCAGATCGCCACCGACCTGGACAACGCCAACGGCAAGGCCGGCCCCGGCGCGCACAGCCTCACCGAGTACGCGAGCACCGCGTCGACCAGGATCCGCGGCTTCTCCTTCGGCGGCGCCCTCACCGGCAGCACCGAGCGCTGGCTGCAGCAGTGCAAGACCCTGCACGACAAGCTCGGCAACGCCGCCGGAAACCTCGACAAGACCCAGCGGTTCTACGGCGCCAACGAGGCCGGAATCACCGCCGACATGCGTTCGAACAACTGACAGGTACCGGGGGGAACAGACCGATGGTGTCCTTCAAGGAACTGCACGAGGCCGACTTCTCCGGGGTGAACGAAGCCGCCGAAGCCTGGGCCGGCGTGGCCAAGGCCCTCACCGCCCTGGACGGCCGGGTCGCCAAGGACCTCACCAGCACCGCACAACGGGCCGGATGGAAGGGCGACGCCGCCGACGCCGCGACCACGGCCATGCAGGGCATCGACGGCGACTTCAAGCAGGCCTCGGCCGTCGCCACCGCCCTCGCCGCGATCATGAAGACCGCCGCCGAGGACTTCGCCGCCGCCCGCCGCGACCTCGACGCGGCGCTGCACGACGCGCAGGGCGACACCACCCTCAGCGTCACCGCCGACGGGACGGTCAACTGGACCGTCCCGAAGGAGGAGAGGAACGACCCCGAGGCCGAGCGCACGATCCGGGCCAACGCCCAGGCACTCTCGGACCGGCTCGGCAAGGCCGTCGCGAAGGCCACCGCCGCCGACCAGATGGCCACCGTGGCCCTCCAGGGCGACATAGGCACCAGCACCACCGCCTTCAACGCCGCCCCGTACGGCGCCGGCCCGGTCGCCGACGCCAACCGGGCGAAGGACCTGATGTCCAAGGCCGGCAGCCTCTCCGACGACCAGCTCAAGCAGCTGCAGGCGCTCATGGCCGCCAACGCGGCGAACAAGGACTTCTCCACCACCCTGCTCAACGGCCTCAACTACGGCGGCAAGACGGGTCCGGACGCCCTGCTGGAGTACAGCAAGGTCTACGACGGCCTCGCGCACGGCAACCACAACGCCAAGGGATACCAGGACGTCTACGGCAGCCTGTCCGTCGCACTGGCCACCGCCACCCGCGACGGTGGAATGGGCAAGGCCTGGGAAGACGGCCTGCTGGCCGCCGCCCGTCGCCCCGGGGCATCTGCGGCGGGTTACAACGACAACTACCCGGCGCTGACGGCACTGCTCAACGCGAGGGGCAGCTTCGACAAGGGCTTCCTGACCAAGGTCGGCACCGACCTGGTCGACTACGAGCGCGGCAGCAAACTCAAGGGCGAAGACCTGTGGGGCCCGGACTGGAGCAACATCTCCGGCCACCAGGGCGATCCGATGCGAGACCTCATGCAGACCATGAGCCGCCACCCCGAGGCGTCGAAGGAGTTCCTCGACCCCGCGGCCAACAAGAACCTCGCCTACCTGCTGAAGGACCGCCAGTGGCCCAACCAGGGCTACGAACACAACCAGTTGGACACGCTCGCGCGGGACACCTCCCGCGGTGCTTTCGGCGATGCCCTGGAGGCCGCCACCACCGGCCGCGATCCGCACGGCAACCAGCCGCCGGTTCGCCCGCACGACGCGGCGATGGCGCGCATCATGTCCGACACGATCAGCCACTTCGGCGGCGACTCCGCCGGCCATGTGACCGAACTCCCCGTCGGACTGCGCCGGCCGTTCGGCAACATGATCGCCGACTACGCGGCCGACACGTACGAGATCATCGGCAAGGAGGTCAACGGGCACTCCGAGACCAGCGGGCTGGCCATCGACCGGGACCGCCTCATCCGGGTCATCCGAGGTGTGTCCGACGACCCGGAGGCGTTCAAGGCCATCCACTACGCCGAGAGCCAGGAGATCGCCCGGCGACTCGACTCCTACCCCGCCGACGCGTTCAGGCCGGACGGCACCGGGCGCCCCGGCCCCGGCATCGAAGGCTACGTACGGGAGGCCGGCCAGGTCCTGGGGGCGCTCAGCGGCGCACAGTCGGACGTCATGACCCGTCACCACGACGACGTCGTGTTCCAGAACAACTGGCAGGCGAAGATGAACTACCACCTCATCGGCACGCCCCTGACTCCCGTACCGGTCGTGGGCGACTTCGTCCAGCGCATGGTCGACGTCGGGACCTCGGAGTGGGCGAACGGGCTCAACAGCGAGCAGGACCAGCAGACGCAGGCGGACCTGTCCAAAATGTTCAACTCCGGAGAGAACCAGCTGAAGACGATGATCGTCGAGAAGGCCGGACTGGCCGGTCTCACCCAGGCGGAGATCAACTCGACCGCCGGTGTGCCCCAGAAGCTGCTGCACGACGTGTCCGAAAGCTACGGGACAGGCGTCAACCAGACATACCGCAACGCACTCGGAGGGCGCTGAGATGAAGAAGACACAGCACACCGCCGATCAGCCCGGCGACGGGAGCGCCGTCGGCGAGCGTCTGGACGCGGCGCTCGACCGACGGGGGTTCACCACCTGGCCGCTGCGGGTGCGGGCGGCGGTCGCCGTGGTGGCGGTGACGGCGGTCGTGGCCGGGGCCGGGGTGTTCCTGGTGGACAACCTGACCAACGCCTTCGGTCCGGACAGTGTGTGCGAGGGCGCCGTGAGCGCGGATCTGCTGAACGACGCGCTCGGGCCGGGCAAGGTCAGCGATCAGGCGTTCGGCAACGGGTACCTGCGCAGCGGGTCAGCCTTCTGCATGGCGAAGGTGAGTTCCGGGGTCTTCGGCAACGAGCGGTCCGTCACCGTTGAGCTGCGCAAGAACGGCGACCTCTCCGTCGTCGCGAATGACGCGGAGGCCCGGCTGTTCGCCGCTTCGGCCAACGGCGGAGCGTCCGGCGCGGGCTTCGACCACCGGGCCTGGGCGCTGCTTCCCGAGGCGTGCGACAGCGGGCAGCGGATCACCGTCAGGGCGGACCGCGACAACCGGCCCGGGGCCGAGAAGCTCGCCGCACTCGCCGTGTCGACGGCCGGCCGCGTCGCGTCACAACAAGGGTGCGGTACGTCGTCCATGCCCGCGCCGCACCAGCTCTCCGCTGCTGGGAAGGACCACGACCTCGACCGCAACGCCGTCTGCGGCCTGCCCGGGCTCACCGCGCCCGCCGGCCTCGGCGGCGCGGCCCTCCGGGAGACCGTGACCACCTCGACCGACCCGCTGTGGACCTGTCTCATCCACTCGGACGCGAGTCCGAGGTCCCCGATCACCTTCACCATCGGCACCGAGCCCCGGCTCCTGGCCCCGGCAACCCCGAAGGACGAACCGGGGATCGGCCGGGCCCGCTGGGTGCGGCCCGGCGAGATGACGGCGACTTGCCAGGGCCGGCCGACCACCTTCCGGATGGAACTCAACGGCTCCTGGAGCTCCGGACCGGATGGCGACTCCACCTGGCAGCAGTTCCTCACCGCCGGGGGCAAGGCGATCGGCTGCGAGCCGATCCTCTAGCCGGACGAACGACGAGCGAAGGGGGACACGCCATGGAACAGAACGACCCGGACGGCCAGGACGGCCGGCGGAGCGCGGCGGGGCGGCTGGACACCGCGCTCGACCGGCGGGGGTTCACCACGCGGGCGCTGCGGATGCGGTTGGCGACGGTGCTGGTGGCGTTCTGCCTCGTCCTCGTCGGGGCCCTGGGGTTCGTGTCGTACCGGCTGACGAACATCGGCGGGCCGGACGCCGTGTGCGACGGGGCGGTCAGTGCGGACCAGGTGCACGACCTGCTGGGGTCCGGGCGGATCCGCGAGAGCAAGGGCCGCTACTCGGCGACGGAGAACCACACCGGGAACAGTTGCACGGCCACGGTCAGCTCCGGTGTGTTCAAGACCACCGAGAAGATCGTGCAGTTCACCATCGCTCTCAACACTGATGACGGACCGAGAGTGTTGGCCGCGTCGGATGCCCGGCTGTTCTCCGGTGACTCGGCCGGTTCGGTGACTCCGGCTGGCGCATGGGCCGTGCTCCCCGAGGGGTGTGAGAAGGGCGTGCGCGCCGAGGTGCGCGCCGACCAGCCGGGCCACGACGAGGCCCGAGCCCGCTTGGCCGTGGCCTTCGCCAACAGGGTCGCCAAGGCACGCGGCTGTGCCGATCGGGCCGTTGCGGCACCGAAGGAGCTGTCGGCGAAGGGCGCCGTGACGGACCCGGACTGGACCAACCTCTGCGGACTGCCCGGGTTCGCACCCGCCAGGAACCCCGAGGCCCAGTGGCGCATGCCGCAGCAGGTCACCACCGCCACCGCCCCGATCTGGTCGTGTCGGATCGGCGGGGACTCGCAGTACGACAGCCGGGTGCAGGAGTTCGCGATCACGACCGAGCCACGGACCACCGCCCTGACCCGGAAGGACGGCGCGAGCACGTCCGATCTGGGGCGGGCCCAGTGGGTGGCCGACGGGACGCTCGTCACCACGTGCCGGGGCAAGGACGTCTTCTTCACCATCACCGGTGGGATCACCTCGGGCCTCGAGAAGCCCTTCCTCTTCCCCGACCAGAAGGACCTGGTCCGCCAGTTCCTCACCGCCGGGGGCAAGGCGATCGGCTGCGAGCCGATCCTGTAGCGGCGGAAATCGACGGGCGAGTGTCGGAGTAATGGCCTATCTTGCGGGAGGCCTATTACGCACGACACGGGGAAGCGCCATGACCACCACCGACCTGACCGCCCGCACCGACCACACCGCCCGCACGATCGTCACCGTCTCCGAGCGGCTGGTGTTGACGCGGCCGCAGGAGGACGACGTGGAGGTGGTGTTCGCGATTCACGGGGATCCGGAGACCAACCGGTACAACCCGAACGGGCCGCAGCGGGAGATCGCCCAGGCGCAGGAGATGTTGGACGGGTTCGTCGCCGACTGGGTGCGGGACGGGGTGGGGTACTGCGCCGTCGCCACCCGGGAGGACCCGGGGACGGTCATCGGGTTCGCCGGGCTGTACCTGCACACCCTGGACGGGGAGCGGGTGTTCAACCTCTACTACCGGTTCCGGCCGTCCGCCTGGGGCCTGGGGTACGCGGCGGAGGCGGCCCGGGCGGCGATGGCCGAGGCGCTGCCCCGCTACCCCGGCATCCCTGTGGTCGCGCTGATCCACGCCGACAACCTGCCCTCGCGCCGGCTCGCCGGGCGGCTCGGGCTGGTCGCCGGCCCGGACGGCCGGACCGACGAGGAGGACCGGTTGATCCACCGCATGGCCTGAGGTCGGTCTGCCGCACGGCCTGAGAATGGTCCGCAGCACGGCCAGAGGTCGGCCCGCAGCGCGGTCCCGGCCGGAGATCCCCCGCCAGGGGGAGGGGGATCGCGCCCCCGGCGGAGGCCCCGGGGTGCGCCCCGGCGGGACCGTGGGGGCATGAGGATCAACGAGCACGTGTTGCGGGCCGGGGCGGCCTGGACGGCGGTGGCGGCGACCGGGCCGTACCTGACGCTGAAGCTGCTCTGGCTGACCGGGCATCCGGTGGGATCGGACGACCCCGGCGGGATGGACCGGCTGTGGCTGGTGAACCTGCTGACCTTCGGCATGGACGCGATCGCCGTGGCACTGGCGCTGGCGTTCGTCCGCCCGTGGGGGCGGCGGGCGCCGGCCGGGCTCGTGGCGTTCCCGATGTGGGTGGCGACCGGGCTGCTCGGCACCATCCTGGTCGCGCTGCCGCTGTACCTGCTGAGCCTGCTGGTGCTCGGGCCGGAGCGCGCCGACCCGGACGACAAGGGCGTCGGCGACTGGGTCTTCCTCGTCGTGTACGGCGGCTTCGCCGTCCAGGGCCTCGCCCTGCTCACCGCCTTCGCGCTGTACGCCCGCCGGCGCTGGGCCGGGCTGCTGCGGGAGCGGATCGGCGACCTGCCCGACTCCCCCACGCTGGCCGTGCAGCGTTCCCTCGCCTGTGTCGCCGCGCTGCTCGCCGTGGGCGTCGCGGCGGGCCGGGCCTACTGGGCGCTCGGGGGTGCCGCCGGACTGCCTCAGGTCATGGTGGAGGAGCGGAACCGGGGCGTGGCGGTGATGGACGGGGTCTGCGCGGTGATGGCGGTGGCCGCGGCGGCGGCGCTGCTGGTCCTGGTCTTCCGGTTCCGTCCGGGGCGCCGGCTGCTCGGGCCGCTGCTGGTGGTCTGGACGGCGGCCGGCTCGCTGTTCGGTTGGGGCGCCTGGCAGGTGGTGGCCTTCGGGGCGACGACGACCCGGGTGACCGAGTTGCGGATGGCCGTGCCCGGGCTGATGCCCCTGGTGCAGGCCGCCCAGGTGGTGGCCGCGGTGCTGGTCCTGGCGGTCGGGGCGATGGCGCTGGCCGAACTGGGCGCCCGCCGGCGCACCGCTGCCGTAGAGTCGCGCGGGTGATCACGGGGGTGGGCGACAGGTTGCGGCGTACGGCGCGCGCGGACGGCCGGTTGCCGCGTACGGCGCGCGCGGACGGCCGGTTGCGGCGCACGGCGGGAGCCGCGCTGGGGCGGCGGGCCCGGCTGCGCTGGGTGCACCTGGTGCTGGGCGGCGCGCTGCTGATGCCGTACTGGATGCTGTCGGTGGTGCTGTTCGGCGCGCTCAACCCGAACCAGTCACCCGCCCGCCAACTGCTGCTGTACATCCTGTCGTTGGCCACCTCGCTGCCGATGGCCGCCGTCACCGCGCTGGTGCCGATGGTGCGGGGGCTGGAGGGCGCGGCCGCGCGGGCGCTGTGCTCGGCGCCTCACCCGGAGGAGCTGGCCGCCGGACCGGCCCGCTCCTGGGCCGCCCGCCGGCGCACCGCGCTCTGGTACGTGCTGCACCTGCTGTTCGGCGGGGTGGTCGCCGGGATGACGCTGGCCGGCACTCCCTTCGCGGTGGTGCTGGTCTGCGGCTTCTCGGGGACGGAGGAGTTCGTCCGGATGTGGCAGCGGCACTTCCCCGCCTGGCTGGCCAGCGGCCCCGCCCTCGGCCTCGGCCTGCTGCTGCTGATCGTCGGCACCAACGCCGCCTGCGGCGCGCTGCTCGCCCGCTGGGCGCCCGCCCTGCTCGGCCCGACCCCGGAGGAGCGGGTGGCCGCCGCCGAGCGCCGGGCCACGGTGCTCGCCCAGCGCAACCGGCTGGCCCGCGAGCTGCACGACTCGGTCGGGCACGCGCTCAGCGCCGTCGGCATCCAGGCCTCGGCCGCCGCCCGGGTGTTGCGCAGCAACCCGGACTTCGCCGCCGAGGCGCTCGCGGCGATCGAGGAGACCGCCCGGGCGGCCGTCGCCGAACTCGACACCGTGCTCGGGCTGTTGCGCGAGGAGGACCCGCGGGCCGCCGAACCGGCCGGGCCCACCCTCGCCGGGCTGGACGACCTGCTGCGCCAACTCGGCCGCGCCGGGGTGGCGGTGGACGCCGAGCTGGCGCCCGGGCTGGCCGGCCTGCCCGAGGCGGTCTCCCGCGAGGCGTACCGGATCGTGCAGGAGGGCCTGACCAACGTGCTGCGCCACGCCGGACCCGCCCCGGCCGGGCTGCGGGTCGCACTGACGGGCGGCCGGCTGGAGATCGAACTGACCAACCCGCTCGGCCCCGCCCGACCGAGCCGCCCCGGCGGCGGACGCGGGCTGCGCGGGATCGCGGAGCGGGCGGCGGCACTGCACGGCGGCAGCGCGGCGGGGTCGGGCGAGGACGGAACGACGTGGCGGCTGGCCGTCTGGCTGCCGGTGGGAGGGACGACGTGAACGAGGGCATGGACAGCGGCGCGGAGCGGGGTGTCGACAGCATCCGGGTGGTGATCGCGGACGACGAGCGGCTGGTCCGCCTGGGCCTGCGGGTGGTGATCGAGAGCGAGCCGGACCTCACCGTGGTCGGCGAGGCCGCGGACGGCGCCGAGGTCGTCCCGCTGGTGCGCGAACTGCGCCCGGACGTGGTTCTGATGGACGTCCGGATGCCCGGTATCGACGGCATCCGGGCCACCGAGCAGCTGGTCGGCGGGATGGCCCCGCCGCCGCGCATCCTGGTGGTCACCACCTTCGAGCACGACGACCACGTGTACGACGCGCTGCGCGCGGGCGCCGCCGGGTTCCTGCTGAAGCGGGCCCGGGCGGAGGAGATGGTGCAGGCCGTGCGACTGGTCGCGCGCGGCGACTCGCTGCTGTTCCCGGCGGCCGTCCGCGACCTCGCGCTGCGCCACGGCGCGGACCGGCGCCGGGAGGCCGGGGCGGCGGACCGGGGCCCGATCGGGCGGCTGACCGAGCGGGAGGGGCAGGTGCTGCGGCTGATGGCCACCGGGCTCAGCAACGGCGAGATCGCGCGGCAGCTGGTGGTGAGCCAGGAGACGGTGAAGACGCACGTCGGCAGCGTGCTGGCCAAGCTGGGCGCGCGGGACCGCACCCAGGCCGTCATCGCGGCGTACGAGTCGGGCTTCGTACTGCCCGGCTGACAGGCTGAACTGACGGATCATCAGGCCTCGACAGGGGAGCCCGAGGGGCGAAGTGGTTCGAACACGGATTCCATCCGCTCGGCCCCAGCGAGTAGAGTGCAGCCTTCCCCCTTGACGCCCGATACCTCCCGTATCGCCTGAAACGAACTGGTGGCCGCATGACAGTCCGGACCCGGCCCGCGCTGTGGTGGCGCATGGGCATCGTGCTCTCGGCGGGCCTCGGCCTGATCCTCGGAACCGCACCGCTGGTGTACTTCACCGTGCAGAGCAACGTGATCGTGTTCGGCTACTTCGTCGGCGCGGTGTACTGGATGCTCAAGCGCGACACCGTGGACGCGCCCGCGCCCCGGCTGCGCGGCGCCGCCACGCTGTACATCCTGATCACCGGGCTGGTCTCGCACATCCTGCTCGAACACGGCGCCAACCCGCTGCCCGGGCTGGTCAGCGGACCGGACAGGCTGGCGCACTGGTCGTCGTTCTTCCTGCACTACGTGACGCCGGTGATGGTGATCGTCGACTGGCTGGTGCTCAGGCCGCGCAACGCCGCGGCCTGGAAGGACATACCGCTCTGGCTGGCCTTCCCGCTCGGCTACGCGGCGATCGTCCTCACCCGCAACGCGCTGTTCGACGACTACCCGCTGCCGTACCCCTACTTCTTCTTCGACCCGACCACCAAGGGCTACGGCTACGTCTGGGGCCAGATCGCCCTGCTGACCGTCGAGTTCGTGGTGCTCGCCGCAGTCGTCGTCGGGCTGGACCGGCTCGGGACGCGGATCGCGGGCAGGCTGCGGCCGGTGCCGCAGAGCGCAGGCACGGGCACGGGCACGGGCACGGGATCGGACACGGGAACAGCCTCGGGCACGGCCTCGGACTGACGATGACGCGGCGGTCGGCCGGCCTCAGATCCGCCAGGCGCGGATCCGGTCGGCCGCCGCGTACACGTCCGCCCGGCCCTCCGCTATGTCGCGGGCCAGCTCCACCAACGCCCCGTAGGGCGAGTCGATCCCCTCCCCGGCCGCGTGCATGTACGCGGCCGTCGTCATGCAGGCGTACAGGTTGTTGCGCACCGGCAGCGGGCGCAGCAGCACGATGGTGTGCATCAGGGTGGCCGCGCACCAGGCCGGGTCCGCTTCGTGGCCGAGTTGGGCGGTGTTCACCCGGTGCCGGGCGACGGCGGCCTGGAGCGCCGAGTAGTCCCGCACGCTGAGGTCCTCCGGGGAGGCCAGTTCCTGGACGTCGAGGAGCCAGCGCAGGTCGACGTGGAGCAGCGCCGCTCCCCCGCCCCTCACCGTGTCACGCCCGCACCGGCCGCACCGGCCGTACCGGCACCCGCCGCGCTCGCGCCCGCCGTAGCCACAGTGGCCGCCGCTCGCACCGCCGCTCGCACCGCCGCCGCACGGCCGCTCACGCCGCGGGCGCGTCCTCGGGGAACGCGGCGTCGAACTCGGCCCGGTGCGCCTTCCAGAACGCCACCGCGTGGTCGACGAAGACCCTCCGCTGCTGCTCCCGCACGCTCAGGTCGTGGACGTACGCCTTCACCGTCTTGCCGTCCGCGGCGGCGGCCTCGCGGATCGCGGCGAGCTCGTGCTCCGTGTACTCGATGTTGAGCGCAGGCATGTCGCCGATGGTACTGGAGCCAGGGGCAGTTGGGGCCGTGGACGGCGGATTTTCACCCGCACTCAAAACGGCGCTTGTCGAGAGCGCCGGGGACCATTCCGCCCGGCACGGATCGGCCCGGAGGAGGAAGCGGATGGGCCCGGAGGAGGAAGCGGGTGCGCCACCCGGGATGACGACCGGGCGACGGGGCCGGCCGTAGCGTCGGCGGGGAGCGGTGGCGGAGGGGTTCCGCGGGGGAGACCGGGGTTCGGCGGAGGCCGGAGATGACACGCAGGAACATCAGCAGGACGGCGGCCGCGGCGATGGCGCTCGCGGCGGCCGTGGGATTGGCGGCGCCGGGGGCGGCCGTGGCCCAGGGGGCGACCGCGGCCCAGGGAGGGACGGCCCAGGGAGGGCGGGCGAACCCGCTGGAGGGGGTCTGGCGATTGGAGGGCTACGGTCTGCTGGTCGCGGTCTCCGGGAGCCGGCTCACCACGTACGACGTGACGGCACACAGCTGCGTGCCCGGGTGGATCACCGGGACGCAGACGGCCGCGCCCGGGCCGGACGGCACCATCCGTTACGAGATGGGCGACAACGCCCTGACACTCACCCCCAAGGGCCGCAACCGGGCCGTCGAACGCGAGGAGGGCGGGGTCGGTAGCAAGTCGCTCGACCGTCTGGACGCCCTGCCGCCGCTGTGCGCCGAGCCGGCTCCGAACGACCCGCTGGCGGTCTTCGACCGGTTCTGGGAGAACTTCGAGGAGAACTACCCCTTCTTCGCCGCCAAGGGCATCGACTGGCACGCCGTCCGGGACGAGAAGCGGCGCACGATCACCCCGACGACGACCGTCGACCAGCTGCAGGACCTCTTCGTGGACATGCTCCGCCCGCTCGGCGACGCCCACACCGGACTGGCCCGGGTCGTCGACGGGCACCCGAGGTCGGTCTTCGGCGGACAGCGGCCCGGGACGACGGAGGAGACCGAGGAACTGACCGCCCGGGCCCGACAGGCCTCGGCCGCCCAGCTCACCGGCCCGGAGCAGCTCTTCGCCGAAGGTCGTCTCGGCGTGGGCCGGCTCCCCGACGGCATCGGCTACTTCCGGGTGAGCAGCTTCGGCAGGTACACCGAGGGCGGCCACCAGAACCAGCTCGCCGAACTGGACCGGGCGCTGGACGCCCTGTTGGCCGGGCCGGACCGCCCCACCGGCCTGGTCGTCGACGTACGGCTGAACGGCGGCGGCTCGGACGCGCTCGGGCTGCACATCGCCGCCCGGCTCACCGATCGCCCCTACGTCGCCTACCGGAAGGTGGCGCGCAACGACCCGGCCGACCCGACGAGGTTCACCCGGCCCGAGCCGGTCACCGTACGGCCCTCGGCGGGCGGGCACTTCACCGGGCCGGTGGCGGTCCTCACCTCCTCGATCTCCACCAGCGCCGCGGAGACCTTCACCCAGGCCATGATGGGCCGCTCCCCGAAGGTGCTCCGGGTCGGCGAGAACACCCAGGGCGTCTTCTCCGACGTGATGATCAAGACGCTCTCGCCGGATCTGATGGTCGGCCTGCCGAACGAGAAGTACCTCACCCGGGGCGGCGGCACCTTCGACGGACCGGGCATCCCGCCGAACGTCCGTACCCCGGTGTTCACCCCCGACGAGCTGGCCGGGCTCAGGGACTCGGCCCTGAGCACGGCCCGCCGGATGCTCACCGAGGACGCCCGGGGCACCCGGGATTCCCAGGGCGCCCAGGACTCCCAGGACTCCCAGGACTCCCAGAGCGACGAGGACCGGCAGCGGTAGCCGCCACCTCAGCCGATTCGGCCGAGGTGGCCATCTCGGCCACACTCGCTACATCGGCGCCACCGCCCGCAGTTCGCCGTCCAGCTCCAGCCACCGGGTGAGCCCCAGGCCGCGCAGGAACGGCAGGTCGTGGCTGGCCACGATCAGCGCGCCCTGGTACGCGGCCAGTGCCTGGGTGAGCTGGCGGACGCTGGCGAGGTCCAGGTTGTTGGTCGGCTCGTCGAGCAGCAGCAGCTGCGGCGGCGGGTCGGCCAGCAGCAGGGCGGCCAGCGTCGCGCGGAAGCGCTCACCGCCGGAGAGGGTGGCGGCGGGCTGGTCGGCCCGGGCACCGCGGAACAGGAAGCGGGCGAGCCGGGCGCGGACCGCGTTGTCCCCGGCGGCGGGGGCGAACCGCTTGACGTTCTCCACCACGGAGCTCCCGTCGTCCAGCAGGTCGAGCCGCTGCGGGAGGTGCCGCAGCGGCACCGGGGTGATGACCTCCCCTGCCAGCGGGGCGAGTTCGCCCGCGATGGTGCGCAGCAGGGTGGTCTTGCCGGCGCCGTTGCGGCCGACCAGGGCGATCCGCTCGGGCCCGCGCAGGTCGAGGGCGGCGGTGGTGCCGTAGGGCAGCCGGACCTTGTCCAGGGTGAGCACGGTGCGCCCGGCCGGGACGGCGGTGCGGGGCAGGTCGATCCTGATCTCGGCGTCGTCCCGCACCGCCTCCTCGGCCACGCTGAGCCGGGCCTTGGCCTCCTCCAGGCGCTCGGTGTGCATGCCCTGGAGACGGCCGGCCGTCTCCTGGCCCTTGCGCTTGAGCATCCCGGCGAAGATGTGCGGGTCGTTGCGGGTGACCGAGCGCTTCTTCCCGTACGCGGCGCTGCGGTCCAGCCGGATCCGGGCCTCGGCCAAGTCCCGTTTCTGGCGCTGGACGTCGGCCTCGGCGTTGCGCAGCTGCCGCTCGGCCGTCTCCTGCTGGGCCGCGAGGGTGCGTTCGTAGTCCTCGAAGTTTCCTCCGTACCAGGTGACTTCGCCGTCCCTGAGGTCGGCGATCTGGTCGACGTGCCGGAGCAGCTCGCGGTCGTGGCTGACGATCAGCATCACGCCGTTCCAGCCGGCCACCGTCTCGTAGAGCCGCTCGCGGGCGGCCCGGTCGAGGTTGTTGGTGGGCTCGTCGAGCAGCAGGACGTCGGGACGGGCCATCAGCAGGGCGGCCAGCCGCAGCAACACCGCCTCGCCGCCGGAGAGTTCGCCGGTGGTGCGGTCGAGGCCGAGGCGGTGCAGGCCGAGCCGGTCGAGGGTGGCGCGGGCGCGCTCCTCGACGTCCCAGTCGTCACCGATCGCGTCGAAGTGGCGCTGGTCGGTGTCGCCGGACTCGATGGCGTGCAGGGCCTCGCGGGTGGCGCGGATGCCGAGCGCCTCGTCCACCCTCAGGGTGGTGTCGAGCGTCAATCCCTGGGGCAGGTAGCCGAGTTCGCCGCCCACCCGGACGGTGCCGCCGGTGGGGGTGAGGTCGCCGGCGATCAGCCGCAGCAGGGTGGACTTGCCCGCGCCGTTGAGCCCGATCAGGCCCGTGCGGCCGGGGCCGACGGCGAGGTGGAAGCCGTCCAGGACGGGCTTGCCGTCGGGCCACTCGAACGAGAGCTCGGTGCAGAGGACGGCGGTGGTGGTGGGTTGGTGTGCCATACAGGCCTCCCGGGGTGGTTGCCGAAGGAGTGGTGAGCAACACGGGGAGACACCGCGGGTGCGGAACCGGGGACGGCCGGAGGAAACGAAGGGGTGGCGTCACGCAGGGGAGCGCCACGGGCCGTGACTGAGGTCGCACACTCGCGCACCGCGCAACGGCAGCAGGGCCTGCGCGGCGGGGGCGGTGTCCCGGGACCTCAGTAGAGCAACGGCCTTCTCCTTGTCTGGCTGATGACCCGGACCACGCTAGGCAACCGGCACGAGGCGTGCAACCGATTTATCCGGCGGAGGCCCCGGCGGCGCCACGACGAAGGCCCCACGGAGGCCCCGGCGGCGCCACGACGGACGACCCACGCAGGCCCCGACGGCGCCGCGACGGACGACCCACGGAGGCTCCACGGAGGCCCCGACGGACGACCCACGGAGGCCCCACGGAGGCCCGGTGCCGATCCCGTGCCGATCCGGTGACGGCCGCGTCCCGGTCCGGGGCGGGTGCCGAGAGGCCGCCGGCCGCATGGCAGACTCCTCACCTGCCATGCCCGCGGCCGAGTGGGGCCGCGCCCGGGGAACGGGCCGCATGGCGGTAGTCAACAGGGGGATTTGAACGCATGTCACCGATATCCCGGCCGAGCCGTGCCGTCCTGGGCGCCTCCGTCGCCGCGCTGACCATGGTGGTCGCCACCGCCTGCGGGCCGGACAACGTCGACCCGCCCGCGACCGCGGCTCCCACCGCCGGGGCCAGCGCCGCCGGCACCCCGGGGGCGGCTCCGATCAAGCTTCCGACGCTCGAGGAGCTCAAGACCTGGAAGCTGGAGGACTGGGACAAGTGGGCCCAGGCCAACGTGATCACCCCGGCGGTCAAGGGTTACTGGACGCTGCAGAAGCTGCTGGAGGCCAAGCCGAAGCCGCTGCCGCAGCCCGCGCCGGACGCGACCCAGCCGCCCGCACAGCCCGCCGCCGCGCCCACCACGCAGCCCACCGCGGCCCAGCCCGGCGGCGCCGACCAGCTGCCCGCCGTCGTCCCGGCCAAGCCCGTGGCGCACCCGTTCCCGAAGAACATGCACGTCAACGGCAAGATCTTCTTCAAGGACGGCAACGAGGACTACGTCTGCTCCGGCACCGTCGTCTCCGACCCGGCCAACCCGGGCAAGAGCAACCTGGTGTGGACCGCCAGCCACTGCCTGCACGGCGGCAAGGGCAACAAGTACTACACCGACATCACCTTCGCCCCGGCCTTCAACAGCAACGGTGTGCTGAGCAACGGCAACAAGCAGGCCAAGCTGGAGGACGCCGAGCCGTACGGCGAGTGGACCGCCACCTCCGGCATGGTCTCGCCGCAGTGGGCCGCCGAGGCCGACCCGGAGAAGGGCGGCCCCTGGAGCCAGTACGACTTCGGGATCATCAAGGTCGCCAACCCCAACCCGGGCGGCAAGTCGCTAGAGGAGACCGTCGGCGGTTCCGTCCCGCTCTGGTTCAACGCCCCGCGTGACCAGGTCGGTGCCGTCAGCAACTACGGCTTCCCGGAGGGCAAGCCCTTCGACGGCGTGGAGCTGGAGCACTGCGACGGCGGCAAGCCGTCCAAGAAGACCGGCGACCCGAGCCGCCCGGCGATGCTGCTGATCGGCTGCAACATGACCGGCGGCAGCAGCGGCGGCGGCTGGTACGCGACCAAGGACGGCAAGCCCGCCCTGGTCAGCGACACCTCCATCGGCAACGGCGCGAACACCTACGAGGCCGGTCCGTACCTGGAGGACGTCGCCCAGCACATGTTCGAGTACTTCTCGAAGAAGGCCAAGTGATCAGCACCGGGTGACCAGCCCGGAGTGATCGGCGTCGAGTGATCAGGGCCGAGTGATCAGGCCGGTGATCCGGGGACGTCAGGCCCGGGTGATCCGGGGGCGGGGGCCGCGGCGGGACAGCCGCGGCCTCCGCTTTTTCGGCCGCGCGCCCCGCTCCTCCTACAATCGGCCCCATCATGAGCGCGACACTCGTAGTCAAGGACCTCAGCGCCGGCCACGGCGAACGCACCCTCTTCTCCGGCCTGGACCTGGTCATCGCCCCCGGCGACGTGATCGGCCTGGTCGGCGTGAACGGCGCCGGCAAGTCGACCCTGCTGCGCCTGCTGGCCGGCCTGGACACCCCCGAGGGCGGGTCGCTGCGGCTGAGCCCGGCGAGCGCCAACGTCGGCCACCTGCCGCAGGAGCCGGAGCGCCGCGAGGGCGAGTCGGTGCGCGACTTCCTGGCCCGCCGCACCGGCGTGGCGGCCGCGCAGGCCGCGCTGGACGAGGCCACCGAGGGCCTGGTCGAGGGCCGGGCGGGCGCCGACGACGCGTACGCCACCGGCCTGGAGCGCTGGCTGGACCTCGGCGGCGCCGACCTGGAGGAGCGCGCCGAGGAGGTCGCCGACTCGCTCGGGCTGAAGGTCTCGCTGGACCTGCCGATGACCGCCCTGTCCGGCGGCCAGGCCGCCCGGGCCGGCCTCGCCTCGCTGCTGCTCTCCCGCTACGACGTCTTCCTGCTCGACGAGCCCACCAACGACCTCGACCTGGACGGCCTGGAGCGGCTGGAGTCCTTCGTCAAGGGCCTGCGCGCGGGCACCGTGCTGATCAGTCACGACCGCGAGTTCCTGGCCCGCACCGTGACCAAGGTGCTGGAGCTGGACCTGCACCAGCAGGAGATCAACCTGTACGGCGGCGGTTACGAGGCGTACCTGGAGGAGCGCGCGGTGGCCCGCCGGCACGCCCGCGAGGAGTACGAGGAGTACGCCGACACCAAGGCCGGGCTGGAGGCCCGGGCGCGGATGCAGCGCGGCTGGATGGAGAACGGCGTGCGCAACGCCCGCCGCAAGTCCTCCGACAACGACAAGATCGGCCGCGCGATGCGCACCGAGTCCACCGAGAAGCAGGCCGCCAAGGCCCGGCAGACCCAGCGGATGATCGAGCGGCTGGACGTGGTCGAGGAGCCGCGCAAGGAGTGGGAGCTGCGGATGGAGATCGCCACCGCGCCGCGCTCCGGCTCGGTGGTCGCCACCCTGCGCGGGGCGAGCGCCACGCGCGGCGACTTCGCCTTCGGTCCCGTGGACCTGCAGATCGACTGGGCCGACCGGGTCGCCATCACCGGCGCCAACGGCGCGGGCAAGTCCACACTGCTGGCCGCCCTGCTGGGCCGGCTCGAACTCGACGCCGGCAGCGCCTCGCTGGGCTCCGGCGTGGTGGTCGGCGAGGTGGACCAGGCGCGCGGGCTGTTCCTCGGCGGGGAGCCGCTGCTGGAGGCCTTCGCGGCGGCCGTGCCGGAGCTCTCACCGGAGGACGTGCGCACCCTGCTGGCCAAGTTCGGCCTCAAGGCGGTGCACGTGCTGCGCCCGGCCGACACCCTCTCCCCCGGCGAGCGCACCCGGGCCGCGCTGGCGCTGCTGCAGGCCCGCGGGGTGAACCTGCTGGTGCTGGACGAGCCCACCAACCACCTGGACCTGCCCGCGATCGAGCAGTTGGAGTCGGCGCTCGGCTCGTACACCGGCACCCTGCTGCTGGTCACCCACGACCGGCGGATGCTGGACACGGTGTCGGTGAACCGGCGGATCGAGGTCCGGGACGGGCGGGTGCACGAGCACTGAGCCGGTTGGGGCGGCCGGGTCGACACCGGCCTCCGGGTCGGTGCCGATCTCCGGATCGGTACCGGTCTCCGGATCGGTACCGGTCTCCGGATCGGTGCCGGCCTCCGAGTCGGCGCCGGCCTCCGAGTCGGCGCTCGACCGGCGATTGGTCTCTACCTCTCGGTCTGTACCTCTTCCCGGAGGGGCCGTCATGTGCTGTGCTGTCCGCCATGGTTGACAGCACAGACAGCGCCGTGGCGGGAACGTCCCACCCGACCGTCCCGCTCACCCCCATGACGGTGCCCGCCCACGAGGCCGAGGCCCGCAGCAGGTCCTTCCACGAGGTGATGGCCCAGCGCCGGACCGTCCGCGACTACTCCACCCGCCCGATCCCGGACGGGGTGGTCGAGTGGGCGGTCCGGACCGCGAGCACCGCGCCCAGCGGCGCACACGTCCAGCCCTGGCGGTTCGTGGTGATCACCGACCCGGAGCGCAAGCGGCGGCTGCGCGAGGCGGCCGAGGCCGAGGAGCGCGAGTTCTACCGCCACCGGGCGTCGGAGGAGTGGCTGGCCGCGCTCGCCCCGATCGGCACCGACTGGCGCAAGCCGTTCCTGGAGGACGCGCCGGCCGTGATCGTGGTGTTCGAGGTGCACAAGGGCCCCGACTCGCCGCGCCCGTACTACACCAAGGAGTCGGTGGGGATCGCGGTCGGTCTGCTGCTGGCCACGCTGCACCAGGCCGGACTGGCCACGCTGACCCACACCCCGAGCCCGATGAAGTTCCTCAACGAGGTGTGCGACCGCCCGGCGGAGGAGCGCGCGGCGTACGTGATCCCGGTCGGCTACCCCGCCGAGGGGGCGCGCGTGCCGGACCTGCGGCGCAAGGACCTGGACGAGGTGATGGTCCGGCTCTGACGCGCCGGGGTGCGACCGGGCGCGGCCGGGCCGGTCAGCACCGGCTCGTGGCCGGACGCGCCCGCCGCCGGAGGCAATCCGGGTGCTGACAGGTCCTGGCCAAGGTGATAATCGCCGTCATGAGCCAAGCACAGTCACGGTCCTGTGGCCTCGCTCCGCCGGTCGTGGAGGCGACCGCCGGGCGGCCGCCGGAACAGCTGCGGCTGCCCGGCGGCCTCTGGCTGCGGCGGCGCCGCAGCACCCACGCGGCGGCGCTGAACCGGGCCGTCCGCGCCAACCTGGAGCACCTGCGGCCCTGGATGGAGTGGGCGGCCGAGGCCCCCTCCCGGGCACAGACCGCCGAGCTGACCAGGGCCGGCGCGGCCGCCTGGGAGGCCGGCACCGACTTCATGTACCTGGCCGGCCTGGACGCCGAACCCGGCGGTGTGATCGGCGCCCTCGGCCTGCACGGGCGGATCGGCCCGGGCGGGCTGGAGATCGGCTACTGGGTCGCCGCCGGGCACGTCGGCCGCGGCATCGCCACCGCCGCGGCCGGGGCGCTGACCGAGGCCGCGCTGGCGCTGCCCGGGATCACTCGGGTGGAGATCCGCTGCGACCAGGCGAACGGCGCCAGCGCGGCCGTCCCGCGCAAGCTCGGCTACCGGCTGGACCGGATCGCCGAGGCCGCCGTCCGGGCTCCGGGCGAGACCGGACGGCAGCTGGTGTGGGTGATGGAGCGCTGACCGGCTGCCGTCCGGGCGTCGACGGCACCGTCGGTGACGCCCGCCGGTCGCGGCACCGTCAGAAGCGGCCCGTCAGTGGCGCCCGGACGTCGGCAGCACCGTCAGTGGCGCCCGGACGTCGGCACCACCGTCAGTAGCGCCCGCCGGTCGCGGCCGGCAGCGCGTCCAGTTCGGCCAGGTCCGCCGCCGAGAGCTCGACCGCGGCCGCGCCCACGTTGTCCTCCAGGTAGCGCGGCGTCCTGGTGCCCGGGATCGGGAAGACGTAGCGGCCCTGCGCCAGCACCCAGGCCAGCGCGACCTGCGCGGGGGTGGCGCCGATCCGTCCGGCGACCGTCCGGACCCTCCCGACCAGCTCCAGGTTGGCCTTCAGCGCGTCCTGCTGGAAGCGCGGCAGCCGGCGCCGGAAGTCGCCCTCGGGCAGCTCCTCGAAGGACGTGATGCCGCCGGTCAGGAAGCCGCGGCCGAGCGGGGAGAACGGCAGGAAGGCGATGCCCTGCGACTCGGTGTACGGCAGCACGTCGGCCAGCACGTCCCGGGTCCACAGCGACAGCTCGGACTGCACCGAGGCCACCGGGTGCACGGACTGCGCCCGCTTGATCTCCTCGACCGTCGCCTCGGAGAGGCCGATGCTGCGCGCCTTGCCCGCCGCGACGACCTCGGCGAACGCGCCCCAGGTCTCCTCGATCGGGACGTCCGGGTCGACCCGGTGCAGCTGGTAGAGGTCGACGTGGTCGGTGCCCAGCCGGCGCAGGCTCTCGTCGATCGAGCGGCGCACGTGCTCGGGGCGGCCGTTGCGCTCGTGCTGGCCCGAGCCGCCCGGCACGATGCCCACCTTGGTGGCCAGGAAGGCGCGCTCCCGGTACGGGCCCGCCAGCGCGGCGCCGACCACCTCCTCGTTGGTGTACGGGCCGTACATGTCGGCGGTGTCGATCAGGCCGACGCCGAGGTCCAGCGCCTGCCGGATTACCCGGACCGAGTTCTCGTCGTCCCGGCTCTGCATGTCGTAGGCCCAGGTCATGCCCATGCAGCCGAGACCGATGACGCCGATCTCGGGGCCGCTGGTACCGAACGAGGCGTTGCGCATGACGGTGCTCCCATCGTGGGTTCCGCGGGGTCCGTGGTGGCCGCCGCGGGTGTAAGCGTGGTGGTGCGTGCGGTGGTGCGTGATCAACGCCCTCAGCATTCACCTTGGAGTGCACTCAAGGTCAAGCCCGTTCGGAGCCGGTCGAGTTCGGCCCTGTTCCCAATCCAATCCCGAAAACCGCCCGCCAGGACCAGCTCCGCGAGCCGCCCGTACCCGCCCGATCCCGGGTGCGCGCCGTCCCCGGCCGCCGTCTCGGCCGTCCAGACCGGATCGGCCGCCAGGGCCTCGGTGACGTCGACGAAGGGGACCTCGGACGCGGCGCAGGTCCCGGCCATCGCCGGAACGAGCCGCCGCAGCCGTTCCCGGTGGGCCGCTCCCCCGCAGACCACCGGCGGCGGACCGACCACCAGGGCGCCGAGGCCGAGTTCGCGGGCGTCGTCGAGCAGCGCCGCGAGGTTCCGCAGGGTCCGGTCGGGTGCCACCCGTGGCACTCCGTCCTCGACCATCGCGTCGTTGGCGCCGAAGGAGAGCACCAGCCGGTTGTCCGCGCCGGGGACGGTCCGCGCCTCGACCTCGGTCCGCCAGCGGCGCCGCACCTGCGCCGAAGTCTCGCGCCGGACACCGAGGTTGAAGGCGGTGGCGCCCGGGGCGGCGGCCTGCAGCACCCGGCCGACCCAGCCGCGGAACTCCGGGTCGCCGAGCCCCTGGACGAAGGAGTCGCCGAGGAAGCAGATCCGGGGGGCGTCGAAGCTGGTTCGTATGGTCATCGGCCCACCGTAGGGGTGTGAGCGGGGCGCGCGCTTCCGGTTTCACCACCGGGTACGAAGCCTCCGGCCGTCAACCCTCGTTGTTCGCCCCCTGATCTTTCACCCGGCCATCACCGGTGGCCACCCGCCAAACCGGCGCGCGAGAGCCCGCTCACGAACCGCCCGCACCACCGGGCGCCACCGGTCCGGACTTGGCAGGGTCGGCCGCGACCGTCGACGCTCTGACCACGGCCGACCAACACAGCCGCCCACCAGGGAAGTTGGGGAACACATGTCGCTCTCGCGCACCCGCATCGCCGCCGTCGCCCTGCTCGCGGCCACCGCCACCGCACTCACCGCCCCGGCGCAGGCCGACGGCGGGCACCGCACGGCCGGCCGCTTCGACGGCGGCGGCTTCGAGTACCCCAAGGCCCCGGCGAACGCCTTCGCCACCCTGGGCACGGGCCAGGCCATCGGCCCGTGGCGGATCACCGCGGGCAACGTCGACCTGATCGGCGCGGGCTTCTGGCAGGCCGCCGAGGGCGACCAGTCCGTCGACCTCAACGGCAGCACCCCCGGCAGCGTCGCCCAGACCTTCACCACCGTGCCCGGCACCACCTACACGGTGACGTACGCGCTGGCCGGCAACCCGGCGGGCGGCGTCCCGGTGCGGACCGGCGTGGCCCGGATCGACGGCCAGGACTTCCAGGCGTTCAGCTTCGACGTCACCGGTCGGACGACCGCCGCGATGGGTTACGTGGGGCGGCAGTTCACCTTCGTCGCGCAGAACCCCACCACCACCCTGGGCTTCACCAGCACCGTGGCCGGCGCGTACGGGCCGGTGATCGACAACGTCCAGGTCAAGGAGTGCAAGTCCTGCTGCGACTGACCGGCCGGCGGCTGACTGGAGGCCGGTTGGAGGCCACAGACCACCGCCGGCGCCGCCGTCTTAACCGTTCCTAAAACCTGCCCTCGGTGAAGCGTACGGGCCCGGGAAGTGCTTGACGTGCACAGCTGGTCTAGTCCAGTTTGATGCTCAGCACCGCGCTCCCCACGCACCGGACCACCCCCAGGCCGCCGCCCGCCCCGTGTCTCCCCCCTCGCGGCGCGGGCGGCCACCACGTCCCGAGAGGCACCCCCATGCCCAGCGCGCCCCAGCACGCCCCCACGCACCGCCGCCCCGCCCGCCGGACCACCCTGCTGAGCCTCGCCGCCGCCACCGCGCTCGCCGCCGGAGGCCTGGCCGCCCTCGCCGGGAACGCCGGCGCCGCCGACGGGAACCTGCTCGCCAACGGCGGCCTGGAGAGCGGTGCGCTCGGCCCCTGGAGCTGCTCCGCCGGCACCGGCAGCGTGGTCAACTCCGGTGCGCACAGCGGGACGTACGCCCTCAAGGGGGCGGTGAGCGCCGGCGACACCGCGCAGTGCGGCCAGACCGTCAGCGTCCAGCCCAACACCAAGTACACCCTCAGCGCCTGGGTGCAGGGCCAGTACGTCTACCTCGGCGCCACCGGCAGCGGCGTCACCGACCCGGCCACCTGGACCGCGGGCGGCGCCAACTGGCAGCAGCTGTCCACCAGTTTCACCACCGGACCGGCCACCACCAGCGTCACCGTCTACCTGCACGGCTGGTACGGGCAGGGCGGCTACCTCGCCGACGACGTCGTCCTGACCGGCCCCGGCGGCGGCAACCCGTCTACCCCGCCGCCGAGTTCGACCCCGCCGAGCCCGACCGGCAGCCCGACCGGCACGCCCACCGGCGGCCCGACCACCCCGGCGCCGAACGTCGCGCTCCCGGTCGCCCCGTACATCGACATGGGCGCCTGGCCGACCCCCTCGATGCCCGCCATGGCCAAGGCGGGCGGCCTCAAGGGCTACACGATGGGCTTCGTCACCGGCGTCGGCTGCAAGGCCAGCTGGTTCAACGCCTACGACCCGCGCACCGCCTGGGCCAAGGACCAGGTGGACGCGCTGCGCGCGGCCGGCGGCGACGTCAAGGTCTCCTTCGGCGGCGCGGCCGGCACCGAACTCGCCGCCGCCTGCACCACGGTGGACTCGCTGTTCGCCGAGTACGACGCCGTGGTGAACGCCTACGGCCTGCGCTACGTCGACTTCGACATCGAGGGCGCGGCCATAGCCGACACCGCCGCCAACGAGCGCCGCTCCGCCGCGCTCGCCAAGCTGCAGCAGGCCCACCCCGGCCTCAGGATCTCCTTCACGCTGCCCGTCCTGCCCGAGGGCCTGACCGCCGAGGGCGTCGCCATCGTCAAGTCCGCCCGGGACGCCGGGGTGGCCGTCGACCTGGTCAACATCATGGCGATGGACTACTACCGCAGCGGGACCGACTACGGCAACGCCGCCGTGCAGGCCGCGCAGTCGCTGTTCGGCCAGCTCAAGGCGCTCTACCCGGCGAAGACCGACGCCCAGCTGTGGGCGATGGTCGGCGTCACCCCGATGATCGGCGAGAACGACGACCACCAGATCTACAACCAGGCCGACGCCCAGCAGTTGGTGGCCTTCGCCCGGCAGAACCACATCGGGATGCTCTCCTTCTGGGACGCCACCCGGGACGCCAACGCCTGCACCGGGGGCTCGCTGTCCACGTGCACCAACATCCCGCAGCAGCCGTACGAGTTCGCGAAGATCCTCGGCCAGTACGCGGGCTGAGCCCACGGGCCACCGCCGGCCGCACATCACCACCCCGCGCCACGGCCTCACGTCACCACCCGAGGCCACCACCTGAGATCACCACCTGACGTCACCCACCGGCGGAAATTGGCATCTCATCGTCCCGGACCGTCCGTTACAGTCCCTCCCACCTGTACGGCACGAGGGGGCGGACATGACGGTCCGGGACGACCACGACCAGCTGATCACCATCCATCCGGCGGGCGACGCCGCCTGCGCCGGCGACGTCACCGCCGAGGAACTCGCCGCCTTCAGCCGCACCCTCGGCCGGCTGCGGGCGCTCCCCGCCCACGACCGCACCCGGCTGCACGCCGAGCGGCAGCTCAGCTCCTTCGTGATGGAGAGCCGCAAGCGCCGCCGCCAGGAGGCCCGGCAGGCCCTGCGGCAGACCGACGCCGACCTGCTCGCCACCACCGCGACCGGCAGCCGGACCCGCCGCGAGGACGCGCCGCTGACGCCCGCGAACGGGCCGGTCGGCGAGCTGCTGGTGCCGCGCAAGTGCTACGTCTGCAAGCAGTCCTACCGCCAGGTCGACGGCTTCTACCACATGCTCTGCCCCGACTGCGCGACCGACAACACCGCCCGCCGGGCCCTGGGCACCGACCTGCGCGGGCGCCGGGCACTGCTCACCGGCGGGCGGGTGAAGATCGGCTTCCAGCTCGCCCTGATGATGCTGCGGGACGGTGCCGACCTGATCGTCACCAGCCGCTTCCCGCAGGACACCGTCCGCCGCTTCCGCGCCGCCGAGGGCAGCGGGCAGTGGTGGGACCGGCTCAGCGTCGTCGGCATCGACCTCCGCGACCCGCGCCAGGTCATCGGCCTGACCGAGCGGCTGCGCGCCGAGGGGCGTCCACTCGACATCCTGGTCAACAACGCCGCGCAGACCCTGCGCCGGCCGCCGGAGTCGTACGCGCTGCTGGCCGCGGGCGAGCAGGACGCCCTACCCGCCGCCGACCGCCGGGCGATCGACCACGCGCCCGGCTTCCAGCCGGTCACCTCACCGGTCTCGCCCAACTGCCTTCGGGCGCCGGGTCGTTGCTGGACATCGCCGACGAGGCCGGGCTGCTGCCCGACCTCGCGCCCGCCAACTCCTGGTCCGCCACGCTCGGTTCGCTCGACCCGGCGGAGGTCCTGGAGACCCAGCTGGTCAACGCGCTGGCCCCGGCCCTGCTCTGCGACCGGCTGCTCCCCCTGCTGCTGACCTCGCCGCACCCCGCCCGCTACATCGTCAACGTCACGGCGGTGGAGGGCCGGTTCGCCGTCCGCAACAAGACCGCCCGGCACCCGCACACCAACATGGCGAAGGCCGCGCTCAACATGCTCACCCGCACCAGCGCCGCCGAACTCGCCACCCGGGGCGTGCACATGTGCGCCGTCGACACCGGCTGGATCACCGACGAGAACCCGGCCCCGAAGAAGGCCCACCTCGCCGCCCAGGGGTTCCGCACCCCGCTGGACATCGTGGACGGCGCGGCCCGGGTCTACGACCCGATCGTCCGCGGCGAGGCCGGGGACCCGGTGTCGGGGGTGTTCCTCAAGGACTACCGGGTGGCGCCGTGGTGACGCACCCGCGGCGACGGGCGGCCGGAACGGCTCAGGTGTCGTAGCGGCCGCACCAGGGGGCGTCGAAGCCGAGGCCGTCCGGGTACAGCTCGAAGTGGACCCGCTCGTCCTCCCCGGCGTCCTCGTCCACCTCGTCCTCCTCGTAGTCCTCGCGGACCAGGCCGAACAGCTCGCCGTCGACGTGCACGGCGAACGGGGCGATCGCGATGTCCCCGTACTCCCGGCCCGGCAGGGCGTCGAGCCACTCCGCCAACAGGCGCTCGGCCTCCGGCTCCGCGTCGGTGGAGCGTATCTGCGAGTCGAGGTGCCGACCGGCGGCGTCGAAGCGGTGCAGGACGGCGTAGTACCGACCGACGCCGAGACGGAGGGCCGAGGCGAGGAACTGGCCGCCCTGCCAGCGGCCGATGGTGTCGGTGCGGTAGTCGGGCTCGTGCTTGATCGGGATGACCTCGGGAACGTTCACGGTCGAACCCTACGGGTGACCTGCGACAACGGCCCGGCGCGGGAAGCGTGCCCGGCGGCCGGTGGAACGCGGCTCGCTAACCCTGCGCCCGTCCGCGCACCAGCGGCAGGTACACCTCGTCCACGATCTCCACCAGGACGTCGTCCGGCGCGATCGGCACCCCGCGCACCACGAACTCGTTGCGCAGCAGCACCACCGCCACCGTCGCCACCCGGGGGTGCAGCACCTCGGGGGCCGCCTCGCCGCGGGCGACCGCACGGCCCAGGACGGTGAGCCAGGGGGCGGCCGCGGCGTCGCCGGACTGGTCCTGCAGCTGCGCCAGGAACTCCGTCGAACCGCCGGCCGCGGCCAGCAGCTCGCGCAGCACGGCACCCAGCGGGGAACTCCAGTGGCGGTTCGCCTGGCGCAGCAACTCCAGTGCGTCGCCGCGCAGTTCACCGGTGTCCGGGACCGGGGCCGCCTTCGCGAGCTGCTTGTACGCGGCGAGGCCGAGCGCCAGCCGGCTGGGCCAGCGGCGGTAGATGGCGTTCTTGTTGGTGCCGGCGCGGGCGGCGACCTTGTCCATGGTCAGTCCGGCGAACCCGGCGTCGGTGAGCTCCTCCACCGCCGCCCGCAGGATCGCCTCCTCCAGCGCCGCCCCGCGCCGCCGCGTCTGCCCGGCCATGCCGCCGCCCTCTCCGTAGACCGCCCCCATCCTTCTTGCCGTCGGCGACTCCAGGCAACTACGGTACTGGGCGTACCGTAAATTTCCTCTCGCCGGAAAGGCAGGAAAGCGTGCGTACCAAGGGAATCAGCTACGACACCGGATTCGTCAGGAACGGGACGTACTCCCGGGCCCGGTTCCACCCCGAGGTGGTGGAACGCGAGCTGCGGATCATCCGGGACGAGCTGCACTGCGACGCGGTCCGCATCATGGGCGGCGACGCCGACCGGATCGAGCTCGCCGCCCGGCGGGCCGCCGCGCTCGGCCTGGAGATCTGGTACTCCCCGTACCCTCTGGAGCTCACCGCGGAGGAGATGCTGGAGCTGTTCGCCGACTGCGCCGAGCGCGCGGAACGACTGCGGCAGGGCGGGGCCGAGGTGGTGTTCGTGGCGGGCGCCGAGCTCAGCCTGATGAACCCGGGCTTCCTGCCCGGTGCCGACACCGGCGAGCGGATCGCCCTGCTCGCCCGGCCCGAGCAGGTGCGCGAGCACCTCGGCGCGGTCAGCGGCCGGGTCAACGCGTTCCTCGACCGGGCGGTGGCCACGGTACGCGAGCGCTTCGGCGGGCGGGTCACGTACGCCGCGGTGCCGCTGGAGCGGGTGGACTGGGAGCCCTTCGACCTGGTCTCGCTGGACCTGTACCGCTCCGCCGAGACCGCCGACCGCTTCGCCGACGGCGTCCGCGACCTCACGGCCCAGGACAAGCCGGTCGCCGTCACCGAGTTCGGCTCCGCCACCTACCGCGGCGCCGGCGACCGCGGCGCACTCGGCCTGGACGTCGTCGAGTACGACGACAACGGACCGGTCCACCTCGACGGCACCTACCAGCGCGACGAGGCCGCACAGGCCGCCCACCTGCGCGAACTGCTGGAAGCCTTCGACACCGGCGGCATCGACGCCACCTTCGTCTTCACCCTCGCCCTCTACGACCACGTCCACCGCCCGAACGGCGACCCCCGCGACGACCTCGACCTCGCCAGCTACGGCATCACCAAGACCTACGAGGACCGCCTGGGCACCACCTACCCCGGCGTCCCCTGGGACCCGAAGAAAGCTTTCTTCACCCTCGCCGAGTACTACGCCACCCACTGACCAGACCCCCTGCTGCGCGAGAAGTCGGCCTGGCCGACTTCTCACGCACGCAGCGGACTACCCAGCACCAGCCAGCACAGAAAGTCGGCCCCTCCGACTTCTCATGCAGCCCGAAGCGGGGGTAGCCGTCGAAGCCCCCAAACAATGCACCAGCAGGCACAGGAAGTCGGCCTGGCCGACTTCCTATGCTGCGGTGGCGAGGGGTCGGCCCGCGTGGCGGCGGCGGTGGTAGTAGGAGCAGGCGAGGGCGAGGGTGATGGGGCCCCAGAGCATCGCCGTCGAGGTGCAGATCCGGCCGAGGGCCATCCACCAGGCGTTGCTGTAGCCGACTTCCTTGAACACGCCCAGCCAGGCGAGGGGCATGCCACCGAAGAGGGCCACCAGGGTCAGGCCGCCGAGCACGGCCGGGACGAGTGCCGCGAGTGGTGGCACTCGGCGGCCGCGCAGCACGGGTACCCAGCGCGGGAAGACCTCACCCCAGCCGCTGACCAGCCCCAGGGTCAGGATCGTCAGCGCCTCGGTGACCACGCTCAGGCCGATCACGTACGGCGTGCACCACCAGACGTAGGCCGGGGCGGTCGGGTCGACCGTCCCCATCCGGAAGTCGAACGCGAACGGCAGCCGCCACAGGCAGTGCGGCAGTACGACGAACGGGAGGGCCTTGGCGAGCCGCAGGGCCCACCGGGGCACGGGGCGTTCGGTGTCACCCACCGGGATGTTCTTCAGCATGTGTCCACCGTCCCGGACAGCACCCCCGCCCCACGTCCGCCCCGAGGCCGGTTCCCCTCCCCCGCGCGAGCCAGCCCGCCGTCGGCCCAGCGGTGGAGCCGAGGCGTCAGCCGATGGAGGCCAGGCCGAAGGCGGACTTCACCAGCCCGATGACGTACGGGGTCTCGGCGCCCTTCAGCGCGGTCGGGTCGGTCGAGTACACGACCGTACGGGCGAGGTCCCGGGTGGCGAAGACGCCGCTGGTGGAGCCGGGCCGGGAGCCCGTCTTGCCCCAGACCACGATGCCGTCGGACGCGAGGCGTTCGAGCCCCATGCTCATGCACGCGGCGCCCCCGCAGTGGCTGCTGTGCGGGGCGAGGGGCACGTCCGGGACGGTGAACAGCTTCTCCTGCTGGGCCGGCGGGAGGAGGCGCCCCCGGAACAGGGCGGTCATGAAGCGCTCCAGGTCGGAAGCGCTGGAGATCATGCCGCCCTCCGCCCAGGGCCACGGGCTCTGCTCGGTCACGTCCGCCCGGTGCGAGCCGCCGTCGGCGTCGGGGACGGTCAGGTACGGGTGGGTCGCGGGGTGCCGCAGCCGCGGGTCGTCGGCGTCCGGGAGGTCGGTGTCGCGCAGGCCGAGCGGGCGGATGATCCGGTCGCGCAGTTCGTCGGCGTAGCGGTGGCCGGTGACCTTCTCGACGACCAGCCCGGCGACGAAGGTGTTCATGCCGTTGTACTGCTGGGCGGTGCCGGGGTCGAAGCCCAGCTTCTGGCCCTTCATCGTGGCGACGACCTCCTCGGGGGTGGCCGAGTCGAGCCGGTGCTCGGCGAACCAGCCGGTGGTGCCGTCGCCCCAGGCCTTGCCGTCGCCGGCGGGCAGTCCACTGGTGTGGTTGAGCAACTGCCCCACCGTGACGGCCTCGTAGGGGAAGTCCGGGAGGTACTGCCGGACGCTGCCGTCGAGGTCGATCCGCCCCTCGGCGGCGAGTTGGAGGACGACGGTGGCGGTGAAGATCTTCGAGATCGACCCGATCCGGAACCTGCCCCGCGGGTCCACCGACATCCCGCCCTCCGCCGAGGTGCCCTCGAACCTCCCCGCGGAACCGGTGACCCGCACGAAGGCGGCGGAGACGTCGGCGGCGGGCCGCTGGGCGAGGGCGGCGCGGATCGCCGCCCGGTCCAGCGGCGGTACGGAAGCAGAGGCAGCGGAAGCAGAGGCAGCGGAGGAGACAGGCGCAGCGGCGAGGGCGGGCGCGCCCGCCCCGACCGTCAGCGCGGTCGCCAGGGCCCCGGCGGCGGCCAGGACGGCCCAACGGCTCCGACTCTTCCACGCGTTCACGTTCGTACTCATGTGCGTCCATCTCCAGACTGTTCGTCCCCCGGCCGGCGGTTCCCGGCCCGGCGACGAGTCTTCCGGCGACGCCCGCCCGCGGCATCAGGGGCGGGACGCCACCGTCCCCTGATCTTCCGTCAGGGTCGACCCGGAGCCGCAGCACGGTCCAGCCGGACCGGAAACGATCAGAATCGTCACCGATCACATCCCATAAAGCGACTTCAGGAAACCTGAGTTAATCAACTTCGTACACCCCACGACCCGCTCCCCCTACCGGCGGAAGCGGCCGGCGACCCCCGGGTACGGTACGTGCGCAACGCACCCCGGCCGACCGATCGGAGACCTCGCATGCCCCCTGCCGTCCTGCGTCTGGGCGATCTGGAGATCGCGTTCACGACCAGCTTCCGCCTGGGTTTCGACACGAAGGGCAAGCGGACGCGCCGTTCCAGCGCGTTCTACCACCCGCTGCCCCCCGAGGGCTTCCAGGCGCTGGGCAGCGTGGGCCTGCCGTCGCTGACGGACGCCAACGGCGTGGTGGCGGCGCCGTGCGTGCGCCAGGCCGCCGGTACGGGCGGGAGCCTGCTCGCCCGGCCGGTGGACTACACGTGGGTGTGGGACGACACCAAGACCGGCGGGCAGACGGACGGTACGTGCTGGCGGCCGGTGCCGCCGCCCGGGTACCGGGCGCTGGGCAACGTCTTCGTCAACTCGTACGACAAGCCGTCACTCGACGATGTCGTCTGTGTCAAGGAGGAGTTGACCATCCCGGTCGAGGCCGGCGACCTGCTCTGGGACGACGGCGGTGGCGGCGGCAAGTACGACTTCAGCGCCTGGCGCATCGCCGCCCCGACCGGCTTCGTGGACGACAGCCCCGGGGCCACCAAGGCGGTGATCGCCTCCGAGTCCTTCGTCGCGCTCGGCGGCTACGACAAGCCCTCCCGGGCACCGGAGTTGTACGCGCTGCTGCTGCCGCTGCCCTCCGAGCACACCGAGGTGACACCCGTCCCGCCGCAGCTGACCGGCCGCACCCGGCCGGCCGCCGCCACCGCCGCGGTCTCCGACCACCGCGTCCGGGTGCCGCTCACCGCCGTGCGCGACGACGCCAAGTCCATGGCCTGGCGGGTGGAGAACTCCCCGTACTACACGATCGAGCGTCGCGCCTGGTGGTCGCTGCTGCTGTTCAACGACAACCGCACCTCCAGCGACCAGACGGTCGAGGACGCCGTGACCGTCGGCGTCGAGAAGACCAGCAGCGAGACCTTCCAGGCCTCCACCGCCGTCAGCGTCACCGCCGAGGCCGGCGTCAAGGTCTTCGGCATCGGCGCCACCGTCTCTGCCACCGTCAGCACCGAACTCGGCTACGAGAGCTCCACCTCCGTCTCCGAGTTCCGCTCCCGCACCCTCACCCGGCGGCTCGTCACGCCCAAGAACACCGCCGGTGCGCTCTGGGTCGGCTCGTACGGGCTGCGCACCCTGCGCGCGGACGGCAGTGTGGTGGCCACCCAGCTGAAGTTCGACGGGGACGCCTTCCACCACGCCCAGTACCCCGAGGTCCAGGCCGAGACCACCACCTCCCCCGCCTCCGGCTCCGGCTCCGTGCCGGCCCAGGCCCGGCTGACGCCGAAGCACAGCGGCAAGGCCGTGGACGTCGCCGGCGGCTACGCGGCCACCCAGGACGGTGTCCTCGTCCACCAGTGGGAGTGGCTGAACGGCAGCAACCAGAAGTGGCGCCTGGAACCCGTCGCCGACGGCTACTACCGCCTCATCGCCCAGCACAGCGGCAAGGCCCTCACCGTCGACCAGGAGTCCACCGGCGACGGCGCCGCCATCGTCCAGGCCCAGTGGACCGGCGCCGCCGGCCAGCAGTGGCGCGTCGAACCGGCCGGGGACGGCCACTACCGGCTCACCGCCCGCCACAGCGGCAAGGTCCTCGACGTCGCCGGCGGCCCGGCCGACCAGCGCAACGGCGTCCAGCTCCGGCAGTGGGAGTGGCTGGCCGCCGACAACCAGCGGTTCCGCCTCGACCCGACCAGCTGACCCGCACGGAGTCCCACACGGAATCCCCGCCCCGACAGTTCGGCCGGGGCGGGGATTCCCCGGTGATCGGGTCGGGTAGCTGTCCACGGTGCGTCGGGGCCGCCCGTGTCGCCGTCGCTCCCGGGAGGTCGGGAATGAGGTCGGGAACGTGCTCACCGGAGGTTCCTCCCCCGACTCCCCCGACTCCCTCGCCCCCTCCCACGTCCCCTCCCCCGTCCCCGATCCGCCAGGCCGTGATCCTCGCGGGCGGGCGCGGCGGCCGGCTCGCCCCGTACACGGACCTGCGCCCCAAGCCGATGGTCGAGGTGAACGGCGCACCGCTGCTGCGCCACCAGATCGACCGGTTCGCCGCCGCGGGTGTGGAGACGGTGGTCGTCTCGGCGGGCTACCGCTCGCAGGTGATCACCGACTACGTGCGCACGGCGGCCCTGCCGGTCCGCACCACCGTGGTCGTGGAGGACCTCCCGCTGGGCCGGGGCGGCGGGCTGAAGCTCGCCGCCCGCGCGCTTCCGGCGCCGCGGGAGCCGTGGTTCGCCGTCTACGGCGACATCTGGGCCGAGTTCCCGCTCACCGCGCTGGCCGCTCACCACGTACGGTGCGGGGCGCTGGCCACGGTCGCCCTGGTCCCGCCCCGGCTGCCCCACGGCACGGTGGTCTGCGACGCCGGCGGGAGGGTCGCCGAGCTCGCGGCGCCGCCCCCACCCGGCTGCACGGTCAACGGCGGGGTGTACGCCTTCGCACCCGGTGTGGTCCCCCTGCTCCCGGACGAAGGGGACCACGCGGACACCACGCTGCCGCACCTCGTCCGGCTGGGACAGCTGGCCGGCTACCGCACCGACGGCTTCTGGTGCGCCGTGAACACCCCTGGCGACCTACGGGAGTTGCGGGCCCGCGTGGCGCCGTAGGCCCAGGCGGCGTAGGCGGCCCGGCCCGCTTCCACTCCCCCGCGGCCTGCGGTCAGTTGTCCACCGGAGGCAGCACGTTCTGCTGGTAGGCGGCCGGGTCTCCGGCGTTGCCCGGCACCTTGTACAGGCAGACGATGTACGACTCCAGGCCGTCCTTGGTCTCGCCCGTCCCCTCCCCCGCGGCGCGGGCGCAACCGATGCGGGTCGTGGCCTTCCAGACCACCTGGGTGAACAGGCCGGTGCCCGGGTTCTGGTCGTAACCGGGCTTGTCGAACCGGTAGTTGCTGCCCTGCTTGTACCAGGCCTCCACCGCGGAACCCGCCGGGGCCGGGTCGATGCCCAGTTCGAGGGGGCCGCTCCAGCCCCACCACGCGTTCTCTCCCGCGCCCTTGACCCGGCCCTCGTGCACCAGGTCGAGCCTGCGACCGGTGCTCAGGTGGATGACGCGCTGCTTGGCGTACTCGACGAGTTCCGGATCGACCGTCAGGGGCGGGGAGTTGTGCCTGGCGCGGTACTGGTTGTGCGCCTGGAGGGCCTCGTCCTGGAACGCCTGGTCCGTCACGACGGGAAGCGCGGGGCGGGGGTAGCCCTCGGCGGCCTGGACGGGCTGCGCCTGGGCGGGCTGCGCCGGCACGAGCACGCCGACGGCCGCCGCGGCGCTGCACGCGCCGCTCAGGACGGCGTTGCGGATTCGGCGTCGTTCCACGGCGGTCTCCTTCGCACTTCGAGCGATCGTCAGCGGCTTAACGCCGCCGCGGGAGACGAGGGCACGGGAGGTCAGGCGGAAGGATCAGTCCCGGCCGCCGCGACGCCGCGGGCTTCAGCCGGTGCTCCGGGCCTGCTCGATCTCGTCGAGGTGGGACTCGCCCCAGGCCAGGAGGGGCTGCAGGGCCTGCCTGAGGGATCGTCCGAGGTCGGTGAGTTCGTACTCGACGTGCGGCGGGACGACCGGGAAGACGGTGCGGGTCAGCAGCCCGTTGCCCTCCAGTGAACGCAGGTGCTGGGTGAGGACCTTGGGGGTGATCCCGACGACTGCCCGCTGCAGTGCGCTGTAGCGGGCGGTCCCCTCGGACAGCACGCAGAGGATCGACAGCATCCACTTGTCGGCGACCAGGTCGAAGACCCGGCGGGTCGTGCAGCCCTGCTCCAGCTGCACCGTGGTGCCGGCGTCAGCGGCCTTGGCGACGTTCCGCGATGAGGTGACACTATCCATTGGGGAAGTATGGCACTTCGTTGTGCATACTTCCCGGCCCGAGCCGTACTCCAGAGACTGGATGCGTGACGACATCGCAATCTCTGGACGCGTCCGCCCTCCGGGCGGCATCTCAAGGCTCCGGTGGCTCCGGTGGCTCCGGGGCGGCACTGGCCGTTCTGTGCACCGCCCAGGCCCTCGACATCATGAACCTCTCGTCGGTCAACATGGCGTTGCCCGGGATGGCGCGGGACTGGAACGCCTCCCCCGGGCAGCTCTCCTGGGTGGTCTCGGCCTACTCCCTGATGTTCGCCGGCTTCCTGATGGTGGCCGGGCGGGCCGCCGACCTGTACGGGCGGCGCCGGGCGCTGCTGTGCGGGATGGCGGTGTTCGCCGCCGCGTCCGCGGTGGTGTGGGCCTCGCACTCGCTGCTGCTCGCCGTGGCGGCCCGCGCGGTCCAGGGCGCCGGTGCGGCGGTGACCGTCTCGGCCGCACTCGGCCTGATCGGCGCCCTGTGGCGTACGGAACCGGGGCGGTCGCGGGCGCTCGGAGCGTTCGGCGCCATGGGCGGCGTCGGCCTCGCGTTCGGGCTGGTCGTGGGTGGCGCGCTGGCGGGGTCGATCGGGTGGCGGTCGATGTTCGCCGTGAACGTCCTGGTGGTGGTCGCGCTCATCGCGGGTGTGCTCGCGCTGATCCCCGCGGACGCGCCCGTGGACCGTGCCCACGGACGCCTCGACCTCCCCGGTGCGGCGCTGGTGACCGTCGGTCTGCTGGGGCTCTCCTTCGCCTCGACCCGGTTCGGCGCGAACGCGGCCGATGCTCCCGGCTGGGCGGCCGCGGCGCTCGCGGTGGCCCTGCTGACCGGCTTCGGGCTCTGGCAGCGCCGGGCGGACCAGCCGCTCGTCCCGCCGGCGGTGTGGAAGCGGCCGAACCTCGCCGCGGCCCTGGCGGTCGCCGTCCTCATGTACGCGGGTTGGGTCGGGGTGAACTACTTCGCCGCACTCCTGTTGCAGAACGTCCTCGGGTTCAGCCCGCTCGCCACGGGCGTGGCCTTCCTGCCGCTGGCCGTCGGCGGCACCCTCCTGCCTCTCGTCGCGGGGCGCTTGCTCCCGCGGCTGGGCGCGCGGCGGCTCATGCTGTTCGGCCTGACCTGCTACACGATCGGCCTCGCCCTGTTCTCGCTGGTCGGCCCCGGGGCGAACTACTGGGCCGTCATCCTGCCGCTCCTGGTCGTCCTCGTCATCGGCCTCTCGCAGACCTTCGTGTCGGCGAACGTCACCGCGCTGTCCGGCGCGGGAACCGGTGAACAGGCCCTGGCCGGCGCCCTGTTCAACACCGCGCTCCAGGTCGGGGGCGGACTCGGCCTCGCGGTCCTGTCCACCGTCGCCGCCACAGCCGGTGACGACGTGCTGGGCGGCTACCGGGCGGCCTTCCTCACAGCGGCGGGCCTCTCGCTCGCGGCGCTGCTCACCGTCGCCGTCGCCGTCCGCGGCCCCCGCAGCCCGAGCGGCTGAGCGGCTGAGCGGCTGAGCGAGCGGCGGCGAATCAACTCGGTGGCCGCCACCGGCGGACCGGCCCTACGCTCCCGGGAACTGGTGTTCCTCGAAGGGGTGGGGCTGGGGTGGGGATGACACGCAGTTCCACCGTCCGGGCCGTCAACGCGTTGACGGCGCGCTGGGCTTCCGCGCTACCGGAAGGCGGCACGGCCTTCACCACCGCCGGGGTGTGGCCGCTGCTCGCCCTGCTGGCGCACGGCGCCGCCGGCCCCGCCCGCGGTGAACTCGCCGACGCCGTCGGCATCCCGGCGGAGCACGCCGCGGAGGAGGCGCGGGGCCTGCTGGCCGCGATCGATGCGATGCCGGGCGTGCGGAGTGCGCTCGGCCTGTGGACCGACGAGACGCTGCCGCTCGAACCGGGCTGGCTCGCCGAGCTCCCCGAGCACGTCCACCAACAGCTCACCGGCGACGCGGTCTCGGACCAGGCTCGACTCGACGCCTGGGCTGCAACGTGTACCGACGGGCAGATCGCGTCGATGCCCGTCGACGTCGACACCGACACCCGGGTGGTGCTGGCCGGCGTCCTGACGGTCCGCACCGACTGGATCCGCCCGTTCGAACGTGCCGGCCTGGAGGCGGGGGCGGGCCCTTGGCGGGGCAGAGACCTGGCCGGGCTGTTCCGGACCACCGCACTGCTCGACCGGGTGGGAGTCGCACAGACCCCGATCGGCCCGATCACCGTACTGCAGGTCCTCGGGGCCCAAGGAGTCGACGTCCACCTGTTCCTGGGAACCGAGGACGCCTCGCCCGGGCAGGTACTACCCGCGGCCGTACGAACCCTCGACGACCGCAGGTCGGTGCTCCCAGGCGACCGACTCCCCTACGGCGCTCCAGGCCCCGGGCTGACCGTCGAGCGCGTTCCCAGCCTCGACGGCACACCGGAGCTGCTGGTGGAGACGGTGCCGTTCACCGTCACCGCCCGCCACGATCTCCTCGAAGACCCCGACCTGTTCGGTCTCCGGACGGCGACGGACCGAACCCGAGGGCACTTCCCCGCCATCAGCAACGATCCGCTGGCGGTAGGGGCGGCCGCCCAGACGGTCACGGCCACGTTCGGGGAGCGCGGCTTCCGTTCCGCGAGCGTCACCGCGCTGGGTGTGGCAGCTGCGGGACTGCCGCCGCAGTACCGCTACCGCGCCCGCAGGATCACCGCCCGATTCGACCGCCCCTTCGGCTTCCTCGCCATCCACCGCACCTCACGGCTCGTCCTGAACGCCGGCTGGGTCACCGAACCCGAGGCCTTCGAGGAGCCGGCCTGGGAATGGTGAGTCCGTGAAGCAAGGGACCGCACCGGGCCGAAGCGCGGCCGCACAGGCATCACGCCAAGGGAGTGGGAAGTCGGTCGGGCCGACTTCCCACTCCCTTGGGCTTCCCCCGGCCGGCGCCGGGGGCTGCGGAGGTGGTCAGGCCATGCAGGCGTACCACTGGGTGCGGGCGAAGGCCGCGCCGCCGACCCAGTAGTTGACGTTGTACGCCGCCGTGCACTGCTCCGTCTTCGACAACGTCCTGGGGTAGGCGTTCGCCTGGGTGCCGGCGGCGAGGACGAGCACGGGGGCCAGCACGGCCGCGGCGGCCGCGGTGGCGGCCAGTCGGCGGATGTTCATGGGTGTGGGTTCCTCCTTCGAAACGGCGGCCGGGCGCTCCCCCGCGAAGCCCGGCCGGAGTGTTCGGCTCCGTACGCCACATCCTGGCAGCGGCCGTCGACACGGGGATATCCCATAAATCTCGGATGTCGGAGGAGTGGGAAGTCGGCCTGGTCGACTTCCCACTCCTGTTGGTTCATCGGGGTGTTGGGGTGGGGCTATGCCGGGGTTCAGGGGGCATCGGGGGCGGTGGCGGCGAGGTCGAGTTCGGCCCAGACGGTCTTGGAGTTGGGGTGGCGGGGGATGGTGCCCCAGCGGTCGCAGAGCGCGTCGATGAGGGTGAGGCCGCGACCGCTCTGGGCGTTGGGGGTGTGGACGACGGGGAGGATGGGGAGCCTGTCGCCCCGGGGATCGCTGATCTCGATGCGCAGGGTGGTGCCCCGGCGCACGGAGGTGGTGAGGGAGAGGTGAAGCTCGAACCCGCGCCCCGCAATGCGTCCGTGCGTGATCGCGTTCGCGGCCAGCTCCGCGATGACCAGCAGCGCGCAGTGGAAGGGCTCGGTGTGCGTGGAGTGCAGCCCCCAGTCGGTGAGTTGACGCCGAGCCAGGCGGCGGCCGATGGCGGCGCCCTTGGGGGTGGCGGCGAGGAGGGCGGTACGGGACCGGGGATTGTCGAGGGGGATGTCCGTCGTCATGGCAATCAAGCGTGGCGAGGCGGAAGTACGCTGACCAGGATCCCGGCGGGCACGGAGGGTGCCTGTACGGACACCAAGGGTCGATATGACGGTCGGCCCGGATCAATCGATCGCAAGGGCGGGTGGTACTCATGGCTGGCGTCGAGCGCACGGTGTTCGATGACGGCGAGACGGCGGAGTTCTCCGACGGGGTCGCGGAGTTCTACAGCGCGGTGGGCAAGCTGATCAAGCACTTCCGCACGCGGGCCGGCATCACGCAGAAGGAGCTGGCCAAGCTGACCGGCTACAGCGAGGAGCAGATCGGCGCGATGGAGCGGGGGGTGCGAACGGCGCGGATCGAGTTCCTGACGATGGTGGACCCGATCATCAACGCCGGAGGCGCCCTGAAGGTTGTGGCGAACGACGTGATGAAGGCGAAGATCCGGATGAGCGAGCGTCATCCGGCCTACTCCAAGGCCTTCACATCGGAGGAACACCGGGCCATCGAGATCCACGAGTACGGCACGATGGTGATCCCGGGACTGCTGCAGACCGAGGCGTACATCCGCGCTCTGTACGAGATGCGCCGGCCGATCCTCTCCCCCGAGAAGATCGAGGAGTGGGTGGCAGCGCGACTGGCCCGGCAGGAGATCCTGGCCCGCTGGCCCCTACCGGTGGTGACGTGGGTGATCGACGAGAGCGTGCTGCGGCGCCCGCTGGGCGGGTGGGACGTGCACAAGGAGCAGCTCCAGCACCTGCTGAAGGTGGGGCAGATGCGGGGCCCCGAGCTCCAGGTCATGCCGCTCGACCGGATGAGCCATGCGGGCATGAGCGGCTCGTTCACACTGCTGACCCCGCCCAACCGACCGCAGATCGGTTATGTAGAGGCACAGCACGTAAACCGCCTGATCACGGACCCGGTGGAAGTCCGTAATATGGCCGCACGGTACAGCAGTATCCGGGCCCAGGCCCTGGGGCTGAAGGAGTCCCTGGCCCTGATCGAAGCGATTCTGGGAGAGCGGTAGGCATGGCCGAGCTGGCGTGGTTCAAGAGCAGCTACAGCACCAACGAGGGCGCGCAGTGCATCGAGGTCGCCGAGACCCCCGGTGTCGTCCACATCCGTGACTCCAAGGACAAGAGCGGCCCCCAGCTGGCCTTCGAGCCGGCCTCATGGGACGCCTTCGTGAAGTTCGCCGCCACCACCGAGGTCTGACCGACCGGACCTCCCCTCAACGGCCCACCGCCTACCGGGCGGCGGGCCGTTGGCGTATCGACAGATCCACTCTGTACGGGTCCGGCCCGCGCGTGTCAGCCGCCGATGCTCGGCTTGCCGTTCTCGATGTGGCCCATGAAGCGGCGCCGGTAGGTGGAGCCCTTCTCCATGGTGGTGAAGGTTGCGTCGTACCAGCCGTGAGTGTCCTTGGCTTCCCAAGTCATCGTTACCGGCAGCCCGTTCGCGGGAATTTCCTTCTCCTGCGGGTCGGCGTCGCCGTACCCGCCCTCGGTCCGGGCGAGTTTCACCTTGACGGGCGTAGAGCCCCGGTTGGTGACAGTGAGCTTCAGTTCCAGAGCCTTCTCGTCCACCGTCGTGGCAACGTCGACCAGCGCCGAGTCGCCGGTGGTCTTGCCCGCGAACTCGCGCCGGAAGCCGTTCGGGCCGACGAGGGTGAAGTTGTAGGCGCCGTCCTTGACCGGGACGCCCTCGACCTCGCTGCCGAGCACGTCGAAGTGATGAGGGACGTCGAACTCACCGGCGTACGGGTAGAGCGTGAGGTGCACGCTTTCCTTCCCGCTGTTGTGCATCCGCAGGATGAAGTTCTGCGTGTCGTCGTCGAACGTCCCGTGGGCGTCGGGCTGGTAGGGCAGCGGCCGCGCCCAGCGGGTCTTGAACTCGGCAGGCAGGCGTCTCACGGGCTTGGTGCGGCCGAAGTCGAAGACCGAGGAGAGGTCCCCCGCCACGGTACGACGCCACCGGCTGATGGCCGGCTGGTGCACGCCCAGCCAGTTCTCCAGGAAGCGGACCTGCGAAGTGTGATCGAAGATCTGCGAGTTGACGAAGCCGCCGACCGTCCACGGGGACACCGCGATCATGGGCGCCCTGGTCCCCAGCCCGATGGGTACGCCGTCCACGAGCTCGTCGGCCCACCGCCACGGCGGCACCGGCGGCGGGACGTGGTCGAAGAGGCCGCCGTTCTCGTCGTAGCTGATCAACACGATGGTGGAATCCCACACTTCGGGCTTCTGGGCGATGGCGTCCAGCACCTGGTAGGCGACCTGCTGACCGAATCCCGGTGACGAGTTCCCCGGGTGCTCCGAATCCCGCGCCGAGGCGAGCAGGTACGACACCTGCGGCAGCTTGTTCGCAGTGACGTCGTCCGCGAACGCCTGGACGAAGCCACGGATGCTGTCGACGCCGCCTCCGTTCTTGGCGGGCCTTTGACGGCGCAACCCGCGCTCGAAGAGGCTCCGCTCGGAGGGGGAGAGTTTCTTGACCTCGGCATCCAGGGCGTCCAGATCGGCCTGGCTGATGTCGTCCGGCCCAGGAGGGGAGCTGTCGTTGTCCGTCGGGTGGTAGAAGTTGTACAGGCTGTGCCGGTTCTTGAGTTTGCTACTACCCCCCAGAACCTTGAGGGCGATCCTCCGGAACTCCTCGTGGAATTCCAGGTTGTTGTCGTAGAAGTTGTCCCACTCCTGGTAGACCTGCCAGGAAACCCCGGCGGCTTCCAGGAGTTCCGGGTAACTCGTCCAGTTGTAGGCCTCCTTGCTCCCGGTCTTCTCCCGCACGTGGGCCTCGGAACCGGTCACCCGCACCCCCGTGGGTTCCCAGCCGCCGAATCCGGAGAAGAAGTAGTTCCGATTGCTGGTGGTCTCGCCGATCACGGACGAGTAGTAGCCGTCGCAGATGGTGAAGGCGTTGGCCAGCTGCCGGTAGAACCCGACCACCTCGGGCTGGTCGTAGAACCCCATCGTGGCTGCCGTCTTGGCCGCCACCCAGCGGTCGTACCAACCCTCGTGCCAGGCCTCGTGACCGCCCTCCCAGTTGTGATTGAGATCGTTGTCGGTGTCCTTGCCGGGGATCGGCCACCGCTGCGGCCCGTCGGAGCCCGGCTGTTGCTTGACCGCCGTCTTGCCGTCGGGCAGTAGGACCATGTTGCGGTCCTCGAAGCCCCGCACGCCGTCGAAGCCCTTGCCGAAGTAGTGGTCGAAGGAACGGTTCTCCTGCATCAGGAGGACGACGTGCTTGACCGCTTTGAGCCCTCCCTTCGGCGGCTGGCGCTTCATGGCGTCCTTCAGGGACTGCGGCAGGTCGGTCGGGACCGTCTTGTCACTCATCTCGTCTCCATGGATGGGGCGCACGGACCGCTCGGCCGGATTCCCCGGTCGAGCGGCCGGTTTCGACAAGGCGCCAGAAATCTGGGTGGTGAACGGCGCGATCAGTCGCCGGCGATGCACGTCCACTCGCTGAGCGGCGCCGGCCCGTAGGTCTTGGTGTCCGGATGTCCCTCCCCGTTCGCCACGTTGATGCGGACGAACCGGTCACCGGAAAAGACCCAGTACTCGTTGCTCCCGTCGGGGACCTTCATGACGGCGTCCACCGAGGAGAAGTCGGACAGGCTGGGCCAGTCCTCCTTGAGGGTTCCCTGGTAGATGATGTTGCACGGATACGGATGCGAACTCTTGACCTCGATCTCGACGGTCCGATAGTCGCTGCCACTGAACACGAAGAACTGATTCGGCTGGTCGGGTACGGCCATCACCGCGTCCACGTGACTGAATCCCATGACGAACCCCTTCCCTGGTCATGCCTCCTGAGGTGCCCGGCCGCTTGCCACGGGCGGCACGATCACACCCGGTCTGCAGGCCACTGCGGGGCGGACACCCGCATTCCGGCACCACTCTCAGGCTACGCCTGATCACTGTGAGGTGCAGTGCTTGAAAGATCCATGAGTTCGTACAGGATCTGCATTTTCGGGAGCAAGATTTCCCTTTCAGTGAACGGCGTCCACCTGGTCCGGGATCACGTGCCCGCTGTCGTCGTGCACCGGCCCCGCCGTGCCGTCCGACGCCGTGTAGGCGGTGGTGGAGCAGGGGTACGGGCAGGGCCTGGCGGGCAGGGGGTCGATGAACATCGGGTTCACCAGCCACTTGCCGTCCTCGTTGGCGTACGCGTGGCACATCAGCTCGGGCGCCTGCCGGTTGATCACCAGGCGGATCCCCGTCGCGTCGCCGACGAAGGTGACGTCGGTGGTGGAGTCCCCGGCGGCGAAGGCCTGGCGCTTGGCCTCGGGGGCCTCCTGGAAGGCCGCCTGGCCCTTGATGCCGAGGATTTCCTGGTTGACGAAACAGCGCTTGCCGTCGATGTAGGTGATCACGGAGTCGGCCTCTGCGCCGCCACAGTCGGCCAAGTGGGCCGTCAGCTTGCCGTTTTCGGTCTTGTTGCGGACCCCGATCACCTTGTCGGCCGCGAAGCCGAGGCCTTCGGCCCACACCTGCACCACGGGCTCCGGGGAGGCGGAGACGACGCGTGTGTCGAAGCCGGCCTTCTGCAAGGTGCCGACCAGGTCGCGCATGTGCTCGTAATACCGCACCCAGACGGTGCGGATCGCCTGGGCGGAGTCCGACGGGGACGCCGCCAGGCTCTCCGCGCGGGCCTCGCCGGCGAACGCCTTGACCTCCTCGGCGGTGTACCCGGCGAGGAGTTGGGCGCCCCAGGCGTACGCGGGGTTGATGCGCCGGTGGTCGAAACCCGCGAAGGCCACCTTGCCGCCGGTGGTGGTGTGCTCGTCGTACACCGAGAGGATCTCGTCCGCACACCCGGTGTCGGTGGCGGTGGGGAGGGGGCTACCGGCGGCGGTGGCATCCCCGCAGGCCTTGCTCAGCGCCGTAGCGGCGTCGGATGTCAGGTAGCGGCTGGTAGACGTCCACTTCTTGCCGGCGGGTTGGAGGATCCTGCTGTTGCGCAGCAACCAGGACATCATCGCGTCGCCGACGTCGTTCTTCACCAGCGTGTTGTCCCAGTCGAACAGGGCCAGCGGGTGGGCGTCGGGGTGGGCGCAGCTGCCGGTCGCGTTGATGAAGTCCTGGAGCTTCTGGCGGTTGTCGCCGTACCAGGCCAGCCGGGTGTCCAGGGTCGGACAGTTCGCCGCCGAAGCGGGTGGGGCGGCGGCAAGGGGCGGCACTCCGGCCGCCGGGACGGCGACGAGTACGGCGCGGATCCCCCAGCGAGGGACTCTCATGACTGAACGGCGGGCTTGCGATCGAGGTAGAGCCACGTCGTTCTGATGCCGTGGTCGGGGTCCTTGGTGTCCTTGCTGACGCCGTCATTCAGATCGGGCTTGATCCTGCTGTAACCAGGCGGCGGGTCAATCGGCTTGGCAGGGTTACTGTCGTCTTTGGACCAGGACGTGATCACCAGGTCCTCAATGGCCTTGCGGCCCTTGCCCTTCTCACGGGTCACAGCCATGAAGAGCGGATGTGGCTTGCCCGTTTTTGCGTCGGAGGCACCTTTGTTGAGATCCACCAGGATCTTCTGGTAGCCCTCTGGCGTCTTCTCGTCCCCCTTGAGGATGCGGATGTCCGTGATCGGGCGCTCCTGGTCCTGGTCAGCCCGCTCGTAGACGAGGTAGACGTAAGCACCCCCCACGCCGCTGTTGAGGTCGGTGTCCAGCTTGTTCCAGCCACTGGGCACGTGGACCAGCTGGTCTCCGTAGGGGGCGAGGATGTTCACGTCCGTGATGTAGCGGCCCATGGGGCGCTCCTTCGGCATTCCGGATGACCCCGCTCGCCCGGGGCGGAAACGCGGATCGCGGAAGGATCGGCCGGGCTGGGGAACGGTTCGATCGTCCCCGACCGAATGCCCGCCCGCGCGGGCTCGTGCCCCGTCCAGGTGATTCAGGCCGTGACGTGCCCGTCGGCAGGCGTGGCCAGCAGGCAGACGTAGGAGCGTTCGGCCCGCTGCGGGTTGGGCTGTTCGAGGCGGGTCGTGACGGTGAAGCCGGCCGCCTCCAGCAGCTCGACGAGGCGCCCGACCGGGACGAGGTGCGAGGCGTACGACACCGGGTGGCCGTACGCCCGGGCGGGGCGCAGCAGTTGGGCCTCACCGGCGTGGCCGCCGAGGAGGAGGTGGCCACCAGGCGCGAGGATGCGGTGGAACTCGGCGAAGAGCTGCGGCAGTTGATCTTCCGGGGTGTGGTGGACGGAGTACCAGGCGAGGATGCCGCCGAGGGCGCCGTCGGGAAGGTCGAGGTCAGCCATCGATCCCTGGAGGAAGCGCAGTTGGGGGTAGGCCCGGCGGGCGAGCGTGACCATCTCGCCGGACACGTCCACCCCGAAGGCCGACAGCCCCAGACCGCACAGGTACGCCGTCACCCGCCCGGGCCCGCACCCGAGGTCGGCGACCTCACCCCCGCCCGCCTCCCGCACCAGCTCCGCGAAGGCGGCCAGCATCGCCCGGGACACCGGGTCCATGCCCTCGGGCGGGACGACGAGGCGGAGGTAGTCCGCGGCGACGGTGTCGTACGACTCCCGGACGGCGGCGAGGTGCGCGGGCTCGGTCACCGCCCCAGCGTAGGGCTGCGATGGTGCCACCGCGAACGACTACCCGAGCCGCCTGGATCTCATCCGGCAGCTACGCGGCGAGCACCAGAAGACAACCGAATTACACGGAAGCAACTCCGGCGGAAAGCCGTATGTGAACGGCGAGATTCAGGATCTTGGCAGGGTTTACCAGGAAGTCTTCATGGGCGACCGGATACTCGACTCCGCAATCGGAGCATTGTGATCCGATTATTGAATGATGAGTCAACACCTCTCATTGGTGGGACGATCGCCACGCACCTGTAAAGTCGCGAGAGGGCAGGCAATGAATCTTCTGGTAGCCGAGGAGCTGAGCCTCAGTTTCGGCACGACCCGTGCGCTGGACGGCGTCTCGTTCGCAGTCGCCCCACGGGAGGTGGTGGCCGTGACCGGGTCCAGCGGCTCAGGCAAGTCAACGCTGCTGCACTGCCTGGCCGGGATCCTCACCCCCGAGGCCGGCAGCGTCCGGCTCGACGGCGAGCGGTTCGACAACCTCCCCGAGGCGGGTCGCAGCACCCTGCGCCGACGGGACTTCGGCTTCGTGTTCCAGCTGGGCGAGTTGATCCCCGAACTGTCCGTACTGGAGAACGTCGCCCTGCCGCTGCGGCTCGCGGGACTGACCCGCAAGGAAGCCGCCCGCCAGGCCGCGGAAGCACTCGAACGACTGGAGATCGCCACCCTCGCCGCCAAGCGCCCCTCCCAGATCTCCGGCGGGCAGGCCCAACGAGCGGCCGTGGCACGGGCCTTGATCCACCGCCCGAAGGTGGTCTTCGCGGACGAGCCCACCGGCGCGCTCGACACCGTCAACGGCGAACGGGTACTGACCGCGCTGACCACCGCCGCCCGGGAGCAGGGCGCCGCCGTGGTCGTGGTGACCCACGAGGCGCGCGTGGCGGCCTGCGCGGACCGCGAGATCGTGATGAGCAACGGCCGGGTGGTCGGCACGAAGGAGCGGGTGTGATGCGAGCCCGCCTCTACCCCTTACTGCTGGGTGTCCGCCTGGTACGCGGCTACGGCCGCTCGGGCTGGGCCCGGGTCGCGCTGATGGCCGGCGGTACGGCGCTCGGCGTGGTCGTGCTGCTGCTCGCGGTCGCCGTCCCCGGGATGCTGCAGCACCGCGCCGACCGGGCCGACGCCCGGACGGTGATCTGCGCGGCCACGGACAGTAGCCCGGCGGCCGGCTGCGGGCTGCTCGGCGAGAGCGTGTCGGACAGCTGGTACGGCCGTCCCCTGCAGCGCCAACTGGTCCCCGGGACCACCGACGCCCCGCCGCCAGGCCTGAGCCGACCGCCTGCTTCGGGCGAGGTCGTTCTCTCGCCCGCGCTGCGAAAGCTCTACGACGAGCCGGGCAACCAGGCGCTGCGCGACCGGCTGCCCGGCCGGGTCACCGCGACGATCACCGCCGACGGCCTGCTCCAGCCCGACGAACTGCTCGCCTACGTCGGCGTCGGGAGCACCCCGAACGCCCCGGTCCAACAAGTCGAGGGGTACGGACCGCTGGCGCACGACGTCACCGGCCCGGCGGTGGTGGCCGAGGCCGGGGCAGTCGCGGACGCCCGCAAGAACACCATCACCCTGATCGTCGGCGTGATCGCCGTCCTCACACCCGTCCTGCTGTTCCTCGCCTCCTGCGCCCGGCTCTCCGCCGCCACCCGGGACCGGCGGCTGGCCGCGCTCCGCCTGCTCGGGGTGACGCCGCGCCAGGCGCAGGTGGTGAACGCGGGCGAGAGCGCCGTGGTGGCGTCGCTGGGCGCGCTCCTCGGCCTGGCCGTCTTCGAGGCGCTGCTGCCGTTCACCTCCCGGTGGACCGTCGCGGGCTACGGCTGGTACTCCGCCGACCTCCAGCCCCCGCTGTGGCAGACCGCGGCGCTGCTGCTCGCCGTTCCTGTCCTCGCCGTCGCCGTGGGGGCCGTCGCGGTACGGCGGGTCACCGCCGCCACGCGGGCCGGGCGCACCGATGCCGTGCCGAAGGCGCCGTCCCCCTGGCGGCTGGCGCCGCTGGCCCTCGGAATCGCGGTCAGCGGATACGCGGCGGTCAGCCCTCCGCCGGAGCGCGGCGACCCGAACACCTCGATGCTGCTGACGATGGCCGCCGGACTGCTGCTGGTGTTCATCGGCCTCGCGGCGGGCACCCCGCTGATCGCCCGGAGCATCGCTGTGTTCCTCGGGCGGGTGGCCCGGTCGATCGCCGTCCTGCTCGGTGCCCGGCGGCTGGAGACCGAGGCCGCCGCCGCAACCCGGGTCGTCTCCGGGCTGGTCCTGCTGGTCTTCGCCGGGGCGTTCGGGCAGTCGGTGTTCGCGGCGATCCAGTCCCGCACCGCCGCCGAGTCCTGGGCCCAGGTGATGGCACCCGGCGTGTACCAGGGTCCGACGACCGGCGCGGACGGCATGCCCCTGGCGGCGGCCACCTTCGCGGACGTCCCCGGGGTGCGCTCCGTCGTCCCCGTGCGGCGGCTACAGACGCCGCTGCTCCCCGTCACGGCACCGACGCCCGGCCAGGGCATCCCGGCCGGTGTGTCCCAGGCGCCCCCGCGCGTCCACAACGCCATCGTCCTGACCTGCGCCGAACTGTCCTCGGTCATCAGGCAGGCGCCGCAGGCCTGCGAAGAAGGGACGCCGTACTGGCTCGCCGGGTCCGGGCAGCCGGCCGGGGTCGACGACGGGGCGCCGCTGACCCTGGCTCCGGCGACAGCCGCCGACAGCCCCGTCACGGTGACCGCGCCCACCCGCACCCTCGCCGTCCCCGACCGCAACGCGGTCTCCGACGGTTCTCCGGTGGCGGCCGACATGCTGCTGCCGCCCGGCACGCCGGGGCTGTCCACCGCGGCACTGCCCGCCACGACGTACCTGATCGTCACTGACGGCGAGCGGTCCACCTTCGAGGCGCTCAACGCGGCGGCCGCCCGGGTGGATCCGAGCCTGAAGGTCTCCGTCCCGGACATCGCGCTCGAGGAGCAGTACCAGTTCCCGCTGTTCCGGGCCCTGCTCACGATCGGGACCCTACTGGTGCTCGCGATCTCCTGCGCCGCCATCGCCGTCGGCTCGATCGACCGGGCGGTCGAACGCCGCCGCGAGGTCGCCCTTCAGGCCGTGGTCGGGGTCCCGCTTCCGACCATGCGGCGCGCCCAACTCCTCCAGGTGCTCATCCCGTACGGCACCGGCATCACGCTGGCCCTCGGCCTCGCGGCGCTGGTCGGCCGCGCCTACGGACGGGCGGGAGGCACCTCGGGGGCGATCCCGCTCGGAGGGCTCGGCGCCGTCGCCGCCATCGCGCTCGCCGGCGCCGCGGTGGCGGGGCTGAGCGCGCTCCCCGCCCTCGGCCGGGGCGTCAAGGCGGAGTTCCTGCACCGGGAGTGACCCGCCGCACTCCGGGTGACGGCAGGGTCCGCGCGGGCCCTGCCGTCACCGGAAGGCGGCCGATACCAGCAGCCAGAGGAACAGAGTCACGATCAGCGCCAGGATCAGTGCCGGCAGTGCCACGATGGCGAGGAACACCCAGGAGGCCCGCTTGGCGAGGGGTGTGCCGTGCTCCCGCAGCACGGCGAAGCAGAGCAGCGCTACCAGGAGCGCCGGCACTGACCAGAACACTATGAATGTTCCGTCCGGCATCTCCACTCCCCCGGCCGCGCCGATGTAAGGCGCCCGTCGCACGATCCTAGCGAGGCAGGGGCCCGTCCTGGCGGCCGGCCTCAACCAGCTTGGCGGCCTTGGCGGCGCGCTGGGCGAAGACCTTCTCGCGGCGGTCGGCGGTCTGCTTCATCATCCGCTTGCGGTCGCGGATGGAGAGCCGGTCGATGTAGAGCCCGCCGCTCAGGTGGTCGGTCTCGTGCTGGAGGCAGCGGGCGAAGTAGCCGGCGCCCTCGATGACGACGGGCTCGCCGTGCTGGTCGACGCCGTGCACCACGGTGCGGGCCGGGCGGGCGAGCTTGGTGCGGGCGCCGGGGACGGACAGGCAGCCTTCGGTCTCCTCGATCAGCGCGCGGCCCGCCTCCTGCTCCTCGACCACCGGGTTGAGGACGTGGCCGGCGTGCCGGACGCCGTCGTCGTCGACGCAGTCGTAGACGAACAGGCGCAGGTCCACGTCGACCTGGTTGGCGGCGAGGCCGCAGCCGTCGGCGACGTACATGGTGGCGAACATGTCGTCGATCAGCCGGGCCAGCCGCTCGCTGCCGAAGTCCTCCTCGGTGGCCGTCCGGCAGGTGCGGCGCAGGATCTCCTCCCCCACCTCGGTGATCCGCAGGACGGACGGGCGTTCGCTCAGCTCGGACACGGGCGCTCCTTCGAGGGTTGGGCTTGCTGCCGACTTTGCAAAGTAGCAGACTTTGCAAAGTGACCGAAGACCTCGTCAGAACCGGCCCCCTCCCCGAACACGCCGTCCGCACCGCGCTGCTGGAACTGCTCGCCGAACACGGCACCGTCACCTCCACCGAGGCCGCCGCCCGGCTCGGCCTCAGCTCCGGCCTCTGCTCGTTCCACCTGCGGCAGCTCGCCCGGTACGGGCTGATCGAGGAAGCCCCCGCCACCGACGGACGGGCCCGGCCCTGGCGGCTGCCGACAGCTCAACAGCCCGACAGAGACGGCGAGTTCGGGGAACTGGCGCGCGGTCTGGAGGACGAGAGCTACCAGCGCTGGCTCGCCCGGCGCGGCGAAGCCCCCGCCGAGTGGCAGCAGGACGAGGCCTTCAGCGCCGTCGTCTACCTGACGCCCGCCGAACTGGCCGCCGTCGGCGAGGAGGTCCGCCGGGTGCTGGCCCGCTACCGCGACCGCGAGACCAACCCGGCCGCCCGACCCGCCGAGGCCCGGCCGGTCGCCGCCGTCGCCCGGCTCTTCCCGCTCCTCGACCAGTAGTCCAGGGCGCGGTTCAGGTGCGGCTCAGGGTGCGGCTCAGGCCGCGCGCGACCACGACCGCGACCGCGCCGCCCGGAGCAGCGGCCCGGCCACCAGCCCCAGCGCCGCCCCCAGGACGACCCCCTGCACCCCGTCCCAGACGTCCTGCACGTCACAGGCCCGCCCGATCGCCGGCAGCGCGTAGTGCAGCGCCGACACCGCGAACGGCAGCGCCGCCGCGCCCAGCAGCGCCACCACCGCCCGCCGCCGGGTGCCCGCCAGCGCGGCCGCGAAGCCGACCGGGGCGTAGGTCGCCAGCTTGAGCTCGATGTGCCGCACGTGCAGCAACTCGTACGGGGAACGCGGGCGGCCGCCCTCCACGGCGCAGTGCCGGATGCCGCCCTCCGAGAGCCGGAAGGCGTCCGGCAGCAGCATCGCCACGACCACCCCGCCGAGCCCGAGCAGCAGCACGAAGCCCACCGCCCAGTGGGCCCGCAGCAGCCGCCCCACCGGCCGGTTCAACAGGGCCGCGGGCACCAGCGAGAGCAGCAGCCCGGGCCAGAACATCGGCATCCCGCCGAGCACCGCACTGATCACGCCTGAAACGGACGCCCCTCGCGCCCGCCCGGTTCTCCCGGGGACGAGGAGAAATGCCGGACCGTCACCGTACGGTCACCCCGCGACCGCGCGCCCGCCGCAACGACCACCCCGGTGTGAGGTCGCGCGTCGCGCCTGCTCCGGCCCTTGGAGCCGGGGCGAGGAACCGGAGGTGGAGTGCCAGGACTCAAGGCGGCCGTGGGCGGGGCCCGAGGTGGCCGGGGCGGAAGCAGCGGGGCCGAGAACGCAACGCCCCGAGGCCGGGAAGCCAGCGGCGGTCGGGCCGCCGCTGTGGCCCCGACCCGGCCCCTCCCCCCTCCCCGGGTCAGTGCGGGATCGAGGAGATCAGCTCCTGCGCCCCCTGCCGCTTGAGCGCCAGGGCCACCGACGTCCCGAGGTCCTCGGGGCTGAGCGCGCCCGCCCACTCGTGGGCGTCCAGCACCTGCTTGCCGTCCGGGGTGAAGACCCGGCCGCGCAGGGACAGCCGGCCGTCGCGTTCGGCGTTGGCGTAGCCGGCGATCGGGCTGTTGCAGTGGCCCTGGAGGGCGTGCAGGAACATCCGCTCGGCCGCCGCCTCGCGCCAGGTGTCGTGGTGGCCGAGGCCGGTGACGGCCTCGATGGTGGCCTCGTCGCCCTCGCGGCACTGCAGGACGAGGATGCCGGCGCCGATCGGCGGGCACATCGCCTCGATGCCGAGCACCTCGGTGATCCGGGCCTGCTCGCCGATCCGCTCCAGGCCGGAGACGGCGAGCAGCAGGGCGTCGACGTCCCCGGCCTCCAGCTTGGCGAGCCGGCTGTTGGCGTTGCCGCGGATCGGGACGCACTCCAGGTGCGGGTGGGAGGAGGCGAGTTGGGCGACCCGGCGGACGGAGGAGGTGCCGATCCGGGTGCCGGGCGGGAGGGCGGCGAGCGGCAGGCCGCCGGGGTGGACGAGGGCGTCGCGGATGTCGTCGCGGCGCAGGTAGGCGGCGAAGACGGTGCCGGCCGGCAGCGGGCGGTCGGCGGGTACGTCCTTGAGGCAGTGGACGGCGACGTCGGCCTCTCCGGCGAGCAGTGCGGCGTCGACCTCCTTGGTGAAGGCGCCCTTGCCGCCGAGTTGGGCGAGATCACCCGTCCAGCGGTCGCCCGAGGTGGTGACGGGCACCACCTCGGTGCGCAGGCCCGGGTGCAGGGCGGCGAGTTCGGTGCGGACCCGCTCGACCTGGGCCAGTGCCATGGGTGAGGAGCGGGAGACGATGCGGATCAGCTCAGCGGTGGCCATGGCGCGATGATAGGGGCCCTCACACCGTGGATTGAGCATCCGTCAGCGCCATGACAGACGCGGCGGACGATACCGCAAGCTCGGACAACGCGGACGGCCGGTCGGGGTGTCCGACCGGCCGTCCGCACCTGGGGTCCACGCCCCCGCGGCTTCACTCGTTGTGCAGCACCTCGGCGATCGGCAGCCGGGCCGCCGAGCGGGCCGGGACGAGGGCGCCGAGGACGGCGATCGCGACGCCCGCGAGCGCGAGGCCGGCGAGCAGCGGGGCGTTCCAGACGTCGATCGTCTCCTCCGGGAAGACGATCGTCACCACGTTCTCGGAGATCAGCCGGTGGGCCACCACCCCGACCGGGATGCCGATGATCCCGCTGACCAAGCCCTGCCAGGCCACCGAGGTGACCGTCATCGCGACCACCTGCCGGGGTGTCATCCCGATCGACTTCAGCATGCCGAGGTCGCGGCGGCGCTCGCGGACGGTGAGCAGCAGGGTGTTGAAGACGCCGAGCGAGGCGACCACCGACAGCAGCACCGTGAAGATCGTGGTGAAGGCGATGACCGCGGCGATCGGCCCGGCCAGGTTCGGCGCGAACACCGAGGCCGAGAGGCTGGGGTCGGCGTCCGTCACGGCCTTGCGGTAGGCCTCGGCGTCGGCGCCCTTGGCGAGCTTCACGTCGTACTCGACCACGTGCGGGTCGTCGGTGAGGGCGGCCCTGGTGGCGTCGTTGGAGGCGAAGGCCCGGGGGTTACCCTCGGACTCCTCGCCGACGAGGGTGACGGGCAGTTGCCGCCCGTCCAGGGACAGGGTGAGCTTGTCGCCGACCCTGAGGCCGTGCTGCCGGAGGAAGGACGGCCCGGCCTCGATCTCGTTCGGGCCGGTCGCCGGGCGGCCGTCCACCACGGAGAGCCGCTTGGAGTCGACGATGTCGTCGCCGCCGTAGAAGTCGGCGAACGCGGGCTGGTTGTGGCCGACCAGCCCCACCTGGACCAGTCCGCGCGTGCTGACCTGTTCGGCGCCGGGGGCGGCGCGCAGCATCGCCTCGGTCTGGGCGGGGGTGAGCTTCGGCGCGACCTTGTTGCCCGCGAAGTGGGCGGTCTGGACGTTGACGTGGGTGTGGCCGTCGGTGTGGTCCACCAATCTGGTCAGGGTGCTGCTCAGACCGGTCGTCATCGTCACGGTGACCACGCCGAGCACGATCGCCGACATGGTCAGCGCGGTGCGGGCGGGGCGGGCGAAGGGCTGGCCGAGGCCGAGGCTGACCGCGCGCGGCAGCCGGGTGCCGCTCAGCCAGCGCTGGACCTTCAGCCCGCGGCCGTTGCGCGGCGTGCTGCCGGCCGAGATGGCCCGGGCGGCGGGGAGCCGGTGGGCGCGCGAGGCGGGGGCCAGGGCGGCGAGGACGACCAGCAGCGGGACGCTGACCAGGGTGGCGGCGGGCAGCCAGCCGGCGGGCTCGATCACGGCGGTGCCGGTGACGATGCCGGAGAAGGCGGACTTGAGAATCGGGTACGCCGCCACCCAGCCGGCCGCCGTGCCGAGGACGGTGCCGGCGACCGCGGGCACCGAGACCATGGTCAGGTAGACGGTGACCACCTGGCGCGGGGTGAAGCCGATCGACTTCAGCACGCCGATGTGCCGGTAGCCGGAGACCACCGCGCCGCTCACCACGTTGCCGACGATCAGCGCGGAGACCACCAGGCCGAGCACGCCGAAGACCGTCATCAGCGGCAGGTAGGAGTCGGCGCCCGCCGAGAAGGCGTCCTTGAGCACCAGGTACGACTGGGTGCTGACGACCGCTTCCCCGGGCAGGCCCTCGGTGGCGGTGGCCAGGGCGGAGGCGAGCCGCTGCTCGTCGGCGGCGTCGGTGAAGCGGTAGAGCATCTGGCGGCCGGTGGGGTGCAGGGCGGTCGCCTGTTCGGGGGTGACCCAGCCGCCGGCGCTCTGGCTCATGCTGGTGGCGAAGCCGACGATGGTGAGCTGTCGGCCGCCGCCGATGGGGATCGGGGTGTTCAGGAGCCGGTCCGCCGCGCCGCCGAACAGCGAGTTGAGGACCACCTCGCCGGGTGCGGCGGCCCAGCGGCCGGAGAGCAGCTCCACCCGGTCCACCGGCCCGGCCGGGTCGGCGCGGCCGACCAGGGTCAGCGGCCCGGGCGGGCTGCCGACCCAGTCGATGGGGATCTGCACCGTGACCTGGTCGAACGGCCCGGCGGCCGCCTCGACGCCCGGCCGGTGGGCGGTGGCGGCCAGCTGCTCCGCGGAGGCCGCGGCCGGGTCGAAGGCCGCGACGACGTGAGCGCCCCGCTGCTCGCCGAAGGCCGCGTCGAAGGGGGCCCGGGCGGCGCTGATCACCGCGAGGGCGAGCAGCACGGTCGTGGTGGCGCAGAAGACGACCAGGCCGATCACGACGGTCTGCACCCGGCGGCGCTTCACGGCCGCCCGCGAGGCGCGCCAGACGGCGCCGGTCATGCGGACGCCTCCAGCATCCGCTCGTTCGCCACGCGCCCGTCCGCCACCTCGACCAGCCGGTTGGCGCAGCGGGTGGCCAGCTTGGGGTCGTGGGTGACGATCAGCAGGGTCTGCCCGATCTGGTTGAGGTCGATCAGCAGGTCCATCACCTGCTCGCCGGAGCGGCTGTCCAGTGCGCCGGTGGGCTCGTCCGCGAGCAGCAGGGCCGGGCGGTTCATCAGGGCCCTGGCCACCGCGACGCGCTGGCGTTCGCCGCCGCTGAGCGTGGCCGGGTAGACGTCCTTGCGGTGCGCGACGCCGAGTTCGTCCAGCAGCTCCAGTGCGCGGCGGCGGGCCTGGCGGGCGCTGGTGCCGGTCAGCTGGGCGGCAAGGGCGACGTTGTCGAGGGCGGGGAGGTCGTCGATCAGGTTGAAGAACTGGAAGATCATGCCGATGTGGCGGCGACGGAACAGGGCCAGCCCGTGCTCGTTCAGCTGTCCGAGGTCCTGCCCGTGCACCCGGACGGTGCCGGCGGTGGGCCGGTCCAGCCCGGCCACCATGTTCAGCAGGGTGGACTTGCCGCACCCTGAGGGGCCCATCACGGCGACCGCCTCGCCGGCGCGGATCCGCAGGTCGAGGCCGTCGAGCGCCTTGGCGTCGCCGAACTCCTTGTGGACCCCGGACAGCTCGACGACGACCTGCGCGTCGTCCGGCCGGGAGGTCCCGTCGTGGTCGTTGCTCATGGTGGACGACCGTAGGGGCGGGGCCCCCGTCCGTACGTCCCACCCCGGGTGTAACCGTGGGCGGCCGTAGTACCGGGGATGTACGGGAGCGGCACCCCCGGATGATGTGGATCACCGTGTGGCCTGGGAGGCTGACGCCGTGTGGGGAACGGGGTGGGAGTGGGCGGCCGTCGCGACGGCCGGTGCTGCGGGCACGGCGGCCGGCTGGCTGGCGGTGGCGCTCGCCCGGGCGCGGCGGCTGCACCGGGCGGCCATCGGCGAGCGCGGCTGGCTGCTGGAACGGGAGCGGGATCGCGCCGCCCGTACCGCCGTGGACGCCGAACGGGCCCGGATCGCCGCCGAGTTGCACGACATCGTGAGCCACAACGTGAGCCTGATGGTGGTGCAGGCCGGGGCCGCGCGCGAGGTGCTGGCCACCATGCCGCAGGAGGCGGCGGCCGCGATGGCCGCGGTCGAGGCCGCCGGGCGGGACACCATGACCGAGCTGCGGCACCTGCTGGGCCTGCTCGCCCCCGCCGCGGACGGCGGCGAGGAGCCGGCCGGGGACGGCTTCGCCCCGCAGCCCGGCCTGAGCCGGCTGAGCCCGCTGGTCGACCGCTTCGCCTTCGCCGGGCTGCCGGTCGAGGTGCGGATCTCCGGCGAGCCGAGGCCGCTGCCCGGCGGCATCGACGTGACGGCGTACCGGATCATCCAGGAGGCGCTGACCAACGCGCTCAAGCACGGGGACGGGGTGACGGCGGAGGTGACGGTGCGCTACGCGGACCACTACCTGCGGGTGGAGGTGCTCAACAGCGGCCCGAGCGTGCTCTCCGGGGCACCCGGTCCGGCCCCGCGGCCGGCGGACGGCGCCGGGCGCGGGCTGATCGGCCTGCGCGAGCGCGTCGCCGTGTACGGCGGGGACCTGGACGCCCGGCGCCGGATCGGCGGCGGCTTCCGGGTCCGTGCCCGCATCCCGCTGGACCGGCCGTGACGGAGGGGAGCATGGACGTGGAGCAGGGGGCCATGGACGCGGCGCAGGGCCAGGAGCCTGGCCAGGGTCAGCAGCCGGAGCAGGAGAGCCGCCCGCGGGTGGTGATCGCGGACGACCAGGAGCTGGTCCGCACGGGCTTCCGGATGATCCTCACCGCGCGCGGCATCGACGTGGTCGCCGAGGCCGGCGACGGCGCCGAGGCGGTGGCCGCCGCCGTCCTGCACCGCCCGGACGTCGCACTGCTGGACATCCGGATGCCCGGCATGGACGGCCTGGAGGCCGCCCGGCGCATCCTGGCCCAGGTGCCCGGCTGCCGGGTGATCATGCTGACCACCTTCGACCTGGACCACTACGTCTACGCCGCGCTGTCCGCCGGGGCCAGCGGCTTCCTGCTCAAGGACGTCACCTCGGCCCACCTCGCCGCCGCCGTACGGCTGGTGGACACCGGGGACGCGCTGCTCGCCCCCTCGATCACCCGCCGCCTGGTCGAGCGCTTCGCGGCCGGTGCGCCGCGCCCGGCCCCGGGCACCGACGGCCCGCCGCTGCACCGCGACCTCGCGCCGCTCACCCCGCGCGAGGCGGAGGTGCTGGCGCTGCTCGGCCGCGGGCTGTCCAACACCGAGCTGGCGCGCGAACTGACGCTCAGCGAGTCGACGGTGAAGACCCACGTGGCGCGGATCTTCGCCAAGCTCAACCTGCGCGACCGGGCGCAGGCGGTGGTGCTCGCGTACGAGACCGGGCTGGTCGCGCCGGGCGGTGGCTGACCGTCAATTCATATTTACCGTACACCAGTTCGCGTGACTATCAGCCGAATCTCACTCATTTGAGTTAACTCCGCACCGAACTCCCCTTTTTGCCATTTCATGGGGCACCATCTGCATGTCCACGCCCGAACCGGACCGATCACCTCGGGCGCCACCCCGGCATGACGAGCACACCTGGACCGGCCCGTGACCACCAAAACCTCCGTGTGGGACTGCCCCTTCCACCACACCGACGGCCTGGAGTTCGACCCCCTCCTGAAGCGACTGCTCACCGAAGCCCCGGTCGCCAGGATCCGGCTGCCGCACGGCGAGGGCGAGGCCTGGCTGGCCACCCGCCACGAGGACGTCAGGACCGTCACCACCGACCGCCGGTTCAGCCGCGCCGCGGGCATCGGCCGCGACCTGCCCCGAATGACGCCCGCCCCGATCGCCCAGGCCGAGGCGATCAACCTGATGGACCCGCCCGCCCACAACCGGCTGCGCCGGCTCGTCGCCCAGGCCTTCACCAACCGCCAGGTCGAGCGGATGCGCCCGGCCACCCAGCGGACCGTCGACGGCTACTTCAACGAGATGACCGAGCACGGCGCCCCCGCCGACCTGATGCACTTCCTGGCCGGCCGCCTCCCGCTCGCCACCATCTGCGAACTGCTGGACATCCCCGCGGCCGACCGCACCGAACTGCGCGGCCACGCCGTGGCGATGATGCGGATGGGCCCCGGCAGCCGGGACGGCCAGGAGGCCGCCAAGGCCGCCCTGCGCGCGTACTTCACCGAGCTCACCGCCGAACGCCGGGCCCACCCCCGCGAGGACCTGATCAGCGCCCTCGCCACCGCCCGCGACGGCGACGAACTGCTCGACCCGGACGAGCTGACCGTCATGGCGATGGTCCTGCTGGTCACCGGCCACGACACCAGCACCTACCAGCTCGGCAACATCGGCTACACCCTGCTCACCCACCCCGAGCAGCTCGCCAAGCTGCGCGCCCAGCCGGACATGCTGCCCCGCGCCCTGGAGGAGCTGCTGCGCTTCATCCCGTTCCGCCAGGGCGTCGGCATCGCCCGGGTCGCCACCGAGGACGTCGAGCTGGGCGGCACGCCGATCCGGGCCGGCGAGGCCGTGCACGTCTCCTACCTCACCGCCAACCGGGACCCTTCGGTCTACGAGCGCCCCGACGAGCTGGACCTCGACCGCGGCGCGCCCACCCACATGGCCTTCGGGTACGGCCAGCACCACTGCCTCGGCTCGCACCTGGCCCGGATGGAGCTGCAGGTCGCCATCGGCACCCTGCTGCGCCGCTTCCCCCGGCTGCGGCTGGCCGTCGACCCGGCCGAACTCGACTGGGACTCCGGCTCGATCTGGCGCTTCCCGCGCACCCTGCCGGTGGCCTGGTAGCGCCTCCCCTCGACCCACCGTTCCCGCAGCACTGGGGAGATCCCGCACCCATGGCAACACTCTGCCGCCCCGCCATCGCCGTACCCGAGCACGTCATCACCCTCGACGAGACCCTCGACCTGGCCCGCACCCTGCACGCCGGGCACCCGCAACTCGGCCTGGCACTGCGGCTGATCGAGAACACCGGGGTGCGCACCCGGCACCTGGTCCAGCCGATCGAGCGGACCCTCGCCCACCCGGGCTTCACCGTCCGCAACGAGCTGTACGAGCGCGAGGCCAAGCGGCGCGTCCCCGAGGTGGTCGAACGGGCGCTCGACCACGGCGAGTTGACGGCCGGTGACATCGACCTGATCGTCTACGTGTCCTGCACCGGCTTCATGATGCCGTCGATGACCGCCTGGCTGATCAACACCATGGGCTTCCGCTCCGACACCCGCCAGGTGCCGATCGCCCAGCTCGGCTGCGCGGCCGGCGGCGCCGCCGTCAACCGGGCCCACGACTTCTGCCGCGCCTACCCGGGCGCCAACGTACTGATCGTGGCCTGCGAGTTCTGCTCGCTCTGCTACCAGCCGACCGACCTCGGCGTCGGCTCGCTGCTCTCCAACGGCCTCTTCGGGGACGCGGTCGCCGCCGTGGTGATGCGCGGGAACGGCGGGCGCGGCGTCCAGGTCGAGCGCAACGGCTCGCACCTCGTCCCGCACACCGAGGACTGGATCTCGTACGGGGTGAAGGACACCGGCTTCCACTTCCGGCTGGACAAGCGGGTGCCCGGCACGATGGAGATGCTCGCGCCCGCGCTGCGCGGCCTGGCCGGGGAGCATGGCTGGGACGTCTCCGGGCTCGGCTTCTACATCGTGCACGCGGGCGGCCCGCGCATCCTGGACGACCTGTGCCGCTTCCTCGACCTGGAACCGGCCACCTTCCGCTACAGCCGGGCGACACTCACCGAACGCGGCAACATCGCCAGCGCCGTGGTCTTCGACGCCCTGGCCCGGCTGTTCGCCGACGGCGGCGTGCCCGAGGGCACCACCGGGCTGATCGCCGGCTTCGGTCCCGGCATCACCGCCGAGATCTCACTGGGCAGTTGGGTCGGCGCACCGACCGAGGGGGCGCGCCCGCGCGCCATCTCCACCTCCGACATTGCCCTCGTCCACCCGACCGCCCCCCGCCGTTTCCCGGCCGGCACTACGATCACGGAATGACCGACACCGCGAACCGCGCCGATGCCTCTGCCAGATCAACCGAACTAGCAGCACTGTTCCCGGCGTTGCACGCGCCGCAGTACTGGAGCTGGGGGCGGTTCGACGCCCGGTTCTCCACCGAGCTGCCGCCGGACGCACTGGTCACCAACATCCACCTGGTCGGCTTCGCGGACGACCGGGTGGTGCTCTGCCGGGACGACCGGGACCACTGGTTCCTGCCCGGCGGCACCCGGGAACGGGACGAGAGCATCGCCTCCTGCCTCGCCCGCGAGCTGGCGGAGGAGGCCGGCGCCCGGCTGCTCGACGAGCCGCGCTGGCTGGGCGCCCACCGCTGCCGCACCGAGGACCCGGTGCCGTACCGGCCGTGGCAGCCGCACCCGGAGAAGGCCTGGCTGTGGGGCTGGGGCGAGGTCGTGCTGGACTCCGCGCCGACCAACCCGGCGGACGGCGAGCAGGTGGTCGAGGTCCGCGCGGTGCCGCCCGCGGAGGCCGAGCGGCTGCTGCTGACCGGGCACGACGCCTGGTGGGGCGAGCTGGTCGCGCTGGCCGTGGAGCTGCGCCGGCGGGCCGGACTGGGGTGAGACCCCGGCCCGGGCGGCTATTCCCGCGGCTGCCGAAGGTCACTTGAACGGCCGAACACCGAGTGAAGATGTCCGTTTTGCGGTGGTATTACTCAGCCATGGACACCACCTCACTGGCCGTGGACTACCCGGTGCTCAACATCTTCTGGACGATGCTGGAGTTCTTCCTCTGGGTGCTCTGGTTCTTCCTGCTGTTCAAGATCATCACGGACATCTTCCGCAGCCACGACCTCAGCGGCTGGGGCAAGGCCGGCTGGCTCGTCCTGGTGATCATCCTTCCCCTGATCGGCGTCCTCGTGTACCTGATCGCACGCGGGCAGTCGATGACCAAGCGCGACATCCAACAGGCCCAGGAGAACCAGGCCGCGTTCACGGCCTACGTCCGGGACGCGGCGGCGTCGGGGCCCGAGGGCGGCGGCCGCAGCCACGTCGACGACCTGGCGAAACTGGCGGAGCTGAAGGAGAAGGGCGCGATCTCCGAGGAGGAGTACCAGAAGGCCAAGGAGAAGATCCTGGCCTGAACGTCCGGACGGTCAACGACGGCCCGGGGCCGGTGGACGCGGTGCGCGCGTCCACCGGCCCCGGGCCGTGGTCGGTCGAGGGCCCGGCTCAGCGCCGCCCGGAGCGGCGACCGCCCGAGCCGCCCTCGCCACCGCCGGCCAGGCCGGCCCGGCGCAGCGCGTCCGCCATGGCGCTGTTGGCCGGCGCGCCGCCGCCGAAGCCGCCGCGCTCCCCGCCCTGGCCGCCACCGCGTCGGTCCTGGCCGCCGCGACCGCCCTGGCCGCCCTGGCTGCCCTGGCTGCCCTGGCCGCCGCCGCGGCGCTCCTGGCGGGGCGGGCGGGCCTGCCGCTCGCCGCGGTCCCCGCCGCGCTCGCGCCCGACCTCGTCGTCCAGCCGCAGGGTCAGCCCGATCCGCTTGCGCGGCACGTCCACCGAGAGCACCCGGACCTTGACGATGTCACCGGGCTTCACCACCTCGCGCGGGTCCTTGACGAAGTTCCTCGACAGCGCCGAGACGTGCACCAGCCCGTCCTGGTGGACGCCCACGTCCACGAAGGCGCCGAAGGCGGCGACGTTGGTGACCACGCCCTCCAGCACCATGCCGACCTCCAGGTCGCCGATCTTGTCGACGCCCTCCTTGAAGGTCGCGGTGCGGAAGGCCGGGCGCGGGTCCCGGCCCGGCTTGTCCAGCTCGCCGAGGATGTCGGTGACGGTCGGGACACCGAAGGTGTCGTCGGCGAAGTCCGCCGGGCGCAGCGCCCGCAACCGCTCGCCGTTGCCGATCAGTTCGCGCAGCTCCCCGCCGGTCGCGGCCAGGATGCGGCGCACCACCGGGTAGGCCTCGGGGTGCACGCTGGAGACGTCCAGCGGGTCCTCGCCGCCGGGGATGCGCAGGAAGCCTGCGCACTGCTCGAAGGCCTTGGGGCCGAGCCGGGAGACGTCCTTGAGCTGCCGGCGGGTGCGGAACGGGCCGTTGGCGTCGCGGTGCGCCACGATGTTGTCGGCCAGCGTGCCGGTGATCCCGGAGACCCGGGTGAGCAGCGGCGCCGAGGCGGTGTTGACGTCCACGCCGACGGCGTTGACGCAGTCCTCGACCACGGCGTCCAGCGAACGGGAGAGCTTCACCTCACTCAGGTCGTGCTGGTACTGACCGACGCCGATCGACTTGGGGTCGATCTTGACCAGTTCGGCCAGCGGGTCCTGGAGCCGGCGGGCGATCGAGACCGCACCGCGGATCGACACGTCCAGGTCCGGCAGCTCCTGCGAGGCGAACGCGGAGGCCGAGTAGACCGAGGCGCCGGCCTCGCTGACCATCGCCTTGGTGAGCTTCAGCTCGGGGTGGCGCCCCAGCAGGTCCTCGGCGAGCTTGTCGGTCTCCCGGGAGGCGGTGCCGTTGCCGATCGCGACCAGGTCGACGTCGTGCTTCTTCGCCAGCGCCGCCAGGGTGGCCAGCGCCGCGTCCCACTTGTTGGCGGGCTGGTGCGGGTAGATCGTGTCGTACGCGACGACCTTGCCGGTGGCGTCCACCACGGCGACCTTCACCCCGGTCCGGAAGCCCGGGTCCAGGCCCATGGTGGCGCGGGTGCCGGCCGGGGCGGCGAGCAGCAGGTCGCGCAGGTTCGCGGCGAAGACCCGCACCGCCTCGTCCTCGGCCTCGGCGCGCAGCCGGGACCGCAGGTCGATGCCGAGCCGGACCAGGACGCGGGTGCGCCAGGCCCAGCGGACGGTGTCGCCGAGCCACTTGTCGGCCGGACGGCCGCGGTCGGCGATGCCGAAGCGGGCGGCGATCCGCTGCTCGTAGTCGTTCTCGCCGGGCAGGTCACCCTCGGTCTCGCCGTCGTACGGGGAGAGGTCGAGGTCGAGCACCTCCTCCTTCTCGCCGCGCAGCATCGCGAGGATGCGGTGCGAGGGGAGCTTGGTGTACGGCTCGGCGAAGTCGAAGTAGTCGGCGAACTTGGCGCCGTCGCCCTCCTTGCCGTCCCGGACCCTGGCGACCAGCCGGCCGCGGGTCCACATCCGCTCGCGCAGCGAGCCGACCAGGTCGGCGTCCTCGCCGAAGCGCTCGACCAGGATCGCCCGGGCGCCCTCCAGCGCGGCGGGGCCGTCCGCGACCGACTCGTTCAGGTACCGCGCGGCCAGCGCGGCCGGGTCCTGGGACGGGTCGGCGAGCAGAGTGTCCGCGAGCGGCTCCAGGCCGGCCTCGCGGGCGATCTGCGCCTTGGTGCGCCGCTTCGGCTTGAACGGCAGGTAGATGTCCTCCAGGCGGGCCTTGGAGTCGGCGCCGAGCACCCGGGCGCGCAGCGCGTCGTCCAGCTTGCCCTGCGCCTCGATCGACTCCAGGACGGCCGCCCGGCGGTCCTCCAGCTCGCGCAGGTAGCGCAGCCGCTCCTCCAGGGCGCGCAGCTGGGCATCGTCCAGGGAGCCGGTGACCTCCTTGCGGTAGCGGGCCACGAACGGGACGGTCGCGCCGCCGTCGAGCAGTTCGACGGCCGCCTTCACCTGCCCCTCGCGGACGCCCAGTTCCTCGGCGATCTTCCGCTCGATCGCCTGCTGGGCCTGCCGGGCCACCTGTTCGACTGGCGTGGTCACGAAGCCGGTCACCTTCTCCATCAGTGCTTTCGCCGTACGCCCTGCATTCTGGCAGGTGCCGACGGCGACGCCCGGGCGCCCCCGGGGCGGCCGGGCGTGGCGCGGTGCCGCGCCTCGGCGGGGGCGGCGGCGCCGGGGCTTCGGCCGGCCGCCTTCCGGCGGGCCGTGATCGGGCGGATCCTCCCCGAACCGGCCTCGGAACGTGCGCAGTTCGGGAATCCTGCTGAACGGAAACGATCGGGCGCTGTACGCTGCCGGACATGTGCGCTGCCACCCGGATGCACCCCGACGGACCGGTGGTCGACGCGGCCCTGGTGCGGCGGCTGATCGCCGCCCAGTTCCCACAGTGGGAGCGCCTCCCGATCACCTCCGCCTCCGCCCCCGGCGCGGACAACGCGATGTTCCGCCTCGGGCCCGAACTCGCCGTCCGGCTGCCGCTGGTGGCCTGGGCCGCCGACGGCCTGCGGCGGGAGCGGCAGTGGCTGCCCCGGCTGGCGCCACGACTGCCGCTGGCCGTTCCGGCACCGCTCGAGGTCGGCCGGCCCGCCGCCGGCTACCCCTGGCAGTGGTCGGTGCTGCGCTGGCTGGGCGGCGCCAACCCGGTGGTCAACTCGCTGGCCGCGCCCGGGGACCTGGCCGGCGACCTGGCCGGCTTCGTCAACGCGCTGCGCGCCGCCGACCCGACCGGCGCCCCGCCCTCCCAGCGCAGCGTCCCGCTCGCCTCCCGGGACGGCGCCACCCGCGCGGCCATCGCCCAGCTCGCCGGCTCGATCAACACGGCGGCCGCAACCGCCCTGTGGGACAAGGCGCTTCGGCTGCCCGAGTACGCCGGGCCGCCGGTCTGGACGCACGGCGACCTCACCCCCGGCAACCTGCTGGTCGCCCCCACCGGCCGGCTCTCCGCCGTCCTCGACTTCGCCCTGATGGGCGTCGGCGACCCGACCGCCGACCTGATCGCCGCCTGGAACCTGCTGCCCGCCACCGCCCGGCCGGCCTTCCGCGCCGCCCTCGGCGCGGACGAGGCCATGTGGGCCCGCGGCCGGGCCTGGGCGTTCTCCATCGCCCTGGTGACGATCCCGTACTACCGCCACACCGACCAGGCACTGACCGCCAACGCCCGCCACGTCGTCCGCGAGGTGCTCGCCGACCGCAGCGTGTAGGGGCCGTCCTCCGGGGCGCGTCCGCCGGGGACACACCCGACGGGCGACCGGGTCCAAAACCTGCCCCGGTCAATGCCCGCTGCTAGCCTGAGCCGCATGACCGGACTGCGGGAGCTGAAGAAGGAGCGGACCAGGCGGGCCATCTCGGAGGCGGCCATCGCGCTCTTCCTCGAGCACGGCTTCGACCGGGTTTCGGTGGCGGATGTCGCGGCGGCCGCCGAGGTCTCCAAGCCGACGCTGTTCTCCTACTTCCCCAGCAAGGAGGACCTGGTCGTCCACCGCTTCGCCGACCACCAGGAGCAGTCCGCGGAGGTGGTCCGCACCCGGCTGCCCGGCGAGCCGGTGCTCGACGCGCTGCTGCGGGACTTCCTGGCCGGCCTCGGCCGGCGCGACCCGGTCACCGGCCTCAACGACCACCCGGCGGTGCTCGCCTTCACCGGCCTGGTCTACGGCACTCCCAGCCTGGCCGCCCGGGTCGGCGAGTACGTGGCCCGCGCCGAGCAGTCGCTGGCCTCGGCGCTGCGCGAGGACCCCGGGCTGCCCGGGCCTCGGGAGCTCACCGCCGCCCTGCTCGCCGCCCAGGTCACCGCCACCCAGCGGGTCCTCGCCCTGCACAACTGGCGCCGCATCCAGGACGGCCGCACCGCCGACGACCTGCACGCCGAGGCCGTCGGGGACGCCACCCGCGCCTTCGACCTGCTCGCCCACGGCTACCCGCCCGCCGGGGCCTGAGGCCTTCTTCTAGAGTGCGCGCATGACGACGCGCCACCACTCCTTCGACGCCCTGCACAACTTCCGCGACCTGGGCGGCTATCCGGCCGCCGGCGGACGGACCGTCCGGTGGGGACTGCTCTACCGTTCCGACTCGCTCGGCAAGCTCACCTCCCCGGCGGACCTCGACCGGCTGCGGGCGCTCGGCGTACGGACCGTGATCGACCTGCGCTACCCCTGGGAGATCGCCGCCAAGGGCCGGGTGTCCGAGTTCGAGGGCCTGGAGTACCACAACCTCTCGATCGAGCACCGCCCGTACGACCAGGCCGAGATCGACCCGGAGCTCGACCCCTGGCGCTACCTCGCGGACCGCTTCGCCGAGGTCGCCGAGGACGGGGTGAAGGAGATCCGCCGGGCCCTGGACGTGATCACCGCCGCCGAGGCCCCGGTGGTCTTCCACTGCGCCTCCGGCAAGGACCGCACCGGGCTGATCGCCGCCCTGCTGCTCACCCTGCTCGGCGTCGACGAGGACGTCATCGCCGCCGACTTCGCCCTCACCGAGCTCGCCACCGCGCACTTCGTCGCCGAGTGGCACGCCGCCCACCCGGGCCGCACGCTGCGCTGGCCCGGCTACGGGCGCGCCCCCGAGACCGTGATCCGGCTCGCCCTCGCCGACCTCGCCGACCGCCACGGCTCCGTCGAGGCCTACCTCACCGGCGCCCTCGGCGTCGACCGCGCGCAGGCCGACGCCCTGCGCGCGCGGCTGCTGACCGGCTGAGCGCGCGGGCGCCCCACCGGGCCGGAGGGGCGATAACCGGTGGCGGGGAGGGGCGGCCGGGAACGACGATGCACGGCATGAGCGAACAACCCGCGCGATGGACCGAGGCGACCGTCCACCCCGACATGTGGGCCGACCCGGACGACGACCCCCGCAACAACGAAGGCCTCGGCCCTGACGGTGAACTCGCCACGCTCCAGGACTTTCTGACGAACTACCGGCTGACCCTGCGGATGAAGTGCGACGGCCTGGCCCCGGAGCAGCTGGCCCGCCGCTCGGTGCCGCCGTCGACGATGTCGCTGCTCGGACTGGTCCGGCACCTGGCCGAGGTGGAGCGGGACTGGCGGAACTGGATCACCGACGGCGAGCCGCTGCCCAAGCTGTACGGCGCACGGGACGCGGACTTCGACGGGGCCGTCGGCGAGCAGGCCGTGGCGGACGCCGCGTTCCGCGACCTGGAGCGCGAACAGGCCGCGCTGGACGCCGAGTTGGCTGGCTACCCGGACCTGGGCGAGCGGGTCGGCAAGGAGCGGATCTCGATCAGGGAGCTGCAGGTGCACCGGATCGAGGAGTACGCCCGCCACTGCGGCCACGCCGACCTGCTGCGCGAGTGCGTCGACGGTCGGGTGGGCCAGTAGAGGCGCCGGCAGGCGTCAGCGGCGGCGGTTGCCCCGGGCGGGGCGGCCGCCGCCCTTTCCGGAGCGGGGTCCGGAGCCGCCCCTGGCCGCCGGGGCCGGAGCGGTCTCGGGCCAGTGGCCGGGCCGGGCGAGGGCGTCCGGGAGGCGGGTGGTGGCGTCGCCGCGGGCGGCGTCGAGCTGGGCCTGGGTGAGGAAGAGGGCGGTGCTGAGGTCCGCGCCGGCCAGGTTGGTGTCCCGCAGGTCGGCACCGACCAGGTCGGCGAGGCGCAGGTCCGCGCCGGAGAGGTCGGCCGCGACGAGCAGGGCGCCGCGCAGGTTGGCGCCCTGGAGGTCGGCGCCGCGCAGGCGGGCGCCGAAGAGGTCGGCGCCCCGGTGCTCGCGGCGGCGCGGGACGGCGGCGCGGACCAGTTCGCTGGCGCGCAGCAGCAGGTCGCTGACCCGCTGCCGGTGGGCCGGGACGTCGACGGCGAGGATCTCCTCGGGGGTGCCGCCGGCCAGCCGGTCGGTCTCCGCCAGCGCCCGCCGCAGTTCGTCGTGGACGGGGAGGGCGGGGGCGAAGGTGAGCGCCTCGGTGAGGTACCGGAGCAGCTCGTGCAGCTGCCGCACGATCGGGAAGACGTCGAACATCGCCTTGGCGCTGTCCGGCTCCTCGCGCCAGCTGCGGCCGCCGAAGGTCACCTGGGAGACCCGCTGCCCGGCGCCGAAGCAGTCGTAGACGGTGCAGCCCTGGAAGCCCGTGTCGCGCAGCCGGGTGTGGATGCCGCAGCGGAAGTCGGCCTGGAGGTTGTGGCAGGGGCTTCCGGCCAGCTTGTTCATGGCGAAGTCGGTGCCGGCGGCGAACGGCAGGGCGACGCAGCAGAGGCCGAAGCAGCTGCCGCAGTCGGCCCGGAGCGGGTTCGGCGCGGCCGCCGTGGGGTCCTGCGGCGACTCGGTCTCGCGCACGTTCCGGGGTCCTTCCAGCAGTCGGGCGCCGGGCGGCGCCGTGGACCCGGAAATCCTACTGGGCAGACGACCCTCCGCGTCGGTAAGTTATGCAGCTCACTAGAGACCATTACACGCGGAGGTGGGCGGCATGCGGGACCCGGACGTCAGGGAGCTGGTCCGGATGTGGATCTCCGGCTGGGCCGTCTCGCGCGGCTCCGCCGAGCCGGTGGACCAGCCCTGGGGCTGGAGCATCGACGTCGGCGCACCGGTCGGCGAGGTGGGCCGGCACGTGTTGCCGGAGCCGACCGAGGCCGAGGTCCGCAAGCTCGCCGAGACCGTCACCGCGCCGACCACCTGGCTGAAGCTGTTCGCCGAGGACGACACCGTGCGCCCCTGGCTGGACGAGCAGTGGCGAATGGACGTACCGGGCTTCCTGATGAGCGTCCCGCTCACCGCCGAGCGGCCCGGGGCCCCGGCCGGGTACACCGTGACCGCCTGGGAGCGGGGCGGGGTCCTCCGGGTGCTGGTGCGCACCGAGGACGGGCACCTCGCGGCCCGCGGCCAGGCGGGCCTGGCCGGGCCGGTGGCCGTACCGGACCAGATCACCACCGCGCCCGAGCACCGCCGCCGGGGCCTGGGTGCCCTGGTGATGCGGACACTCCAGTGCGCCGCGTACGAGCGGGGCGCGCGCACCGGCGTGCTGGTCGGCACCCCGGAGGGACAGGCGCTCTACACGGCGCTCGGCTGGACCACCCACGCCCCGATGGCGAGCCTGGTCCTGGACCCGACGGCCCCGGGAGCCCAGCGGCGGCCCTAGCGGAGGGCCTAGCGGTACGGCAGCAGCTCCGGCCGCTTCGCCGGGCGGCCGTCGCCGGAGGAGCGGCCGGTGAGGCGGCGGCCGATCCACGGGCCGACGTGGGTGCCCAGCCAGCGGGCGTCCTCGCGCAGTCGATCGGCGCGGCCGGCCGGGGCGGCGGCGGGCAGCGGGGCGCGCCAGTCGAAGGCGGCGGGGCGGCCGAGCGCCTCCAGCACGCCCTCGGCGACCCGGCGGTGGCCCTCCGGCGACAGGTGCAGGCGGTCCTCGGCCCACAGCCGACGGTCGTCGAAGCAGGGCGCGGAGAACAGGTCGACCACCGCGAAGCCGTCCTGCCGACCCAGCTCCTGGACGAAGGCCTTCAGCCGCAGGATGGCGGGGAGCAGCCGGGCGCTGCCGGCCAGGCGACGGGTGGGGTCGGTGCTGGTGAACAGCACGACGGTGGCACCGGTGGCGCGCAGCTCGGCGGCGCAGCGGCCGAGCTGCCGCTCGACGGTGGCGATGTCGCAGCCGGGGCGCAGCACGTCGTTGAGGCCGCCGGCCAGGGTGATCAGCTCGGCGCCCATCGCGGCGGCGGGGGCGAGCTGCTCGTCGTGGATCTGGCCGATGAGCTTGCCGCGGACGGCGAGGTTGGCGTACCGGAAGTTGGTGCCGTTCTCGGCGGCCAGTGCCGCGGCGACCCGGTCGGCCCAGCCCCGGTAGTGGCCGTCCGGCAGCAGGTCGTCGCACATGCCCTCGGTGAAGGAGTCTCCGACGGCGACGTAGCTGCGGTAGGGGGTGGGCACGGGCTGGCCTCCGCTCTCCTGGGCCGACCAAGGCGGTTCGACGATCCGACGATCGTACGTGCGTGCCCGCCATCGGCCGCAGCGGGCCCCACCGCCCACCGCGGCGAGTGGGCGCACGGCCGTCAGCCGGCCGCGACCGCCTCCTCCTCCGGCTTCCGGGGCGTGAACCAGTGCTCCCGGACGGCGTCGGTGGGCCGCTGCTCGCCGAGGGCGGCCAGGCCCCACTCCCCCAGGGCCTCGACGACCGGCCGCAGTTCGCGGCCGCGCCCGGTCAGCTCGTAGACCATCGCGTTGGCGGGCCGCTCCAGCCGGCGGCGGAGGATCAGCCCGTCGCCCTCCAGCTGCTTGAGCCGGGCGGCCAGGATGTCGGTGGAGACGCCGGGCAGGTCGGCGTGCAGGTCGGTGTAGCGGCGCGGGCCGCCGAGGAGCTCACGGACGATCAGGAGGCTCCAGCGCTCCCCCACCGCGTCCAGGGCGCGGGCGACGGCGCAGTACTGGTCGTAGCTTCGGCGTGACATGCGGATCAGCATAGCCAAGAGGTTGGACTTTCCAAGTACACACTTGGTAGAACAAAGCTGAAGCAGCGGAGCGGTGGTGACGGTCGGGAGGCCGCAGATGGAGTTTCGGCAGTCCAGCAAGCTGAATGACGTGTGCTACGAGATCCGGGGCCCGGTGGTCGACCAGGCCAACGCCCTGGAGGAGGCCGGGCACAGCGTGCTGCGGCTGAACACCGGCAACCCCGCCCCGTTCGGCTTCGAGGCGCCCGAGGAGATCATCCAGGACATCATCCGCAACCTGCCCGCGGCGCACGGCTACAGCGACTCGCGCGGCATCCTGCCGGCCCGTCGCGCGGTGGTGCAGTACTACCAGCAGCGCGGCGTGCAGGGCGTCACCGTCAACGACGTCTACCTCGGCAACGGCGTCTCCGAGCTGATCCAGATGGCCGTCACCGCGCTGGTGGACGACGGCGACGAGGTGCTCGTGCCGATGCCCGACTACCCGCTCTGGACGGCCGCGGTCCGGCTGGCCGGCGGCAAGGCCGTGCACTACCTGTGCGACGAAGAGGCCGAGTGGTACCCGGACCTCGACGACATCGCCGCCAAGATCACCGCCCGCACCAGGGCGATCGTCGTCATCAACCCCAACAACCCCACCGGCGCGGTCTATCCGAAGGAACTGCTGGAGGGCATCCTCGACCTGGCCCGCCGCCACCACCTGATGGTGCTGGCCGACGAGATCTACGACAAGATCCTCTACGACGGCGCCGAGCACCACTGCCTGGCCGCGCTGGCCGACGACGTGCTGACGCTCACCTTCAACGGCCTCTCCAAGGCCTACCGGGTGGCCGGCTTCCGCAGCGGCTGGCTGGTGGTCTCCGGCCCCAAGCAGCACGCCACCGACTACCTGGAGGGCCTGACCATGCTCTCCGGCATGCGGCTGTGCCCCAACGTGCCCGCCCAGTACGCCGTGCAGGCCGCGCTCGGCGGCCACCAGTCCATCAACGACCTGGTGCTGCCCGGCGGCCGGCTCACCGAGCAGCGCGACATCGCGGTCAAGGCGCTCAACGAGATCCCCGGCGTCAGCTGCGTCAAGCCCAAGGGCGCGCTGTACGCCTTCGCCCGACTGGACCCGGCCGTGCACCGGATCGTCGACGACGAGCGGTTCGTGCTGGACCTGCTGCTGCGCGAGAAGATCCACGTCGTCCAGGGCACCGGCTTCAACTGGCCCCGCCCGGACCACTTCCGCTTCGTCACCCTGCCCCGGGCCGACGACCTGGAGACGGCCATCAACCGGATCGGCCGCTTCCTGGCCACCTACCGCCAGAGCTGACCACGTACGCTGGGCGGCCATGACCGTCCTGCGCTCCGTCGCCCTGTTCGCCCTCGCCGCCCTCGCCGAGATCGGCGGCTGCTGGCTGGTCTGGCAGAGCGTGCGCGAGTCGCGGCCGTGGTGGCTGGCCGGCATCGGCGTGGTGGTGCTCGGCGCGTACGGCTTCGTCGCCGCGCTGCAGCCGGACAGCCACTTCGGCCGGGTGCTGGCCGCCTACGGCGGGGTGTTCGTGGCCGGCTCGCTGCTGTGGGGCATGGCGGTGGACGGCTTCCGGCCGACCCGCTACGACGTGCTGGGCGCGCTGATCTGCCTGGCCGGGGTCGGCGTGATCATGTACGGGCCCCGGCGCTGACGTGCACGGGCCCCGGCGCCGGACCTCCGGCGCCGGGGCTCCCCAGGGCCCGACGGGACTACCAGCCCCAGCCGCCGCCCTGGCCGTCGTCGTCCCGGTTCGAGTCCCAGCCCTCGCCGACCTCGCGCAGGATCGTGTAGTTGTCGATCTGCGTGCCGTCCTCGGCGAGCGCGGTGACCTTCATGACCGACTTCTGCCCCAGGTGCTTCGGGGTGACGTCGACCTTGATGAAGGAGTAGCCGGTGTAGCGCACCCGCGACCACTGGATGGTCTCGGGGGTCTTCACCCTGCCCTTGCTCCAGTAGTAGGTCTTGACCTCGTCCTGGTGGTTCTCGTGCCCCTCGTAGGTGTCCGGCACGTCGAACTTGTACAGGCTGCGGCCGGCCGCACCGGCGGTGACGTAGACCACGCCGTCCTTGGCCGGCTCGATGGTGGCGCCGCTCGGCACCTGCTTCGAGACCTTGTTGCCGAGGATCGCGTCGGTGCGCTCGTAGATGTGGTTGTGGCCGTTGATGACCAGGTCCACCCGGTACTTCTCGAACAGCGGCACCCAGGCCTCGCGGACACCGCCCTCGGAGGCGTGGGCGACGGTGGTGGAGAAGGCGCAGTGGTGGAAGAAGACCACGACGAAGTCGATGGTCTCGTCGTTGCGCAGGTCCTTGAGGGTGCGCTCCAGCCACTTGGTCTGCTTGTTCGCCGAGATGCCCAGGTTGGCCGGGATCTCGTAGGAGACGTCGTTGGCGTCCAGCGAGACGACGCCGACGTTCTTGTAGCGGAAGGTGTAGACGCCGGGGACGGCGCGCGGGTCCGGGCCGTTGTCCGGCAGGAAGAAGCGGGCGTTCTCGCCGCCGTAGCCGTTCGGCGAGTACCAGGCCTCGACGTCGTGGTTGCCGTACGCGACCATCCACGGGATCTCGGCGGCGACCGTCTCGGTCTGCACCAGGAAGTCGTCCCAGGTCTTCGCGTTGAAGACGGACTTGTCCGGGTCGGTGCCGGAACCGGCCGGGTCGGCGTAGCAGATGTCGCCGGCGTGCAGGTGGAAGGCCGGGTTCTGGGCCTTGATGATGTGGTCGTTGCCGGCCGCGTGCGCGCTGACGCCCTGGTCGCCGAAGGCGGTGAAGGTGAACGGCTCGTACACCTTGCCCCAGCGGTGGTCGCGGGAGGGCGCGGTGCGGAAGGTGTGCAGGGTGGAGATCTGCTGCTGCGAGGCCGGGTCGAAGCCCTCGTGGCCGACACCGTAGTAGTAGGTGGTGTCGGGGCGCAGGTCCTCCAGCGCCACGTGCAGGTAGTACTGGTCCACCGGCTGGCCGGTGGGGGTCAGCGCCGGGGTGTGCAGGGCGCGGACCTCGGCCTGGACCTTGTGGCTCAGCTCCCACGGGGTCTTGCCGAAGCGCAGGAACGGCTTCTTGACCGGGGCCGGCACCTGCCAGGAGATGCGGAACTGGGTGTCCGGCTCCGGGCCGAACTGGAGGTGACGGCCGATCGGCGCGACCAGCGACCCGTCGATGCCGTCGGTCGTGCCACCGGTCAGCAGCTGCGGGCCGGCCGGGGCGGCGAAGGCCGTCCCGCCGCCCAGCGCGCCGCCGACGGCGACGGCGCCCACGGTCACGGCACCGGCGCGCAGCATCCGGCGGCGGGAGAAGCGGGCCCGCAGGTACTCGTGCTGCTCGGCCATGCTCATGCGGTCGGCAAGCTTGGCCGGCACGCCCATGTTGGGGATATCCATGCGCGGGACTCTTCCAGCGGCGCGTTGATCACGCACGGACGGCGGGTGAACGGGTCGCAGCGTACCCCCCATTCGAACGCCAATGTTCGACCATGGTTCGGTAAAGGGCGTGTCCGTACCGTTCCGACGCCGCATCATGGCCCCCTTCCGCCCCTCGGCTTGAGGGTCCGTCGGGTGGCGGCGGGGCCGCCCGCGCGGGTGACCGGGGTTCAGCCGGAGGGCTCGTCCCACTGGGTGGCGGCCCGGTTGCCGGTGCCGTCGCAGGTGCGGCAGATCTCGTCCCGGTAGGCGTGCTTGGCGCCGGTCGCGTCCACCCGGTAGCGCACGTACACCCCGGTGCCGTCGCAGAGGAAGCAGTTGCCGCCCCCGCCGCCCACCTCGGTGGTGCCGGTGCCCTGGCAGGTCCGGCAGCTGAGCCCGGCGGTCCGGCCGGTGCCCGCGCAGATGCGGCAGACCGTCGTCATCGGCTTCCTCCCTCGCGCGCAGACGGCTCGGCGCCGTCCGGGACGGTCCGACGCCACCGGTCATGGTAGTGGTGACGACCCGGGGACAGGCCCTGCTCCGTCCCCGGTGGATACGATCTGACGATCAGCCCGTAGTGCCGGAGCACCGTCTCACTCGGGCAGACCCTCGCGCACCCGCCGGGAGACCGAGATCAGCTGGAGGTCGAGCAGCCCCGGCGGATCGGCGAGGCCGGGACCGCCCGCGCGCACCCAGGCGGCGATGTCGTCGATCATCTCGTCCATCAGCACGAAGCCCAGCCAGACCGGCCGGCCGCCCGCCGCCCGGCCCTCGGTGGAGGGGCCGACCACCACCACGTTGGACTGGGTGCACACGTCCAGGCAGGTGACCGCCCGGACCCGGCCCGCCGAGCCCACCGCCGTCCGCAGCCGCTCGTACTGGCCCGCGTGGTCCACCCCGGGGTGCTTCGCCTCGGTGCCGCAGCAGCAGCCCCGGCAGACCGTGACGGTCACCGGGGCGCCGGCGCCCCGCTTGCGGTCCCGGGCACCGTCGCGGTCTCGGCGGCTCATCGGTTCTCCTGACCCCTCCTGGTCGGCGGCGCGCTGCGCACCGGCCTCCGCACTGTACCCGTCACCCCACCGGCGCCCCGGCCGCGGGTCCCGGCGGACGGCCGCCGGGGCCCTGTCCCTCGGACCTACGCGGAGCCGGCAAGGACCCAGGAGACGGGCCCCGGAGGCACAGACCAGTAGATGTCGGCCACCGGGACGCCACTCCCGAAGTGTCGCCGCCGGAGTGTCGCTCCCGGGGTGTAGATCGGGGGGTTCAGGCCGGGGGCGGCGGATCGGGGGGTCCGATCGGGTTGCGGTCCCACGGCGTCGATCTCACGGCCCAGGGGGAATCCGTGGTCACCGAAACAGCACCGCCCAGACCCACGACCGGTCCGGTCTCGCTGTACGAGGGGAACAGCATCGAGGAGCTCCGCCACGTGGTGGGCGAGCACCTGGCCCCGCACCGGCTGACGGTGCTGGGCGAACAGCGGCTCCCGGGCCGGTTCCGGTCCTTCCACGAGGGCCCGGTGGCGCTCTACGACCTCGGGTACGGGGCACCGGTGTGCCTGCGGACCGGGGAGCTGCCGGACTTCTACAACGTCATCCTGCCGTACGCCGGGGGCGGCCGGGTCGTCGCCAACGGCACCGAGCTGGCGTCCGTGCGGTCCGTGGCCGGGCCGGGCGACCGGGTCACCATGGTGTGGGACGCCGCGGCCCTGAACGGGGCCCTGGCGATGTCCCGGCAGACGGTGGAGCAGGCGCTCGCCGTCCGGCTGGGCGACCTGCCGCAGGAGCGGCTGCGTTTCGCGCCGGTCCTCGACCCGGCCGACCCGGCCGTCCGGTCCTGGCTCGAACTGGCCGGGGCCTTCCGCGAGTTCGCCGTCTCGGCGCTGGGCCGCCAGTCCCGCCTGGGCCTGCAGCACTTCGAGAAGCTGCTGGTCGAGGGCCTGCTGGACGCCCAACCCCACTCGCTGGGCCGGGAGACGGCCGACCGCGGCTGCGCGCTGCTGCCGAGCGCCCTGCGCCGGGCCGCCGACTACTGCGCCGAACACGCCGACGAGGCGCTGTCCGTGGCCGACATCGCCCAGGCCGCCCGGGTCAGCCTGCGCACCCTGCGGGAGGGGTTCCGGCGCCACCTGGACACCACGCCGCTGGCCTACCTGCGGCGCGTACGGCTCGACCGCGCCCACCACGACCTGCTCGCCATCGCCGACGGCCGGGCCACCGGCACGGTGACCGAGGTGGCGTGCCGCTGGGGCTTCACCCATCTCGGGCGGTTCAGCGCGGACTACCGCCGCGTGTACGGGCACTCGCCCTCGCAGACCCTCGGCCGCAACGCCTGACCGAGGACCCGGCAGCCGGTGCGCCCCCGACCGGGGAGGGGGCGCACCGGGTCGCGGGGCCCGCTCGCCCCTCCCCCGCCCACCCCGTGCCACGCTTCCGCACCCCGGCGCTCCCGCGCTCCTCGCACCCCGCTACCCGACCGCCCGCGCCGCCGCCCGTCCCGCCGTACGGCCCGAGAACAGGCAGCCGCCCAGGAAGGTCCCCTCCAGCGAGCGGTACCCGTGCACGCCCCCGCCGCCGAACCCGGCGGCCTCGCCGGCCGCGTACACCCCGGGCAGCACCTCGCCGTCCGGCCGCAGCACCCGGGAGGACAGGTCGGTCTCCAGTCCGCCCAGCGACTTGCGGGTCAGGATGTTCAGCCGGACGGCGATCAGCGGGGCGGCGGCCGGGTCGAGGATGCGGTGCGGGGCGGCGGTGCGGATGAGCCGGTCGCCGAGGTGGCGGCGGGCGCCGTGGATCGCGGTGACCTGGAGGTCCTTGGCGAAGGGGTTGACCACCTGCCGGTCGCGGTCCTCGACGGTGCGGCGCAGCCCGTCCGGGTCGATCAGCGGCTCGCCGGCCCTGGCGTTCATGCCCCGGGCGAGGTCGGCGAGGTTCCCGGCGACCACGAAGTCCGGCCCGTGCCGCAGGTGGCCGCGGACCGGCCCGGGGGCGCCGGGCAGCGCGCGCCCGAGCACGCCGCGCACCGACTTCCCGGTCAGGTCGGGGTTCTGCTCGGAGCCGGAGAGGGTGAACTCCTTCTCGACGATGCGCTGGTTGAGCACGAACCAGGTGTACTCGTACCCGGTGGACATGATGTGTTCGAGCGTCCCGAGGGTGTCGAAACCGGGGAACAGCGGGACGGGCAGCCGCTCGCCGCGCGCGTCCAGCCAGAGCGAGGAGGGGCCGGGCAGGATGCGGATGCCGTGCCGGGCCCAGATCGGGTCCCAGTTCTCGATGCCCTCGGTGTAGTGCCACATCCGGTCGCCGTTGATCAGGCTGGCCCCGGCCCGGCCGGCGATCTCCAGCATCAGTCCGTCCACGTGCGCGGGCACGCCGGAGAGCAGCCTGGCGGGCGGGGTGCCGAGCCGGGCCGGCCAGGCCTTGCGGACCAGGTCGTGGTTGCCGCCGATGCCGCCGGAGGTGACGACCACGGCCTGGGCGCGCAGTTCGAAGCTCCCGGCGACCTCGCGCGAGCTGGCCTCGCCCCGGCCCGCCGGGCTCGGCACCAGCACCTCGCCGGTGACGGTGTCGACGGCGCCCGCGGTGGCGGACAGCCCGGTGACCCGGTGCCGGAAGCGCAGGTCCACCAGGCCGCGCGCGGCGGCCGCCCGGACCCTGCGGACGAAGGGCGCCAGCAGCCCGGGCCCGGTGCCCCAGGTGATGTGGAAGCGCGGCACCGAGTTGCCGGGCCCGTCGGCGAGGAAACCGCCGCGCTCGGCCCAGCCGACCACCGGGAAGAACCGCACGCCCATGCCGTGCAGCCAGGAGCGCTTCTCGCCCGCCGCGAAGTCCACGTACGCCTCGGCCCAGCGGCGCGGCCAGGCGTCCTCGGGCCGGTCGAAGCCGGCCGTGCCGAGCCAGTCCTGCCAGGCGAGGGCGTGCGAGTCGCGGATCCGCATCCGGCGCTGCTCGGGCGAGTCGACCAGGAAGAGGCCGCCGAAGGACCAGTGCGCCTGGCCGCCGAAGGAGGCCGCGGGTTCCTGGTCGAGCAGGATCACCTTCCGTCCCGCGTCGGCGAGTTCGGCGGTGGCGGCGAGGCCCGCGAGGCCCGCCCCGATGACGATGACGTCGGCGTCCAGGGCCATGCGCAGTCCTCCGTCGCGGCTCGCGGTGGCGGCGCGCCCGGGACACGCCGTCGCTGTGCGCCCGATACTGCGGTCTGCGGCGAGGTCCGGTCAACCGGCGGGTGACAACCGTCGGGCCGAATTCCGCTCCGGGGCGTTTCGGAATTGCCGTCGATAGCCGCGCGGCCCGTGGTCGGGCGAATTGCGAAATGCCGTCCGGGGCCGTCTGACGGAATATCGGCAATTTCTGCGCAAACCATGGACGCCCGGGAAACCTGGCAGTAACTTACCTGCGAGTAGCTGCGGCCCGGCTCGGCACGACCCCCACCCGTCGTTTCTCTCCCCCCAGGAGGAACCGTGCTCCGCCCTGCCCGGAAATCCACGCACCTCCGGAATTCCACCGCACTCGCCGCCGTCGCCCTCGGCGCCGCGCTCGCGCTCACCTCCACCGCCGCCCAGGCCGCCACCCCGGCGCCGAAGCACTACGTGGCGCTCGGCGACTCCTACGCCGCGGGCGCCGGCGTGCCGGGCCAGTCGGCCGGCCTGTGCCTGCGCTCCGACCGCAACTACGGCCACCTGGTCGCCGCCGCCCTCAAGGCCGGCGCGTACACCGACGCCACCTGCTCCGCCGCCAAGATCAAGGCGATGACCCAGCCCCAGTACGACGCCTTCATCCGGGTCAACGACCCCCAGCTGGACTCGGTGACCGCCGACACCGACCTGGTCACCCTCGGGATCGGCGGCAACGACCTCGCGGCCAGCGACCTCGGCCTCGGCGAACTGGTCGCCACCTGCATCGCCGGCGCCGTCGTCAACCCACTCGGCACGCCCTGCAAGGACGTCTACCACCACGGCTACTGGGACTGGAGCAGCATGTCCTGGCGCTACGGCACCGACGACCTGGCCGAGCGGATCCGCACCACCATCGCCCCGCAGCTGGCCGACACCCTCCGGCGGATCCACGCCAAGGCGCCGGGCGCCAGGGTGCTGCTGGTCGGCTACCCGTCCGTGCTGCCCGCCGACGGCTCGAAGTGCGTCCTGCGCCAGCCGGTGACCCCGGGCGACGTCGAGTACATGCACGGCGTGCTGGACAAGCTGAACGCCGCCCTGAAGTCCACCGCCGCCGCCAACGGCGCGACCTACGTGGACACCGCCACGCCGACCCTCGGGCACGACGTCTGCTCGGACGACCGCTGGATCGAGGGCGCGCTGCCCGGCTCGCCCGCCGTGCCGTTCCACCCGAACGCGACCGGCGAGCGGGTGATGGCGCAGGCGGTGCTCGCCGCGCTGAAGTAACACCGCCGCCGGCCCCGCCCATCCGCCCATCCGTCCGCCCGCCCGCCCGTCGGCCCGGGCCCGGAAAGCCCCGAGGGGCCGGTGACCAGACCCCGGTCACCGGCCCCTCGGTTCGGTACGCGCGCTACTCGGACTTCGCGGCGGTGGTGGCGGTGGTGGCGGCACCGGCGGCCAGCCCGGCCGACCACTTCTCCTCGACGTTGCCGAACTTCCAGTAGGCGATCGCCGCGGCCCAGGTGAGCACGAACAGCCCGACGATCGCGTAGCCGACGAAGTTGAGGTCGAGCCCGCCGACCCAGGCGATCGGGCCGCTGGTGATGTCCAGCTTCTCGCCGAGCAGGCCGATCAGCTCGATCGAGCCGATCACCAGCGCGACCAGCACGGACAGCCCGGTGACGGTCAGGTTGTAGTAGATCTTGCGGACCGGCTTGGAGAAGGCCCACTCGTACGCGAAGTTCATGAACGAGCCGTCGATGGTGTCCAGCAGGCTCATCCCGGCCGCGAACAGGATCGGCAGGGTGAGCAGCGCGTACCAGGGCAGCGAGAAGGCCGCCGCGCCGCCCGCCAGCACCAGCAGGGACACCTCGGTGGCGGTGTCGAAGCCCAAGCCGAACAGCAGGCCCACCGGATACATGTGCCAGGGCTTGGTGACGGCCCTGGTGACCCGGCCGAGGATGCGGTTCATCAGCCCGCGCCGCTCCAACTGGCGCTCCAGCTCCGCCTCGTCGTAGTCACCGTGGCGCATCCGGCGGAAGACCTTGAGGATGCCGTTGAAGGCGCCCAGGTTGATCAGGCCGAGCAGCAGCAGGAAGGTGCCGGAGACGGTGACGCCGATCAGGCCGGTCATCTCGTGCAGCGTCGAGTCGTCGGACTCCACCTGGCCGGCCAGCGAGCGGATGCCGAAGGCCAGCAGCGCGCAGAGGCCGAAGACGATCGAGGAGTGCCCGAGCGAGAACCAGAAGCCGACCGACAGTGGACGCTTGCCCTCGCCCATCAGCTTGCGGGTGGTGTTGTCGATGGCGGCGATGTGGTCCGCGTCGAAGGCGTGCCGCATGCCGAGGGTGTAGGCGGTCAGGCCCATGCCCGCGCCGAACACCTGGCCGCCGACGTCGTAGTGCTCGGGCTCCACCAGGGCGAGCAGCGTGAACCAGCCGATGACGTGCAGCGCGAGGATGAAGCCGCCCATTCCGGCCAGGCGGATCCACTCCTCACGGGTGAGTCGGTCGCGCCATCGGGGGGCGGTCATCGTCGTGTCCTTTCGGTCGGGCGGTCGAAGCTGGGCCATCTTTCCGCCTCGATGCGCGCAGTTGCAAGTCATGCGCAATTACGGATTCGTCTCCCTTCGTCTCCACCCCCCTCCCGAAGATCGTCACGACTCGTACAGGGCTTCGTAACCTCCGGGGACTTTCACCACGCGCTCTACGCGCGGATACTCCCGTTCTACGCGCGAAACCTGAGCGCTGCCCCCTCAACTCCCCACGGAGGAACGGCTCATGACGATCCGTATTCGAACCGCTGCCGCCCTCGCCGGAGCGGCGCTGCTCGCGGCCGGCCTCACCACCCCCGCCGCCACCGCCGCGCCCGCCACCCCCACCGCCAGGGCCGCCGCGGTCAGCGCGACCCCGCACCGGGTGCTGTTCGACAACAGCAAGGCCGAGACCGCGGGCAACGCCGACTGGATCATCAGCACCAGCCAGCCCGACCCGCTCGCCCAGAACGCCAACCCCACCACCGAGAAGAGCTGGACCGGCGCGCTGTCCGCCTGGGGCGTCGCCCTCCAGAAGACCGGCCAGTACAGCCTGAAGACGCTCCCGGCCGGCTCCACCATCAGCTACGGCACCGGCGCCGCGCTCGACCTCGCCAACTTCGACACCTTCGTGATCCCGGAGCCCAACATCCGGTTCAGCGCGAGCGAGAAGACCGCGATCATGAAGTTCGTCCAGAACGGCGGCGGGCTCTTCCTGATCTCCGACCACGTCAACAGCGACCGCAACAACGACGGCTGGGACTCCCCGAAGATCATCAACGACCTGCTGACCAGCAACGGGGTGAACAACAACGACCCCTTCGGCTTCTCGGTCGACCTGCTCAACATCACCACCGACAACCCGCGCGCGGTCAACGACGCGACCGACCCGGTGCTGCACGGCTCCTTCGGCACCGTCACCGGCTCGATCCTGCGCAACGGCACCACCTTCACCCTCAAGCCCGCCGACAACCCGAACGTCAAGGGCCTGGTCTACCGGACCGGCTACAGCGGGAACACCGGCGCGTTCTTCGTCACCAGCACCTTCGGCTCCGGCCGGGTCGCGATCTGGGGCGACAGCTCCCCGATCGACGACGGCACCGGCCAGTCCGGCAACACCCTGTACAACGGCTGGGACGACCCGGCGGGCACCGACGCCGCCCTCGCCCTCAACGCCACCGCCTGGCTGAGCAAGGCCTGACCGGCCGCGCACCCGAGGGGGCGCCCCGTCTCCGGCGGCGGCGCCCCCTCGGCCTGGCCCCTCTCATCAGGCCAAGGACCGCGCCCTCCCCTACTGTCGAAGTACCGAACCGTCGCGACGCCGACGCCCGGGACCGATGGGAGCGGCCATGCCGTCCTACCCCTTCCACACCACCCGCGAGGACCTGCGCGTCCCGCTGCCCGACGGCACCCGACTGGCCGCCCGGCTGTGGCGGCCGGTCGGCGGCGAACCCGGCCCCGCACTGCTGGAGTACTCCGGCGGCCGCCTCAGCGACCGGACCGCCGCCGAGGACTCCCGCCGCCACCCCTGGTACGCGGGCCACGGCTACGCCGCCGTCCGGGTCGACACCCGTGGGCACGGCAACTCCGAGGGCACCCCCGGCGAGCCCGGCGGCGCGCAGGAGCTGGCCGACGGCACCGCCGTGGTCGACTGGCTCGCCCGCCGCCCCTGGTGCAACGGCCGGCTCGGCCTGCTCGGCGTCGGCACGGCCGGCACCACCGCCCTGCGCCTCGCCGCCCGGACCCCCGGGGCCGTCGGCGCCGTCGTCACCGCCTGCCCCGAGGGCGGCCACCGGCTCGGCGGAGCCGTACTCGCCGCCGACCTCCACAACCGGCTCACCACGCTGATCGCCGACGCCGCCCTGCCGCCGGACCCGCGGCACGTCGGCGACGCCTGGCGCACCGCCTGGCTCGCCCGGCTGGAATCGCTGCGGCCGCCCGTCGAGGACTGGCTCGCGGCCGGCGAGTCCACCGTCCCGGTGTCCGTCCCCGCCCTCGCGGTGACCGGCTGGGGCGACCCGTCCTGCTCCTTCGTGCTGCGGCTGCTCGCCGAGTCCCCCACCGCCCGCGCCCTGATCGGCCCCTGGCCGCACGGCCTGCCCGAGCCCGCCCTGCCCGACACCCTGCGCTGGTGGGACCACTGGCTGCGCGGCATCGACACCGGCGCCCTCAAGGAACCCGCCCTGCGCAGCTGGCTCGGCACCCGCTGGACCGGTGACGAGGCCTGGCCCTCCCCCGACGTCCGCGAGATCCACTACGGCCTGGACGGGCCGCTGAGCACCGCCGGCACCGCCTCCGACGACCGGTACGTACGGGTCCGCTCCCCGCAGCACACCGGCCTCAACGCCGGCGCCTACGTCCCGCACGGCCGCCCCGCCGACCGGCCGCCGGACCAGCGCGAGGAGGACGGCCGCTCGGTCTGCTTCGACTCCCAGCCGCTGCCCGAGCCGGTCGAACTGCTCGGCGCCCCCACCGTACGGCTGCGGCTGCGCGAGGACGGCGCGCCCGCCCAGGTCGCGGTGCGGCTGTGCGCCGTCGGCCCGGACGGCACCTCCGAGCTGGTCACCCGGGGCGTCCTGGCCGCCGAGGGGCCGGACGCCGAGGTCGAACTCGCGGCCTGCGCCTGGACCTTCCCCGCCGGGCACCGGCTGCGCCTCGCCCTCTCCTCGGTCTACTGGCCCTGGGTGTGGCCCCCGGCCGAGGACACCGGGTACGGCGTCGACCCGTCCCGCTCCACCCTGAGCCTGCCGGTGCGCCACCTCGCCGCCGACGTCGGCGCCCCGCCCGTCACCTTCGAGACCCCGGAGCTGCCCGACCCCCTCGACGTCCACCTCACCGAGCCGCTCACCGCCCGGCCCGAACACCTCACCGTGCACGACATCGGCCGCCACGAGTGGCGCACCGAACTCTCCCCCGCCGGCGACGGCACCCGCACCCACCCCGACGGCCTGGTCCGCGACGAGCACACCGTCACCGCCTACCGCGTGCTCACCGGCGCCCCGCTCAGCGCCCAGGCCCGCACCGACCACACCGTCCGGCTGGAGCGGCCCGACATCGGCTGGGACGTCACCGTCCAGACCCGCACCCAACTGCGCTGCGACGCCGGACACTTCATCAGCATCGTGCAACTGCGGGCACTGGAGGCGGGCTCCGTGGTGTTCACCCGGGAGTGGCAGCACCGGGTGACCCGGGACCGCCCCTGAACCTTCACCAAGTCCGCCCCCGGCCGGGGTTGTCGGCAGTGTGACAATGCCGGGACAGGGAAGCACGCGTCGGGGAGGGCGAGCATGCTGGCCGAGTCGGTGTACCGGACCGAGGACGTGGAACCGTCCGACCGCTTCGAGCACTGGCGGCACCGACTCGCCGGGATGAACGCGCCGATCGAGGCCAGCAGCGAACACGCCGCCGACTTCCGGGCGGAGTTGCGCGTCCTGACGCTCGGCGAGCTGCGGCTCTGGAACATGGAGAGCCCGCCGATCACCGTACGCCGGCCGACGCGCCTGATCCGCTCCTCCGACCCGGAGCTCTACCTCTTCTCTGTCCCGATCGCCGACGCCGGGCCCGCGGCCCGGTCCGACGACCGCGGCGAGTGGCGCCCGCGGGACCTGGTGATGTACGACAGCACCCGGCCCATCGCCCTCCGAGTCAGCACCGACGATCCGAGCCGGCGGATCCGCGGGGCCTGGCTGAGCCTCCCCCGACAGGCGCTGCCGCTGCCGCCGGGCCGGACCGACACGCTGATCGCCCGCCGGATGCCCGGGGACACCGGCGTGGGCGCCCTGCTCGTCCAGCTGCTCACCGGCATCGCCGCCGACCCCGGCGCCTACCGGACCGGCGACGCGCCCCGGCTGGGCACCGCCGCCCTCGACCTGGTGACGGCGACGCTCGCCCACCACCTCGACGCCGAGGACGCCGTACCGCCGGAGAGCCGGCGCCGGGCCCTGGTCCAGCGCATCCGGGCCTTCATCCGGGCCCACCTGCACGAACCGGACCTCGCCCCCGGCGCCGTCGCCGCCGCGCACCACATCTCGGTCAGCTACCTGCACCGCCTCTTCGAGGGCGAGGAGGAGACCGTCGCCGCCTGGATCCGCCGCCAGCGCCTCGAACGGGCCCGCCGCGACCTCGGCGACCCGGCTCTGGCCGCCACCCCCGTCCACGTCATCGCGGCCCGCTGCGGATTCCCCCGCGCCGCGGACTTCACCCGCGCCTTCCGCGGCGCGTACGGCCTGCCGCCCCGCGACTACCGCCACGGCGCCGTGACGGCCGGCGGTGGACTCTGAACCAAGCGGCAGTGGACCGCATGCCAACGACAACCACCGGGTGGGATCGGCAAGCTGATGGTGCGTCCGACACGGGGGATCGAGTGGCGGACGCGACCAACACCGACACCCTCGAAGGGGGACCATCCATGTCCAGCAACGGACTCCGCAGGACCCGGCGCTCCGCCGCCGCCGTCGGCGTCGCCGCCCTGGCGCTCACCCTGACCGGCCTCGGCGGCGGCCAGGCCTTCGCCGACTCGCACGCCGGCCTCACGGCCTCGATCGAGATCAAGAACGACAACGGCAAGTGCCTGGAGATCACCAGTTCCTCCACCGCGAACGGCGCCAGGGCCCAGCAGTGGGACTGCAAGGGCCAGGCCGGCTCGAAGTGGCAGTGGCAGTCCGCGGGCAACGGCTACTGGAACCTCGTGAACGCCCACAGCGGCAAGTGCCTGGAGATCCAGAGCTCCTCCACCTCGAACGGCGCCGAGGCCCAGCAGTGGTCGTGCAACGGCCAGGACGGCGCGAAGTGGCGGGTGGAGTCGGTCAGGTCGAACCGGGCGGTGATCCGGAACCACAGCGGCAAGGTCCTGGAGATCACCAGCTCCTCCGGCGCGAACGGGGCCAACGCCCAGCAGTGGGAGTACAAGGGCCAGTCCGGCGCGCTCTGGCACTGGTGACGAGCCACCGGCCGCTCCCCGCCCGCCGTCGCGCGGGCGGGGAGCGGCCGGCCCGCTACGCGTGGTCGGCCAGGACCTCGGCGATGACGTGGCGGGCGATGGAGGTCATCCTCGGGTCGCTGTCCCGGTAGTAGGACACCTCCATCAGGGCGATGGACAGGGCCCAGCCGCGGGCGCGGTCCCAGGCCGCGTCGTCGGGGGCGGCGGCCGCGCGGAAGGTCTCGCGGGCGGCGGCGGGCAGGACGTACCAGGCGGGGATCAGATCGACGGCCGGCTCGCCGAGGCCCGCGCAGCCGAAGTCGATGACGGCGGCGAGCCGACCGTCCGGGCCCACCAGCAGGTTGCCGGGCTGGAGGTCGCCGTGGAGCCAGACCGGGGGGCCGGTGGGCGCCGGGGCGTCCAGGGCGTGCTCCCAGGCGGCGGTCGCGGCGGCGGCGTCGACCAGGTCCGGCACGGCCGCGATCGCCTTCCTGGTCTCGGCGTCGCGCTCGGCCAGCGACTCGTTGCGGTAGGCGGCGGGCCCGCCGACCGGGTCGATCCGGCGGATGGCCGTCACGAAGCCGGCCAAGTCCCGGGCCAGCAGCCCGGGTTCGGCGATCCGCCCGGTGACCGGGGTGGCGCCGTCGAGCCAGCGCAGCACCGACCAGGGCCAGGGGCAGCCGTCGACCGGCCCGCCCACGGCCAGCGGGACCGGCACCGGGACGGGCAGCCGGGGGGCCAGGCGCCGCAGCCAGCGGTCCTCCTTGGCGATCTCCTCGACCACCCCGGGGATCCGCGGGATGCGCACCACCAGCTCCGCGCCTAACCGGTACATCGCGTTGCTGGTCCCGGTCGGCGTCACCGGCTCGACCGGCAGGCCGGCCCACTCGGGGAAGTGCTCGGCGACCATCCGGCGCACCAGCGACTCGTCGATGTCCAGTTCGTCGGGGTGCAGCTTGCGGGAGGAGGCCATGGTGCCCGACCCTGCCAGCCGCACGCCGGGCCCGGCAACCGAATTGGCGCCGGGACCGAAGGCCGCCGCGGCCCCGGGTCAGCGCCTGCGCCCGGCTCCCCCGGGCTTCCGTCCGTCGGCGTGGATCCACCGCCGGTTGACGGCGCAGGCCACGAACGGGCCGATGAACACGAGCAGCCACCACAGGAGCCCGAGCGTCCACTGGCGGTCGCGCTCCCCCCAGCGGCCCGGAAGCAGCGGCATAAGGGGCACCACCACCAGGAGTGCCGCCCATGTCGCCATCCACGTGATCACCCTGCGCGCCCAGACCTCCATGCGTCCCCCACCCTTCGAGTCACATCTGAACGTGTTCAATATAGCGCTCGGGGTGCGCCGGGCGAGCCGCTACCCCCGGTGGACGGCGCCCGCGGCGATCAGCCCGGGCAGGTCCCGCATGTCGTCGAAGACCACGGTGCCGGGCCCGGCCAGCCGCTCCGCGGCCGTGACGCCGCCCGCGTAGCCGAGCGCGCGCATCCCGGCGGCGCGGGCGGCCTCCACGCCGGGCCGGCTGTCCTCGACCACCACGCAGGCGGCCGGGTCGACGCCCATCGAGCGCGCGGCGTGCAGGAAGAGGTCGGGCGCGGGCTTGCCGCGCCCGACCTCGGTGGCGCTGAAGATCCGCCCGGCGAAGTGGTCGTGCAGGCCGGTGCGGCCCAGGGTGTGGCGCATCTTCTCGTGGGTGCCGCTGGAGGCCACGCAGGTGGGCAGGGTGATCGCGGCCAGCGCCTCCGGCAGGCCGTCCACCGGGGTCAGCCCGGCGTCGACCGCCTCGGCGTGCAGCTCGTGGAAGCGCCTGCCCCACACGGCCGCCACCTCCGCCCCGAGCCGCTCGGCGACCAGCGCGTTGTTGGCCGGCTCCGACCGACCGACGAAACGCTCGATCGCCTCCGCCTCGGTCAGCGGCCAGCCGTACTCCCGGCCCAGCCGCACCAGCACCCGGACGGCGATCACCTCGCTGTCCACCAGGACTCCGTCACAGTCGAATATCACCAGCTCGATGGGCTTGATCATCCGACCAGGATAGGGAGGCCGCCACGAGAAGGGCCCGGCAGCCGTAGCCACCGGGCCCCTCACCTGTCCTGGTTCACCGGCCCGTCAGGAGCCGGTCCGGGCTCAGCCGGTCTGGACGGAGGTGTCGTCGATCACGAAGCTGGTCTGGAGCGAGGCGTCCTCGGTCCCGGCGAACTTCACCGTGACCGACTGGCCCGCGTAGGACGACAGGTCGAAGGTGCGCTGCTGGTAGCCCGCCGCGGCGTCCACGTTGGAGTAGGTCTTCAGCGTGGTGCCGTTGACCGACACGGCCAGCTTGTCGTACGCGGTGCTGCCCGACTCGGCGGTGTCGATGTGCAGCCAGAAGCTCAGCGTCGCCTTGCAGCCCGCCGGGATGCTCACCGTCTGCGACAGCGAGTCCGAGTGGGTGGAGCCGTAGCCGTTCATCCACGCCTTCCAGGAGCCGCTGTGGGCCGCCTGGGAGGTGCTGCTGTCCACCACGCCGCTGGACGCCGTCCACGGGGTGGCGCTGCCGGTCTCGAAGCCCGCGTTGCCCAGCAGCTGCGCCGGGGTGCAGCCGCCGCCACCGGTCGAGACGGCCCAGGTGAAGCTGGTGGAGGCCGACTTGCCCGCCGCGTCCGTCACGGTGACGGTCACGGTGGAGCTGCCGGCGGCGGAGACGGTGCCGGCGATGACACCGGTCGAGGAGTTGATCGACAGCCCGGCGGGCAGGCCGGTCGCGGCGTAGGACAGCGGGGCGGTGCCGCCGGAGGCGCTGATCTGGAGGTTGACCGAACCGCCCACGGTGGTGGACTGGTTACCCGGGTTGGTGACGGTGACGGCACCGCTGCCGGCCGGCTTGGTGAGCAGGCAGCCGGCCGTGTTGAGGTCGATGGCCCGGGTGGAGGAGTTCAGGCAGGTGGTGAACCAGTACGTCTCCTCGCCGTAGCTCTGGCCCTTGTAGGCCTTGGTGGTGCCGTCGGCGGCCACCTCGCACGGGTTGTTGAGGGTGCACATGGCGCCGTCGTCGTTGCCGGTGTTGTTGATGCCGATGATCCGCCCGCTGGCGGAGTCGACGATCGGCGAACCGGAGGTGCCGTGGGTGGTGTTGCAGCCGGAGCTGTAGCGCAGCGAGTCGTGCCAGGTCCACTCGTCCTCGCGCAGGGTCGGCACGAAGCCGTTCACGGAGCAGTTCCAGACCTGCTTCCAGTACGACGAGGGTATGTACATCGACGCACCGTCGGTCGGGTGCGTGTCACTGATGGTCAGCGCGGTGGCACCGTACTTGGAGGTGATCGACCCGTAGGTGTCGGTGAGTTGGTAGAGCGCGACATCGGTGCCGGTCATCGTCGCGTAGAGCACCTTGTCGGCCTGGACGGTGCCCAGGCTGTTGCCCGCGCCGTCGAGCAGGGTGCCGCTGCGGCTGGCGGTGGCGTTCTGGATCACCTGGCCGGCCGAGGGCATGGTCGGCAGGCAGTGCCCGTTGGTGAGCATCAGCGCGCGGTCGCCGGCCACCGAGGTGGGGTAACGGACCAGCGAGGCCGAGCAGTTGCTCAGGGCGATGGTGGAGGTCAGGTCGGCCGCCTGAACGGCGTGCGCGGGGGCGGCCGCGAAGGCCAGCCCGCCCGCGACGACGGCGCTCGTACCGGCCACCGCGACAATCCTCTTGAACATGGCTCTCCTTGTGGGGGATCGCGGGGTGTACGACTGGTCGCCGACGCCCGCGCCGCACGAAAGTGCCATGGCCACTTCAATGGGTCAAGGATTGTGACCGAACTCGCCACTCCCCATGGCCTGTTGTGCCACCCAGCGGCAACGACCCGTCCCGGTATGCCCGTTACGGGCCGGGGTTATGGCTGCGGGAAGGACTCCACGGTCTCGAACCGGACGTCGGCGCCGTCCCTGCCGTCCGCTGTGGGGACCTTGACCGTCCAGGTCGTCCCGCCCGGCCCGAACTCGCGCTTCTCCCCCACATTGGCGAACAGGCAGTTCTGGGTGAACTGCCTCGCCTCGGAGTCCCAGTCCACCCCGATGGTGACGTGGAAGTCGTACGAACCCTCCTTGACGCCCGAGATGGTGGCCGGCCGACCCTTGGCCACGTACGCCGAGGCCACCGTCCGGCCGTCCAGGACGATCGAGACGACGGCGTCCACCTGGCCGCCGTTCTCGAACGTGAGCTCGCCCTTGCCCTGGTTCCCCCCGTCGGTGACCACGGCTCCGTTCTCCAGGGCCCTCGGCACCGGCTGCGGCTCGGGCAGCTTCGGAACGGTGAGGACAGCCTGGTGGCCGGCCGCCGCCAGCTTGGCGACGGCGGCCCGGGTCGCCGTCAGCCCCGGGCCGACACCGAGCTTCGCCTGGACGAACCCGGCCGAGCAGATCCTGTAGCCGAAGACGTCCTCACGGATCTTCGACGCCTCGGCGGAGAGCGCGTTCAGGCCGGCCACCAGGTCGGCGCGCGCTGCCTCGGCCCCGGCCGGCGGCGCGGCGGACTGCACTCCGCGGACGGCCCGGTCGGCGTTGGACTGGAGGGCGGAGAGCGCGAGTCCGGCATCCCTCGCGGTGGTCGCCGCGGCCACCTTCCCCAGCCCGGTGCCGACCGGCTCCAAGGCCTGGCTGAGCACCGTGCCGTACGGCGTCGCCGAAGCGCTCGGCGCCGCCGCCCCTTCGCCGCCCCCGCCGGAACATGCCGCCAGCAGCAGCACCCCGCCGACCGCCAGGACAGCCCTACCCCTGAACTCCACGACCCCACCCCACCGTCATCCCAGCGCACTCCCCGTACGCGTCGGGCGACATGCTGCCGAGCACGAACCATCCCGGTCAACCCGATTCGGACGGCCACCGGAAGGGGCCGCCCCGGGCCGTTCACGGAGGTCAACTACGATCGGGCCCGTGCTCAGTCTCACCGGACTCCCGCTCCAGATCATCGCCTCCCTCCTCGCGATAGCCGTCTTCGCCGCCACCATGTGGCTGTGGCCGCGGTTCGGCGGGAAGGGCTGGAAGGCGTGGCTGGGCCGGATCGGCGCGTTCCTGGCCACCCAGGTGTCGGTGCTGGCCGCGATGGGTCTGATCGCCAACAGCTACTTCGGCTTCTACAGCTCCTGGACGGACCTGCTGGGCACCAGCGGCGGGCTCGGCACGGTGGTCGACCACCAGCCCAACGCCTCCGGGGTGGCCGTCACCGGCGAGCAGAAGTTCTACTCCGCGCAGGGCTCGGACCCTGAGCGCTCCGGCCAGATCCAGAAGGTCGACGTCCGGGGGGCCGGCAGCGGGCTGACCACCGAGGCGTACGTCTACCTGCCGCCGCAGTACTTCCAGCCGGACTACGCCAAGCAGCGCTTCCCGATGGCCCTGGTGCTCACCGGCTACCCGGGCACCCCGGAGAAGCTGATCTCGCTGATGCAGTACCCGGCGTCGACGCTGGACGCGATAGAGCAGAAGAAGCTGCCGCCGACCGTCCTGGTGATGACCCGCCCCACCCTGGTCGGCGACCGGGACACCGAGTGCGTGGACGTGCCGAACGGCCCCCAGGTGGAGACCTTCTTCACCTCCGACCTGCCCAAGGCCCTCGCCACCACCTACCGGATCGGCACCGACCCGGCCAACCGGGCGGTGATCGGCAACTCCACCGGCGGCTACTGCGCGCTCAAGTTCGCGCTGCGCAAGCCCGACGCCTACCGCGCGGCGGTCGCGCTCTCCGGCTACTACAGCGCCGCCCACGACGCGACCACCGGCGACCTGTTCGGCGGCAGCGCCCAGCTGAAGCAGGAGAACGACCTGCTGTGGCGGCTGAAGAACCAGCCCGCGGCCCCCGTCTCGCTGCTGCTGACCACCGCGTACGACGAGAACAACTACGACGAGACCAAGGCCATGGTCGCCGCCTTCAAGGCCCCCACCAAGATGTCCACCATCACCCTGGACACCGCCGGCCACAACTTCCACACCTGGACCCGGGAGATCCCCCCGGCCCTGGAGTGGCTGGGCAAGCACCTCACCATGCCGCCGTCCGCCTGACGTTCCGGATCACACGCGTCTCACAGCCCCGTCTCACGGTTCTCTCAGCCGCGCCACCCACCGTATGGCGCATGACCACGAGCAGCTACTCCCCTCCGGCCGGCGAACCGTGGCCCGAGGCCGCGAACTACCCGCCGCCGGAGGTGCCGGCCCCGGTCCGGCCGGGCCCGGCACCGCTCTTCCCCGAGCAGCCCCTGCCGGCCGCCGGTCCCAAGGGCCCGGCCTCCTGGTCCGGCCGGCTGCGCACCCTCCCCGCCCGTGCCTGGCGCGGGCGCGCGGACGACCCGCGCTGGGTGCGCCCGGCCCTGCTCGCGCTGCTGGCCGCGACCGCCGTCCTCTACCTGTGGGGCCTGAGCGCCTCCGGCTGGGCCAACTCCTTCTACTCGGCCGCCGTGCAGGCCGGATCCCAGAGCTGGAAGGCCTTCTTCTTCGGCTCCTCGGACGCGGCGAACTTCATCACCGTCGACAAGCCCCCGGCCGCGCTGTGGCCGATGGCGCTGTCGGCGCGGGTCTTCGGTCTCTCCTCCTGGTCGGTCCTCGCCCCGCAGGCGCTGATGGGCGCGGCCACCGTCGGCGTGCTGTACGCGACGGTGCGCCGCCGCTTCTCCCCGCTGGGCGGCCTGCTGGCGGGCGCCGCGCTGGCGCTCACCCCGGTCGCGGCGCTGATGTTCCGCTTCAACAACCCGGACGCGCTGCTGGTGCTGCTGCTGACGCTGGCCGCGTACGGGCTGGTGCGGGCGGTCGAGGCGGCGGGCACCCGGTGGCTGGTCCTCACCGGGGTGATGTTCGGCCTCGCCTTCCTCACCAAGACCCTGGCGGCCTTCCTGGTGCTGCCCGCCTTCGCGGTGATCTACCTGGTGGCGGCGCCCACCGGGTTCTGGCGGCGGGTGCGCCAGAGCCTGCTCGCGGGCGCGGCGCTGCTGGTCTCGGGCGGCTGGTGGGTGGCGGTCGTCGAGCTGATGCCCGCCTCGGCCCGCCCGTACATCGGCGGCTCGCAGGACAACAGCTTCCTCTCGCTCACCTTCGGCTACAACGGCCTCGGCCGGGTCGACGGCAACGAACGCGGCAGCGTGGGCGGCGGCGGCCGGATGCCGGCCGGGCTGGACCTGCCGGGCGGCGCCGCGGCGCACGGCGGCGGCCACGGCTGGGGCGAGACCGGGCTGACCCGGATGTTCGGCACGGACATCGGCGGGCAGATCGCCTGGCTGCTGCCGGCCGCGCTGATCCTGCTGGCCGTCGGCCTCTGGGCGACCCGCCGCCACGCCCGCACCGACACCGCCCGCGCGGCCTTCCTGGTCTGGGGCGGCTGGCTGCTGTCCACCGCGCTGATCTTCAGCTTCATGTCCGGGATCTTCCACCAGTACTACACGGTGGCGCTGGCCCCGGCGGTCGCGGCGCTGGTCGGCATGGGCGTGGACGGGCTGTGGCGGGCCCGGCACCGGCTGCCCTGGGCGCTGGTGCTGGCCGGGACGCTCGCAGTGACGGCGGTCTGGGCGTTCGTGCTGCTCGGCCGCAGCCCGGGCTTCCTGCCGTGGCTGCGCTGGGCGGTGCTGGTCGGCGGTCTGGTGGCGGCGGCCGCGCTGGTCACCGGGCAGGTGGCCGGACGGACCTCCGGCCGGACCGGCGCGCGGATCGCCTCGGTGGCGGGCCTGGTGGGCGTGGCGGCGGCGCTCGGCGGACCGGCGGCGTACGCGGTGGACACGGTGAACACCCCGCACACCGGCTCGATCGTGACCGCGGGGCCGGGCGTGGACGGCGCGTCCGGGCCCGGCGGCATGGGGCGCAGGGGCGGCAACGGCGCGAAGGGCTTCCCCGGCGGCGGCAACGGGCGCTGGTTCGGCCAGGGCGGGCAGAACGGCCAGGGTGGTCAGAACAGCCAGGGCGGCCAGGGCGGCCTGCCGGGCTTCCCGGGTGCCCGGGGCTTCACCGGCGGGCAGGGCTTCAACGGCGCCCAGGGCTTCGACGGCGGCGGTACGGGCTCCGAGCACGCCAACGGCCGCCACGAGCGCGGCACCGGCACCGGTACCGGCACCGACGGCGTCCCCGGTGTGCCGGACCCCCAGGCCCCGGGCGGCCTCACCGGCGGCACGGCCGGCGGCCCGCCGCCCGGCGGCATGGGCGGGCTGCTCGACGGCCCCAAGGTGACCGGCGAGGTCGCCGCCATGATCGAGGAGAACGCCGACCACTACACCTGGGCGGCCGCCACGATCGGCTCGCAGACCGCGGCCGGCTACCAACTCGCCACCGGTGAACCGGTGATGGCCCTCGGCGGCTTCAACGGCACCGACCCCTCGCTGACCCTGGCCGGCTTCCGGAAGTACGTCGAGGAGGGGAAGGTGCACTGGTTCATCGGCGCGGGCGGCTCCCGCCGCGGCTTCGGCGGCGGCGCGGGCGGCGACGAGGGCGGGCAGCAGAGCGAGTCCGCCCAGATCGAGTCCTGGGTGACGGCGCACTACACGGCGAGGACCATCGGCTCCACCACCTTCTACGACCTGACGGCCCCCACCTCCTGAGCCCGAACCCCCGAGGGGGCGTGCCGTGTTCGCACGGCACGCCCCCTCTCCCGTCCCCGCTGCCTCAGTCGGACGGGCAGTGCGTCCCGGACGCCGGCAGCCGGCCGTCCACCAGGTAGGAGGCCACCGCGTCCCGGACGCAGCCGCTCTTGTCGTACCCGGTGTGCCCGTCGCCGTCCCGGGTGAGCAGCACCCCGTGCTCCAGCCCGGCGGCGAGCCGCTGCGCCCAGGCGTACGGGGTGACCGGGTCGCCGGTGGAGCCGATCACCAGGATCGGGGCGCTGCCCGCCGCCCGGATCGGCCGCGGCGGCTCGGGGCTGTGGAACGGCCAGGGGCGGCAGTCCGGGTCGAGCAGGGTGCCCACCGGGTCGTGGCCGCTGACCAGCGGGGCGCGGGCGGCGAGTTCGGCGAGGGCCGGGCGCAGTTCCGCGTCGGTGGGCGGGGGCGGGCCGTCCGCGCAGGAGATGGCGGCGAAGGCGTCGGCCGGGGTCCGGTAGCGGCCGTCCTCGTCGCGGCGGTCGGCGCCGTCGGCGAGGGCGAGCAGGCCCTCGGCCTCGCCCCGGGTGACGGCCGGCGCGAGGGCCTCGCGCAGCCGGGGCCAGGAGCGGCGGCCGTCGGAGAGCACGTCCAGGGCGGCGTCCCAGCCGAGCGCGGCGGTGAGCGCGCGGCCGTCGGCGGCGCGCAGCGGGTGGTCGCGCAGTCCGTCGAGGAAGCGGGCGAGGCGCTGCGGGGCGGCGGCCGGGTCGGCGCCGAGCGGGCAGGCCGCTCCGTCGTCGGTGGCGCAGGCGGCGGCGAAGGCCCGGAGCCCGGCCTCGGCGGCGGCGGCCTGTTCGGTGCCGAGCCGCGCGGCGGGGGCGCCGTGGTCGACGGCGCCGTCGAGAACGAGCCGGCCGGTGCGGTCGGGGAACTGCTCGGCGTAGGTGGCGCCGAGGTGGGTGCCGTAGGAGAAGCCGAGGAAGTCCAGTCGGCGTTCGCCGAGGGCGCCGCGCAGGACGTCGAGGTCGCGGGCGGTGTCGCGGGTGCCGAGGTGCGGGAGCAGGTCGGCGTGCCGGGCGCGGCAGGCCTCGGCGAGGATCCGGCCGTGGTCGTAGGCCGGGTCGTCGGTGGCGTCCCACTGGTCGCGGGTGCGGTCGTCCAGGCAGTGGACCGGGGTGGTGTCCCCGGCGCCGCGCGGGTCGAAGCCGACCAGGTCGTACCGGTCGTGCAGCGGCCCCTGGTAGCCCTTCCATCCCCAACGGACCATGTCGACACCGGAGTTGCCGGGGCCGCCGGGGTTGAGCACCAGGGCGCCGAGCCGGTGCGCGCGGTCGGCGGCGGGCACCATGGCGAGGGCGACGTCGACGGTGGGCCCGCCCGGGTCGGCGTAGTCCAGCGGGACCTTGAGGGTGGCGCACCGCACGGCGGCCCGGTCCGGGTCGTCGCCGTCCTCGTCGGGGCAGTGCCGCCAGTCGATCCGCTGGTCGTAGAGCGCGCGCAGGGCGGGCGCGGCGGTGGCGGCGACCCGCTCGGCCAGCGGCGGCCGGTCGGGCGGGCCGGGGGCGGCGCCCGTGCAGCCGCTCGGCAGCGCGAGGGCGAGTGCGGCGGCGAGGGCGGGCAGGGTGCGCCCGGGCGGGCGGGGGAGCCGGGGGATCATCGGGGCCACCGCCCACAAGTACCACCCGGCACGCGCCGCGCGCACACCGCACCCGCCCCCGGCTTCACGGGATCAACGTTTCGTCAGCCGCCGCACTGCTGGAGCATGGCCTTCTTGTCGGCCTCGGAGACGGGCAGCTGGTACTTCAGCGAGACCTGGGCGAAGCGCACCGCGTAGGAGCAGCGGATCTCGGTGTTGGCGGGCAGCCAGGTGGCCGGGCCGGAGTCGCCCTTGGAGGCGTTCTGCGAGCCGTCGGCGGGGATCAGGTTGAGCGGGTCGTTGGCGATCTGGACGCGCTTGGCCTTGTCCCACTTGCCGGCACCCATCTGCCAGTCGTAGGACAGCGGCATCACGTGGTCGATCTGGATCTTGGAGGCCTGCTGCTTGGTCCACTGGACGCTCTTGCCGGTGTACGGGTCCCAGATGGTCATCGCGGTGACGGTGCAGTCCGAGCCGTCCTTGTGCTCGACGCCGGTGCCGTCCCGGGCGAGCAGGTCGTTGCGGGTGTCGCACTTGTTGCCGCCGAACGGGACGCCGTCGACGTTGTCCGTCCAGGCGGGGCCGAACTCGTTGCGGTCGTAGCCGTCCTTGGTGCCGACGGCGGCGGTGGCGACCTTGGCTATGACGTCCCGGCCGGCCTTCTGCTCCTCGGGGGTGGTCAGCGGCGCCAGGCCGGGCTTGGTGCCGTCCGGGTTCTGCAGCGGGCTGGTGCCGGTGGCCCCTGCGGCGGGGGCGGCGGTGCCGCCGTCGGCCTTGGGGCCGGTCGACTTGTGGTCTCGGCCGCCGATCAACCAACCGACCAGCGCGAGCGCGCATATCAGGAACACGGTGGCGGCGGACAGCGTGGAGCGGCGGGCGGGCACGGAGAACTCCCGGGGTCAGGGGCGGGTTGACGGCGAACCAGCAGATCAGCCGCCCCGAGAGCAGGTCAAGCCGACGCCACGCGACGGCCCGGAGCATGTCGAAGCTCACACCCGCTCACACCCCCTCCCCCGCGAGGGCGTCCGGCCACCGGACGCGGCGCCCCCTCGCCGGCCCCCGCCGCGCACGCCCCGGCCCCGACCGGGCAGGCTGGCCCCATGCAGACACCACCGACACCCGCCGGACCGGGCCCGGTCGCCGCCCTGATCCTCGCCGCCGGGGGCGGGAGCCGCCTCGGCGGGCGCCCCAAGGCACTGCTGCGGTACGGGGGCCGGCCGCTGGTGGAGCACGCGGCGGCGGCGGTCCGGGCCGGCGGCTGCGCGGACGTCACCGTGGTGCTGGGCGCGCAGGGCGACCGGGTACGGGCCACCGCGCACCTGCCGGGCTGCCGGCTGGTCGGCAATCCGGACTGGAAGCAGGGCATGGGCACCTCACTGCGGGCCGGCCTGGCCGCGCTGCCGCCGCACGCCTCGGCGGCGCTGGTGATGCTGGTGGACACCCCGGGCGTCACCCCGGCCGCGGTGTCCCGGCTGCTGGCCGCCCACCGGGCGGGCGCCGACCTGGCCGCCGCGGCCTACGACGGGCGGCGCGGACACCCCGTGCTGATCGGCGCCCGGCACTTCGCCGAGGCGGCGGCGGGCGCCCGGGGCGACGCCGGGGCCCGCGCCCTGCTGACGGCGCACGCGGCGGAGCTCGTCCTGGTCGAGTGCGCCGACGTCGCCGTCCCGGACGACCTCGACACCCCCGCCGACCTGGCCCGCTGGTCCGCGGGGTGAACGTCCAGGTCCGGCCCGCCGGGCATCCCCCTCCGGAAGGATTCCACTCCCACCCGAGCGGGCAGGAGCCCCTGATCCGTCCCTGAGGATTGCCCCATTCCGCGTCCGGCGCCGGACATTTCGGGGAGCATGGGAATCGTCCCACCCACCCGACACCGACGGACGGAGCCCGCGATGGCCGGACTGCCCGACGACTTCACCGGACACGACCCCACGCGACCGGGGCCGGGCGGTGGCGCCCGGGCCATCCGCTGCCCCGCCTGCCGCCGCGAGCACCTCTACGAACCGCCGTCCCTGCCCTGCCCGTGCGGGGCCTCGCTCAAGGTGCCGCTGCTGCGCGGCGGGGTGCCGGTGCAGGTGCGCTTCCGCTCCTGGGAGGACTCCTGGCTGAGCATGCGCTGCCCGCACTGCGGCCGCTCCGACCAGTGGCCGCAGCCCGAGTTCACCTGCAACTGCGGCGCCACCGTCCGGCTGCCGGTCGACCGCGCCACCCGGCTGGGCACCGGCACCGCCGCCCCGCTCGCCGCCCCCGGCCCGCAGGCCGCCCGCCCGTACCCGGCCCACCCGGTGAACGTGCCCACCCCGGCCCCGCCCACGCCGCCCGCGGCCGGCCGCTCCCGCCCGTTCCGCCACCGCACGCCGTTCCGTCCGCACCCGGTGCGCACCTCGCAGGACGCGGTGTTCACCGCCGCCCGCTACCTGGAGTGGCTCGGCTTCGACGACCTGGAGCTGACCGAGGCCCAGGAGCGCGACGGGGTCACCCTGCTGGGCAGCCGGATGGTCGCCCAGGTGGACACCTGGACCGAGCCCGCCGACGTGAAGTCGGTCGAGTGCCTGTGGCTGCAGACCCTGCACGCCGAGGAGATGGCCGCCGCGATGTTCACCCTCGCGGGTTATTCGCACCAGGCCACCGTGCGCGGCGAGCAGCTGCTGGTCGCCCTGTTCAGCCTGGACCTGGCGGGTGTGCCGCAGCCCGCGAACGGCGCCGCCGAGGCCCTGATGGAGACCGGCTGGACCTCCTGACCCACCGGGCCGCCCGGCGGGGCGGCCCCCTTCCCCCTCCTCCGCGTCTCCTCCCGTGCGCACCCCTAGATCATTTTTCCTCCAAAAGCAACAACCTTCGCTCGTGATCTGGTGCACAAGCTCACCCCCGTGTTGAATTGCGGCCACAGCGCGGGCCTTTCGCCCTGTCGTCGTCATGCGCACGGGTCGTGGCGGCAGGGCCTCAGGGGCGGGTCCGCGCCCTTGCCGGATGGCGCACACAAGGAGGTGGCGTTGTCGGAGCACGGATGGGACCCGAGCGGCCCGGAGGGGCGGGGGCGGGCGGCAGCGGAGGAGCCGGGTGACACCGTGTGGCGGCTGAGGTCCCGGGGGTGCTGGCAGGAGGCCGCCGAACTGCTGCGACCGGCCGCCGAGCACGACCCGGCCGCGGCCCTGGGGCGGGCCGAACTCCTCATCGAGCAGTGCCTGTTCACCGCCGCGAACTGGACCCAGGCGGAGCAGGCGCTGCGCCTGGCGGAGGCGCTGGCCTCCGGCACCGAACAGCGCGCGGCCGCCGCCTGCGCCCGCGGCTTCCTCGCGTACGTGGCGAGCGTGCTCGGCCCGCGGGACCGGCTGGACGAGGCGCAGGCCGCGCTCGGCCGCACCTCGGCCCTGCTGCCGCCGGACGCCCCGGGCCGCCCGCTGCTGGACTTCCGGCGCGGGCTGGTCGCCGAGAACCTGCTGCGCGACCGCAGCGCCGCCTGGATCGCCTACCGCCGGGCGCACGACGGCGCCGGCGAGCGCGGGGACGAACTGCTGCGCTCGTACACCTGGCGACACCTGGCCGCACTGGCGCTCTCCCGCGGGGACCGCGGGAACGCCCGGGAGGGCTTCGACGCCTCCCTGCGGCTGCGCGAGCAACTCGGCTTCACGGTGGGGGTGGCGCCGGCGCTCGCCGCGCTCGCCGAGGTGTCCGAGCCGCCCGAGGCCGCGCGGCTGCGGGCCGAGGCGGCCCGGCTGGTGGCCGCCCTGGGCGGAGTGCCGGTCTGGCTCGCGCGCCAGCTGGGGCCCCGCCGCACGCCGGGGGCTCCCACGGACGGACGCACCGCGAGCGAGACCGGGGGGACAATCAGCTAAGGTGAGGCTAACCTGGCCGGGGGGAGCAGTACCCCGGCCAGGTCGCCTTGCCGTTCCCCGGGCACCGCCATGCCCCGGTCCGGCCGCGTCCGGCGCGCCACCGCCGCCGGGCACCGCCGGGCGGACCATGGGCGCCCCGGTCGACCCGATGGGGCCGCCCATGACCGCGAGCACCCGGCCCGGCCCCACGCCGCGCGCCCCCCGTACCACCGGTGCGCGCACCCCCGTCCCCGCTCCCGCGCCCACCACCCCGGGCGCGCCCTCGTACCACCGGCTGTCCGGGCTCACCCCCATCCTGACGGTGCGCTGCGCCCGGCCCCGGCACGGCGACGGCTGGCTGACCGCCGCCGACCTCGCCGCCCGCCCCGAGACGGTCCGCGAGCTGATCGCCCACGACGCCCGGCAGGGCCTCGCCCGCTACGGGCGGCCGCTGCGCCCGGACGTCGCGGCCGGCTTCGGGCTGCACCGCTTCGTCTGGCCGGTCTCGCTGCTGTTCACGCTGCCGTGGTTCCTGGAGCAGCGCGTCCCGCTGCTCGCGCTCGGGGACGTCGCGCTGCGCCGACACCCCGACGCGGTCGAACTGACCGTCCGCCCGGCGGAGTTCGTCTGCCTGCCGGAGGATCCGGCGGCCGGCTCGGGCCAGGCCGGGGCGGTGCCGGACGAGCCGGCGCTGGCCGCCGCGCTGCGGTCCGCGCTGGGCGCCTTCCTGGCCCCGGTGCTCACCGCCTTCGGCCCGGAGGCGCGGCGCGGACCCCGGGTGCTGTGGGCGATGGCCACCGACGCGGTGGTGGAGGGGCTCTGCTACGCGGGCGGGCTGCTCGGGGAGCAGGAGCGGGCGCGCGCCGAACTGTCCGCGCTGCTGGCGCCCGGCGAGCCCCTCGACCCCGCGCACACGCCCGGCGCGGACGACCGACCCGCCCCCGCTCCGGCCCCCTTCACTCCGGGCGCCGGCTTCGCGCCCCCGGCGCCCAGGGCGGACTGCGCCCCGGGCCCGGAGCGGTCCCGGGCCAGTTGTTGCCTCGTCTACACCGCGGATCCGCAGGACATGTGCGGCGGCTGCCCTCGCGTCACGCGACGTTGACGAAAGCCTGTGCGATATCAGGTTCGAAAAGCCCGTCATTCCAGGAACAATCCGCCGCGCATTCCTATGACAGTGCGATCGTCACCAGGTCAGAAATCCCTCTCCTCAGCGCATTGCCGGGGATCCGCCTCCCCCGCCGCCGGCCCGGATTCCCGGGAGCGCTCCGAGGAGCGCCGCCGCCGCAAGGAATCCCTTCACGGCGGCGCCTCCCACACCCTCGCGGCGCCGTCCAACCCGAACGGGACGAAGTACTCCCAGCCGCCGAACAGGCCCCTCGAGCAGCAATTCGGCTGAGCCCCCTGGCACCGGGCCTGAGCCGACGGGGCCTCAGGCCGCCGCCGACGCCGTCCCGCTGAGCTCGAACCACATCCGTTTGCCGGAGCCGCGCGGCTCCACGCCCCAGGAGTCCGCGAGTGCCTCGACCAGCATCAGCCCGCGTCCGGAGGAGGCCTGCTCCCCCGGCGTACGGCGGGTCGGCCAGAGGTCCGACTCGTCCTCCACCTCGACCCGCAGCCGGGCCCGGCCACCGTCCGCCTCCGGCTCCCGGTAGAGCCGGGCGGTGAACATGGCGTCCCGGTCGGTGTGCCGGATGGCGTTGGTGACCAGTTCGGAGGAGAGCAACTCGGCGGTGTCGATGAACTCGGCGACGCCCCAGCGGCGCAGCGCGTCGCGCAGCTCGGCCCGGACCTCGGCGACCCGCGCGAGGTCGGCCTGGCCGATCCGGCGGCGCAACTGCTGGGCGGCCAGGCCGCCGGCCGGGCCGTCCCAGCGCAGGAGCAGCAGCGCTATGTCGTCCTCGCGCTCGCTGGAGTCGGCGGCCTGGGAGGCGATCCGGTCGGCCAGCTCCTCCAGCGGGTCGCGGGCGGCCTCGGCGGCGTCCGGCAGCGGGCGAGCGAGCGTCCGGGTGAGCCGGGCGACGCCCTCGTCGAGGTCCATGCCGCGCGCCTCGACCAGGCCGTCGGTACAGAGCAGCACGGTCTCGCCCGGGTCCAGGCTGAACCGGGTGACGCGGTACTCCTGGTCCGGGTCGATGCCCAGCGGCAGCCCGCCGGCCACCGGCACCACGGCGGCGGTGCCGTCCGCGCGGCGCACCACCGGGTCGAGGTGGCCGGCCCGGACCGCGTAGACCACGCCGTAGTCCACGTTGACCTCGGCGTAGGTGCAGGTCGCGAAGTGGTCGGTGTCCAGGTCGGCGAGGAAGCGGGAGGCGCGGGCCATCACGGCGGCGGGCGGGTGGCCCTCGGCCGCGTAGGCGCGCAGCGCGATCCGCAGCTGGCCCATGATCCCGGCGGCGTGCACGTCGTGGCCCTGGACGTCGCCGATCACCAGGCCGACGTGCCCGCCGGGCAGCGGCACCACGTCGTACCAGTCGCCGCCGATCTGGAGGCCGGAGCCGGCCGCGAGGTAGCGCACGGCGGTGGTCACGCCCGGGACGGACGGGACGGTGCGCGGCAGCATCACCCGCTGGAGGCCGGCCGCGAGCTCGTGCTCGGCGTCGTGCAGCCGGGCCCGGGCCAGCGACTGGGCGACCAGCCCGCCCAGGGTGGACAGCAGGGTGCGCTCGTCGGCGTCCAGCTCGCGCTCGTCGTCGAAGCTGACCACGCAGACGCCGATCGCCCGGCCGCTGGCGACCAGTGGCAGGTACGCCCAGGAGCCCCGGCCGCCGCGGCTGGTCGGCTCCCACACCTCGGGGTAGCGGTCGCGGAACTCCTCGCGGGTCGAGACGAAGACCGGCGCCCGGTGGCGCAGCGCCTCGGCGGCCGGGTGGCCGGCCGGCAGCACGGTGCGGTCCCAGACGGCCAGCGTGTCGGCGCGGTAGCCGGAGGCGCCGAGGATCTGGGCCCGTCCGGCCTCGAAGGAGGCCAGCACCAGGCCGTCCGGCGGCAGTCCGGGCAGCGGCAGCTCGGTGAACACCCGGGCCACGTCACGCACGGTGACGGCTTCGGAGAGGGCGCGCGCCGCCTCCTTGATGAACCGGGAGCGCTCCTCGCGCAGCAGGGCCATCCGGTCGGCGTGGTCGCGCTTGTGCAGCTCGACGGTGGCGTCCCAGACGAAGCCGACCATCCGGGAGGCCCGGCCGAAGGCGTCGGCGAGCACCCGGCCGCGGAAGCGCACCGCGCGCATGCCGCCGTTCGCCCCGACGGTGCGGTAGTAGGCGCCGCACTGGCCCAGCTCGGCGACCGCGCGCTCGACCCGGCGGCGCACCACGGGCGCGTCCTCGGGGTGCAGCAGGGTCAGGAAGGAGGCGGCGGTGCGGTCGAAGCGGACCCGCTCCAGGGCGTCCAGTCCGACGATCGCGCAGGCCCGCTGGTCGCCCTCCAGGACGTCGCGGCGGATGTCCCAGTCGAAGGAGCCGATGCCGTTGGCGGCCATCGCGGGCTCCAGCCAGTCCGGCATGGTGTCCGCGGTGGAGGGCGGCAGCCCCCCGGAGAGCACGGGCGCCAGCCGGGCGGCGGCGAGGCTCGGGGAGGGGCGCACCGCGGAGCCGCGGCGCGAGGGCTGGGCGGGCGGCCTGACCCGGCCGCTCCCGGGGGTGCGCGGCTCCGGGGCGCCCGGCTGCTCGGCGACGCGCGGTCCGACGGCTCCCGGCTCCACGGCTCTCGGCTCGGCGGTGCGCGGTTCCACGGTCCTCGGCTTGGTGGTCCTCGGCTCCACGGTCCTCGGCTCTACCGTTCGCGGCTCGACGACGGGCGACGCGCCGGGAGGAAGCGCCGGCCCCGGCGACTCGGGCTCAGTGGGCATGCTGCTCCTGCCGCTGCCGTGGCGGACCGCGCCGACCGTCCGGACGGGCCGCGTGGCGGTGTGATGGGTCGTGCTGGATAGGACGGTGCGACGGACGGTGGCCAGTCGAGGTTCGGTCTCCCCGCTGCTTCCCGCACGTGGACACACATTCCCACCATCCTGGCCAATGTTCGGCCGAGCGGCAATGCCAACGGGCCGGAAACCTTCCGTTCCGCCTTCTGTTCAGGGCTTGCTTCGACAGCGAATCAATCGACGACGAACAATCGTACGACCATGCCGGCGATGGCGGCCCGGAACCGCAAGGGCGCAGGTCCCGGGCGTCGACGGGTGCGCGGCTCAGGGCGTGGCGAGTTCGAACCAGGTGACCTTGCCGTCGCCGCGCAGCTGCACACCCCAGGAGTCCGCGAGCGCCTCCACCAGCTGCAGGCCGCGCCCCGAGGTGGCGTACTCGGCCTCCGGATCGCGGCGGCGCCCGGGAAGTCTGCTGGTGCCGTCCTGCACCTCGATGCGCAGCCGGTGGTCCGTGCCGAGCACCGCGTCGAACACCGCGCCCTTGCCCGTGTGCAGCAGCGCGTTGGTGACCAGTTCGGAGGAGAGCAGCTCGGCGGTGTCGGACAGCTCCGGCACCCCCCAGTGGCTCAGCGCCGAACGCAGCCGGTGCCTGACCGCGCCCACCCCGACCAGGTCCGCCGGGTCGAGCGTGAGGTGCAACCGCCGGTGCAAGGCACACCCCGGAGCCGGCGTGCCCGGCAGGGTCGTCCCGGTGCCGACGACCGGCCCCTGGACCGGCCCGGACCGGTAGGCGTCGCCGGAACTCGTCCGCTGCCGCGGGAATCGCGACTGACCGTCCATCAACACATGCCCCCGCCCTGGAATCCGGGCCCCCCGCCTCCGGATCCCCCGCCGGCCGGGTGGCCCCCTCGTTCTGACCACTCATCCTCATGCCCAGTTGACGGCGTTTGCAACAGTGTGCGTCCGATCACGTGGGGTGAAAGGGGCACGGGGTGGTTCGCGTGATCCAACTGCCCGCGCCGGACAGGTTTGCGAAGCGCAGAGGCCGTTTTCGAGGCCGCCCCCGCCCGATCCCGCGCACACCCGGCGCCCGTACGGACCGCACGCCCGACCACGCGCCCCTGCCCCGCTCCCGCCGCGCGCCGGGCCCGGGCGCCGGCCCACGGCCCCGTCGGAGCCGTCGCCCCCGCTTCCCCGCCGGGCCCCTCACCCCCATCCCCCGCCCGGCAGGCCGAACGCCCGCGGAGCGGCAACGCTGGACAGGGCGGCCCGGTCCGGGTTCAATGACCCGAGATGTTTGAACGACGTTCTAACATCTCCCCAGGCGGCCCCCGAGGCCCGAGCCGACGCCCCCTGCCTGCCCGAGGGGCCCGACGACCCGCGAGCGAGGAACCGTGCGACTGACCCCCACCGAACGGGACCGGCTGCTGATCTTCACAGCAGCCGAACTGGCCCGCGCCCGCCGCGCCCGGGGCGTGCGCCTCAACATCCCCGAGGCCACCGCCCTGATCGCGGACACCGTCTGCGAGGCCGCCCGCGACGGCCGGCGCCTGGCCGAGGCCATCGAGGCCGGCCGCTCCGTGCTGACCGCCGCCGACGTGCTGCCCGGCGTGCCGGACGTGGTGACCGTCGTCCAGGTCGAGGCCGTGTTCGAGGACGGCACCCGCCTCGCCGTCGTCAACGACCCGTTCAAGGGCGCCGGCTCGCTCGGCGACGAGGCCCCCGGCAGCGCGCTGATCGGCGACGGCACCGGCTACGACCCGGTCGAGGAGACGCTGCTGCTCCCCGTCCACAACACCTCCGGGGTGCCGATCTCGGTCACCTCGCACTTCCACTTCTTCGAGGCCAACCCGCGTCTGGCCTTCGACCGGGCCGCCGCCTACGGCACCCACCTGGCCGTCCCGGCCGGCTCCTCGGTGCGCTTCGACCCCGGCGCCACCGTCGAGGTCGGCCTGGTGCCGATCGGCGGCGAGCGGGTCGCGATCGGCTTCGCCGGGCTCGTGGACGGCCCGCTGGACGCGCCCGGCGCCAAGGAGGCCGCCCTGGCGAAGGCCCGCGCGACCGGCTACCTGACCAGCTTCGACGACCCGGAGGTGGGGGAATGACCTCGATCACCCCGCACGACTACATCGCCGTCCACGGCCCGCGCGCCGGGGACCGCGTCCGGCTCGGCGACAGCGGACTGATCGTCCGCGTGGAGTCCGACTCCCAGGCGCCCGGCGACGAGTTCCTGGCCGGCTTCGGCAAGACCGCCCGCGACGGCCTGCACCTCAAGCCCGCCGCCGTCCGGGACACCTGCGACGTGGTGATCAGCAACGTGCTGGTGATCGACGCGGCCCAGGGCATCCGCAAGACCTCGATCGGCCTGATCGGCGGCCGGATCGCCTCGATCGGGCGGGCCGGCAACCCGGACACCCTGGACGGCGTGGACGTGGTCGTCGGCACCGGCACCACCATCGTCTCCGGCGAGGGCCTGATCGCCACCGCCGGCGCCATCGACACCCACGTCCACCTGCTCTCGCCGCGGATCATGGAGGCCTCGCTGGCCTCCGGCGTCACCACGATCATCGGCCAGGAGTTCGGCCCGGTCTGGGGCGTCGGCGTCAACTCCCCCTGGGCGCTGCGCCACGCCTTCAACGCCTTCGACGCCTGGCCCGTCAACATCGGCTTCCTGGGCCGCGGCTCGTCCTCCGACGAGGCCCCGCTGATCGAGGCGCTGGCCGAGGGCGGCGCCTCCGGCTTCAAGGTGCACGAGGACATGGGCGCCCACACCCGCGCCCTGGACACCGCGCTGCGGGTCGCCGAGGAGTACGACGTGCAGGTCGCCCTGCACACCGACGGCCTGAACGAGTGCCTCTCCGTCGAGGACACCCTGAAGGTCCTCGAAGGCCGCACCATCCACGCCTTCCACATCGAGGGCTGCGGCGGCGGACACGTCCCCAACGTGCTGAAGATGGCGGGCGTGCCGAACGTCATCGGCTCCTCCACCAACCCGACGCTGCCGTTCGGCCGGGACGCCCTCGGCGAGCACTACGACATGATCGTCTCCGCCCACGACCTCAAGCCCGACCTGCCCGGCGACGCCGCGATGGCCCGCGACCGCATCCGGGCCGGCACCATGGGCGCCGAGGACGTGCTGCACGACCTCGGGGTCATCGGCATCACCTCCTCCGACGCCCAGGGCATGGGCCGGGCCGGCGAGACGGTGCGCCGCACCTTCGCCATGGCCGGGAAGATGAAGGCCGAACTCGGCCCGCTCGACGGCACCGGCTCGTACGGGACGACGGAGGGCGGCGACGACAACGAGCGCGTGCTGCGCTACATCGCCAAGCTCACCATCAACCCGGCCATCGCCCACGGCCTCTCCCACGAGGTCGGCTCGATCGAGGTCGGCAAGCTCGCCGACATCGTGCTGTGGCGCCCGGACCACTTCGGCGCCAAGCCGCAGCTGGTCCTCAAGGCCGGCTTCCCCGCGTACGGCGTGGTCGGCGACCCCAACGCCTCCACCGACCGCTGCGAACCCCTCGTCCTGGGGCCGCAGTTCGGCGCCCACGGCGCGACCGCCGCCGACATCTCGGTGGCCTTCGTCGCCCAGGCCGCCGCCGACGGCGCCTACCTCGACCAGGCCGCCGACGGGCTGCCCACCCGCCGCCGCCGGGTCGGCGTGCGCAACACCCGCGGCATCGGGCCGCGCGACATGGTGCGCAACGCCCGCATCGGCCAGGTCGAGGTCACCGAGACCGGGCTGGTCTCGCTGGACGGCTCACCGCTGCGCTCCGAGCCCGCGGACAGCGTCTCGCTCAGCCGCCTCTACTTCCTCTGACCCCCGACGATCCGGCCAAGGCCCAGGATTCCCTTAGGACTTGATGATGACCACCCCCACGCCCGCCTCGCTCGGCTACCGGATGCCCGCCGAGTGGCACCCGCACGAGCGCACCTGGATGGCCTTCCCCACCGCCAACCCGACGTTCGACGGCCCCGAGCAGCTGCACGCCGCCCGCCAGGCCTGGGCCGCCGTCGCCGACACCATCGTCGGGTACGAGCCGGTCACGCTGATCGTCAACACCGGCGAGACGGAGGAGGCGCGCAAGTACGTCTCCGAGCGGGTCGAGATCGTCGAGCGCCCGCTGAACGACGCGTGGATGCGCGACATCGGCCCGTCCTTCCTGATCGACGGCAAGGGCTCGCTGGCCGCCGCCGACTGGATCTTCAACGGCTGGGGCGCGCAGTCCTGGGCCCGCTGGGACAAGGACCAGCACATCGCCGAGCACATCAGCGAACTGACGGAGGTCCAGCGCTTCGCCTCCCGGCTGATCAACGAGGGCGGCGGCATCCACGTCGACGGCGAGGGCACGGTACTGGTCACCGAGACCGTCCAGCTCGGCGAGGGCCGCAACGCGGACTGGACCAAGGAGGAGGTCGAGGCCGAGCTGCACGCCTTCCTCGGCACCACCAAGGCGATCTGGCTGCCGCGCGGACTCACCCGCGACTACGACGAGTTCGGCACCCGCGGACACATCGACATCGTCGCCTCCTTCGTGCGCCCGGGCGTCGTGGTCGCCCACGTCCAGCCCGACCCCTCGCACCCGGACCACGAGGTCTGCCGCGAGCTGGTCGCCGTCCTGCGCGCCTCCACCGACGCCCAGGGCCGGCCGCTGGAGGTCGTCGAACTGCCCGCCCCCACCGTCCTGCTGGACGAGGACGGCGAGCCGGTCGACTACTCGTACATCAACCACTACGTGGCCAACGGCGCGGTCGTCCTGTGCGCCTTCGACGACCCGCGCGACCAGGAGGCCGCCGCGATCCTCGCCGAGGCCTACCCGGGCCGCACCGTCGAACTCGTGGACGCCCGCGAGATCTTCGCCAACGGCGGCGGGATCCACTGCATCACCCAGCAGCAGCCGAAGGCGCTCTGACGACCCACCCGGGTGGGCGCGCCCCGCGCGCCCACCCGGGCAGCCTTCCGAGCGCCGTTCCACCGAGGAGACCCGCACATGGCCGACCCCCGCCCGCGCCGGCCGGCCCGCCCCCGCGAGGAGGTCTTCGCCACCGCTCGGGCCGCGATCGCCGAACACGGGCTCGCCAAGCTCACCATGGCCGGGCTCGGCAAACAGCTCCAGATGAGCGCCGGACACCTGCTCTACTACTTCGGCAGCAAGGACCAGCTGCTGCTGGAGACCCTCCGCTGGAGCGAGGACCAGCTCGGCGCCCGCCGCCGCGAGGCCCTCGCCGACCGCGCCCTCGACCCCTGGCAGCGCCTCGACGCCTACCTGCGCCTCTACCTGCCGGAGGGCCCGGGCGACCCACGCTGGATCCTCTGGGTCGAGGTGTGGGGCCGCTCCCCCGCGAGCGCCGAGATCCGCCAGGGGCAGCAGGAGATCGAGGCCCCCTGGCAGGCCGACCTGGTCGCCCTCATCGAGGAGGGCGCCGCCGCCGGCCACTTCACCCCGGGGCCCGCCGCCGACCGCGCGGTGCAGATCCGCGCCCTGCTCGACGGCCTCGCCGTCCCCGTCGCCATCGGCCTCCCGGACGCCCACCGCCCCGCCGCCCTCACCCAGGCCACCGCCGTCACCGGCATCCTGCTGCGCGCCTGACGCGCCCCGGGCCCGGCCGGTCCTGGCTGTTCCGGCCCTGGTTGTTCCGGCCCTGGCCGGTGCGGTGTCACTCGGTCCAGATGGCGGCGGCCGTGCGGTCGTCGGCGTAGCCCTTGGCACGGACCTGCACCTGGCGGAGGAAGTCGACGGTGCCCGGGGGGTGGGGGTGGGTCCAGTGGGTGGACAGAAAGTGGGCGACGGCCGGCTCGTCGGCGACGGGGCGGGCGAGACCCGGGGTGCAGAGGAGCAGGATGTCGCCCGGCGTCGCGGGGACGAGCCGGAAGCGGAACGGACGCGGGCCGGGCACCGGGGCCTCCGGCACCGGCGGCTGACCGTCCGGGTGGTGCAGCAGGCGGGCCGCGTACGCGTCGATCCAGTGGCCGGAGCGCAGCAGGTAGAGCCCGCCCGGGCCGACACCGAAGGCCGCGCGGTAGCCGGCCCCCGGGTCCAGTGACACCAGCAGGCAGTGCAGCGAGGCCGGGGACGGCGTCTCCTCCGGCCGGGGCGCCAGGGCGCGCAGCGGGGCGGCCGCGCCGGTGGCCAGCCGCTGGAGGCCGTAGCGGAGCCGGTCGCGGGCGCCGTCACGCAGGTCGGCGGCCAGGCCGGCCCGGCTGCGCCCGATCGCGGCGGCGAGCTGGTGGCACGCCTCGCCGGTGGCGGCCGCGACCGCCTCCGGGGCGGGCGCCTCGGCCTCCGCGCCGCCGCCCGTACGGTCGAAGCCGCCGAGGACGGCGAGCAGCAGGCCGTCGGGGCCCTCGCCGAACCGGGTGACCAGCAGGGCGTCGCGGCGCGGCTCGCCCCGGTAGCGCGCGGAGTCGCCCCGGACGGAGGCGGCGCGCAGCACGGTGGGGCCGTACTGGGCGCCGTCCAGCACGGTGTCCGGTACGAGGGCGTGCAGGGCGCCCGGGTCCGCCTCGGGTACGGCGGTCGGCTCGGGTCCGTACGTCGGGGGGCGTTCGCCGACGTGCGGGACGGCGGCGCCGCCGTCGGCGAGCGGTGCGCGGACGGCCAGGCGGGGATCGAGGACGGCCTGGGCCGCGGGCTCCGGGTCGGGCTCGGGGGTGTGGACGGGTTCGGGCTCGGGGGTGGGGGCCGCGGGCTCCGGGTCGGGCTCGGGGGTGTGGACGGGTTCGGGCTCGGGGGTGGGGGCCGCGGGCTCTGGTTCGGGATCCGGGTCGGGGGTGGGCGGCGGGGTGGGCTTCTCCAGCGAGACCGGGTCCGAGACGGGCGCGGCCGTGGGCTCCGGGGCGGGTTCGGCTGCCGATGCCGGCTCAGGGACGGGCTCGGGCGTCGGCTCGGGCGTCGGCTCGGGCGTCGGCTCGGGCTCGGGTTCAGGGACGGGCGCGGGCTCCGGTGCGGGCTCGGCCTTCGGTGTGGGCGCGGCCTTCGGTGTGTCGTCGGCGAAGGCGGGGGCCGGGAACCGGTGGGTCTCCGTGGAGGTCCGCTGTCGCCCGATCCCCACCGATCCGCCGCCGATCACGCCGACCGCGGTGTCGAACCAGTCGTCGATGCTGTCCCGGGCGTCCGGGCCCGCCGGGGCGTCGGGTTCCGCGGGAGGCTCCGCCGCAGCCTCGGCAACCGACCCCGACGCCGACGCCGACGCTGGCTCCGGCTCGGACGCCGGCTCCGGCTCCGGCTCCGCCGACCGCTGCTGCCCGATGAGCCCGGCCGCCGTGTCGAACCAGTCGTCCACGCTGCCGTCGCCGGGGTCGGCGTGCGGGGTGTCCGGAAGGGTGCCCGCCGGACCGTCGTAGACGGCGTCCCACCAGCCGTCGTCCGGCCGGTGCGGCTCTGCGGGTGCACCCTGCTTGCTCATCTGGCGGCTCCTGGTCGTTCCGTGGTCGCGCCGCCCCGGCGGGCCGGGCTGACGACATTGTTCTCCACCCGCGAGGACCCTGTCCGGGTTTCGACGACAACCGGACACCCACCGGAAAGTCCCGGCCACCGCGCTCACCAGCCGGTTCGCCGGACCGCACCGGGTGCGTCATCGGTTCGTCCGCTTCCGTTCCGTCCGTGCTTGCCGGATGTGTCCGGAGCAGGGCGTTTCCTGGTCATCCGGGCGCTCGGGCCGCCGAAAATGGGGGCCGATGGGGGGCATCGCATCACTCGTTCGGCTGATTAAATGTGCGCATGACCGCGTCGGCCCCCAGTTCGCCCCGACCGGGGAGGGCCGCATCCGCGGGCCGCCCGGCGGGTGGGCTGTTGGTCCTGCTGCTCGTCACCCTGTTGACGCTGCTGCCCTGCGCGGGCCAGTCGAAGGCGGCGGACGGCTCCGGCCATCCGGCGCCGCCGCGGGCCCCGGTCAGCGCCGTCACCGTGGTCAGCGTGGTCAGCGTCCAGGTCGCCACCGGGCAGACCTCCTACACCGGCCGCGCCGCGAAGGTCACCAAGTCCGCGAAGCCCTCGGACCACCACCGGACGGCCGAGGAGCAGGGGCACTGGATCCTCTGCACCGCCGGCGGCGAGCCGCCGCGCAACAACGGCTGCTCCAGCCACCCGTTCTGCCCGCAGGACGCCCAGCTGCCGAACCCGCCGCCGCAACCGCACCCCGCCGTGTCACCGCTGACCCCGACCGCGCCCGAGGCGCCGCCCCGGGTGGTGCCCGCCGGTCTGCTGGACGGCGCGCACCCGGTTCCCGACCTGCACGAACTCCAGGTCCACCGGTCCTGAGTGGAACCCACCGCCGGCGCGCCGCCGGCGGATCCGCCCTTCCTCTCACTCCAGCTGACCGCCGCCACCGACCGGTGCGGCGGGGACAAGGACGACCACCATGGGTTCCGCCTCCAAGCAGTCCAACAAGCCCGGCGGCAAGCAGGACGGCCTCGACCGCCGCGCCCGGATCGCCGAGCTGCGCGCCGCCGAGCAGCGCCGCGACCGCCGCAACAAGATCGTCGCCTCGGTGGCGGCCGGTGTGCTGGTGGTCGGTGCGATCGCCACCGGCACCTGGATCGTCATGGACCAGAACCAGAAGAAGAAGGACAAGGAGGTCGCCGCCAACGCGGACATCCCGGGCGTGAAGACCTTCGGCGACCTGAGCCGCACCCACGTCAAGGACAAGGTCACCTACCCGATGACCCCGCCGGTCGGCGGCGACCACAACGCGATCTGGGCGGACTGCATGGCCCACGTCTACGACCAGCCGCTCGAGAACGAGCGCGCCGTCCACTCGCTGGAGCACGGCGCGGTCTGGGTGACGTACAACGGCAAGGCCACCCCGGACGACCTCAAGATCCTCTCCGACAAGGTCAAGAAGACCCCGTACTCGATGATGAGCCCGTACCCGGACGAGCAGGGCACCATCACCCTGAACGCCTGGAGCACCCAGCTGATCGTGGACAGCGCCACCGACCCGCGGGTGGAGGAGTTCTTCACCAAGTACGTCCAGGGCAAGCAGACCCAGGAGCCGGGCGCCTCCTGCACCATGGGGCAGATGTGACCGCCGCCGACGCCGGCCGCCCCGACGCGTCCGCCCCGGCAACGGCCGCGGCGGACGCCGTCGAGGAGGGCGGGGCCCCGCGCCGCCGCCGCATGTGGTGGCCGGCCGCGCTGGCCGCCGCCGTGGCGCTGGCGCTCGGGGTGCCGGCCCTGGTGGCGAGCGGGACCTCCGCGTCCGGCTCGTCCACACTGTCCGTCCCCGCGGACGACTCCCCGGAGGCCGGGTTCGCCCGCGACATGGCGACCCACCACCAGCAGGCGGTGGACCTGTCGTTCGTCGTCCGGGACCGCACCGCCGACGAGCCGACCCGCACCCTGGCCTTCGACATCATCAACACCCAGGCCAACCAGCGCGGGATGATGATGGGCTGGCTGGACCAGTGGGGGCTGTCCCAGCACTCGACCGCCACGCCGATGGCGTGGATGAAGATGGGCCACGACTACCAGGCCCACGACGGTTCGCTGATGCCCGGCATGGCCACCAACACCCAGATCGCGAAGCTGCGCACGCTCAGCGGGCGGGACGCCGAGGTGTTCTACCTCCAGCTGATGATCGAGCACCACAAGGGCGGCGTCGAGATGGCCCAGGGCTACGTCGACAAGGCCCGGAACGATTCCGAGAAGCGGCTCGCGCAGACGATGGTGGTCGCCCAGACCTCCGAGCTCCAGCTGATGACCGACATGCTCAAGGAGCGCGGCGCCGAACCCGGCGTGCCCGCCTCCTGAGCGGTCGTCCGCGGGGCGCGCGCTCTGCGTGTTCCGCGCACCTCGCATGTTCCGCACGTTTCGCGTGCTCCACGTGTGCTGCGATGGCCGTGTGTGTGCCGCGCATGCCGTGTGTGCCGCGCGTGCCGTGTGTGCCGCGCGTGCCGTGTGTGTGCCGCGCGTGCGACGTGTTCCGTGCGTTTCCCGGACGGCCGGAGCGCCGGCGGGGACGGTCCCGTACCGTCCCCGCCGCGCTCCGGCCGTCCGCCGTCCTCCCCCACACCCTCCGGAGACTCCCCGCATGACCCCCGACGCCCCCTGGCTGATCGCCGGACTGGGCAACCCCGGCCCGTGGTTCCGGCTCACCCGGCACAACGCGGGCTTCCTCGCCGTGGACCGCCTGGCCGAGCGCCACGGCGCCCGGTTCCGCCGCCGCGGCATCGCCACCCGGGTGGCCGAGATCGACGTCGACGGCCACCGGGTGCTGCTGGCCAAGCCGCTGTGGTCCATCAACCTGTCCGGACGCCCGGTGGCCGCGCTGCTGCGCCGCCACGGCGTCCCGGTCGAGCGGCTCGTGGTGGTGCAGGACGACCTGGACTTCCCGTTCGGCTCCGCCCGGCTCAAGCGCGCCGGCGGACCCGGCGGCCACAACGGCGTGCGCTCGGTCGGCGAGGTGCTCGGCACCCGGGACTTCGTCCGCCTGCGGTTCGGCATCGGCCGTCCGCCGAAGGGCCAAAGCGTCGGGGACTTCGTGCTGAAGAAGTTCTCGGAGGAGGAACTGGCCGCCCTGCCGGGCGAGTTGGACCGCTGCGCGGACGCCCTGGAGACCCTGGTGCGGCGCGGCCTGAACCGGGCCCAGGACATCCTGAACGCCCGTACGGACGCCTAGGGGCTGGTTCTGCCGGCTCGTCTCGGGGTGCTCCGGCGTGATTCGCGGGGCTCAGGGGCCGGCGGGCCGGGCGGGTCGGGTGAGCAGCGCGGCGGCGGCCGCGACGGCGGCGAGGACGAAGAGCACCGTCCGCCCACCGGACTCGGCGCCCGCCAGGTGGACACCGAGGACGGAGAGCGCCATGCCGAGCGCCGTGCCGAGGCTGCGGGCCATGTTCACCATGCCGCCGCCGACCGCCGAGCACTGCGCCGGGATCGCCCGCATCACCAGGGCGTTGTTGGCGGGCAGCAGCAGGCCCAGCCCGTAGCCGGTGGCCAGCAGCGGGAGCGCCGACACGTCCGAGGCCGGCAGCAGGGCGAACAGCAGCAGTCCGACGGCCGCGAGCAGCGCACCGGCGCGGCACCTGGTCACGTCCGACCAGCCCCTGGGCAACAGCCCGCCGCCGACCGTCGCGGCGAACGCGAACGCGGCGGGCAGCAGGGTGACCACCAGGCCCGCGTGCGCCGTCGACACCCCCGCGCCGGTGAGCAGCACCGGGCCCAGCACCAGCGGGCAGAACAGCAGCAGGTAGCCGATCAGCGCCACCACCAGCCCGGAACGCACACCCGGGGTGTTGACCAGTCCGGGCGCCAGGATCGGCCGGGCGGCCCGCCGCTCCTGGCGCACCAGGGCCAGGGCCAGCACGGCGGAGGCGAGCAGCAGGGCGGCCACCGCCCAGCCGGGCAGGGGCAGGCCAGAGGCGGTGGACAGGGCGAGCAGCAGCGAGGTGGTCGCCCCGGTGAGCAGCAGCATGCCGGGCAGGTCGAAGCGGGCGGCGGGGTCTCGGGGGGCGCGGGATTCGCCGGTCTCTCGGGTCTCTCGGGTCTCTCGGGGATCGATCCGGCGGGGGCCCGGCACGGCGGTGGGGGCGCCGGTGGGGAGGTGGGCCGGGGCGTCGGCCGTCCGGGTGCGGGGCAGCAGGTACCAGCCCGCCAGGATGCCGAACACCGCGATCGGCACGTTGACCCAGAACACCCAGCGCCACGAGGCGTGTTCGACCAGAAGCCCGCCGAGGCTGGGCCCGAGCGCCAGGCCGAGACCCTGGGCGGAGGCCTGGATACCGAGCGCGCGCCGCATCGCGTGCCCGGGGACGCCGCGCGCGACCAGGGCGACGCTGTTGGCCTGCATCATCGCGGCGCCGACCGCCTGGACGGCGCGGCAGCCGACCAGCACCCAGAGGCTGCCGGCGAATCCGGCGCCGAGGGAGGAGAGGCCGAAGACCGCGAAGCCGCCGATGTACATCGTCTTGCGGCCGACCCGGTCGGACAGCCAGCCGATCGGGGCCAGCAGAGCAACCAGGACCAGCAGGTAGGCGAGGGCGACCCACTCGACGGCGGCGAAGCCCGCGTCGAAGTGGCGGCCGAGCGCGGGGAAGACCAGGGCGATGACGCTGGCGTCTAGCTGGCCGAGGAAGGCGCCGAGACAGACCGTGCCGACGGCGAGCCAGTGAGCGTGGCGCCAGCCGGCTATGCCGCGCGGCCGGGGCCGCTCGGTGAGCAGCCGCGAGGCAAGGGCGGTGGCGTTCATGGCACAAATATATCGGATACAGATATGTTCGTGCTACGAGCAGGTCGCTCTGCGACAGGAAGCGTCCCACGGTACGGACAGTGCGGTACGGACAGTGCCGGACGGCGCCCGGCGGACACCTGCCGCGAGGTCCGCAACAGAGCCGCGACCCAGCGCGCCCACGGGACCCGAACCGGCCGCAGAACCGCCCCGCACCAGGCGATACGCTGTCCGCCATGCCGTCGTCACCACACGTTCCCGACCCCGCCACCGGAAGCCCCGACCCGGCGGTCGAGCACGCCCGACAGCTGACCGACACCGTCACCCGGCTGCGCCGCGCGCTGCGCAGCAGCATCCGCACCGACTACCCGTGGGAGTCCCTGCCGATGGCGCAGGTCGAACTCCTCCAGACGCTGGCCGCCGCCCCGCTGCGGGTCGGCGAGCTGGCCGCGCGGCAGCGTCTCGCCCCCAACACCGTCAGCGGGCTGGTCGGGAAGCTGCTCGACGCCGGGTTCGTGGACCGCCAGGCCGACCCCGGCGACCGCCGGACCGCCCGGATCGCCCTCACCCCGGCCGGACGCCGGCAGCTGGACGACTGGCAGCACGCCCACGAGCGCCGGATCGCCGCCGCGCTCGACACCCTCGACCCGGCCGACCGCGCGGCGGTCGTCGACGCCCTGCCCGCGCTGGACCAGCTCGCCCGCGCCCTCGCCCAGCCGGGCGCCGGCCAGCCGGGCGCCGGCCAGCCGGGCGCCGGGACCGAGCAGGCGCCCGCGGCCGGGTGAAAACCGATGGTCGCCGGGGCTCGCCCGGCACTACCGTCCCCGTATGACCACCGCAGAGGTACGGATCGAACCCTGGGCGGACGGCGACCTCGCGCTGCTGCGCCGGATCAACACGCCGGAGATGAAGAAGCACGTCGGCGGGCCGGAGAGCGAGGAGCAACTGCTCGTACGGCACCGGCGCTACCTGGGCTTCGTCCCGTCCGGGCTCGGCTGCATGTACCGGATCGTGCTGCTGCCCGAGGGCGAGGCGGTCGGGTCGGTCGGCTACGGCACCCGGACGTGGGAGGGGCGGACCGTCCACGAGATGGGGTGGAACGTGCTGCCCGGCCACCAGGGCCGGGGCATCGCCGTCGCCGCCACCCGCGCGGCGGTCGCGGCCGCCCGCCGCGAGGCAGCCCACCCCCACCTGCACGCGTTCCCGTCGGTGGACAACCCGGCCTCCAACGCGGTCTGCGCGAAGGCCGGGTTCACGCTGCTCGGCGAGACGGACTTCGAGTTCCCGCCCGGGCGGTTCATGCGCAGCAACAACTGGCGGGTGGAGCTGAGGAGTTGAGCGCTCCGACTGGACGCTCGGGCTGAGCGCTCGGGTTGAGCGCTCAAGCTGAGCGCTCCGGTTGAGCGCTCGGGCCCCGGTGGTCAGAACAGGGTTCCGCTCTCCAGGTCCAGCAGCCAGCGCTTGCGGTCCACGCCGGCGGCGAAGCCGGTGAGCGCCCCGCTGGCGCCGAGCACCCGGTGGCAGGGGCGGACGATCAGCAGCGGGTTGGCGCCCACCGCGCCGCCGACCGCCCGGACCATGCGCGGCTCCTGCCCCGCCAGCACGGCGAGTTCGCCGTAGGTGACGGTCTTGCCGTACGGGATCTCGTCCAGCGCGGCCCAGATCCTGCGGCGGAACTCGGTGCCCTCGGGCGCGAGCGGGAGGTCGAAGTCCGTGCGCTTGCCGGCGAAGTAGTCGGTCAGCTGGGCCACCGGCTCGGCGAGCGCCTCCGGGTCGAGCACCCAGTCGTCGGCGGGCTCGGCCAGCGCGTACTTCTGGCCGGGCGCGGTGACGGTGGCCAGCGCGGCCGGGCCGCCGTCCTCCGGCAGCACCCCGCTGAGCAGCAGCCGACCGAAGGGGCTCTCCATGGTGGTGTAGACGGTGGTGCTCATGCTCGTTCGTTCTCCGTTCCGGTGCTGGTGGCGCTGGTGCTGGAGGCGCTGTTGCTGATGCCGCTGCTCGCGGGGGCGGTGCCGGCGGGACCGGTGCCGGCCGGGCCCGTGCCGGCGGGACCGGCCCACAGCCGGTGGACGGCGTAGGAGCGCCACGGCGCCCAGGCCTCGGCGGCGCGGGCGGCGGACTTCGGGTCCCCGGCGGCGCCGAGGCGGAGCAGGCCGTGCTTGACGCCCACGTCGCTCGGGAGGAAGACGTCCGGGTCGGCCAGGGCCCGCATCCGCAGGTAGCCGACCGTCCAGGGGCCGATGCCGGGCAGCGCCAGCAGACCGGCCGCGGCGTCCTCCCGGTCGACCCCGCTGTCGAGCCGGACCACGCCCTCGGCCAGCGCGGCGCACAGGCCGGTGAGCGCGCGGCGGCGGGCGGCGGGCATCGCGAAGTCCTCGGGGTCGGCGGTGGCCAGGGCCGCCGCGGTCGGGAAGAGCAGGCGCAGACCGCCGCTGGGCTCGGGCAGCGGAGTGCCGTACTTCTCGGCGAGCCGCCCCGCCAGGGTACGGGCGGCGACGACGCTGATCTGCTGGCCGAGGACGGCGCGGACGGCGAGCTCGTGCGGGTCCACGTGGCCGGGCGAGCGCAGACCGGGGCGCTCGCGGACCAGCGGGCCGAGCAGCGGGTCCGCGCCGAGCTGCTCGTCGACCGCGAGCGGGTCGGCGTCCAGGTCGAAGAGGATGCGCAGGCGCTGGACGGCGGTCGGCAGGTCGCGCAGGTCGGTCAGCAGCAGGCGGCAGTCGAGCCAGCCGCGGGTGGGCGGCTCGCCCGGCGCCAGGCCCTCGACCTCGGCGATGCCGTGGCCGTACGGGAGCGCGAGGGTGCGGCGGTACACGCGCACGCCGGGGCGCGCGCCGGGGACGACCTCCTCCACGCCGGGGACGGCGCGCAGGGCGAGGAAGTCGATCAGGTGCTCGCTGTCGAGCGCACCGCGGTAGGCCAGGCGCAGAGTGAGGCCGCCGGCCGGGGTCGCGCCGCGGCGGCCGGCGGCGACCTCGGCGCGCAGGCCGCTGGGGGTGCGGTCGTAGACCTCGCGCACGGTGTCGTTGAACTGGCGGACGGAGGCGAAGCCGGCCGCGAACGCGACGTCGGTGACGGGCAGTTCGGTGGTCTGGAGGAGCAGGCGGGCGGTCTGCGCGCGGCGGGCCCGGGCCAGCGCGATGGGGCCGGCGCCGAGCTCGGCGGTCAGCTGGCGCTGCACCTGGCGGGCGCTGTAGCCGAGGCGGCCGGCCAGGCCGTCGACGCCCTCGCGGTCCACCACGCCGTCGCCGATCAGACGCATCGCGCGGCCGACCAGGTCCGCGCGGTGGTTCCACTCGGGCGAGCCCGGCACGGAGTCGGGGCGGCAGCGCCGGCAGGCGCGGAAGCCTGCGCCCTGGGCGGCCGCGGCGCTGGGGTAGAAGACGCAGTTGACGCGCTTGGGAGTCACGGCGGGGCAGCTCGGACGGCAGTAGATGCCGGTGGTGGTGACCGCCGTGAAGAAGACCCCGTCGAAGCGGGAGTCACGGCTGTCCACGGCTCGGTACCGGATGTCGTCGTCGATCACGCTGTCCAGTTTGCGGCACTGGGTGGGGGGTGACTGGCGGAAATCGGACATTGCCGTTGATCGCCACTTCGGGGGGCCCTCCCCCTCCCCCCGCCCCCACCCGCCACCCGGTGGGGCCATAACCCACGGCCTACGGCCCATAGAGCCCCATGGCCCCATGACCCACGGGCCCATCACCACCGGCTCTCGGCCCACTGGACCCACCGGCCACCAGCTCCCGGCCCACCGGACCCACCGGCCACCGGCTCCCGCGGCCCGGCCGCGGCCGCCGGGCCCGAAATTCGCGAGCCCGTAGGCCGTCCCGCCGCTACCCTCGCGCCATGAGTGAGCAGCAGTCCTACACCGGTCCGGACGACCCGCGCGTCGTCGCCCTGCCTCCGGCCGAGTTCGCGTTCCCCGGCCCGCTGCGGGACCAGCTGGTCGCCGCGATCCTCGACGGCGCCAAGACCAGCACCACCGGCCTGGTCGCCGACTACGAGCACGAGGGCGAGCCCCTGCCGCTGCCCGGTGAGTGCGCCGCGGTCCTCGACTCGGACGGCCGCAGGGTCGCCGTGATCGAGACCACGGACGTCCGAGTGGTCCCGCTCGCGGAGGTCGACCTCCAGCACGCCCTGGACGAGGGCGAGGGGTGCACCAGCGTGGCCGAGTGGCGCGCGGCCCACGAGGAGTTCTGGAGCAGCCCGGAGCTGCTCGACGCCCTCGACGACCCGGAGTTCACCGTGGACGACACCACTCCTGTGGTCCTGCAGCGCTTCCGCCTGACGGCCGACCTCCGCTGAGCCGGGCGAGCCCGGCGGAGGCCGACCGGCGGCCGTTGCGCGGCGGCCGGTCGGCGCCGGGGGGTCAGCGCTTCACCGGACCTCCTGCGGCTCGCATCGACTTGTTGATCGTCTTCCACTTGTTCAGCCGCGCCTTGGCCACCCGGGCGTCCGAGCGCGAGGCGATCCACTCGTTCTCGCGCTGGAGCTTGAGGTAGCTGTCCATCCGGCGCTGCGGCAGGGTGCCGTCGGCCAGCGCCACCTGCACCGCGCAGCCGGGCTCGGTGTGGTGGCCGCAGTCGTGGAAGCGGCATTCCTCGGCCAGCTCGGCTATGTCGGCGAAGGCCAGGTCCACGCCCTCGCCACCGTAGAGGCCGACCTCGCGCAGCCCGGGGGTGTCGATCAGCACGCCGCCGCCGGGCAGCGGGATCAGCTCGCGGGTGGTCGTGGTGTGGCGGCCCTTCTGGTCGACCGCGCGGGCCTCCTGGACCGTCATCACGTCGATGCCGACGAGCGCGTTGGTGAGCGTGGACTTGCCGACGCCGGACTGGCCGATCACCGCGGTGGTGCCGGGGGTGCAGGCGCGGAGCACGTCCATGCCCTCGCCGGTTTCGGCGCTCACCACGACCACCGTGACCCCGGGGGCGACCGCCTCGACGTCGGACCGGATGAAGTCGGCGTCGTCGACGAGGTCGGCCTTGGTGAGGACGACCAGCGGGTCGGCGCCGGACTCCCAGGCCAGGGCGAGGAAGCGCTCGATCCGCCCGAGATCGGGGTCGGTCGCGAGGGAGGAGGCGATCAGCACGGTGTCGACGTTGGCGGCCAGCACCTGGCCGTCGGAGCGCTTGCCGGCCACCTTGCGGATGATCGCGGTGGAGCGCGGCATCAGGGCGGCGACGGAGGCCATCGGCTGGGCGTGCAGGTCGACCGCCGCCCAGTCGCCCGTGCACGGGCAGTTGATCATGTCGGCGTCGCCCACCGGCCGGGTGTCGAACCGGACGGTGCGCAACTCGCCCGTCTCCGGGTCGGCGATGACGGCGTCGCACTGGCCGCGGTCGACCCGGACGATCCGGGCCGGGAGCAGCCCGGCCTCGCCGAACGGGGTGAACAGCTCTGCGAGCTCGGGCGTCCAGCCGTAGCCGGCCAGCGCGGAGGCGTCAGCGGAGGGCGACGGGGACGAGGAAGAGAGAGAAGAGAACGACGGAACGGAGGCAGCGTTGAACAACGCAGTGGCCCTTCGGGAGGAGATGGTCCCGGCGGGCTACGGCTGGCGTGAAGGGCTCAGCCGGCGGCCGGGGAAAGGAGGTGAACGCGAGTGCTGCCCTGGGCAGCTATCGGGGCGACAACGACCACTGGGGTTCACCTCCTGCTCTCTACTCCTCGGGCGGCCCAATGGCCCCCGAACCGGATGTGTCACACGCTAGCGGGGCGGGGGATTTTGGCCAACCTATTTTTGACCTGCGGAAACGTGGCGAGGGGGGCGCCGGGGAGGCCTCAGCGGGCCAAAATTGGCCCGCCCTATCCTCTTCCGTACCGGTGCTTGAGGTTCGGGTCGTCCAGCCACCACGGCCGCATCCCCGTCTCCTCTTCCTCCGGCTGCCCCGCCGCCCGTGCCCGCGCGGCCGCCGCCGCGAAGCGGGCGTCCAGTTCGGCGTCCACCGCCTCGGTCTCCTCCCGCCCCTGCACGACCATCCGCCGCACCAGCGCGGCCAGGAACGGCAGCCCGACCAGGTCCCCCAGCACCCAGAACGCGTTGCCGCCCCAGGTCTGGTCCTGTGCCAGGCTCGGGCCCCACGGCCGCCCGAGCGCCAGGTAGTGGTGCTCGGCGACCAGGTGCCCGCCGTAGATCAGCACGATCCCGAGCCCCGCGTCGAAGATCACCTCGGCGAAGGTGATGAACAGCCCGACCAGGTGCGGGTACTCGTGCCCGACCGGGTCGATCTGCAGGCGCGGCCAGAAGTACGCGAGGCCCAGCAGCACCAGCGCCAGGTGCAGCACCGTGTTCCCGAGCCCGCTGGACACCGACCACTCGTACCAGGGCGTGAAGTAGAGCAGCCACGGCGGCGCCATCAGCAACGCCGTGGAGACCGCCGGGAACATCAGCACCTTGGACGGGCGGCTGCGCAGCGCCCGCAGGAGGCGCTCCCGCCGGGCCGCCGGCGCCGACTCGACCAGCAGCGAGACCGGCGCGCCGAGCGCGAGCAGCAGCGGGACGACCATCAGCAGCAGGACGACCTGCACGGCCCGGTCGGTGAAGAGGATCCGGTCGTACACGCCGAGGCCGGAGCAGGTGCACCAGATCCACAGCAGCAGCCCGCCGAGGAACGCCGCGGTACGGGTGGGCTGCCAGCGCCCACCCCCGGCCCCGGCCCCGGCCCCCGGCCACCCGCCAACGCGCCGCGCACCGCCGCGCCGGTCTCCGCCGCCCCCCGCGACCGCCCGTTCCCCGGCCGCCCGCTCCCCGCCCGTCCGCTCCCCGGCCGCCCGGCCGACCCTGCGCACCGCCGCCAGGTACCAGACGGCGAGCAGCACCGACAGCGTGAGCACCAGCGGCTCCGCCGTCCAGGACGTCGCCAGGTCGGACCACCGCCACGGCGGCGGCCCGCTGTAGGCGAGCACCGAGGCGGGGCCGCCCACCAGGCCACCCACCGGGCCACCCGCCAGGTCGCCCGCCGCGCCGTGCACCACTGCGTCCATCCGCCCGCTCACCTCGCTCGTCCCGGCGGCCCCGCCCGGTCGGCAACCCCGGGTCGGCTGCCCCGGCGCCGGGGCACCCCGGCGCCCGGCCATGATGTCCCTGCGCGGCCGCCCCGCCGCATCCGGGGCCCGCCTCTATACCCGGACCTGAACAAGGCTTTACCCGACCCCAACAAAGCTTTGCCCAGGCAAAGTTCTGCCCTCCTGCCGCTCCTTCCGGCAACCGCGGCGAAGACACAAACGTCTGGCAGGATGCGCCGTCGGCGAGACCCGCCACGTGCTCGACAAGGGGATGACAAGAGGTGCGAACGACTGCACGCGGCGACGGCCGCCGCCTCGCGGCGCGCCACCGCAACATCGAACTGGGCCTGTTGGCCCTCGCGGTGGCCGTCTGTCTGGCGGGACACATCGACGCCGACCTGGCGCTCACCGGCCGGATGCCGCCCGGGCTGCTGGTGCACGGCCTGTCGCTGGGCGCGCTGGCCGGGGTGGCCCATCTGGCGGTGCGCCGGTTCGCCCCGTACGCGGATCCGCTGATCCTGCCGCTGGGCGTCTTCCTGACCGGTTTCGGGCTGGTGCTGCTGGACCGGCTGGACTTCAGTTACAAGGCCGCGCACGCCGCGAAGGGCGACTACCAGAAGATCCCGGCCGCGCCGTCCCAGCTGATGTGGGTGTTCGTCTCGGTGGCGGTGGCGCTCGCGCTGATCGTCCTCGTCAAGCACCACCGTTTCTTCCAGCGTTACGTCTACCTGCTGATGGCGGGTGCGCTGGTCCTGCTGGCCGCGCCGGTGCTCTCCCCGGGCGACAGCTTCGGCGCCAAGCGCTGGATCCGGCTGTTCGGGCTCTCCTTCGAGCCGGACGAGTTCGTGAAGGTCGCGATCACGATCTTCTTCGCGGGGTACCTGATGGCCTCCCGGGACGCGCTGGCGCTGGCCGGGCGGAAGGTCTGGGGGCTGACCCTGCCGCGCGGACGGCACGCCGGCCCGGTGCTGGCGATCTGGGTGGTCAGCCTGCTGGTGCTGATCTTCGAACGCGACCTGGGCACCTCGCTGATCTTCTTCGGCGTCTTCATCGTGATGCTGTACGTGGCGACCGAGCGCACCAGCTGGGTGGTGCTCGGCCTGCTGATGGCGGTCGGCGGCGCGGCGGTGGTCGGCACCGTGGAGCCGCACGTGCACGGTCGCGTCGAGGCCTGGCTGCACCCGCTCGACTACTACAAGCCGGTGCACGACCAGGCGATCTCCGAGCAGCCCGCCGAGGCGCTGTTCAGCCTGGGCACCGGACACCTGACCGGGACCGGCCTGGGCTCGGGGCGGCCCTGGCTGATCGGCTTCGCCGGGCGCAGCGACTTCATCTTCACCACCATCGGCGAGGAGCTGGGCCTGGCCGGGGTGACCGCGGTGCTGCTGGTCTACGTGCTGCTGATCCAGCGCGGTCTGCGCACCGCGATCGGCCTGACCGACCCGTTCGGCAAGCTGCTGGCGACCGGCCTGTCGGCGGCGCTGGCGCTCCAGGTGTTCGTGGTGGTCGGCGGGGTGAGCGGGCTGGTGCCGCTGACCGGCAAGGCGCTGCCGTTCCTGGCCGCGGGCGGTTCGTCGTTGCTGGCGAACTGGTTGATGCTGGCGCTGCTGATCAAGCTGAGCGACTCCTCCGGTCGCACCGCGCTGGACCCGCCCCAGCCCTCCCCGGAGCCGCTCCCGGCCCAGGCCCAGGGCCGTGCGGCGGAGGCACTCGCGACCGACCCGTCGCCCTACGACCCGTACGGCCTGTACGACCCGTCAGCCCCGAACCCGCAGGCCCGGAACCCGCAGGCCCAGGACCCCACGGACCCGGCGGCCCCGACCGGCCCGGTCCCCGCCGCCTACACCCGCACCGCCTACACCCCCGCCACCTACACCCCCGCCGCCCCGGCCGAGCCGCACCCCGGCCACGGCCTCCCGCCGGACCAGGCCGTCCCCCGGTCGGCCACCTGACCCACCGACGCGACAGGGCCTCCCCCGCACCCGCGGGAGAGGCCCTGCCCGTCTCCTGTCGTCCGCCCGCCTACCGCTGTTCCCACGGCGGCCGGGGCGGCCGCGGCGGGAACCCCGGCACCGGCCCCGGCTGCGAACCCGCCGCACCAGGCGCACCAGGCCCGCCCGGCTGCGCACCAGGCGCTCCGGGCTGCCCGCCCGGCTGCGGCCCCGGCACACCCCCCGGCGGCGGCCCCGCCGGCCGGTCGCTGTCCGGCGGCGGCGGTCCGGGCCGGTGGTGCGGCCCGCCGCGGGCGGTGAGCCGCCCGCGCACGTTGTCCGCGGCCAGCACGTCGGCCCACCGCTCCGGGTACTCGGAGGGCGCGTCGACGTCGTCGCCCTCGTCCTCGCCCCACTCCTCCTCGACGCCCTCGGCGAGCCCGAGTTCGCGGGCGCGCCGGGCCCGTTCGACGGCCCGCCGGGCGGCGACCTCGCGGACCACGGCGGCGGCCGCCTCCTCGTGGGCGCGCTCGTTCTCGGCGCGCGCGTCGGCGGTCTCCAGGGTGGGCCAGCGGCGGTCTATCGCGGCGTTCATCGCGGCGCCGATGAGCACCGCGAGCGCCACCACGAAGATCCACAGCAGGACGGCCACCGGCGCCGCCAGCGAGCCGTACACCGAGGGGCCCTCGCCCGAGCGGCCCTCGATCGAGCTGACCAGGTAGACCCGCAGGCCGACGCTGCAGAAGACCAGCACCACCAGGGCGACCAGGGCGCCGGGGATGTCCTCGCGCCACGGGGTCGAGACCGGGACGGCCAGGTGGTAGAGGGTGGTCAGCGAGACGATCAGCAGCACGATCGCGACCGGCCAGTAGAGGGCGCCGACCAGCCCGGCCACCCCCGGCACGGCGTTCTCCACCAGCCCGGGCCCGGCCATCAGCAGCGGCAGCACCAGCGAGCCGATCACCAGGGCGCCGAAGTAGAGGCCGAGTGACATCAGCCGGGTCTTGACGATGCCCCGCTTGCCGTCGAGCCCGTACATGACGGTGATGGTGTCGATGAAGATGTAGAGGGCTCTGGAGCCGGACCACAGGGACAGCAGGAAGCCGATCGAGACGAGGTCGGGCCGGGCGGTGTCGAACACCTGGTTGAGCAGCGGGACCACGACGTCGTTGACGGAGGAGTCCGACAGGACCGTGCCGGAGGCCGAGACGATGTCGTGCTTGAGCCGCTCGATGGTCTCCGCGCCGAGGAACTGGTCGAGGTAGCCGAGGGTGCCGGCCAGGCCGAGCAGCAGCGGCGGGATCGACAGCAGGGTGAAGAAGGCCGCCTCCGCGGCGAGCCCGGTGACCCGGTACTCGACGCAGGTGTTGGTGGTGTCCTTCACCAGGTCCCACGCCGTGCGGTACCAGGTGGCCTGTTTGGCCGCGCGCCGGGAGCCCTTGCCCCGGCGTCGGGAGGGCCGCTCGGCGTTCGGTCTGCTCGTATCGCCTGCTGCTTGCACAGGGCCAACCGTATCGGGCCGGGGCCGCGCGGTTGATCTCCCCGGGGCGGGGACGTGCGGCCGGGCGTCCGGGCGGGGAGCGGCGGGAACGTCCGGGTGTCCCATATGACGAAACCTCAGCGTCCACTATTCGGATGTTAGTGGACCGCGAGTCCCGCGCCATGCGAATCTCTTGCCATGTCTAGCGCCGGAACCACCTTGGTAGGTCGACTCCACGTCGATCTCCTTCGCGTGTCCAGCGCCATCTGTCCGGTGACCTGAGCCCAACGCCGCCCGCACCACCGCACCCGGCGTCGACCTTCCCCGCCATCCCCGCCGCAGCGGATGCGCAGGAGCCCGCCCGGTCCCGGCCACTGCCCTCAAGGCCTTGAGAAATCCGCAGGTCAGAGCAGCACCGCACGGCCGAGCACGCCCCGCGACCCATTCGGCGCCAGCGCCACCTGCCCCGAAGGACTTCACCATGGCCACCTCCCCCGAGACCGTCGAGCCCATGGCCGACCGCGCCGCCGAGCGCCGCCCCGCGGCGGCCCGCAAGGTGACCCGCCACCGCGGCGAGGGCCAGTGGGGCATGGGCCACCACACCCCCCTGAACGCCAACGAGCAGTTCAAGAAGGACGACGACGGTCTCAATGTGCGGACACGCATTGAGACGATCTACGCGCACCGGGGCTTCGACTCGATCGACCCCGCCGACCTGCGCGGCCGGATGCGCTGGTGGGGGCTCTACACCCAGCGCAAGGAGGGCATCGACGGCGGCAAGACCGCGATCCTGGACCCCCACGAGCTGGACGCCGAGTTCTTCATGCTCCGGGTGCGCATCGACGGCGGCCGGCTGACCGTCCCCCAGCTGCGGGCGATCGCCGAGGTCTCCGAGGAGTACGCCCGCGGCACCGCCGACCTGACCGACCGCCAGAACATCCAGTACCACTGGATCCGGATCGAGGACGTCCCGGCGATCTGGCGGAAGCTGGAGGCCGTCGGCCTGTCCACCACCGAGGCCTGCGGTGACACCCCGCGCGTCATCCTCGGCTCCCCGGTGGCCGGCATCGCCGAGGACGAGATCATCGACGGCACCCCCGCGATCGAGGAGATCCAGCGCCGCTTCATCGGCAACCCGGACTTCTCCAACCTGCCGCGCAAGTTCAAGAGCGCCGTCTCCGGCTCCCCGCTGCTGGACGTCGCGCACGAGATCAACGACGTCTCCTTCGTCGGCGTGGTCCACCCCGAGCACGGGCCCGGCTTCGACCTGTGGGTCGGCGGCGGCCTGTCCACCAACCCCAAGCTGGGTGTGCGGCTGGGCGCGTGGGTCCCGCTGGACAAGGTGCCCGACGTCTACGGCGGCGTCATCGGCATCTTCCGCGACTACGGCTACCGGCGCCTGCGCAACCGCGCCCGGCTGAAGTTCCTGGTCGCCGACTGGGGCGTGGAGCGGTTCCGCCGGGTGCTGGAGGAGGAGTACCTCGGGCGCCCGCTGCTCGACGGCCCCGCCCCCGCCGAGCCCGCCGCCCGCTGGCGCGACCACGTCGGCGTCCACCGGCAGCGGGACGGCCGGTTCTACGTCGGCTTCGCGCCGCGCGTCGGCCGGGTCGACGGCAAGCTGCTCGGCCGGATCGCCGACCTCGCCGCCGCCCACGGCAGCGACCGGGTGCGCACCACCGCCGAGCAGAAGATGCTCGTCCTCGACATCGCCGAGGAGCACGTCGAGGCCGTGGTTGCCGGCCTGGAGGCGCTCGACCTGCGGGTCACCCCCTCGCCGTTCCGCCGCGGCACCATGGCCTGCACCGGCATCGAGTACTGCAAGCTCGCCATCGTCGAGACCAAGGAGCGCGGCCGCACGCTCATCGACGAGCTGGAGCAGCGCCTGCCGGACTTCGCCGAGCCGCTGACCATCAACATCAACGGCTGCCCGAACGCCTGCGCCCGCATCCAGGTCGCCGACATCGGCCTCAAGGGTCAGCTGGTCACCGACGAGCACGGCGACCAGGTCGAGGGCTACCAGGTGCACCTCGGCGGCGCGCTCGGCCTGGAGGCCGGCTTCGGCCGCAAGGTCCGCGGCCTCAAGGTCACCAGCGCGGGCCTGCCCGACTACGTCGAGCGGGTGCTGACCCGCTACCAGGCCGACCGCGCCGAGGGCGAGCGCTTCGCCCAGTGGGCGGCCCGGGCGACCGAGGAGCAGCTGTCGTGAGTGAGCGATGGGGGCACCCCCGGCCGGAGGCCGGGGGAGAGGGAACCGATCAAGCAGGGTGTCGTTCGCGAAGCGAACGCCGAGCGCAGCGAGGTGGGCGATGAGTGAACGAGCCGCCCCCTTCTTCTGCCCGTACTGCGGCGACGAGGACCTGCGCCCCTCCGAGGCCGGGCACGGCGCCTGGGAGTGCCACGGCTGCCGCCGCGCCTTCCAGTTGAAGTTCCTCGGCCTGCTGGCACCGACCGACCACGGGGGTACGTCACATGAGCAGCACCGTTCCTGACCACGCGTCGGTCGCGGAGCGGGCCGGCCACGAGCTGGAGGAGGCGAGCGCGCAGGAGGTCCTCCGGTGGGCCGCGGACACCTTCGGCCCGCGGTTCTGCGTCACCTCCTCGATGGAGGACGCGGTCGTCGCCCACCTGGCGTCCTCGGTGTTCCCCGGGGTGGACGTGGTGTTCCTGGACACCGGCTACCACTTCCCGGAGACCATCGGGACGCGGGACGCGGTGGCCGCGACGATGCCGGTCAACGTCATCACGCTCACCCCGCTGAAGACGGTGGCCGAGCAGGACGCCGAGCTGGGGCCGCACCTGCACGACCGCGACCCGGACCTGTGCTGCTCGCTGCGCAAGGTCGAGCCGCTCAACCGGGGCCTGGCCGGCTACGACGCCTGGGCGACCGGGCTGCGCCGCGACGAGTCGCCGACCCGGGCGAACACCCCGGTGGTGTCCTGGGACCCGAAGCGCCGCAAGGTCAAGATCGCACCGATCGCCCGCTGGACCCAGGAGGACGTGGACGCCTACGTCGCCGCCAACGGCGTGCTGCTCAACCCGCTGCTGTGGGAGGGCTACACCTCGATCGGCTGCTCCCCGCTGTCCTGCACCCGCAAGCCCGGCGAGGGCGAGGACGCCCGGGCCGGCCGCTGGTCCGGCTCCGGCAAGACCGAGTGCGGCATCCACCTCTGACGAACCCGTCGGACGAACCGTCAACCACTGCGTAAGGAAGAACCCGTGACAGCTCACACCCTGGCCGCCGACGGAGCCGCAGAGGCGGCCCCCACGGCCGCACCCTGCGAGCGCGGCGCCACCGTGTGGCTGACCGGGCTGCCCAGCGCGGGCAAGACCACCCTCGCGTTCGCCCTCGCCGAGCGGCTGCGCGCCGAGGGGCACCGGGTCGAGGTCCTGGACGGCGACGAGATCCGCGAGTTCCTCTCCAAGGGCCTGGGCTTCTCCCGCGAGGACCGCCACACCAACGTCACCCGGATCGGCTTCGTCGCCGAGAAGCTGGCGGCGAACGGCGTCAAGGTACTGGCCCCGGTGATCGCCCCGTTCGCGGACTCCCGCGCCGCGGTGCGCGAGCGCCACGCGGCGAACGACACCGAGTTCCTGGAGGTGCACGTCGCCACCCCCGTCGAGCTGTGCGCCGAACGCGACGTCAAGGGCCTGTACGCGAAGCAGGCCGCCGGGGAGATCTCCGGCCTCACCGGGGTGGACGACCCGTACGAGGCGCCGAAGGACCCCGAGCTGCGCCTGCAGACCCGGGGCCGCGAGGTGGCCGAGTCCGCCGCCGAGCTGTACGTCTTCCTGACCGAGAGGGGTCTGGCATGACCACCGCGACGGACAGCCCGGTCCGGACCGACGACGCCCCGTTCGCGCTGTCCCACCTGGACGCGCTGGAGGCCGAGTCGGTGCACGTCTTCCGCGAGGTCGCGGGGGAGTTCGAGCGCCCGGTGATCCTCTTCTCCGGCGGCAAGGACTCCATCGTCATGCTGCACCTGGCGCTCAAGGCCTTCCACCCCGCCGCCGTCCCGTTCTCCCTGCTGCACGTCGACACGGGGCACAACTTCCCCGAGGTGATCGCCTACCGCGACCGCGTCGCCGCGCGGCACAACCTGCGCCTGCACGTCGCCCACGTCCAGGACTTCATCGACCGCGGCGTCCTGCGCGAGCGCCCCGACGGCACCCGCAACCCGCTGCAGACCGTGCCGCTGCTGGACGCCATCGAGCAGAACCGCTTCGACGCGGTCTTCGGCGGCGGGCGCCGCGACGAGGAGAAGGCCCGCGCCAAGGAGCGCGTCTTCTCGCTGCGCGACGAGTTCGGCGCCTGGGACCCGCGCCGCCAGCGCCCCGAACTGTGGTCGCTGTACAACGGCCGGCACGCCGTCGGCGAGCACGTGCGCGTCTTCCCGCTGTCCAACTGGACCGAACTCGACGTCTGGCAGTACATCGAGCGCGAGGGCATCGAGCTGCCGGAGATCTACTACGCCCACGAGCGCGAGGTCTTCGCCCGCAGCGGCATGTGGCTCACCGCCGGCGACTGGGGCGGCCCCAAGGACCACGAGCCGGTCGAGCGGCGGCTGATCCGCTACCGCACCGTCGGCGACATGTCCTGCACCGGCGCCGTCGACTCCGACGCCACCACCATCGAGGCCGTCATCGCCGAGATCGCCGCCAGCCGCCTCACCGAGCGCGGCGCGACCCGCGCCGACGACAAGCTCTCCGAGGCCGCGATGGAAGACCGCAAGCGCGAGGGGTACTTCTAACCATGACCAGCACCGCCACCCAGCACACCGCCGCCACCTCGCTGCTGCGCTTCGCCACCGCCGGCTCCGTCGACGACGGCAAGTCCACGCTCGTCGGCCGTCTGCTGCACGACTCCAAGTCCGTCCTCGCCGACCAGCTGGAGGCCGTCGAGCACGCCTCCCGCAGCCGAGGCCAGGAGGCGCCCGACCTCGCGCTGCTCACCGACGGCCTGCGCGCCGAACGCGAGCAGGGCATCACCATCGACGTGGCCTACCGCTACTTCGCCACGCCGCGGCGGCGGTTCATCCTCGCCGACACCCCCGGCCACGTGCAGTACACCCGCAACATGGTCACCGGCGCCTCCACCGCCGAACTCGCCGTCGTCCTCGTCGACGCCCGCAACGGCGTCGTCGAGCAGACCCGCCGGCACGCCGCCGTCGCCGCGCTGCTGCGCGTGCCGCACGTCGTCCTCGCCGTCAACAAGATGGACCTGGTCGACTACGCCGAGCCGGTCTTCGCCGCCATCGCCGCCGAGTTCACCGCCTACGCGGCCTCCCTCGGCGTCAAGGACGTGCTGGCCGTCCCGATCTCGGCGCTGGCCGGCGACAACGTGGTCGAACCCTCCGCGCACATGGACTGGTACGGCGGCCCGACCCTGCTGGAGCACCTGGAGACCGTCCCCGTCGGCAGCGACCCGGGCGCCGAACCCGCCCGCTTCCCCGTCCAGTACGTCATCCGCCCGCAGACCCAGGAGCACCCCGACTACCGCGGCTACGCCGGCCAACTGGCCTCCGGCGTCCTGCGGGTGGGCGACACCGTCACGGTCCTGCCCTCCGGCCACACCACCACCGTGGCCGGGATCGACGCGCTCGGCCGGGAGACGGACCTCGCCTGGGCCCCGCAGTCGGTGACCGTCCGCCTCGCCGACGACATCGACATCTCCCGCGGCGACCTCATCGCGGCCGGCCCCGCGCCCGTCCCCACCAAGGACATCGAGGCCACCGTCAGCCACCTCAACGAGCGTCCGCTGCGCGCCGGCGACAAGGTCCTGCTCAAGCACACCACCCGGACGGTGCGGGCGCTGGTCAAGGAGATCACCTACCGGATCGACATCGACACCCTGGAACAGCGCTCCGGCGCCGACGGGCTGGACGTCAACGACATCGGCCACATCGTGCTGCGCACCGCCGAGCCGCTGGCCCTCGACAGCTACACCGACAACCGCCGCACCGGATCGTTCCTGCTCATCGACCCGGCCGACGGCACCACCCTCACCGCCGGCATGGCGGGCGAGGCCTTCGACACCGCACCCACCACCGGCACACCCGACGAGGAGGACTGGGTCTGATGCCCAGCGAGGCGTTCTCGGGCATGGACAAGGAAGGCGGCCGCATCGGCAGCGGCGTCCTCGGCAGCGGCCAGGGCGGCCTGACCCGATGTGCGGGCCGACAGGGCTGAGTTCGCCCTGCCACCGGGCTGGCTTCCCCCACGGCCGCCCGGCCTGCCCCGGCACACCGCTGCCGCGCGCACCACCTTCCGCACCTTCCGCCCGAGACCGCCTCCTGACGGTCCGTCCGCGAACAGGACTCACCATGGCACCGAACCCGGCACCCTCGCACGGCACGCCCCCGCACGGCCCGTCCGCCCATAGCCGCCCCCGCCCCCGCGCCGGGCGGATCAGACGGCCCGCCGCCGCGGCCGCGGCCGGCCTGACCGCGGTGGCCCTGCTGTCCGCCTGCGGCTACGGCTCGCAGGCCGACGGCAAGTCCTCCGACACCAAGGCCGACACCGCGGCCACCGCCGGGGATTCCGGCGCGAAGCTGTCCGCGGACACGGTGAGGATCGGCTACTTCGCCAACCTCACCCACGGCACCCCGCTGGTCGGCCTCCAGGAAGGCATATTCCAGAAGGAGCTCGGCTCCACCCAGGTCAAGACCCAGGTCTTCAACGCCGGACCCGCCGAGATCGAGGCCCTGAACGCCGGCTCCATCGACATCGGCTGGATCGGCCCCTCCCCCGCGATCAACGGCTACACCAAGTCCGACGGCAAGTCCCTGAAGATCATCGGCGGTTCCGCCTCCGGCGGTGTCAAGCTGGTCGCCAACCCGGACAGGATCGCCTCCCTGGACGACCTCAGGGGCAAGAAGATCGCCACGCCCCAGCTCGGCAACACCCAGGACGTCGCCCTGCTCAACTACCTCGCGGGCAAGGGCTACAAGGTCGACGCGGCCTCCGGCGCCGGTGACGTCTCGGTCGTGCGCACCGACAACAAGGTCACCCCCGACGCCTACAAGTCCGGCTCCATCGACGGCGCCTGGGTGCCCGAGCCCACCGCCTCCAAGCTGGTCACGCTCGGCGCGAAGGTCCTGCTCAACGAGAAGGACGTCTGGCCGGACAAGCAGTTCGTGATCACCAACATCATCGTCTCGCAGAAGTTCCTCAAGGAGCACCCGGACGTGGTGGAGGCCGTGCTGCGCGGCTCGGTGAAGACCAACGCCTTCATCAAGGCGAACTCCGACAAGGCCAAGGCCGACGCCAACGAGGCGATCAGGAAGGAGGCCGGCAACTCCCTGGAGCCCGCCGTCCTCGACCCGGCCTGGGCCGACATCGACTTCCTGGACGACCCGCTGGCGAACACCCTCCAGGCCGAGGCCGACCACGCCGTCACCGCCGGGCTCCTCAAGAAGCCGAACCTGAACGGCATCTACGACCTCACCCTGCTGAACAAGGTGCTCGCCGCCCAGGGCCGGCCGGCCGTCGCGGACGCCGGACTCGGCGCCAAGTAGCGCCCGCGGCAAGGCCATTCATACCGGCACCGCCGTTCGCCGCGGCATCGCCGCCAGGCCCGGCGCCGCCGCCCGTCCCGACTCCGCGGTCCGGCCCCCGCCCGCCCGGTCGATCCCCGATCGATGCCCACCGGGACGGGCGGGGCCCGGGCCCCGGCCCAGACCTCTCCCTCCCGCCCGGAGGACCCCATGACCACTCACGCAGGAGGTGCCCGGATGACTCCGGCACTGACCACCTCGGCGGACGCCCCCGGCGCCGACGCCCCCGGCGGCGCGCCCGCCGTCCGGATCTCGCACGTGCACAAGTCCTTCGGCCGACCCGGCGCCCGGACCCACGTCCTGGACGACATCACCCTCGACGTCGCCCCCGGCGAGTTCGTCACCCTGCTCGGCGCCTCCGGCTGCGGAAAGTCCACCCTGCTCAACCTGGTCGCCGGCCTCGACCGGCCCAGCGCCGGCACCATCGAGGTGCCCGGCGGCCGCCCCGCCCTGATGTTCCAGGAACACGCCCTGTTCCCCTGGCTCACCGCCGGCCGGAACATCGAACTCGCCCTCAAGCTGGCCGGCGTCCCCCGCCCCGAGCGCCGCGCCGAGGCCGAGCGCCTCCTCGAACTCGTCCGCCTCGCCGGCGCGTACGGCAAGCGCGTGCACGAGCTGTCCGGCGGCATGCGCCAGCGCGTCGCCATGGCCCGCGCCCTCGCCCAGGGCAGCCAGGTGCTGCTCATGGACGAACCCTTCGCCGCCCTCGACGCCATCACCCGCGACGTCCTCCACGACGAGATCACCCGCATCTGGGCCGAACGGCAGCTGTCCGTCCTCTTCGTCACCCACAACGTCCGCGAGGCCGTCCGCCTCGCCCAGCGGGTCGTCCTGCTCTCCTCCCGCCCCGGCCGGGTCGCCCGCGAGTGGCACATCGACCTGCCGCAGCCGCGCCGCATCGAGTCCGCCGGCGTCGCCGACCTGTCCATCGAGATCACCGAAGAACTGCGTGGGGAGATCCGCCGCCATGGCCAGCACTGACACCACGCTCACCAAGCCCACCGGGAGCGCGAGCGACACCGCCGACGTCGGCGCGGGCCTCGACGCCCTCGACGCCGTCACCACCCAGCGCGGATCCCTCGGCGAGGCGCTGCGCGGCAAGGTCCTGCCGCCGCTGATCGGCGTCCTCGTGGTGCTCGCGCTGTGGCAGGGCGCGTACAGCCTGCAGCTCACGTCCTCGTACAAGCTGCCCAGCCCGGCGGACGTGTGGCGCTCCGCCCAGGACCTCTGGTACCAGGGCACCCTGTTCTCGATCATCTGGACCAGCGTCTGGCGGGGCCTGTCCGGCTTCCTGCTCGCCGTGGTCATCGGCACCCCGATCGGGCTGGTCGTCGCCCGGGTCCGGCCGGTGCGCACCGCGATCGGGCCGGTCCTGCAGGGCCTGCAGTCGCTGCCCTCGGTGGCCTGGGTGCCCGCGGCCGTCATCTGGCTCGGCATCAACGACTCGATGATGTACGCGGTGATCCTGCTGGGTGCCGTCCCGTCGATCGCCAACGGGCTGGTGGCCGGCATCGACCAGGTGCCACCGCTGTTCCTGCGGGCCGGACGCACCCTCGGCGCCACCGGCCTCACCGGGGCGCGCCACGTCCTCATCCCCGCGGCCCTGCCCGGCTACCTGGCCGGCCTCAAGCAGGGGTGGGCGTTCTCCTGGCGCTCCCTGATGGCCGCCGAACTCGTCGCGTCCTCGCCCGACCTGGGCCGGGGACTCGGCCGCTTCCTGGAGGACCAGCGCGAGTTCTCCGACATGTCGGGCGTCCTGCTCGGCATCATCCTCATCCTCTTCGTCGGCATCGCCATCGAGCTGCTGGTGTTCACCCCGGTCGAGCGCCGGGTGCTGCGCAACCGCGGGCTGCTGGCCGCGAGCAAGTGAGGCACCGCTGATGCCCGCCCTCCTCCTGATCGCCCACGGCAGCCGCGACCCGCGCCACGCCGCGACGGTGGCCGCGCTCGTGGAGGAGGTGCGGGCACGGCGGCCCGGCGTCGAGGTCGCCACCGCCTACCTGGACCACTGCGCGCCGCGGATCCCGCAGGTGGTGGGACGGCTGGCGGACGCGGTGGCGGTGCCGCTGCTGCTGAACCGGGCGTTCCACGCCAAGCACGACATCCCGGCCGCGCTGCGTGCCGCCGGCTCCCGGCTGCCGGTGGCGGACGTCCTCGGCCCCTCGCCGCTGCTGCTCGCGGCCCTGGACCGGCGGCTGGCCGAGGCCGGTCTGGAGGTCGGCTCGCCGGCGGTGCGGGCCCGTACCGGGGTCGTGCTGGCGGCGGCCGGCTCCTCCGATCCGGCCGCCGACGCGGCGACCCGCGCGGTCGCCGCGCAGTGGCGGCGCACCCGCGGCTGGGCGGGCGTCGAGGTCGCCTACGCCTCCGCGGCGGGCCCGCGCGTCCCCGACGCGCTCGCCGCCCTGCGCGCCGCCGGCGCCGGGCGCACCGCCGTCGCCCCGTACCTGCTGGCCCCGGGGCTGCTGCCGGACCGCATCGCGGCCGCCGCCGGGGCCGCCGGGGCGGACGTCCTGGCCGGCGTCCTCGGCGCGTGCCCCGAGGTGGCCGCACTGCTCCTGGAACGCCACGCCCAGGCCCTGCGCGCCACCGCAACGGCCCCCGCGCTCACCGCCTGAGCCTCACGAGGCCCTGCGGTGCTGGTACTCGGCGACCGCCGCGGTGATCACGCTGAGCGGCACCGGCTTCAGCCCCCGTTCCCGCGCCCGGCGCCGGACCTCGTCCATCACCGGCTTGGGCAGCCGCAGCGAGGTGGTGATCATCACCGACTCGGCCGCCACCGGTTCCCCCGGCTCGGCGCTCATGATCTCGTCCTCGGTCAGTTCGTGCGTCTCGTGGTACTCGGCAATCGCTTCGAGGTCCGCACCGTCGTCACCGTCCACGAGCAGCAGCGTGATGCACCTGCATTGCACGACTCAAGGCACTGTCGCTCCCCCGGGTGACGGCTCGCAGGGGCTCGCAGGGGCGCGGGCGGCGCGGCGGGCGCTGGTTCGGCGGCCGTAGCATACGGCGGGGTACGAAGCATTCGGCGCGGCGCGGGGAGGGCATCATGACCAGGGGCCTGGCCCGCTGGATACCGGGGCTGGTCATCGGCACGGCGGTGCTGCACCTGGTGTTCGGGCTGTGGCGGCCCTACGCCTGGGGGGCGATCGTGCGGGACGGGGTGCTGGCCGCGGTGGTCGAGCCGGGTGCGGCCGGGCGCGCGTCCCCCGCTGCCGCGGTCGGGTTCACGCTGGGCGGGGCGGCCGTGGTGGTGCTCGGCCTGCTGGCCCGCCGCAGCCTCCGGGCCACCGGTGAACTGCCCGCCCTGATCGGCTGGTCGCTGATCGCGGTCGGCCTGCCGGTGTGCGTCGTCTGCTTTCCCGGCAACGGCGGCTGGATGCTGCTGGTGATCGGTGTGCTGGCCCTGGTGGCGGCCCGGAAACCGGGCCGCCACTGAGTGCGGGCCTACCGGGGTCGTCAGACCGGCAGGTTCCACTTCTGGTTCTCGGCGCCGTTGCAGTCCCAGATGCCCAGCTGGTTGCCGTTGGCGGTGGAGAAGCCGAGGTCGTCCAGGCAGCGGCCGGACTGCGGGTTCAGCAGCGAGCCGTCACCGCGGGCCTGCCACTGCTGGGCGCCGGTGCCGTTGCAGTCGTAGATCTGCACCAGGGTGCCGTTCCCGGTGTTGCCACCGGAGACGTCCAGGCACTTGCCGAGCGCGCGGATGGTGCCGTCGACGCCGATCCGCCACTTCTGCGCGACCGTGCCGTTGCAGTCGTAGATCTGGACGGGGGTGCCGTTGCCGATGTTGGCGCCCTTCACGTCGACGCACTTGCTCGCGTAACCGGAGATCTGGCCGGTCGGGCCGGCCGGCGGGGTGGCGCCGAGGATGATGCGCGGGAACTGGACGGCGTCGCCGATGCCGCAGGCGGCGGAGGCGCTGCCGTCGCCGATCGCCAGGCCGCCGATGGCGGGGCGGGAGAACTGCACGGTGTGGGTGGAGTTCCAGTAGAGGCAGTTGGCGGTGACGGACCAGGTCTGCATCGGGTCGAGGCCGCTGCAGCTGCCGACGGCGTTCCAGGCGGAGGCCCAGGCGGAGCAGGCGGGGGCGGCCTGGGCGGCGGTGGCCGGTGCGGCCAGGGAGGCGGCCCCGGCGAGCAGGGCGGTGGTCAGCAGGGCGGAGGTGCGGCGCATGGGAAAGTCGTCCTTCCGGATCGAGGGGTGGGAACGCCAACTCGTCTTCCAGGGCGTCATGGTGACGATCCGTCGGACCGCTGGCGCGAGGTCGGGCCGGGGCGGCCGTCAGACCGGCAGGTTCCACTTCTGGTTGTCGGCGCCGTTGCAGTCCCAGATGCCCAGCTGGTTGCCGTTGGTGGTGGAGAAGCCGAGGTCGTCCAGGCAGCGGCCGGACTGCGGGTTCAGCAGCGAGCCGTCACCGCGGGCCTGCCACTGCTGGGCGCCGGTGCCGTTGCAGTCGTAGATCTGCACCAGGGTGGCGTTGCCGGTGTTGCCACCGGAGACGTCCAGGCACTTGCCGAAGGCACGAATGGTGCCGTCGGTGCCGATCTTCCACTGCTGGTTGGCGTTGCCGAGGCAGTCCCAGATCTGGACGGGGGTGCCGTTGGAGTTGATGCCGCCGCGCACGTCCACGCACTTGCTCGCGTAGCCGGAGATCTGGCCGGTCGGGCCCGCCGGGACGGCGGGGCCGGAGACGATCCAGCCGGAGGTCGGCATCGCCGGCCACATGCACACCGCGGTGGCGGTGCCGTTGCCGGTGGCCCAGGCACCGTACGCCGCCGAGAAGACGGGGAACCCGTTGGCGCCGATGCTCTGGCAGCTGCCGGCGACGCGCCAGGTCTGATTCGGGTCCAGGCCCGAGCAGGTGCCGACGAAGCCGTTGCCGCCTCTGCCGACGGAACAGCTCGCGGCGGCCAGGGCGTTGGCGCCCGCCGCGGTCTGAGAACTCTGGGAGATCTGGGAGCCCTGGGTGGCCTGCTCGGTGGCGTTGGCGGCCGGCGCGGTGAGTGCGGCGGCTCCGGCCAGCAGGGCGGTGGCGAACACGGCTGCGATACGGCGCATGGAAGGTCCTTCCGGGTCGTGGGATCACGTCGACCCACCGTCGGCGCGACCGTGGTGACGGTGCGTCGGATGTGTGGGCCGCGTGAAAGACTCGGGGGTGCGCGGTCGGCCGTCAACCGGCAGGTCACCGGCAGCTGCCGGGCGTGGGCGCCCTGATCAGGGCCGTCGCTCCGAGCGGCAGTTTCGCCGGGCCTGTTCGACTCCCCGCCGCCGGACAACCGAACAGGCCCGGAGAGCCGGACGGGCCCGCAGAACCGAAACAGGCCCGGAAAGCCGGACGGGCCCCGCACGCCCCCCTGCCGTGGGGAGGTGCGGGGCCCGTTCGGTGCGGGTCGGACGGCCGTCAGTCGGCCTTGCGGCGCTGGCGGCCGGTGCCGTAGTTGGAGCCGGACTTGGAGCCGCTGCCGGGCTTGGCCCGGCCCGAGGAGCGGCCGATGAAGCCGGCCGCCTGCGGGCGCTCGCCCTGGGCGGCGCCGCCCATGCGCTGCTTGGGGCGGGGGCGGCGCGGGTTGCCGTTCATGTCGACGTCGGTGGGCAGCCCGGAGCGCTTGCCGGAGCGGCGGCGCGGGGAGCCGGACTTGGCCCCGGCGGGCTTGTCGGCGCCGGCCTGGGCCGCGGCGCCGGAGGCGGCCTGGTCCGCGGGGACCGGCACGGCCAGCGTCACCGGGACGCCGCTGGGCGTGCGGGCGCCGGTGATCCGGGCCAGGTCGGCGTCGCCCGGGCGGATCTTGGTGATGGTCGGGCGGATGCCGGCCACCGTCATCAGCCGGTTGACCTCGCGGCGCTGCTCGGGCAGCACCAGGGTGACGACCGTCCCGGACTCGCCGGCGCGGGCGGTGCGGCCGCCGCGGTGCAGGTAGTCCTTGTGGTCGACCGGCGGGTCGACGTTGACGACCAGGTCCAGGCCGTCGATGTGGATGCCGCGGGCGGCGACGTTGGTGGCGATCAGCGCGGTGACGTGGCTGTCCCGGAACTGGTCGAGGACCCGGTTGCGCTGCGGCTGGGACTTGCCGCCGTGCAGGGCGGCGGCCTTCACGCCGTTGGCGAGCAGCTGCTTGGCCAGCCGGTCGGCGCCGTGCTTGGTGTGCACGAACATGATGACGCGGCCGTCGCGGGAGGCGATGTGCGCGGTGGCGGAGGCCTTGTCGGCGGGCTCCAGCTGGAGGACGTGGTGGTCCATGGTGGTGACCGCGCCGGCCGAGGGGTCGACGGAGTGGGTGACCGGGTCGGTCAGGAAGCGCTTGACCAGCCGGTCGACGTTGCGGTCCAGGGTGGCGGAGAACAGCATCCGCTGCCCGCCCTCGGCGACCTGCTCCAGCAGCTTGCTGACCTGCGGCAGGAAGCCCATGTCGGCCATCTGGTCGGCCTCGTCGAGGACCGTGATCGCGACGTCGGAGAGCTTGACGTCACCGCGCCCGATCAGGTCGTCCAGCCGGCCGGGGGTGGCCACCAGCACCTCGGTGCCGCGGCGCACCGCGTTGGACTGCCGCCCGATCGACATGCCGCCGACGACGGTGGTGATCCGCAGGTTGACGGCGGTGGCGTACGGGGTGAGCGCCTCGGTGACCTGCTGGGCCAGCTCGCGGGTGGGCACCAGGACGAGCGCCAGCGGGTGCCGGGAGTCGGCGCGGCGCCCGGCGGTACGGGCGAGCAGCGGCAGGCCGAAGGCCAGGGTCTTGCCGGAGCCGGTGCGACCGCGGCCGAGCACGTCGCGCCCGGCGATCGAGTCGGGCAGCGTGGCGGCCTGGATCGGGAAGGGCTCGGTGACGCCCTGGCGGGTGAGCGCGGAGAGGAGCGCCTTGGGCAGTTCCAGCTCGGCGAAGGACGCCGCCGGGGGCCGGGCCGGGGTGCCCTGGACCACGGTGAAGTCGGTGGCCTCGGGGGCGGCGGCGGGGCGGTTCTGCCGGGGGGCGCCGGCGCGGCTGCGCGGCTTGCGCCGACCGTCGCCGGAGGCGGTGCCGGCGGTGCGGCGGGCCTGGTCGGACTTGCGGGGGCCGCGGTCGCGCGGCGGGCGGGCAGGGGTGGTCACGGGATCTCCATCCATCGGTCTACAGCCCGGTTCGCGGGCTGGGTCGGCCGTCGGAAGGGAGAGTGCGCCGCCCCGGCCGTACGGCGGCATGAGCGGGGGCCCGCACCATGGGTGCGGGCCCCGCTTCGCGATGATCGCGAGTCAGCGTGAAGCTGACGTCAGCCGATGATCTGGATGTTCTCGGCCTGCGGGCCCTTCTGGCCCTGGGTGACGTCGAACTCGACCTTCTGGCCCTCGAACAGCTCACGGAAGCCCTGAGCCACGATGTTCGAGTAGTGGGCGAACACGTCGGCGCCGCCACCATCCTGCTCGATGAAGCCGAAGCCCTTTTCGCTGTTGAACCACTTCACGGTGCCGGTAGCCATAACCGTCTCCTCTAACTGGGGCATCAGGGACCCACACCTCGTGGATCCCCAAGTAGCCGCGATCCCCATCCGGAGACTGAAACACCGGACAAAACAAATGCGCCTGTCGGTTGGAACCAGCAGGCGCACACCACGTTCATGGGAACCAAAACTGCAACTGCTTCGACTGTAGCACGGTGGAACCGGGGTTGACCGGGGATTTTCTGCCCGGGAGATCACGTTTGGCGGCCCGGGGTAAGGGGCAGGCGGCGCCCCGCCGAAGCGGGACGCCGCCTGCCCCTTACCGATCCGTCCGGGTCAGCTCCGGCCGGCCGGCTCCGGCACGCCGTGGGCGTCGGCCAGCGGGGTCGGGCCGTGGCCGTGGCCGTGGCCCGGGCTGTCCGCGCGGCCGGGCCACCAGGCGCGGTGACCGAGCAACGCGGTGAGCGCAGGTGTGAAGAACATCGCCATCACGAAGGCCGCCAGCACGATGCCGAAGGCCAGCGAGAAGCCGAGCTCCATGAAGAGCACGTTGCCCGCGAACATGAAGGTCGCGAAGGACGCCGCCAGGATGAAGCCGGCCGCCGCGACGGTCGGGCCGCCGTGCTTGACGGCCTCGCGGGCCGCGTCGCGCGGGTTGCGGCCCTCACGGGCCTCCTCGCGGAGGCGGGCGATGATCAGGATGTTGTAGTCCGTGCCGATCGCCACCACGAAGAGGTAGATGAAGATCGGCAGCATGAACATCAGGCCGGGCTCGCCCTTGACGTTCTGGAACAGCAGGGTGGTGGCGCCGAGGGTCGCACCGAAGCCGAGGCCGACGGAGGCCATCAGGTACCAGGGGGCGACCACGCTGCGCAGCTGGAGGCCCAGGATGAGCATGATGAGCACGGCCGCGATCGGGAAGACCAGCGTGTAGTCGTGCACCATCGCGGTGTTGATGTCCTTGTACACCGCGGTGACGCCGCCGACCAGCGCCTTGCTGCCGGACGGGGCCGACGCGTGGGCGGTGTCCCTGACCTTCTCGATGGTGTCGATGGCCTTGTTGGAGGCCGGCACGTCCTTGAGCAGGACGGTGAAGTCACCGGTGGCACCGTCGGCGCTGATCGTCTTGGCCTCGGCGCTCGGCGCGACCACGCTGGCCACCCCGGGGACGCCCTGGAGCTTGTCGGCGAAGTCCTTGATCGCCGCGTCGCCGAGCTTGGCTCCGCCGCTGCTGGTCAGGAAGACGTGGCTGGGGTCGGCGGCGCCGGCCGAGAAGGCCGACATCAGCTTCTCCTCGACGACGATCGACTCCTTGCCCTTGGGCATCGAGCTGCCGGCCAGGTCGTAGGTGCCGTTGTAGTTCACGCCGGCCAGGGCAAGCACCAGCAGGACGCCGCCGGAGACCAGGGCGACCAGGCCGGGCTTCTTGCCGGTCATCCGGCCCAGCGCGGCGAAGCGGGCGTTCGACGGCTCCTGCATCCACTTCTTACCGGGCCAGAACACGCCCTTGGACGGGATGACGGCGAGCACGGCGGGGGCCAGGGTCAGCGAGACCAGGGCGGTCGCGATGACGGCGATGGCCAGTGCCGGGCCGAGCGCGGTGAACATGCCCAGGCTGGAGAGGACCAGGACGGCGAAGGCGACGGCGACGGCACCGGCGGCGGAGGCGATCGCCTCGCCGACCCGGCCGACGGCGTTGGCGACGGCCGTCTTGCGGTCCTCGCCCAGGCGCAGCCGCTCGCGGTAGCGGAACGCCAGGAAGAGGAAGTAGTCGGTGCCGACGCCGAGGACCACGATGATCAGGATCGCCGAGGTCATCGGGGAGGACTTGAGGTCGAACATCTTGATCGCGTCGGCGATCAGGCCGTTGGCCACCGGCATCGCGATGGCCAACGAGAGTATGACCGGCAGGATGCCGGCCAGGATGCTGCGGAAGATGATGCCGACGATCAGGATGACCAGCAGCAGGCTGCCGAACATGACGATGGCGTCGGTGGCGCCGGAGGCGTCCTGCTGGTCCAGGGCGCTCGCGGCCCCGCCGCCGACCTGGAACTTCAGGCCGGAGCCGTCGGCGAGCTTGGTGCCCTCGCTGCGCAGCTTCTTCGCGGCTTCGGTGTACTCCTCGCTCTGCATCTTGGTCTTGTCGATGGCGACCATGGACAGCGCGTACTTGCCGTCCTTGGACATCGAGGTCTTGGGGTCGACGGGCACGACCGTCTCGACGGCGGGGATGTGCGCGTCGGTGAGGCCCTTGACGACCTTGTCCATCGTGGCCTGGTCGGCGCCGTTCAGCGCCTGGCCGTCGTTGCGCTCGAAGAGCAGCAGCGCGGCCGGGGTGAAGCTCGACGGGAAGGCCTCTCCTTGGAGCTGCGCCGCCTGGATGGACTCGTAGTGCTTGGGCAGGAACGCGGACTCGTCCGTCTGCGAGGTGACCTTCGGCGCCGTCATGACGATGGCGAGCATCGCGACGACCCATGCGGCGATCACCCACCACGCACGGCGAACGACGAATTGTCCTAGTCGGTGGAACATGCTCGTGATGCCTCCTGGGCATGGTTCACCGCAGCCCTCGGGGGACGGGTTTCGGGGCGACGGCAAGGCCGGCTCGGGAGCGCCCGCGGGCGCTCACTTGCCGGTCGGCAGGTAAGTGAATCTGGGGCATCATCCTACGAGCACTTGCTTGCCGCCCGGCAAGGAGCCCCCGCGTGTTTCAACCCCCGTCGGGCCGCCACGAAGCGGCCCCGGCCCAGTTTCTCCCGGGCGCGGGCCCGTTGACCTCGTACTGCGGGTGGAGACTTCTCCCCCTCAGGGTGGAGGTGGATCCCCTACCCCCCAGGAGGAGATCTCGGGGTCGGGGGGTAGGGAAAACCCCACCCGGGCCCCGAGGAGAGCACCAGGAAGAGGCCACCCGCCAGCCGGATTAACCGCCAACCCCCGCTTCCCTACTGTCGATCGGGACGCCGGACCGCAGTCGGCGCACCGCGATCGGCGGCTCCCGGGACCCGGGGCCGCCGCCGCTCCCGTCCGGCGACGACCGCCGAATCTCCCAGGGGGGAAGAACCACCGTGAAGCCCGTGAAGCCCAGACTCGGCCTGGCGGCGGCGATGGGCGCCTGGAGCGCCCGGCACCGCAGGACGGCCGTGTTCGGCTGGCTGCTGTTCGTCGTCCTGACCGCCGTCCTCGGCGGCCTGCACGGCAGCACCAGGATCACCGAAGCCGAGCAGGTCCCCGGGCAGGTCTCCCGGGCCGCGCGGATCCTCGACGAGGCCGGTCTGAAGAGCCCGGCCGGCGAGACCGTGCTGGTCCAGAGCGCCACCCGCAGCGCCGACGACCCGGAGTTCCGCGCCGCCGTCGCCCAGGTGGTCGCCGCCGTCAACGGCACCGGCGAGGCCGCCGAGGTCCACTCGCCGTACGACACCAAGGCGGTCTCCGCGGACGGCCACTCCGCGCTGGTGACGCTGACCCTCAAGGGTGACGCCACCGAGGCCGTGGACCACGTCCAGCCGGTACTGGACGCGGTGGCCGGCGTGCAGAAGCGGAACCCCGACCTGACCGTGGTCCAGCTCGGCGACGCCAGCTCCGGCAAGTGGGTGCAGGACCAGCTCACGAACGACTTCGCCCGCGCCGAGTGGACGGCCGTGCCGCTCGCCCTCGGCATCCTGCTGGTCGCCTTCGGCGCGCTGGTCGCCGCCGTGCTGCCGGTGGTGCTGGCGCTCACCGCCTTCGTCGCCGCCGCCGGGCTGGTCGCGCTCGGCAGCGGGTTCCTGCACACCAGCGGCGACGCCAGCTCGGTGATGCTGCTGGTCGGCCTCGCCGTCGGCGTCGACTACTGCCTGTTCTACCTGCGCCGCGAACGCGAGGAGCGGGCCGCCGGGCGCGACGCCGCCACCGCGCTGGCCGTGGCCGCCGCCACCAGCGGCCGGGCGGTGCTGGTCTCCGGCATCACCGTGGTCGTCGCCATGGCCGGCATGTTCCTCACCGGGATCTCCACCTTCAAGGCGATGGCCTTCGCCACCATCGTGGTCGTGATCACCGCCGTACTCGGCTCGCTCACCGTGCTGCCCGCGCTGCTGTCGCTGCTCGGCGACCGGGTCGAGAAGGGCCGGGTCCCGTTTCTCGCCAAGCTGCGCCGCCCGGACACCGGACAGGACGGCGGACGGTTCTGGAACGCGGTGCTGACCCCGGTGCTGCGCCGCCCGCTGGCCGCCACCGTGCTCGCCTGCGCCTTCCTGCTGGCCCTGGCCGCACCGCTGCTCACCATGCACACCGCCAAGCTGACCTTCCAGCAGCAGTTGCCCAGGGGCAACGCCCTGGTCGCCGCCTCGCAGAAGATCGAGGCCGCCTTCCCCGGCAGCCCCGCCCCCGCCACCGTGGTGATCAGGGCCGCCGACATCGACTCCCCCGCGATGACCGCCGCGATCGCCGAGCTCCAGGCCAGGGCGCTGGCCGGCGGGCGGATGCACGGCCCGGTGGAGGTCGCCGTGCACGCCGACCGGAACGTGGCCGTCGTCAACATCCCGCTCAACGGCAGCGGCAACGACGCCACCAGCAACGACGCCCTGAAGAGCCTGCGCGAGGACCTGCTGCCCGCCACCGTGCTCAAGGTGCCCGGCAGCGAGGCGCCGGTCACCGGCCAGACCGCCGCCTCGTACGACTTCAACCGGAAGATGACCGGCTCGATGCCGCTGGTCTTCGGCTTCGTCGTCGCCTTCGCCTTCCTGCTGATGCTCACCTCGTTCCGCTCCCCGGTCGTCGCGGCCACCGCCGTGGTGCTCAACCTGCTCTCGGTGGGCGCCGCGTACGGGGTGCTGACGCTGGTCTTCCAGCACGGCATGGGCGCTTCGCTGCTGGGCACCGCCGGGGTCGGCGCGGTGGAGTCCTGGGTGCCGCTGTTCCTCTTCGTGATCCTCTTCGGGCTCTCGATGGACTACCACGTGTTCGTGGTCTCCCGGATCAAGGAGGGCCGTGACCGCGGCCTGCCGACCCGGGCCGCCGTCGCCCACGGCATCCGCTCCACGGCCGGGGTGGTCACCAGCGCCGCGGTGATCATGGTGGGGGTGTTCTCGGTCTTCGGCTCACTGTCCATGCAGGTGATGAAGCAGATGGGCGTGGGCCTGGCGGTCGCGGTGCTGATCGACGCCACGGTGATCCGCGCGGTGCTGCTGCCCTCGGTGATGACGCTGCTGGGCGAGCGCAACTGGTACCTGCCGCGCTGGCTGCACTGGCTGCCGGACCTCTCGCACGGCGAGTCCGTCCCGCCGCTCGGCGCCGACGGGGCCGCGCCGCCCGCCCGGCCGGCCGCCGCGGCGACGGAGGGGGCGCGCCACCGCCGGGCCGGGGTCTGAGCCCCCCGCCGGAACGCCCCGACGCCGGGTCCCGCAACGCGCGGGGCCCGGCGTCCGTGCGTCATGATGATCACCGTCCGGGATCCTCCGGACGAACGTCGGCGGAACGGAACCAGTCATGATCCCCTTCGACGAGGGCCGCGCCCGGCTGCTGCTCGCCCAGGCCTGCGAGTCGGCCGGACTGGCCGCCCCCGACGGGGCCACGCTGCTCGCCCTCGGCGAGAACGCCGTCTTCGACCTCGGCGTCCCGGCCGTGGTCGCCAAGGTCGGCCGCGGTCCCGAGCTGTACGACCGGGCGCACCGCGAGCTGGCCCTCGCCCACTGGCTGGCCGGGCAGGACGTGCCGGTGGTCCGCCCGTACGACGCGGTGGCACCCGAGCCGCAGCTCGCCGACGGCCACCCGGTCACCTTCTGGCACCGGCTCGCGCCCGCCGTCCGGCCCGCCCGCCCGGTCGACCTCGCCCCGCTGCTGTGCGTCCTGCACCGGCTGCCGCTGCCGCCCTTCACGCTCGGCCGGCGCGACCTGCTGGCCCCGGTCGAACGCTGGCTGGCCTCCGCCGAGGGCCACGTCGACCCGGCGGACGTCGCCTTCCTGCGCCACCGCCGGGACGCCTTCGAGGCCGCCCTGCCGGACCTCGTCCCGCAGCTGCACCCCGGGGTGATCCACGGCGACGCGCTGCCGCGCAACGTCCACATCGGCCCCGAAGGCCCGGTGCTGCTCGACCTGGAGTTCATGGCGAACGACCTGCGCGAGCACGACCTGGTGGTCCTCGCGCTCAGCCAGGACCGGTACGGCGTGCCCGCCGAGGAGTACCGGGCGTTCACCGAGGCGTACGGGTGGGACGTGCGCGAGTGGCCCGGCTTCACGGTGCTGCGCGGCGCCCGGGAGACCGCCAGCGCCTCCTGGGTGGCGCAGCAGGCGGCCAGCAACCCGGCCGCGCTGAAGGAGTTCCGGCGCCGGGTGGACTCGCTGCGGGACGGGGCCACGGAGGTGCGCTGGTACCCGTTCTGACGGCCCTCCCGTTACCCGTGGCGGGGCGGCTCTGCCAGCGGGGCGGGTGTGAGAAGACTCTTACGGCGGTTCGGTCCGGTCAGCAACCGAGGAACGTACGATCGGCGTCCTATCGGACAGTCGTCCTGACCCGAGAGATCGGCACCGTACTCGCACCTCAGGAGCCGCCGCCATGCACCGGACCGCCCGCCGCCGCCCCTTCGCCCCGACCCGACCGTCCCGCTCCCGGCGCCGGCTGCTGGCGGGCTGTGTGGTGGTGGCCGCCGCCCTGGGGCTGGCCGCGTGCGGGACGGCCGGCAGGACGCCCCAGGCGGCGCCGAGCGCGGCCGCGGCCGGGACACCGTCCCCGGACGCCGCCCGGCCGAGCGGGACGGCGGCGACCACCATCGCGCCGGCACCCGGCTCGGACGCCGCGCCGCCGGTCTCCCCCGCGGCCCCCTCCGCGCCCGCCGCCGCCCCGTCGGCGCCGGCGAAGCCGAACCCGCCCGCGGCCACGGGCTCCCCGGTGTCCACCGCGCCCGCCGCGCCGGCCGCTACCCCGACCGCACCGGCCGCCGACCCGTCCTCGCCCGCCGCGCCGCCCCCGCACACCGGGGCGGGCACCGTGATCGGCTCCACCGCCTCCGGCGGCCGCACCGTGGCGCTCACCTTCGACGACGGCCCCGGCCCGGCCACCGGCCAGATCCTGGACCTGCTGGCCCAGTACCACGCCAAGGCCACCTTCTGCGAGATCGGCCAGAACGCCGCCGCCAACCCGGCCATGGTCAAGCGCGTCCTGGCCGCCGGGCACCGGCTCTGCGACCACAGCGTCCACCACCCGCAGCCGTTCGCGAAGCTCCCGCACGACAAGGCCGTGCACGAGATCACCGCCGCCCGGGACATGATCGTCCAGGCGGGCGGCCCCGGCACCGAGGTCGGCTGGTTCCGCGCCCCGGGCGGCGGCTTCAACGCCGACAACGAGCAGATCACCGCGAGCCTGGGGATGTCCTCGCTCGGCTGGTCCGTCGACCCGCGCGACTGGGCGCGGCCGGGGACGCCGGCGATCGTCTCGGCCGTGCAGAAGCAGCTCAAGCCCGGCGGCGTCATCCTGATGCACGACGGGGGCGGCGACCGCGGCCAGACCGTGGCCGCGCTCAAGCAGCTGCTGCCCTGGCTGGTCGCCCAGGGCTACACCTTCGACTTCCCGGCCGCGTAGGGCCGCCGGGGCCCGCCACCGCGGGATGTTTCCCCCTCGTTCACCGGCCGGACGGCGGCCCCCACACCGCCCGCCCCGGCCGCCGCACTAGCCTCCCGGCATGACTGCCGGCGCTCCGTCGAGCTCCCGACTCCCTTACCTCGAACGGCGCCTGGGCTTCGGACGGGCGCTCGCGGCGCTGCTCCTGCTGGCGCTGTGCGCGATGGCCGGCCGGCTGTTCGCGGCCGGGGTGGTCGCCTACCGCGACCCGGAGACCTGCTCACGGCTCTGCCTCGGCTCGCCCTACACCCAGGCGTACTGGGCCGGCGCCGCGCTGTGCTGGCTGACGGGCATGGTGGGCGCGGCGATGGTGGGCCGCTCCCCCGGCGCCGGCGCCCCGAACCGGCTGCCCGCCGGCGGGGTCCTGCTCCTCGCCATCCTGGCCGGGGCGCTCGGCGCGGTCTATGGGCCCGGCGGGCCGTACCGGGCCGCGCTGCCCGCCGTCGGGCTCCTGGCGGCACTCACCCTGATCCTGGTCACCCTGTCCGAGTCCCGGCTCCGGGCGCAGTACCGCACGTACCGGGCCGCCCGGACGACCGCCGACCGGCTCGCCGCGCACGGGGTGAGCACCACCGGCACCGTCACCGCCGTCCAGCCCGGTGAGCCGACGGGCTTCGCCCAGCCGCAGTTCCGGCTCACCGTCGGCTACGCGGCCCCCGACGGCGTCGCCCGCAGCCTGGTCTGCGTGGTCCGTGTCCAGGCCTACCTCGCGCCCCGGGTCGGGCAGTTGATGACCGTCCGCTACGACCCGCTGGCGCCGGACACCGCCGAGGCCGCCATCGTGGCCCCGCCCGAGGGGGTCTGACGCCGCAGGCGGGCCCGGGGCCCGGGCCCGGCGCGGTGGAAGCCCGGCTCGGCGACCATCGGGCCGGACCGGTGCTCGACCTCGGCGGCGAGCGCGAGGAAGCCGGGCAGGTCCGCGGGGCGGGCGGGGCGTACCGCGCGGACGTCCGTCACCGGGCGGGCCAGCGCGGGTCGACCACCGCCTGCGGGTCCTTGCCGCGGCGCAGCCAGGCCTGGAGGCCCTCGGCCCACTGCCGGTACCAGTCGATCTGCCTCCGGTGCAGCTCGGCCGGGTCCAGCGCGCCGACCTCGTTCGGGTAGCGGCCGGCCAGCGCGACGGCGACCCGGACGGCGGCCAGCGCGTCGCTGCCCGCCTCGTGGGCGTCCGTCAGCTCCACCCCGTACAGCTCGCAGACCCGCTGCAGGGTGCGCGAGCCCTTGCGGTACTTGTCCACGGCGCGGTCGATCACCAGCGCGTCCAGCACCGGCCCGACGGGGCGGCCCAGGCGCTCGGCGAGCGTCGCCAGCCCGTGCCGGCGCAGCTCGGCGTCGAGCAGCGACAGGTCGAACGGCGCGTTGAACGCCACCACCGGCCGCCCGTCGGCGATCCGCTCGCACAGCGCGGCGGCTATCTCCTCCACCGCCTCCTTCGCCGGTCTGCCCTTGCTCCGCGCCACCTCGTCCCCGATCCCGTGGATCGCCTCCGCCTCGGCGGGTATCGGCACCCCGGGGTCGAGCAGCCAGTGCGCGGCGCCCACCAGGGCGGCCCCGACGGTGTCCACGAGCGCGGCCGTGACGATGCGGTCCACGGCCGGGTCGGTGCCCGTGGTCTCCAGGTCGAAGCCGACCAGTGGCTGCTGCCACCAGCTCATCAGGTGTGTCCTTCCGTCCTGCCTCTCGAAACAGCCCCTATCATCACCCGCCCCACCGACAGCCCGACCCACGGGGAGCCCGGGCCGGGTCGCTACGAGGCCAGGCGCCGGGCTTCGGCGAGGACTTCGGCGTCCACCTGATCCCGGGTGCGGGTGCCGTACTCGAGGGTGTCGTACTCGTCGTCGAGTTCGGCGAGTCGTTCGGCCGGGCCGTGGTCGTGTCCGAAGCGTTCGTGGACGCGGCGGGTGAGGTCCTGGGGTCCGTAGTGGCCGTCGAGCAGCCGGGTGGCGAGCGCGCGCAGGACGGTCTGTTTGGCGAGCATGCCGCCGGGCGGGTGGTGGAGCAGCCCGAACTCGGCGAGGGCGGGCGGCAGCAGGTCGGGCACGCGGTCGGAGGCCTCGGCGTCCGGGCAGGAGGCGAGGGCGAGGAGCGCCTCGTCGCCGGATCCGGCGACGAGTGCGGCGCAGGCGGCGTCGACGACCTCGCGGGCGGTGAGTTCCCCGGCGCTCCACAGCAGGGCGGTGTCCCGCAGCCGTTCGGCGGCCGGGTCGGTGCACGGCGTCGGCACCGGGCGGTACAGGAAGGCGTCGACCGGGTCCTCGTGTTCGAGCCGGAAGCCGTGCCGCTCGTAGAGGCGGCGGGCGGCGCTGCCCTGCAGGACGTTCAGGCGGACGGGTTCGCCCGCCGCGTCGGCCTCGGCGAGCACGTGTCGCAGGACGGCCGTGCCGAGGCCCCGGCCCTGGTGGCTCGGGTGGAGGTAGAAGTGCTCCAACAGGCGGCCGCCCCGTTCGGCGGGGCGGACGGTGACGGAGCCGGCGAAGTGGCGGCCGAGGAAGGTCTGTCCGACCAGGACGATCGAGGTGTGTTCGGGCGAGAAGCCGTCGCGCAGCCGTTGGCGGACCCGGTGCTCGTCGTAGCGGCCGAGGCGTTCGAGGTCGGCGCGCATGACCCGGGCCCGCAGTTCGGCGACGGGTTCGAGGTCCTCGGGTGTGGCGGGGCGCAGGCTCCAGTCTGGTTCGCTGTTCACGGCCGCAGTCTGGCAGCGGCGCGACCGCCCCGACCAGCGCCTTTTCGAGGGCGCGCGGCTCAGGAGACGGGCCGGGAGTCGGCCCAGACGCCCTCGAACTCCTCGCGGTAGACCTCCAGCAGTCCGGGTTCGGTGCCGCCGGGCTGCTGGCCGGCGCCGCCGCGCAGCACCAGGGCCGGGGACTCCATGCCGCGGGCGCGGCGCAGGTAGGGCTGGACGACGCCGAGGTCGCGGCCCTGCCGTCGGCCGCCGGCCTGGCCGGCGGTGCGGGGGCCCTCGACGAGGTAGGCGGTGAAGCGCGGGGTCTCGTCGAAGACCCGGATCTCGAAGCCGCCCTGGTCCCGCAGCCGGGCCCGCACCCTCCGCACGTGCATGATGTTCATCTCGATGGAGCGGGACAACTCGCTGCGCCCGAGGCCGAGTTCGCGTTCGCGGCGGCGCACCGCGCTGCTCGCCGGGTTGAGGAAGAGCAGCCGTACCCGGCAGCCCTCGCCGGCCAGGCGCACCAGGCGCTTGCCGGTGTAGTTCTGGCAGAGCATGCCGAGGCCGATGCCGAGCGCGTCCAGGCGCCGGGCGCCGTCCAGCAGGTCCTCGACGGGCAGGTCGCGCTGGAGCCGGACCCGGTCGGCGTGCACGGCGACGACGTCGGCGTACCGGCCGGCCACCAGGGACTCGACCACGTCGGCGGGCACCCCGCCGGCGCCGCCGTCCAGCACGGCCAGCAGCCGGGCGGCGGCCCGTTCGGTCTGGGCGAGCACGGTCTGGGTGAGCACCCGGTTGCGGGAGACCACGTGCCGGGCCACCTCCAGCTCGTCCAGCGCCAGTTCGATCTCGCGCCGGTCGGCCAGGTACGGCTCGAAGCAGGGCCAGTGCTGCACCATCAGTTCGCGCAGCTGGGGCAGGGTGAGGAAGACCAGCGGGTCGTCGTCGGCCGGGTCGAGGAGGTAGCCCTTGCGGCGGCTGACCTCGCGGACGGCTCCGGCCCGGTGCGCCCATTCCTCGCCGGCCGGTCCGGCGGCGGCGGTGACCCAGTCCTCGCCGTGGGCGGGGGCGTAGATCGGGTGCAGCACCTCGTCGACCAGGGCGCGCAGCCGCTGTTCGACGAGGTTGAGCCAGACGTAGGCGCGGCCGGACAGCCGGACCCGCTGGTAGGCGTCCTCCCATTCGCCGGCCGACCAGGCCAGGGCGGGCACCTCGACCGGGCCGCCCTGGGCGGGCACCAGGGCCCGGCCGGTCAGGGTGGGGCGCATGACGACCGTGGGCGCCTCGCTGCGGGCCGCGCCCCGGCCGGGGCCGTCGGCGGGGAACACCATGCGCCACCTCGTCTGGTCTGCTGCGGCCGACCCCCGCGGGCGCGGGGGCCGCTGACTCCCTGTGACTTCCTGGAGGCCCGCCCACGCGGCCGGACGATCAAGGGTACTGCCCGTCGCGAGCCGTTCGCAGCCGGATGCCCGGGGGCTCCCCCGCACCACCGGTCGCACTCTTCACACGAATGCCCGGTGGACGCTCGTTCGGCCCAACCCGGGCCGGATGTCCCGGCCGCCGGGGACGGGCTCGGGGAGTATGCGCTGTGCCGCCCGTCGCGGCCGCTGTGCCGTGCGTCACGGCGCCCGGTCGCGCACATGCCCGGCCGCCCGGCCGGGAAGAGAGCGTCCGGTCCGGGCAGGCGATCCGGATCACCCTCGGATCACGTGCCAGTTTCCGTCGCCAGGAAGGAAGTTGAGGAGTCATGCAGGTCTGGCCCGGTACGCCCTACCCGCTCGGCGCCACCTACGACGGGGCCGGCACCAACTTCGCGGTGTTCTCCGAGAGCGCCGACCGGATCGAGCTGTGCCTGATCGCCGAGGACGGCTCCGAGACGGCCGTCGAACTGCGCGAGACGGACGCCTTCGTGCGGCACGCCTACCTCCCGGGCGTCCAGCCCGGCCAGCGCTACGGCTTCCGCGTGCACGGTCCGTACAACCCGGGCCTGGGCCAGCGGCACAACAGCGCCAAGCTGCTCCTGGACCCGTACGCCAAGGCGATGAGCGGGCACGTCGACTGGGACGAGTCGGTCTACGGCTACCACTTCGGCGCCCCCGAGCGCCGCAACGACCTGGACTCCGCCCCGCACACGATGCACTCGGTGGTCATCAACCCGTACTTCGACTGGGGCACCGACCGCCCGCCGCGCACCGACTACCACCGCACCGTCATCTACGAGGCCCACGTCAAGGGCCTCACCCGGCTGCACCCGGGCATCCCCGAGGAGATCCGCGGGACGTACGCGGGCCTGGCCCACCCGGCGGTGATCGAGCACCTGGCCAAGCTCGGCGTCACCGCGATCGAGCTGATGCCGGTGCACCAGTTCGTCCGTGACCACCGGCTGCGGGACCTCGGCCTGGCCAACTACTGGGGCTACAACACCGTCGGCTTCTTCGCCCCGCACTCCTCCTACTCCTCCACCGGCGACCGCGGCCAGCAGGTGCAGGAGTTCAAGTCCATGGTCAAGGCGCTGCACGCGGCCGGGATCGAGGTGATCCTGGACGTCGTCTACAACCACACCGCCGAGGGCAACCACCTGGGGCCGACGCTGTCGCTGCGCGGCCTGGACAACGTCTCCTACTACCGCCTCGCCCGGGACCAGCGCTTCTACGAGGACACCACCGGCACCGGCAACAGCCTGCTGATGCGCAGCCCGCACGTGCTCCAGCTGATCATGGACTCGCTGCGCTACTGGGTGACCGAGATGCACGTGGACGGCTTCCGCTTCGACCTCGCCGCCACCCTCGCCCGGCAGTTCCACGAGGTGGACCGGCTGTCCTCCTTCTTCGACCTGGTCCAGCAGGACCCGGTGGTGTCCCAGGCCAAGCTGATCGCCGAGCCCTGGGACCTCGGCGAGGGCGGCTACCAGGTGGGCAACTTCCCGCCGCTGTGGACGGAGTGGAACGGCATGTACCGGGACACCGTGCGGGACCTGTGGCGCGGCGAGAACGCCACCCTCGCCGAGTTCGGCTCCCGGCTCACCGGCTCCTCCGACCTGTACCAGGACGACGGCCGCCGCCCGATCGCCTCGATCAACTTCGTGACCTGCCACGACGGTTTCACCCTGCGCGACCTGGTCTCGTACAACGAGAAGCACAACCAGGCCAACGGCGAGGACAACCGGGACGGCGAGTCCTTCAACCGCTCCTGGAACTGCGGCGTCGAGGGCCCCGGCGCCGACCCGGCCGTCGAGGAGCTGCGGGAGCGCCAGCAGCGGAACTTCATCGCCACCCTGATGCTCTCCCAGGGCGTGCCGATGCTCTCGCACGGCGACGAGCTCGGCCGCACCCAGCTGGGCAACAACAACGCCTACTGCCAGGACAACGAGCTCACCTGGGTGCACTGGCCCGAGGGCGACGGGCCGCAGGCGCGGCTGCTGGAGTTCACCCAGGGGATGATCTGGCTGCGCCGCGACCACCCGGTGTTCCGGCGGCGGCGGTTCTTCCACGGCCGGCCGGTGTCCGCCTCCGGCGGCTTCGACGACCTCACCGACATCGCCTGGTTCACCCCGACCGGGGAGGAGATGACCAAGCGCAACTGGGGCGCCAGCCACGCCAAGTCGCTGACCGTCTTCCTCAACGGCTACGCGATCTCCGAGCCGGACCGGCGCGGCGGGCGGATCGTCGACGACTCCTTCCTGCTGATGTTCAACGCCCACTTCGAGCCGCTGGAGTTCACCGTGCCCGCCGACCACGGGCAGGAGTGGCAGGTCGTGGTCGACACCGCCCGGCCACGGCTGCCCGCCCCGGGCACCGGCGCGCGGGTCAAGGCCGGGGACAGCCTGTGGCTGACCGACCGCTCGCTGATGGTGCTGCAACGGCCCGCGTAGCCGGCGCGCGCGGGCGGTGCCCGAAGGCGGTCCTCGAAGCGGGTCCTCGAAGGCGGTGCCCGGCCGCTCCCCGGGGGTGGCGCGGCCCTTCGGACGGTCGGACAGGTCACCTGTTCGGGTCAGCAGCGGGTCTTGGCGGCGCCCTCCCCCGGGTACCTATGGAGCTATGACCCCCGCCGCCGAGCCCGCGCAGCCCCGCCCGGCCGCCGCCGTCCCCTCGTCGTCGTACCGCCTCCAGCTCCAGCCCGGCTTCACCCTCCGCGACGCCGGCGCCGCCGTCCCCTACCTGGCCGCCCTCGGTGTCTCCCACCTGCACCTCTCCCCGCTGCTGGAGGCCGTCCCCGGCTCCACCCACGGGTACGACACCGTCGACCACACCCGGATCAGCGAGCAGCTCGGCGGGGAGCCGGCGCTGCGCGAGCTGGCCGCCGCCGCGCACCGCCACGGCCTGCGACTGATCGCCGACGTGGTGCCCAACCACATGGCCGTGCCCGCCCCCGAGCGGCTCAACCGGCCGCTGTGGCAGGTGCTGCGCGACGGGCCCGACTCGCCGTACGCGCGCTGGTTCGACATCGACTGGACGGCCCAGGCGGGCCCCGTCGACGCCCCCGGGCGCGGTCGGGTGCTGCTGCCGCTGCTCGGCGACCGGCTCGGCGCGGTGCTGGACCAGCTCACCGTGGACGCCGGGGTGCTGCGCTACCACCGGCACGAGCTGCCGCTGCGCCCCGGCACCGAGGAGCTGCCGCTGCCGGAGCTGCTCGCCCGCCAGTGGTACCGGCTGGCCTGGTGGCGGCTGGCCCGCACCGAGCTCAACTACCGGCGCTTCTTCACCGTCAACGAGCTGATCGCACTGCGCGCCGAGGACCCGGAGGTGTTCGCCGCCACCCACGCCGTCCTCCTGCGGCTGCACGCCGACGGCGTCCTGGACGGCTTCCGGATCGACCACCCGGACGGGCTCGCCGACCCGCGCGGCTACCTGGAGCGCCTGGCTGCGGCCACCGGCGGGGCGTACGTCGTGGTCGAGAAGATCCTCACCGGCGAGGAGCGGCTCCCCGCGGACTGGCCGGTGGCCGGCACCACCGGCTACGACGCGCTGCGCCGGATCGACGGCGTGCTCACCGACCACGCGGGTGCCTGCCGCCTCGCCGGGGCGTACGAGTCCTTCCTGCACGGCGGGCCGGTCCGGGACCTCTGTGTCGACCCGCACCCCGCGATCGCCGAGGCCCGGCGCGGGCGCGCCGACATGGCCGGGCCGGACGGCGAGCTCGCCGCCGAGGTCGAGCGGCTGGTGCGGATCGCGCTGCGGATCGGCGCGGCCGAGCCCGCGCACGCCGACCACGCGCCCGGGCAGCTGCGCGCGGCACTCGGCCGGCTGCTCACCGGCTACCCGGCGTACCGGCCGTACGCCCGGCCCGGCGAGGCGCCGTCGACGGCGTCGGTGGAACAGCTGCGGGCGGCCCTGGACGGCTCCGCCGACCCGACCGACCGGCTGGTGGCCGCGCTCGCGCTCGGCGAGCTGGGCCGCGGCGCCGACAAGGACGAGTTCTGCGCGCGCTTCGCCCAGACCGCCGCCGCGGTGGCCGCCAAGGGCGTCGAGGACACCGCCTTCTACCGCTGGAACGCCCTGCCGGGCCTCAACGAGGTCGGCGGCGAGCCCGCCCGGCCCGGGCTGCGCCCGGCGGAGTTCCACGACTGGTGCCGCTACCTGGAGCGCACCTGGCCGCACAGCATGACGGTGCTCTCCACCCACGACACCAAGCGCAGCGCCGACGCCCGGGCCCGCCTCGCCGTGCTCGCCGAGCGGCCGGACGCCTGGGCCGCCGAGGCCGCCGCGTGGTCCACCGCCGCGGGCCCCGGCTTCGACCGGGACGCCGACTGGCTGCTCTGGCACACCCTGGTCGCCGCCTGGCCGATCGACCCGGACCGGCTGGTCGCCGCCCTGCTCAAGGCCGCCCGGGAGGCCAAGCTGCGCACCTCCTGGACCAACCCCGACCCCGGCTACGAGCGGGCCCTGGAGCAGCGCGCCCGCTCCGTCCACGGCAACCCCGGGCTGCTCCCCAGGATCGAGGGCGCCGTGCACGCCCTCGCCCCGTACGCCCGCGCCAACACCCTCGCCGCCGCGCTGCTGCACCTCACCGTGCCGGGCGTGCCGGACCTCTACCAGGGCAGCGAGGAGCCGCTGTACACCCTGGTGGACCCGGACAACCGGGGCGTGGTGGACTTCGGGGCGCTCGCCGTGCGGCTGACCGACGCGGCCGCGCCGCGCCCCGGCGACCTCGCCCGGGAGAAGCTGCACCTCACCGCCACCGCGCTGCACCTGCGCCGCGCCCGCCCGCTCGGCCCGTACCGGCCGCTGCACGCCGTGGACCTCTCCGGTGACCACCTGCTGGCCTTCGCCCGGGGCGAGGACGTGGTCACCGCCGTCACCCGGCTGCCGTACGGGCTGGAGCGGGCGGGCGGCTGGCGCGACACCGTGCTGGAGCTGCCGGCGGGCGGGCCGTGGACGGACGAGTTGACCGGGCGGGGCTTCCCGGCGGGCGCGGTGCCGGTGTCCGAGCTGCTGGCGGCCCTGCCGGTGGCGCTGCTGACGAGGAGGGGATGATGCCGGCCTACGAGGTGTGGGCGCCCAACGCGGCTGACCGCGTGCGGGTCGAAGTCAACGGTTTCGCCTACGAGTTGGCCCGCTGCCCGGACCGGGACGGCTGGTGGTCCGGCGAGGCCCCGGCGGGCGACTACGCCTTCCGGCTCGACGACGGCCCGCCGCTGCCCGACCCGCGCTCGGCCCGGCAGCCGCACGGGCCGGACGGGCCGAGCCGCGCGGTGGACCACGCCGCGTTCCGCTGGTCGCAGGAGGGCCGGCGCGGCCGGCCGCTGCCCGGCGCGGTGCTGTACGAACTGCACGTGGGCACCTTCACCGCCCGCGGCACCTTCGACGCCGCAGCCGAACGTCTGGACCACCTGGTCGAGTTGGGCGTGGACTTCGTCGAGCTGATGCCGGTCTGCCCGTTCCCCGGCAAGCACGGCTGGGGCTACGACGGGGTCTCACCCTGGGCCGTCCACGAGCCCTACGGCGGCCCCGACGGACTCAAGCGCTTCGTGGACGCCGCCCACCGCAGGGGCCTCGGGGTGGTGCTGGACGTCGTCCACAACCACCTCGGCCCCTCCGGCAACCACCTGCCCGCGTACGGCCCGTACTTCACCGACCGGCACCACACCCCGTGGGGCTCGGCGGTCAACCTGGACGCGCCCGGCTCGGACGAGGTGCGCGCCTACCTGATCGGCAGCGCGCTGGCCTGGCTGCGCGACTACCGGATCGACGGGCTGCGGCTGGATGCCGTGCACGCCCTCGTGGACCACAGGGCGGTCCACTTTCTGGAGGAACTCTCCGGTGAGGTACGGAAGTTGGCTGTCACGACCAACCGGCCGCTGTTCCTGGTCGCCGAGTCCGACCGCAACACCCCGGCCACCACCGCCCCGCCCGAGGCCGGCGGGCAGGGCCTCACCGCCCAGTGGAGCGACGACTTCCACCACGCCCTGCACTGCGCGCTCACCGGCGATTCCCAGGGCTACTACCGGGACTTCGCGCGCGCGCCGCTCGCCGCCCTCGCCAAGGCGCTCACCCGGGGGTTCTTCCACGACGGCACCTGGTCCTCCTTCCGCGGCCGCACCCACGGGCGCCCGTTCGCCCCGCTCGGCGACGGACACCGGCTGCTCGGCTACCTCCAGACCCACGACCAGGTCGGCAACCGGGCGCTCGGGGACCGCGTCTCCACCAGCCTCTCCCCCGGCCGGCTCGCCTGCGGCGCGGCACTGGTGCTCACCTCGCCGTTCACCCCGATGCTCTTCATGGGCGAGGAGTGGGGAGCCGCCACCCCCTGGCAGTACTTCACCGACCACACCGACCCGGACCTCGCCGAGGCCGTCCGGCAAGGCCGGCGGCGGGAGTTCGCCGAGCACGGCTGGGCCGCCGAGGCCGTCCCCGACCCGCAGGAACCCGCCACCGTACTGCGCTCGGTCCTCGACTGGACCGAGCTCCGGCGCGCCCCGCACACCGAACTGCTCGCCTGGTACCGGCAGTTGATCCGGCTGCGGCGCGAGCGCCCGGAACTGTCCGACCCCGACCTCGGCGCGGTGCGGGTGACGCACGACGAGGCGGCGGGCCTGCTGGTGGTGCACCGGGGGCCGTACCGGATCGCCGTCAACCTCGGGCCGGGCGAGGCCGCGCCGGCACTGGGGGCGACCGGGCGCGAGGTGGTGGCGGCCTTCGGGGCGGCGGCGCTGGAGGGGCCGGCGGTGCGGCTGGCGGCGGACGCGGTGGCGATCGTCGCCGTCTGAGAACCCTCCTCCGGCAGGAACCCGCCGTGGGAGTCGCCTACCAGAGGAAGGTGCCGATCCGCTCCCGCAGCGACGGGGCGTCCAGGCCGTAGGCGGCCAGGTGCTCCTCGATCGAGCCGTAGTGCCGGTGCTCCTCGCGCGGCACGCCCAGGCCCAGCACCCGGTGCGGGCGGTCGGCGAGCGCCGCGTGCGCCTCACCGGCGGAGGTGCCCGCCAGGTACGGCTCGACCAGCACCACATCGGCCCGGTCGCCGAGCGCCGCCCGCAGTCCGGCGGCGTCGAAGGGGCGCACCGTCGCCGCGTACAGCACGGAGACGTCCAGGCCCTCGGTGGCCGCGAGCACCGCGTCCAGCATCGGCCCGACGGCGAGCACCGCGCCGCGCGAGCCCGTCCGGACGGTGGTGAAGCGGCCCGGTTCGACCGGCAGCGGGGCCGCGTTCTGCTGCACCGACAGCCGGACGTACACGTTGCGGTCGCCGTCCGCGTAGGCGTGGCGCAGCAGTTGCTCGGCCTCGTCCGGGTGGCCGGGGACGTGGACCGTCCAGCCCGGCAGGGTGTCCAGCAGGGCGACGTCCCCCGGGGACATGTGGGTGCGGCCGCCGGCCGGCCAGTCGTACGAGCCCGCCGCGCTCACCAGCACGGCGCCGACGCCCTGGTGGACGAGGTCCAGCTTGACCTGTTCGAAGGGCCGCTCGATCAGGAAGCTGGCGAAGGTGTGGGCGATCGGGCGCATCCCGGTGAGCGCCAGGCCGCCGGCCGCGCTCACCAGCAGCTGTTCGCGGATGCCCACGTTGACCACCCGGTCGGGGTGGAGTTCCTGGGCCGGGGCGAAGGCTGCCGCGGTGATGTCGGCGAGCACCAGGGCCAGCCGGGGGTCCTCGTCCAGCAGGCGGGTGGTCACGGCCACGAAGCGGTCGCGCATGGTGTCCATCGGTGAAGGTCCTTTCGTCGCCGGGAGGTCGGCGGTGCTCGGCGTGTTCAGGAGTACGTGGGTGCTCAGGAGTTCTTGGGCTCGACCCGGGCGACCACCACGTGCGGGCGGCCCGGGTGCTCGGCGGTGTAGGCGCGGTACAGCGCCTCGTGGTCGCGGCCGTCCACCGTCGCGGTCGACCAGCCCTCGGCCGCGAACCGCTGGGCGATGCCGCCCTGCCAGCCGTGGGTGGCGGAGGAGTTGTCGATCACCACCACGTGCAGCCGCTCCAGCCCGTAGGCCCCGGCGAAGGCCACCGCCTCGGCGTTGGAGCCCTCGTCGAACTCCGCGTCGCCGACCAGCACCCAGACCGCGGGGTCGGTCAGGCCCTGGGCCCGCAGCCCGAGCGCGGTGCCGACGGCCAGCGGCAGGCCGTGGCCGAGCGACCCGGAGGCGATCTCCACGCCGGGGACCAGCGTGCGGTCCGGGTGGTGGCCGAGCGGCGAGTCGTAGCCGCCGAAGCTCGGCAGCACCTGCGGGTCGAGGAAACCCCTGGCCGCCAGCACGGCGTAGTACGCCATCGGGCCGTGGCCCTTGGAGAGCAGGAAGCGGTCGCGGTCCTGCGCGTCGGCGGTCTCCGGGGCCACCCGCAGCACCCGGTCGTAGAGCACCCAGAGCGCGTCCAGGGTGGAGGTGGCGGCGGGGCCGTGCTTCTCGTCGCCGGTCATCAGGCTCATCAGGGCGGGCAGGTCCTCGAAACGGGTGCCGGTCCCGGCCTCGGCCGTCGGGTTCGTCGTCATGCCCCCGATCGTGCAACTTAAAGCCGACTTGAGGTCAAACGGCTAGAGTGGGTCCCCGTGACCGCCCGCCACGAAGCCCGCCCCGAAGCCCGCCACGCCCCCGGCCCGCACCACGGCGACCTGCTCACCATCGGCCAACTCGCCCGGCGCAGCGGCCTCGCCCCCTCCGCGCTGCGCTACTACGAGAGCCTCGGCCTGATCCACGCCACCCGCACCACCGGCGGCCAGCGCCGCTACACCCGCGGCACGCTGCGCCGGATCGCCTTCGTCCGCGCCGCCCAGCGGGTCGGCCTCTCGCTGGACGAGGCGAAGGTCGCCCTCGACCGCCTCCCCGACCGCCCGGCCCCCAGCCGCACCGAGTGGGACCGGGTGGCCGAGTCCTGGCAGAGCCGGATCGACGAACAGATCGCCGAACTGCGGCGACTCAAGGAGAAACTCTCCGGCTGCATCGGCTGCGGGTGCCTCTCGCTGTCGCGCTGCGCCCTCTACAACGCCGCCGACCGTGCGGGCGAGGCCGGTCCCGGCGCCCGCTACCTGCTCACCCGCGACCCGTCCACCCCGGAGCCGGTCGCCACGGACGCCGACGCCTGCGGCAGCCGCCGGGACGGGGACTGAGAACCGACGCCGCGCAACGGCGCCGCGTTCACCACCCGGACCGACCCGCACCCGCTCGGACACCTGCCGGACGCCCACGGGCGCCGCGTCGAGCCCCGCCTGCCGATGGCGTGCACCCTGCTCCACGTGTACGGCAACCTGCCGTGGCACCTGCGGGAGTTGAGGCCCTCGGCGCGGACGCTGGACGCCCTCGCCGAGGAGTGGTTCGGCGTCCAGGTCCGCCGGCGGTCGGGTCAGGGCCGGTCAGGGCCGCGGGTCGGTGCGCAGCAGGCTGTACCGGACGACGTCGCGCCACTCGCCGCCACGGAAGGTCACCGCGCGCTGCACACCCTCCCGGGTGAAGCCGAGCTTCTCCAGGACGCGCTGCTCGGCCAGGTTGCCGGCCTCCGTGTCCGCCTCCAGCCGCATCACCGGCGAGTGCGCGAACAGGTAGTCCACCAGCAGCCGTTGGGCCCGGGTGCCGATCCCGCGCCCGCGCACCTGGGGCCGCAGCTGCACGCCGATGCTCCAGTACGGGGCGGACGGCCGCACCCCGCTGCGGCTGGCGGCGACGAAGCCGCCGAACCCGCCCCCGACGACGACCGCCAGCATCCACTGCCGGTCGTCCAGCAGCCCGCCCTCCACCCACTGGCGGCGGAACCGCTGCGGGTCCCGCCAGCCGTACCACTGGAACTCGCCCAGGGCTTCCGGGTCGTTCACCATCTCCTCGATCACGGCCAGGTCGGCCTCGGCGATCGGGCGCAGGGACACCGGCTCATCGGATCTCTCGTCACTCATGCAGGCGCCAACGCCGGTCCGTTCGTGACGGTTCCTCGATTCCGCGAGAAATTCCGGACGGATGTCCGGGAGCCCGCGATTCACCGCACCGGAGGGCTTCCACCGCACCCGGCCCGTCCTTCACCGCGCCCGCCTTCACCGCACCCGTCTTCACCGCGCCCGTCTTCACCCGGCGATCGAGCGCGCGAGCCGGAATCCCACGTCGTCGATCCGCAGGGTCGGATGGCTGCGGCGGCGGACGGAGGCGCGGCAGCTCCAGTGCTCGTCGAACCAGCCGCCGCCGCGCAGCACGCGGTAACTGCCGTACACCTCGGGGTCGTAGTGGTCCCAGCACCACTCCCAGACGTTGCCGAGCAGGTCGTACAGCCCGTAGGCATTCGGGCGCAGCCCGCCCACCTCGTGCGGCCGCTCACCCGAGTTTCCGCGGTGCCAGGCGATCTCGTCCAGCGGGCCGTAGCGCGGGCCGTCCGTGCCGGCGCGGCAGGCGTGCTCCCACTCGGCCTCGGTGGGCAGCCGGTAGCCGTCGGCGGCGCGGTCCCAGGAGACCTCCTCGCCGTCCACCGCGTAGGCGGGTACGAGGCCTTCGCGGCGGGAGAGTTCGTTGCAGTGGCGGACGGCGTCGAGCCAGGAGACGCTGTGCGCGGGGCGGTGGTCGCCGCTCGCGCCCTCGTACTGCTCGCGGGTCACCGGGCAGGCCGCCAGCCGGTACGAGGCCACGTCGACGGTCCAACTGCGTTGGGTGCGGCGGTCGGAGAGGGTGACCCGGCCGGCCGGAACGGTGATCATCGGCCGGTCCCGGGCCGTTCCGGGCGGGGGTGGTTCCCGTCCGGCTTCCAGTCCCGGTCCAGCAGCCCGAGCACCACCTGGTCCACGAACTCGCCCATCACCCAGACCGCGGAGCGCAGCACGCCCTCGCGGACGAAGCCGTTGCGCTCGGCGGAGCGCAGCATCCCGGCGTTGTCCGCCAGCGTCTCGATCTGCAGCCGGTGCAGGCCGCGCACGACGAAGCCGTAGTGGCAGAGCACCGCGACCACGTCGGTGCCGTAGCCCTTGCCGCGGCAGGAGGGCAGCATTCCGAGGCCGATGTGCGCGGACCGGTGGTGGGTGTCGATGCCCCACAGCGTCGCGGTGCCGACCAGCGCGCCGCCGTCCAACTCCACGACGGAGAAGGGCACGTGGGTCGGTACGGTGTCGTCCACCACGAGCCGGCGGTCCTTCGAGCCGGGCGGGATCGGCCGCCACGGGGCGCCCTCGGACCGCGCGGAGGTGGCCACGTCGTCGAAGAGTTCGGTCCGCAGGACCGGGATGTCTTCCTCGTGCCGGGCCCTGAGCCCGACCTTGCTTCCCCTGAGCATGCGAGTTTCCTATCCGACCGGGCCGTGGGGCGGCAATCCGATTGATCTCTCGGGGTCCGGCGCTCAGGCCGTCGCGAGGCCGCCGATGTACCCCCAGCCGGTCACCGTGATCGCCGTGGCCGCCCAGGCGACCGCGACCGCCCGCCGACCGCTGTCGCGGCCCTTGGCCCGCTGGAAGCCGGCGATCAGTGCGGCGATCGCGGTGACCGGCAGGGCGAGGAAGGCGAGGTAGAGCAGCCAGCCCCAGCCCGGCGCGAACACCGCGAACAGGAGGCCGAGGACCCCCGGCGGAGCCGACACCGCCGCCACCGTCATCCCGGCGGCCGCGCAGGCGATCCGGAAACGGTCCCGGCGGCGGAAGAACGACGGCACGGCACAGACCGCGACGCACAACAGCGCGGGCAGGTAGAACGCCGGCGCCGACATCCTGCGACTCGCCGCCATGGCGAGCATCGGCAGCAGGAACGCCACGATCCCCAGCCCGGTCAGCCACCGGGCACTCATCGGCACCGCCACCATGCTTCCCCCCGTGCACACCGGACCGTTCGAATGCGCGCGAACCTAGCACACGGGCGGCGCGGGCCGTCACGGTCCCAGCGGGTTCTCATCGCCGTCAGGTCCGGCCCCGGCGCGCCGTTTCGACCGGTTCCGCGCACCCTTCGGCCCTTCACCCGGAAGTCCCCGGAGGAATTTCCGGAACGCTCCCCCGAGCGCCTCTCCCCGCCCCGCGGAAACGGCCTTTCCCGGCTCCCGGCGGGGGCGCCGCCGCCCGTCGACCCCGAACCTGGACCCTCGTCCCGACCTGGCCTTCGACAGACCCAACAGGCCTCCGTACAGCGGTTATTGCGCCCCGCGCGCCCGCCCGGCGAGCCGCCTAGGCTCGGCCGCATGAACCGTACGATCCGCACCACCGAAGACGTCCTCACCCTCCTCGACGGCCTCTTCCCGCCGGCCGAACCGTTCTGGGACCGGTTCTACGCGGACCGGTCCGCCGGGCGCCCGTTCTTCGCTCCCAAGCCGGACGAGAACCTGGCCCACTACCTCGACCGCGGTCTGCTCGCCCCCGGCCGGGCGCTCGACCTCGGCTGCGGCAACGGCCGCAACGCGATCCACCTGGCCTCCCTCGGCTTCGAGGTGGACGCCGTCGACCTCTCCGTCACCGCCATCGCCTGGGCCGAGGAGCGCGCCCGCGAGGCGGGCCTCGGCCTCGACACGGGCACGGGCACGGGCACCGGCACCGGCACCGGCACCGGCCCGAGGTTCCACCGGGCGAGCATCTTCGAGGCCGAACTCCCGCACACCCGCTACGACCTGGTCTACGACTCCGGCTGCCTGCACCACCTCCCGCCGCACCGCCGGGTCAGCTACCTGGCCCTGCTGGACCGGGTCCTGGCGCCGGGCGGGCACTTCGCCGTCACCGCCTTCGCGGCCGGCGCGACGGGGTCCGAGCGGCCCGACGAGGAGCTCTACCGGCTCGGCGCGCTGGAGGGCGGCCTGGCCTACTCGCCGGACGAACTCCGCTCGCTGTTCCGCGGGTTCACCCCGCTGGAGATCCGCCCGATGGCCGCCCAGGACCCCGACTCGGCGCTGTTCGGCGTCCCCTTCCTCCTCACCGCGCTCTTCCAGCGAACCGTCAGCCTCCGACCGGCCGCTCGTCCGTAGACCGCGCTCGCCCACCACCCCCGGTTCCAGGGCGTGTCCGGCCGCTTCGCCCGGGCCCTTCCCCGGCTCGCCCGGCAGCTCGGCGTCCCCGGCGCCCGCGGACAGCTTCCCGCGCCCCGGCCACCGGCTCCGCGTCGCCCCCGCGGTCAGTCCCGCTCCCGCCCCACCGCCGCCTCGTACGCCAGCAACGTGTCCACCACCAGGCGCCGCTGCTCCGCGCCGAGCGGTCCGAGGGCCGTGCGCCAGGCGGCGGCCCCAGGGGCGAGCCAGGCCTCGATGGCGGGCAGCCGGTCGGGGGTGATCGCGGCGATGCGCCGCCGCCGGTCGACCTCGTCCTCCCGCCGTTCGAGGACGCCCTGCCGGCTGAGGTCCCCGACCATCAGGCTGACCGTGGTGGGGGCGACCTCCAGCCGGGCGGCGAGCTCGTTGACGCCCATCGGCCCGTCCAGCAGCAGGCAGGCCAGCAGGGACAGGTGCCGGGGCGCCAGCGCGAGGCCGCGCAGCGCTTCGGGGACGGGGATCCGTTTGGCCCGCCCGACCAGCCGGGGCATCAGCAACAGCATCGACCGCACGGCGTCGTCGAGCCCCTCCCCGCCCGCCGCTCCCGCGTTCCGCGGTTCTCCCTCGGGCGTTGACATCGCCCACCTCTCCCCAACTATCTTTGAAATCAAAGCTATTTTATGTGCAAAGCGAACCCGTCAGCCCATGGTACGAACCGAGCCGAACGGAGCTCCACCATGCCGCACCTGAGCCTGCACATCCGCGAGGAGTCCCTCACCCCCGCCGTCGAGCCGACGCTCATCGCCGGCCTCACCGACGCCGTCACCTCGGTCTTCGGCGAGCAGTTCCGTCCCCTGGTCGCGGTCGAGCTGATCGGGGTCCCGCAGCGCCGCCGGGGCATCGGCGGGGTGCCGACCGACGAGGCCGCCCCCGTGGTCACGCTGAGCATGCGGGAGGCGGCGTACCACCTGCCGCAGTTCCCGGACGCGCCCGCCCGGCTGGTCGCGGCGGCGGCCGGGGCGATCGCCGCCGTGTTCGGCGAGGCCGTCGGCCGACAGACCGTGGTCACCCTCGACGGCGTTCCGGCGGGCCGCTCCGGCATCGGCGGCCTGGTCGCCTGACCAGGCCGGACGCGTCCCCGGCCGGGGCCCGCGCGGGGGCGATCACGCGCCCCGGGGGCCATCCCGAACCCCGTCCACGGCCCCCGCCGCATCCGATCACATCCACCACACAGGCCCAATCAGCACCATCGGCCACAAAAGGGAATCCGGGCGTCCGGCCCGGAACCCGGCTTTGCGACCGACGGTCCGTTGACATAGGTTTTCGATCGCCGTCGATGCGCATCGGCCCTGACCACCCCTCAATCCCGGGGCGGCGGGCGGGGCGAGGAGCCAGGCGGCCCCAAGCACAGGGGGAGGAGCCGCCATGCCGCACGCCCGTGACCACGGGTCGACCGGGCGGCGAGGACGGACGGACGGCGCCGCGCACCAGCGGCCCGCGGCCGGCGCGCGCCCGACCCCGACCCATGCCACCGGACATCCGAGGAACCGTCAGTTGCGCACCACCAGAGTCGTCACCGCCACCGCCGCAGCCCTCGTCTGCCTGGGCGCGCTCAGCGCCTGCGGGCCGGACAACGGTCAGGACGGCGGCACGATCGCCGCCCCGGCCGGGGCCACCACCCCCGCCACCAACCCCACCAAGCCCACCGGAAGCGACAAGGGCATCCCGGACAAGGCCTGGATGGATACCAAGAGCATCCCGATGGACGAGAGTTACCACTACACGCCGCTGGCGGCCAACGCCAAGCCGGTCTCCGGCGTCACCCAGTTCAAGGGCATGGAGCTGTGCCGCGCCGCGGTCGCCAAGGACGACGAGGCGCTGTTCACCGGCGCCGCCGCCGCGAAGTCCGAGGTCGGCTTCGGCGGGGACCGCTGGGCGGCCCAGCAGACCCTGCTGTTCCACGGTGACCCGACCCACAGCAGCGGCGCCAAGCAGTCCACCAACCTGGCCCAGGCCCGCCTGACGGAGGCCGTCAAGTCCTGCGCCAAGACCGTGCCCGGCGCCACCGTGAAGGTCGACAGCGCCCCGGAGGCGCCCTACTTCGCGGCCGTCCTGACCGTCCCGCAGGCCGACGGCGGCACCGTCACCCTGCACGAGTACGTGGTCAGCGACGGCGGCGTGGTCAGCGAGCTGACCGTCTGGGCCACCACCAAGGCCGGCGCCCAGCCGAAGGACGCCTGGAAGGCGCCCGAGGACAAGTACGTCGGCACCGGCATGACCGCGCCGATGTGCGAGGCCCTCCCGGGCTGCGACGGGCACTGACCCCCGGCGGGCACCCGCCCGCACGGCACGGAGGAACCGCACCGCACGGAAGGCCGCCCGGCCCGTTCACGCCCCCAGGGGACCGGACGGGCCGGGCGGCCCCTTCACGCCCGCTCCCGGGGAGCCGGGCGACTGTGCTCATGGCAGCACCTCACGGCCGACCACCGTCAGGCCCGGGGCGTGAACGCCTGGTGCCCGGGTCTCCACAACCGACCGCCCCCCGGGTCAGCTCCGGAGCACCGCGAGTTCGATCTCCCGGCCGGCCCCGCCGCCGGGCACCGGCAGCGCCACGCCGGAGGGCTCGAAGCCGGCCTTGCGGTACATCGCCTCGGCCCGCGGGTTGTCCTCGTGGACGAACAGCCGCACCCGCTCGATCCTGGGCTCGGTGAGCGACCACGCCCAGTCCTGGACGGCCCGGATCAGGTCCCGCGCCAGCCCGGTGCCGCGCGCCTGGGGCCGGACGTAGACCCCGACCACGTGGACCTGTTCGACCTCGATGACGTCGCCTCCCAGCGCCCCCTCCCCGCCGGACCGCTCGACCACCCCGGTCATGGAGCCGAGCAGGCGCCCGTCCTGGGTCTGCGCGACGAGCTGCGCCACGTCCGGACTGGTCGCGGCCCGGGTCACGCGGTCCTGCCAGAACTCGTCGGGCTTGGTGACGGCCAGCTCGTACGTCTCCAGGAAGGCCACGGCCGCGACCGGGTCCTGCAGCGCTTCCAGGCGGAGGTCCCTGAGCGACTGCCACTCCTCGGCCCGCACCCGTCTGATGATGATTCCGGTACTCATCGCGTGATCATTTCATCGGGGCCGACGCCCCGTGCAACCGAATTCGGCGCCGCCAGCCGGTCCCGATCGCCCCGGGATCCCTCCAACAGCCGCACCAGCAGCGCCGCCGGGCCCTCCGGCAGGCTGCCGTGGACGAGTTCGGTGCGGTGTGCCAGCCGGGGCACCGCGATCGGCGCGGACCCGACCCCGGGCGCCCGCGCGAGCACCGGCTCGGGCAGCAGGGTGAGCCCGTGCCCGGCCGCCACCAGCGCGAGCAGTCCGTGCAGGTCGGTGCCCTGGTAGCGGACGGCGGGCCGGAAGCCGTCGACGCCCGCGGCGGCACGCAGCCGGGCCGCCGTCGGGGTGAGGTCGGGCGCGTCCAGCCAGCGGGCGGCGGAGAGGTCGGCGAGCGCGAGGCCGCGGTGGCCGGCCAGCGGGTGGCCGACGGGCAGGGCGACGGCGACCGGCCGCTCGGCCACCGCGACGGTGCGCAGCGGGCCGACGTCGGGCAGCGCCAGCGGGTCGCTGGGCGCGGCCAGTCCGTCGATCAGCGCGAGGTCGACCTCTCCGGTGGCGACCTGGGCGGGCAGCACGTCCTGGGCGAGCACCCGGACCACCGGCTCCACCCCGGGGTAGATCCGGCGCACCTCGCCGAGCGCGCGCCCCAGGGTCGCCCCGACCGCCAGCGGGGTGGCACCGAGCACCAGCCGGGCGCTCGGTGCGCCCGCCAGGCGCGCGACGTCGGCACGCGCCGCCTCCAGCCGGACCAGCAGCGGCGCGGCGTGCTCCAGCAGCCGCCGCCCGGCGCCGGTCGGCCCGACCGGACGGCGGACCAGCAGCGCCGCCCCGAGGTCCGCCTCCAGCGCGGCGATCTGCTGGGAGACCGCGGACTGGGTGTAGCCGAGCTCCCGCGCGGCCTCCGAGAAGGAGGCCAGGCGGGCGACGGTGACGAAGGTGCGCAGCTGCTGGGGGTCCACGGCGACCATCAACCGATCTGATCGAAGCTTAAGGAATCATCGTTGGCACTGATCTCGGGTGCGGGGTCAGGATAGCCCCATGACCTACCTGCCCCCGCGGATCGCCCTGGTCGGCGACCGCTCCCCCGCCGTCCGCTCGCACGCCCGGATCCCGGGCCTGCTGGACGCCCTCTCCGAGCACGACCACCTCGTCCTGGACGCCTACTGGATCCCGACCGGGGACGCCGCCGCGCCCGACGCCCTGGCCGGTTTCGACGCGGTCTGGCTGCTGCCCGGCAGTCCGTACCGCAGCGAGGCGGGCGCGCTGGCCGCCGTCCGGACCGCCCGCGAGCGCGGCATCCCCTTCCTCGGCACCTGCGCCGGGTTCCAGCACGCGGTGCTGGAGTACGCCCGGAACGTCTGCGGCCTGACGGACGCCGTCCACGGCGAGGCGCACCCGGACGCGGAGCAGCAGGTGATCGCGCCGCTGGCCTGCTCGCTGGTCGGCCACGAGGGGCCCGTCACGGTCACCCCCGGGAGCCTCGCCGAGCGGGTCCTCGGCGCCACCCGCACCCTGGAGCGCTACCACTGCGCGTACGGCCTCGACGGCGCCTACCTGGACCGGCTGTCCGCGCACGGCCTGCGGTTCAGCGGCGCGGACGGGTCGGGCGAGGCGCGCATCCTGGAGCTGCCCGGCCACCCGTTCTTCCTGGCCTCGCTGTTCCAGCCGGAGCTGTCCGGCGACGGCACCCGGGCGCACCCCATGATCCGCGCCCTGGCCGGCGCCGCCCTGGCGCACGCGGACGCGGGCACCCCGGCCACGAGGGCCTGACCCCGGCCCTGAACGGCCGGCCTCCTCGCCGCGACGACCCGAGCCAGGCCCGGGGCGGCCCGGGGCGGCCCGGGCACACCTCACATCGGCAGCGAGCGCAGCCGTACCGGGCCCTCCGGCCACCCGGCCCCGGCGGCCAGCGGCGCCCACATGGTGCGCAGCGGCATCTCCGCCAACCGCCCCTCCGGCTGTTCCACCGTCACCCCCCGCACCACCTCCCGGAACCCGAGCCCCCGATAGAACGCGGCCAGCGGCGGGCGGCAGAACAGCAGCGCGTACCGGTGGCCGAGCGTGCGCGCGTGGTCGAGGGCGGCCCCGACCACGGCCTGCGCGAGGCCGCCGTGCCGCCGGTCGGGGGCGACGCAGACCCCGCCGACGCCCATCACCGTCAGGTCGGTGCCGCCGGCGGTGAGCGGCAGCGGCACCAGCCCGGTGTGGGCGACGAGCCGGCCGTCCGCGGCCCGGATGCCGAAGTGGATCTCCTTGGGCCGGAAGGTCAGCCCGGTGTACGCGACGCCGTACGGGTCCTCCCCCGGGCCGAGGACCTCCTCCTGCTCGGCGCGGCCGTACCGCGCGAGCCGTTCGACCACCGGCGCCCCGGCGAGGGCCGGCTCGGGCGAGAAACGATCATCCATCCCGCCATGCTCCCCTCCCGCCCGGGCCTTTCACCAGTCCCTTCCCGGCCACTCGATCCGACGACCGTCCCGGCGCCGCGCCGGTGTGGAAGCATGCCCCTCATGCAGCAGCCCACCGACCGGTCGGCCACCGGCGAGTCGGCCACCGGGCCGTCAGGCGCCGGACGGTCAGCCGGTCCGTCGGCCGAGGACCTCGCCGCACCGCTGCCCGGCCCACCGCTGCACCTGCCACGCCCGGTCCGGGCGCTCGCGCCGACCGCCCTGGTGCTGCTGCTCCTCGTCCCGCTCGCCGCCGGCGACCCGGACTTCGGCCCGACCGCCTCACCGGCGACCAACACGGGCCTGATCGCGATCGGCGCGCTCGCCCTGGCCCTGCGCCGCCGCCACCCGGCCGCGGTCACCGTGGTCACCCTGGTGAGCGGCCAACTCCCGCTGGCCGTCGCGCTCTACGGGCTGGCCGCGCGGCGCGGCGGCACCGTGCCGGTGTCCGTCCTGGCGGCACTGGCCCTGCTGCGACTGTTCGTGCCGTTCGATCTCGGGGACGTCGGCAACCCGTCCGGACTCGCCAACCTGGTCGAGGACCCTCTGGTCTTCGGCGCCGTGCCGCTCGCCCTCGGGCTGACCGCGCACCAGCGCGCCCGCACCGTCAGCGTGCTGGCCGAACGCAACCGGCTGCTCGGCGAGCGCAACCGGCTGCTGGAGGAGGCCCGCCGGCACGCCGAGGAGCGCGCGGTGGCCGCCGAACGCGCCCGGCTCGCCCGGGAGATGCACGACGTGGTGTCCAACCGGGTCTCACTGATCGCCCTGCACGCGGGCGCCGGGCAGGTCGCCCTGGCCGAGGACCCGGCTGCCGTCCGGGAGACGCTCGGGCTGATCCGCACCCTCGGCCTCCAGGCGCTCACCGAACTGCGCGCCCTGCTCGGCGTGTTGACCACCCCAACCGCGCAGGTGCCGCCCTCGCTGCGCGGGCTGCCCGCTCTGGTCGAGGAGTCCCGGCAGGCCGGGTTGGCGGTCGGGCTGACCGTCAGCGGCCCGGCCGAGGGCCTGCCCGACCCGGGGCCCGCCGTGCAGTACGCGGCGTACCGGATCGTCCAGGAGGCGCTGACCAACGCCCACAAGCACGCCCCGGCCGCCGAGGTGGCCGTCACCGTCGAGGTCGCACCGGACGCGCTGAGCCTGGCGGTGGTCAACTCCCCCGCCGCCCGCGCTCCCGAAATAGACGGCGCCGGAGCCGCCGACGGGCGGGCCGAGCGCCCCGAACTGCCCTCCGGCGGCCACGGCCTGCGCGGCATGCGCACCCGGGCCGGGGACCTCGGCGGCACCCTGCACGCCGGGCCGACCCCGGAGGGCGGCTTCGCCGTCCGGGCCCGGCTGCCGCTCGGCGCCGCCTGAACCCCGACACCGCACCCCGGCACCGAACCCCGGCCGTATCCGCGGGCCGTATCCGCAGCGTGTATCCGCGGCCCCGGCCCTCAGCCGAAGCCCGGGCTCAGGCCGCCGCGCGCCGCGCCAGCTCCGCCCAGACCTCGTCCACCCGCGCCTCCAGCTCCGCCAGGCCGGCGCTGTTGTCGATCACCAGGTCGGCGATCGCCAGCCGGTCCTCCCGGGAGGCCTGTGCGGCCATCCGGGCCCGGGCCTCCTCCTCGGCCATCCCGCGCAGCCGCACCAGCCGGTCCACCCGCACCTCGTCGGCCGCGTCCACCACCGCGACCAGGTCGTACAGCGGCGCCAGGCCGTTCTCGGCCAGCAGCGGCACGTCGTGCACCACAACCGCGTCCGGCGCGGCCGCCGCCTCCAGCTCGGCGGCGCGGTCCCGCACCAGCGGGTGGACGATCGCGTTGAGCGCCTTCAGCCGCTCCGGGTCGGCGAACACGACCGCCCCGAGCGCGGGACGGTCCAGTGTGCCGTCCTCGCGCAGCACCTGCGGTCCGAACTCGGCGACCACGGCCGCCAGACCGTCCGTCCCGGGGGCGACCACCTCGCGGGCGATCACGTCGGAGTCCACGATCACCGCGCCGCGCGCGGCGAACAGCCGGGACACCTCGCTCTTGCCCGCGCCGATGCCACCCGTCAGTCCGATCTTCAGCATGGCGTCAGGCTACCGGCGCGGCACCGGGCCCGTCAGTACGGGCCACCCCCGGAGCCCGCTCAGTCCAGCTCCAGGCTCTCGCCCTCCCCCAGCACCGTCAGCTCCGCCCCCGTCCCCGGCCCCTGCGGCCCGACCAGCCGGGTCTGCACGGCGAACCCGATCGGGCTGAGCACCGCCTCGTGCACCGGCACCGCCCGGCGCGGACCGGCCTCCCGGACGTAGTCGATCACCTCGGAGGCCTTGCTCCACGGCGCCGCGAGCGGCAGCAGCAGTGTCTCCACGGCGTGCGGCGGCACGGTGAACTCGTCGCCGGGGTGGAACAGCCGACCGTCGAAGAGGAAGCCGATGTTGTGCACCCGCGGGATGTCCGGGTGGATCACCGCGTGCCACTCGCCGTGCACCGAGACCCCGAGCCCGCCGATCTCGAAGGCGTCGCCCTCGCCGACCACGGTGACCCGCCGCGCCACGCCGTCCAGCTGTGCGGCGACGGCCCGGTTGGTCCACACCCGCAGCGCCGGGTCGGCCTCCAGCGCGGCGCGCAGCCCGGACTCCTCGAAGTGGTCCATGTGCTCGTGGGTGATCAGGACGGCGTCCGCGCCGGCCAGCGCGGCGGCGGAGTCGGTGAACGCCCCGGGATCGACGACGACGGTGGTGTCGCCGTGCTCGACGCGTACGCAGGCATGTCCGAACTTGGTGATTCGCATGGCGGGAACCATACAGCAAGACTGTACAGCGATGCTGTAGATCTTCCCGGTAGACTCATCCCATGAGCAGCGAAGCCCCGCACCCGGACACCCTGGAACTCGCCGCCGACCTGCGCGCCGCCCTCGGGGGCCTGGTCCGCTCCCTGCGCGACGGCGACGAGCTGCCGCAGAACCAGGCCGGCGTCCTCGGCCTGCTGGTCCGCGACGGGCGCACCTGCACGGTCGCCGAACTCGCCGCGCTCCAGCGGGTCCGCCACCAGTCGATGGCCCGCACCGTCGCGCTGATGACCGAGGCCGGACTGGTCACCCAGCAGCCCCACCCCACCGACGGCCGCAAGCTGCTGATCACCGCCACCGAGGCCGGCCGCAGCGCCCTGCTCGACCAGCGCGCCCGCCGCGAGCACCGGATCGCCACCGCCATCGAGGCCCGGCTCACCCCCGAGGAGCAGCACCGGCTGCGCGCGGCGGTCGACCTGCTACGCCGACTGGGCTGAGCCCACCAGGTCCTTGCCCGCCGGCGCCTCTCCCACCGGGCCCTCTCCCACCGGCTCCGCCACCGGCCGCGGCACCGGGACCGCCGCCGGCCGGACCTCCGGCAGGTCGACGTGCTCGCTCAGCCCGAACCGCCGGTGCAGCCGCCGCAGCGGAGCGGGCGCCCACCAGTTGAACTCGCCGAACAGGCTCATCGCGGCGGGCACCAGCAGGCAGCGCACCAGGGTGGCGTCCACCGCGACGGCGACGGCCAGCGCGATGCCCATCTGCTTGACCATCAGCATGTCCCCGAGCGCGAACCCGGCGAAGACGATCACCATCAGCAGCGCCGCCGAGGTGATGATCCGACCGCTGCGCTGCACGCCCAGCTCCACCGCCCGGACGCAGTCGTGCCCGCGCAGGGTCAGCTCCCTGATCCGGGAGAGCAGGAACACCTCGTAGTCCATCGACAGCCCGAAGGCGAAGGCGAAGACCAGCACCGGGATGAAGGTCTCCAGCCCGCCGGTCGGACTGAACCCGAGCAGCCCGCTGAACCAGCCGTCCTGGAACACCAGGGTGAGCGCGCCGAGCGAGGCGCCCAGCGAGAGCAGGTTCATCAGCAGCGCCTTGACCGGCATCACCACCGAGCCGGTCATCAGGAACAGCAGCACCAGGGTGCCGACCGCCACCAGGCCCAGCGCCCACGGCCCACGTGAGAGCAGCTCGTCCTGGAAGTCCACCACCGAGGCCGCGCCGCCGGTGACGTAGGTGGTCAGCCCGCCGCGGTCGGCCCGCAGCTCCTCCACCACCTGCTTGGCCTGTGCGCCCTGCGGGTCCCCGTGCACCAGCACGTCGATCGTGGAGACCGTGTCGCCCACCGGCGACACCGCCCGCACCCCGCTCACCCCGGGCAGCTTGGCGATCACGTCGTCCGCGTACGCCTGGGCCACCGACGCCCCGCCCTCGACCACCACCGTGATCGGCGCGGCCGAGACCTGCGGGAAGCGCTGGTCGATCGTCTCGGCGACCTGCCGCCCGGCCGAGGAGGCGGGCAGCACCGCGGCACCGGAGTTGCGCATGTCGGCGTGGAGGAACGGCACCCCGGCCGCGATCAGCAGCGCGACGGAGGCGAGCGTGACGGCGACCGCCCGCTTGCGCACCCGGCGCACGGTCCGGCTGAAGAACCCCTCGTCCGCGACGGGCGCGGTGGGCGTCTTGATCCGCGCGCCGGCGAAGCCGAGCAGCGCGGGGATCAGGGTGAGCGCCGCGGCGACGGCGATCACCACCACGCTCACTCCGGCCGCCGCCACCGCGCCGAGCACCGGGCTGGTGAAGACGAACAGGCCGGAGAGCGCGACGGCCACGGTCAGCCCGGAGAAGGCGACGGTGCGTCCGGCGGTCGCCGCGGTCCGCTCCACGGCGGCGGCGATGCCCGCGCCGAGGCCGCGTTCCTCGCGGAAACGATTCACCATGAGCAGCGCGTAGTCGATCGAGAGCCCGAGCCCCAGCACCGTGGCGATCGGCAGCACGCTGGTGTCGATGTCCATGATCCGGCTGAAACCGAACATGGCCAGCAGCGCGCCGCCCACCGAGGCGACCGCCCCGATCACCGGCAGTGAGGCCGCCGCCAGCCCGCCGAAGACCAGCACCATGACGATCAGCGTGAGCGGCAGCGTCACCAGCTCACCGAACCGGGTGTCCTTCTCGGTCTGCTGCTTGACCTCCTGCTGGAGCACCAGGTCCCCGCCGACCGTGACGTGGGCGCCGCCCACTCCGTCCAGCGCGGCGAGCCGCGCGGTGACGGCGTCGGTCTGGGCGGTGCTCGCGGTGTCGGCCATCCGAACGGTGACCAGGCTCGCCGTCCCGTCGGCGGAGCTCAGCGCGGCCGCCTCCGGGCCGGTGCCGTACGCGTCGAGCGAGGAGGAGACCCCGGGCAGGGCGGCGATCTCGGCGGTGGCCCGCTCCACGGCGGCCTTCACCGTCGGATCGTCCACCGGCTTACCGTCCACCACGGCGGTGACGGTGCCCTTGGCCGGGTCGGCCGCGGCGACCACCGCGCTCCCCCGGTCGGCCTCGGCGCTGGCGGAGGACGCCCCGGCCACCGAGCCCTCGAAGACCCGGCCCCCGATCAGGACGCCGACCACCAGGACGACGGCCCACAGGCCGAGTACCCAGCGACGGTGACGGAAGCAGAACCGGCCGATGGCCGCGAGCCGGCCGCCGACCACGGCGGTGGGGGCGACGGAGGAGGTATTGCGCATGAGAAGCCTTTCGGGCAGCTCCTCTCAATCTAGGTGGAACCCGAACCAAGGCCTATAGATGGGCAATGAGCCTCATCTCACACTTTTCTTCACATCAGCTTCACATAAGTCAAGCCGGTATAAAACATCGCGAAAAACGAAATGGGCCCCACCCGGAAATTCCGGGTGGGGCCCACCGTCTAGCTATCGGCTAGCGGGAAGCGAGAGCCTCAGCTCTGGCCGCCGGCCAGCTTCTCGCGCAGGGCGGCCAGGGCCTCGTCGGAGGCCAGGGCGCCCGAGCCCTCGTCGCTGCTGGACGAGTAGGAGCCACCGGCGGCAGCGGCGACGGCGTCGCCACCCTCCTCGGCAGCCTGGGCGTCGGCCTCGCGGCTCTTGATGACCTGGGCCTGGTGCTGCTCGAAGCGGGACTGCGCCTCGGCGTACTGGCGCTCCCACTCCTCGCGCTGCTTCTCGAAGCCGGGCAGCCAGTCGTTCGCCTCGGGGTCGAAGCCCTCCGGGTAGATGTAGTTGCCCTGGTCGTCGTACGAGGCGGCCATGCCGTACAGGGTCGGGTCGAACTCGACCTCGGCCGGGTTGGCACCCAGGGCCTCGTTGGCCTGCTTCAGCGACAGGCTGATGCGACGACGCTCGAGGTCGATGTCGATGACCTTGACGAAGATCTCGTCGCCGACCTGGACGACCTGCTCCGGGATCTCGACGTGGCGCTCGGCCAGCTCGGAGATGTGGACCAGACCCTCGATGCCCTCGTCCACGCGGACGAACGCACCGAACGGAACCAGCTTGGTGACCTTACCCGGAACGACCTGGCCGATCTGGTGGGTACGGGCGAACTGCTGCCACGGGTCCTCCTGGGTCGCCTTCAGCGACAGGGAGACGCGCTCGCGGTCCATGTCAACGTCGAGAACCTCGACGGTGACCTCCTGGCCGACCTCGACAACCTCGGACGGGTGGTCGATGTGCTTCCAGGACAGCTCGGAGACGTGAACCAGGCCGTCGACGCCACCCAGGTCCACGAAGGCACCGAAGTTGACGATCGAGGAGACGACGCCGGAGCGCACCTGGCCCTTCTGCAGGGTGGTGAGGAAGGTCTGGCGGACCTCGCTCTGGGTCTGCTCCAGCCAGGCACGGCGGGACAGGACCACGTTGTTGCGGTTCTTGTCCAGCTCGATGATCTTGGCCTCGAGCTCCTTGCCCACGTAGGGCTGGAGGTCGCGGACACGACGCATCTCGACGAGCGAGGCCGGGAGGAAGCCACGGAGGCCGATGTCGAGGATGAGACCACCCTTGACGACCTCGATGACGGTACCGGTGACGATGCCGTCCTCTTCCTTGATCTTCTCGATCGTGCCCCAGGCACGCTCGTACTGAGCGCGCTTCTTGGACAGGATGAGACGACCCTCCTTGTCCTCCTTCTGGAGAACCAGGGCCTCGATGTTGTCACCGACGGCGACGACCTCGTGCGGGTCAACGTCGTGCTTGATCGAGAGCTCGCGGGACGGGATGACGCCCTCGGTCTTGTAACCGATGTCGAGGAGGACCTCGTCACGGTCGACCTTCACGATGACGCCCTCGACGATGTCGCCATCGTTGAAGTACTTGATGGTCTCGTCGATCGCGGCGAGGAACGCCTCCGCGTCGCCGATGTCGTTGACCGCGACCTGCGGGGTGGTGCTGAGGGAGGAGTCGGTGGGGCTCGTCATTAGGAAAAGGGCTCCGGTACGGACATGAAAGTCGTAGGTAATGCCACGCGGAGGGCCTGTATCGCTCCCACCGAAAGCCGGACAGCCAAGAACACGGCACACCAGGATCCCGTACAACGAGAACCGGCGTCCGTCTTGCGACCGTGGGGTCTTCGACAGATGCGAGCGCGACCTGCTCCGTCCGAGGCGCGCAGGCCCGCAGCGCAACTTGTAGCATACGGGGACGGCCAGGCACGGTCAATGCCGAAGGACGGCAAGACGGTGGAGCCCGGTACGGATCAGGCCATATCCTCCGAATGCGCGCCTCGCGGCGGCGCCCGAAGGGGCCCTGTCCCCGGATGCCACCGCCAGGATCCGGACCCTTACGGGCCGGTTCGCGGCAGCGGCGCTTCCGCACTTACATACCCTACGCGATGGGCATTGTCACCGTGGCCACCACCCCCCAGTCAGACCTGCACGATCTTGACACCTCCCCCGCGCGGGCCGAGGAGGAGGACGGCGACGAGGCCACCCGCAGGGAGGCCGGCACCGGGGAGAGCAGCCGGGCCAGCCGGCACTGGTGGGACCGCAACGCCGACGAGTACCAGGACGAGCACGGCGAGTTCCTCGGCGACGACCGCTTCACCTGGTGCCCCGAGGGCCTGGACGAGGCCGACGCCCACCTGCTCGGCGAGGTGGCCGGCCGGGACGTCCTGGAGATCGGCGCCGGCGCCGCCCAGTGCTCCCGCTGGCTGGCCGCCCGGGGAGCCCGACCGGTCGCCCTGGACATCTCCTACCGCCAGCTCCAGCACTCCCGCCGGATCGACCTCGGCCGCGGCACCGCACCCGTCGCGGTCGTCCAGGCCGACGCCGCCGTACTGCCCTTCGCCGACGCGTCCTTCGACCTCGCCTGCTCCGCCTACGGCGCCGTCCCGTTCAGCGCCGACACCGTCGCCCTGATGCGCGAGGTGCACCGGGTGCTGCGGCCCGGCGGGCGCTGGGTGTTCTCGGTGACCCACCCGATCCGCTGGGCCTTCCCCGACGAGCCGGGCGTCGAGGGCCTCACCGCGACATCCTCCTACTTCGACCGCACCCCGTACGTCGAACAGGACGAGCAGGGCCGCGCCACCTACGTCGAGCACCACCGCACCCTCGGCGACCGGGTCCGCGAACTCGTCACCGCCGGCTTCCGCCTGGTGGACCTGGTCGAGCCCGAGTGGCCGGCCGGCCTGGAGCAGGAGTGGGGCGGCTGGTCCCCGCTGCGGGGGCGGCTGATCCCCGGCACCGCGATCTTCGTCACCGAGCGGGGCTGAGCGCCCCGATGAACCCGGCCTGGCGCGAACTGCCCGTCCGCACCGCCCTGCCCGCCCTGCACGACGCGCTGGACGAGCACGGCGCCGCCGTCCTCGCCGCACCACCCGGCACCGGCAAGACGACGCTGGTGCCGCTCGCCCTGGCGGGGCTGCTCTCCTCCGAGGGCCCGGTACGGCGGGTGCTGGTCGCCGAACCGCGCCGGCTCGCCGTACGGGCCGCCGCCCGGCGGATGGCCTGGCTGCTCGGCGAGGCCGTCGGCGGCCGGGTCGGGTACACCGTGCGCGGCGAGCGCCGGGTCGGGCCGGAGACGGTCGTCGAGGTGGTCACCACCGGAGTGCTGCTGCAGCGCCTCCAGCGCGACCAGGAACTCCCCGGCGTGGACGTGGTCGTGCTCGACGAGTGCCACGAACGGCACCTGGACGCCGACACCGCGCTCGCCTTCCTGCTCGACGTCCGGGCGGCGCTGCGGCCCGAACTCCGGCTGGTCTGCGCCTCGGCCACCTCCGACACCGAGGCCTGGGCCGACCTCCTCGGCGGCGCGCCCGTGGTGGAGGCGCACGGCGTCTCCCACCCGGTCGAGGTGCTCTGGGCGCCACCGCCGCGCGCCGTCCGGCCCGCCCACGGCACCCGGGTCGACCCGGCGCTGCTCGACCACGTCGCCTCGGTGGTGCGGCGAGCCCTCGCCGAGCAGGACGGGGACGTGCTCTGCTTCCTGCCCGGCGTCGGCGAGATCGCCCGGGTGGCCGGGGCGCTGGGCGCAGTGGGCGTCGACGTCCTGCAACTCCACGGCCGCGCCCCGCAGGCCGTCCAGGACGCGGCCCTCTCCCGTGGGGAGGGCCGCCGGGTCGTGCTGGCCACCGCCGTCGCCGAGTCCTCGCTCACCGTGCCCGGCGTACGGGTCGTCGTGGACGCCGGGCTCGCCCGCGAGCCGCGCACCGACCACGCCCGCGGCCTCGCCGGGCTCGTCACCGTCCGGGCCTCCCTCGCCGCCGCGCGCCAGCGGGCCGGCCGCGCCGGGCGCGAGGCGCCCGGCACCGTCTACCGCTGCTGGAACGAGGCCGAGGACGCCCTCGCGGCACGCTTCCCCACCCCGGAGATCGCGCTCGCGGACCTCACCTCGTTCGCCCTCCAGGCCGCCTGCTGGGGCGACCCGGACGCCACCGGCCTCGCCCTGCCCGACGCGCCACCGGCGGGGGCGATGGCCGCCGCCCGGCAGACCCTCCAGGCGCTGGGGGCGGTCTCCTCCGACGGGCGGGCGACGAAGCGCGGCATGCGCCTCGCCCGCACGGGGCTGCACCCGCGGCTCGGCCGCGCCCTGGTCGACGGAGCGGCGGCGGTCGGGGCTCGGCGGGCGGCCGAAGTGGTCGCGCTGCTGTCGGAGGAACCGCCGCGGGCCCTGGGGGACGACCTCGGCGCGGTGTGGCGGACCGTTCGCTCCTCCCGGGACCCGTACGCGGGCCGCTGGCGCGACGAAGTCCGCCGCCTGCTGCGCGCCACCTCCGACGAACCCGCCACCGACCTGCCCGACTCGACGGCCGCAGGGCTGGTCGTCGCCCTCGCCTTCCCGGAACGGATCGCCCGCGCCCGGGTCGAGCGGCCCGCGCCGGGCGAGCGCAGCCCGTACCTGATGGCGAGCGGGACCGCCGCCGAACTCGCCCCGGGCACGGCACTCGGCGCGCTGCCCTGGCTCGCCGTCGCGGTCGCCGACCGCCCGGCCGGCTCGCACTCGGCACGGGTGCTGCACGCCGCGGCGCTGGACGAGGACACCGCGCTGGCCGCCGGAGCGGCGCTGGTGACTGCCCGCGAGGAGGTCCACTGGGACAGCCGGCGAAGTGAGGTCGTCTCCCGCCGGGTGGAATCCTTGGGCGCGATCGAACTCGCCGAAAAGCCCCTCAACCGCCCCGACGCCCAACTGGTCCGCGCCGCCCTCCTCGAAGGCCTGGCTCGCGAAGGCGTCAGCGCGCTGCTGACGTTCCCGTCCAACCTGCGCGAGCGTCTGGCCTTCCTCCACACCGCCATCGGTGAACCCTGGCCCGACGTCTCCGACGAGGGGCTGTTGGACCGCGCCGACGAGTGGCTGGAACCCGAACTCTCCCGCGCCCGCCGCCGATCCGACCTCGCCAGGATCGACACGACGTCAGCCCTCCAGCACCTCCTCCCCTGGACCACCGGCGAGGCGGGCCGCCTGGACGAACTCGCCCCCGAACGCATCACCGTGCCGTCAGGATCCAAGATCCGCGTCGACTACACCACCGAACGCCCCGTGCTGGCCGTCAAGTTGCAGGAACTCTTCGGCTGGACGGCCGCTCCTGCCCTGGCCGGCGGACGCGTCCCGCTGACCATCCACCTGCTCTCCCCCGCCGGCCGCCCCGCCGCCGTCACCGGTGATCTGGAGTCCTTCTGGCGCGACGGCTACCGCGCCGTCCGCGCCGATCTGCGGGGCCGCTACCCCCGCCACCCCTGGCCCGAAGACCCGACGACGGCCGAGCCCACCCGCCGCACCAACGCCCGGAAGTAGCCTGCGCGACTGACGCCGCCCGGCAGCGGAGTCAGTCGCGCCGCCCGGATCCCCGTTCGCAACAACCCGCTTGGCGGACCACGGCGACCACTGCTACCTTTCCGGAGGCCGTGTGAGAGAACGAGGAGGTGGTACCCGTGAACGCAGTATCGACATGGGTGCTCCCCTCCGGGGTCACGGTCGGGCGATAGGTCGTCGTCCGGGAGCGCCATCTCTGAGCACTCCCGAAAGGCACGACCATGCACTTCACTTCTGAGCAGCGTTTCGACGACGGCGTCATCGAGCGCGAGTTCACCCTCGGCGAGATCCCCGGCATCCTGTGGACGCCCGCGTCCGCCTCCGTGTCCGCACCGGTGCCGCTGATCCTGATCTGCCCCCCGCCGCTCGGACTGGGCAAGATGTACCCCCGGCTGGCGGGTCGGGCCCGGTACTACGCGGCGGAGTACGGCTTCGCCTCGGCCACCATCGAGCTCCCCGGAAGCGGTGACCGTCCCCGTTGGGCCGCCGCCGATCAGGCCCGCGCCGACCTGCGCCGGGTCATGGAGGCGGGGGAGCCGGTCAGCGACGAGATCATCGACGCCCTGATCCTCCCGCTGGTCGAGAAGTCCGTCCCGGAATGGCAGGCAGCGCTCGACGACCTCCTTGCGCTGCCCGAGATCGGCGGCCCGGTCGGATACGAGGGGGGAATCATCTCCATCGGCGTCCGGCTGGCGGTGGTCGAGCCGCGCATCGCGGCCGCCGGTCTCTTCGCCGGGAGTCTCGTGCCCGCCGCCATCTTCGAGGAGGCCCGGCAGGTCACCATCCCGCTGCAGGTCCTGCTGCAGTGGGACGACGAGGGGAACCCCCGGCAGGCAGCCCTGGACCTGTTCGACGCCTTCGGCTCCCAGGAGAAGACCCTGCACGCCAACATGGGCGGGCACACCGGCGTCCCGCAGCACGAACTCGACGCCGGAGCCCGCTTCTTCGCCCGCCACCTGAAGTGAGTCCGGGCCGTCAGGCCGGCGGTAGGCGGTAAGGACGCCGCTCATCGAGGACGGGCCGCAGCTCCCTACACCGCGGGCCCCTGCCACGTTGGCAGGGGCCCGCGGTACCCGAAGCCCCCAGAAGTAGTCGCAGAAGGCCCCACTGCCCGACTGGCGGGCAACCAGCCTGAGTTCACCCCGTGAGTACTGGACCACCCTCGTCACCACCGGCGAGCTCCCGCACCACCACCCCCACCCCCAACCCCGCCCCGCCCCGCCCCGCCCCAAGTACGCCCTCACTCACTGCCGCACGCGACGGCCGGAAGTGACAGAAGTCCAGCGGGTACGGTCCTGGAGAAGCCACTCCACCGGAGGACGACACCCGCCATGGCACCGACTGCCCCGACCGTGACCCGTCCCCGCGAACCCGAACTTCCCTTCGCGGCTCTGATCCTGGACTTCGTCGGCGTACTGACAGCCAACGCCGGACCCGCTCACCGCGCATGGTGCCTCGCCCAGGGCCTCGATGCCGGGGCATGGCGGCACACGCTCGGCCATGACCCGGAGGCAAGCCAGCTGTACACCGAACTCGAAGCCGGACGCCTGAGCCAGGCGGAGTGGAACCGGCGGGTGGCTCCCATCCTCGGCGTGCCACAACACGAGAACCTGATGGGCCGGGCGTGGTCGGGCGTCCGTGCGGCCGACGACATGATCGCGCTCGCCCGCTCGGCACGTCAGGCCGGCCTGGCGGTCGCGCTGCTCTCCAACTCCTTCGGCCTCGACCCGTACGACCCGTACGAGGCCCTGGGCGTGTGGGAGTTGTTCGATGTCGCGGTAATCTCCGAGCGCGAGGGCATCGCCAAACCCGATCCGGCGATCTACCAGCTCACCCTGGATCGGCTCGGACTACCCGGCAAGGCGTGCCTGTTCGTGGACGACCACCCGAGGAACCTTCCCCCGGCCGAAGCGCTCGGCATCACCACCGTCCTCGCCGACGGCACACCCGGCACTGCCGCCCGCATCACAACCCTGCTCGGCGTCCCCGCCACGACCCGGGCCGTCGTCAACACGGATGACAGTCAAGCCGTTCCGGTACCGGGCGCGAAGTGACGGAGGTACGGTCCGCTTCGAGGCCGCTCACCTTCGGAGGCACCCATGACGCAGTGGTCCGACTACTCCACTGGCCAACGCATCAAGATGTTGCGAGCAGGCATGACACAGGAAGAACTCGCCGAGGCTGCCGGGGTGTCCGTGCCGACTGTCCGCAAGGCCGAGAAGGCAGGAGGCAGCATCGGGCTGCCGTCGCTACTCAAGCTGTCCGCCGCGCTGCACGCGGACGTCTCGGTGATCCTCGGGCAACAGGCACCCCGCAGGGCGTCACTGATCGGTGACCGGGCGATGCTGCACAGCTTGTCCCGGACCGTGCACGACACCGCCGCAGGGGTCGGAACCGATGTCGAACCACCGGACGCCGCAGCACTGCGGGCCGATCTGGCACGAGCCTGGGCGGACTACCGGGCCGGGGACTACACCCGCGCCGGCGGCCTCGCCGCCCCCGCCATCACGGAGGCCGCCGCCCTACTGCGCTCTGCCCCGGACGGCGAGCAGTGCTCGGCCCACGGCATCCTCGCCGACGCCTACCGGCTCGCCTCCTACGCCGCCCAGTTCCATGGCGCCCGAGACCTCGCGTACGCGGCGATCGGACACGCACGTCGCCACGTCCTCAAGGCCGCCGACCCGCTACGGGCAGCCATGGTGGACTGCGGCCGGTCATGGATCTACATGCGCGACGCACGACTCGACCAAGCCACCACGATCGCCGAGAACGCGTTCATGTCCATCGAACCCCGCTATACAGAACGTGATCCTGAGACGCTGGCCACCTATGGATGGCACGTCACCTTCGCCGCTGTCGTCGCGACCCGCCACGGCGACACCGACCGGGCCCGCGACCTGCTCTCCCAGGCACACGCGGTCGCCGCCCGGATGGGCCGCGATGTGATGATCAACGGCACCAGCTACGGGCCGACCACGGTCACCGCACAGGCCGTCGGCATGCACACCGTCATCGGCGAACCCGGAAAGGCCCTGACGCTCGCCCGCTCCCTTGGGGACCTGGCCCCGCTGCCACAGGCCGCTCGCAACCGGCTCGCTCTGGACATCGCACTCGCGCAAGCCGACACCCGCCAGTACGACGCCGCTCTGGACACCTTGCTCCAGGTATGCAGCACACACCCCGACTGGGCCCGCCACCAGGCCCTACCGGGAGCGATCATGCAACGGGCCGGCCACGCCAGCACCACGCGCGTGCGCAAGCTCGGCAGCATTCTCGGCATCAGCCTCTTCACGTACTGAGATCAAACCGATACGGGGCGTATCATCCGGGGCCGATACGACTTCCGAAAGTGGTACGCGCCGCACGTTCACAGGCTCCCGATTCGTCGGCAGCCTAGGCACCATGCTCACTGCCAGCCGGCCCCGCGTGTTCGTCGCACGTCTCGACTCGCGGACCGAATCCACGCCCCTGGCCCGCTATTTGCTCCGGGCCTACCTCTCCGGGCTCCCCTCGGGCGAGCGCTATGGCGACACCGCCGAGTTGATCCTCGGCGAGCTGTTCGCCAACGCTGTCCAGCACTCCGACGCGCCCGACGACCGGCACATCGAAGTCCGCTTCTCCCTGGTCAACTCCCGCCTGCGGATCGAAGTCCACGACACCGGCTCCGAGCACCCCGCCCTCCACGTGCCGACCCTGGACGACGAGCACGGGCGCGGACTGTTCCTCGTCAACAGGCTCGCCGAGCGCTGGGGCTGCACCTTCCGGCCGGGCGGGATCGGCAAGTTCGTCTGGGCCCACGTCGCCCCCATCCCGGCCCCCGCGCTCGTCACCGTCTGAAAGTCCACTCCCCCGTGAACCTCTCAACCCTCGCCCGCCACACCCTCTCCCGCGGCGCCACCCCCGCCGCCACCTACGCCCTCCTCGCCCGCCTCGGTCACCAGCCCCTGCCCGTCGCCCGAGCCGTCTGCCTCGCCCTCGACATCCCCCACGCCGAGACCACCCGACGCCTGGCCGACTGCCACGACGCCCTCCTCGCCGACCCCCGCCCCAACTCCGAAGCCGACACCGGCGAACTCCTCGAAGCCCTCGGCGTCTTCGACATCCCCAAACCCCTCACCCCCACCCAACACACCATCGTCGCCCTCCTCATCACCGCCATCGACGCCATCGGCGGCATCCGCCCCGGCCACCACCACGGCCTCAACCGCTGGTTCACCACCGGCAACCTCACCACCGCCTACCTCTCCCTCACCGCCACCCACCCCCTGCCCCGCACCGGCGACCCCACCACCTACTGGACCACGCTCACCACCGCCGGCGAACTCCTCACCACCACCACCAACCCCGACCCCCGCCTCAAGTACGCCCTCACCCACTGCCGCACCCAAGCCACCGCCCAGCACCAGAAGTCGACCCCGCCGACTTCCTGCGCGCGGTAAGAACCGATGCGACGGCCCAGGAGCGGAATCGCACACGTCCACACCATCCTCGCGCCGTACGGAGAGGACCGACCGTGAACACCGCGCCACCCCATCAACAGGCGGCCCTGCTGCGCCGCTACCAGCATCGGATCCACCGCGTCCCCAGAAACCTTGTGGTCCAGCCGACCGGCTTCTGCAATCTGGACTGCGCGTACTGCTACCTGCCCGACCGCGACGACAAGACCCCCATGCCGACAGCGGTCGCCGAGGCCGTCGCACGGTCAGCGAACGAGCTGGTCGACAACCACCGCAAACCCCTCGGCCTGATCTGGCACGCCGGAGAGCCGCTGGCACTCGGACGGCGACGGTTCACGGAACTGCTCCAGCCGTTCGAGGAACTGCGCCGCAAGGGCGTGCTGGAGCACGCCGTCCAGACGAACGCCACCTTGATCGATGACGAGTGGTGCGACCTCCTGACCGAGTACGGGTTCCGGGTCGGCGTCAGCATCGACGGCCCGAAGGATCTGACTCTGCGGCGCACCGACCGCAGGGGTCGCCCGGCATTCGACCGGATCATGAAGGGAATCGAGCGGCTGCAGCACCGCGGTGTTCCGTTCTCGTTGATCGCCGTCGTCAGCCGGGAGAACATCACCTGCCCTGACCGGCTCCTCGACTTCCTTGCCGCGCTCCGGCCGGTCAGTATCGGCCTCAACATCGAGGAGTCGGAGGGCGTCAACACCGAGCGCCACCCACCCACCCGAGAACAGGCCATCGAGTTCTGGCGCAAGGTTCTTGCCTGGTCGCGCCGCCAGCCGGGCGGCACCGCCCCGGTACGGGAGCTGGAACGTCTCGGCCGGTACCTGAGGATGAGCCGCACCCAGCGCGCGGACCGCGCGCACCTGAGCCGAGTGGACCCGTTGCCGACCATCGCCAGGAACGGCGACGTGTTCCTGCTGTCTCCCGAACTGGCGGGCATCACCGCGCCCACCTACAACGACTTCCGGGCCGGGAACGTCCTCGAACAGCCGATCAGCGCCATCCTGCGCGAGGCGCACCGGCTGAGCTACGTGGGCGAGTTCCTGACCGGCCTGGAGGAGTGCGAGTCCACCTGCGAGTTCTTCGACTACTGCCGAGGCTCACAGGCCGGAAACCGCTACTTCGAGCACCAGACCTTCGCCGTCGCCGAGACCGACTACTGCCGCGTCACCGAGCAGGCCCCGGTCCTGGCACTGGCCGACACCGTACGCAAGGAGCAAACCACGTGACCGTTCTGGAACAGCTCTCCGCCGCCGACAACGCTTCCGCCGTCGCGGATCTGATCACCGCCGTGGCCCCGTCGGACGGGACGCCCACGATCGAGTGGGGCAACCAGCCGACCTGGGACAACAGCGGCGGAGGCCCGTGGAACAACGCCCCGTCCTGGGACAACTGGCAGAGTGCCCCTTGGGACAACTGGAACAACGGACCGTCCTGGTCCGACTGGTCCAACCGCTGACACCACGGCAGCACCATGGGCCCTCCCCAACCCATGCCGCCCGCTGCCTCCCAGGGCAGCGGGCGGCACCCGACCACCGACCGGAGAACCCCGTGCCCACCCGCCGTTACGGCCGCACCACCGTCACCCTCCCGGACCTGGCCGACGACCCGTACCTGGGCGTCATCAGCTCCCCGCCCAGGCCCGGCAGCACGGTCACCGAGTTCCGCTACACCGACCAGGACCTGCGGGACCTCGACCTCACCGAGGCCGATCTGCGCAACGGCATCCTGCACAACGTCACCGCCCGGCGGACCACCATCGAGAACGTCCGGTTCAGCTCCGTCCAGATCACCGCCGGCGACCTCGGCTCGCTCCAGCTGACCGGCACCAAGGCCTCCCGCACCCTGATCCGAGACTGCCGGCTCATGGGTGCGGCCATCACCGGCACCGTCCTGGACAGCGTCCTGTTCGAGAACTGCCGCCTCGACTACGCCACCTTCGACCAGGTCCGCGCGAGCGGCCCCCTCGTCTTCGACCGGTGCGTGCTCACCGAGGCCACCTTCACCGGCTGCGACCTCACCGGCGTGGTGATGCGCGACTGCACGCTACGCGCCACCGCATTCGAGACCGGCAGCTACAAGGACCTCGACCTCAGCGGCAGCGACCTGTCCACCGTCCGTGGCGTCGGCAACCTACGGGAGGCCGTGATCAGCCGCACCCAGCAGTACCAGCTCACCGATGCCCTCCTCGCCGAACTGAACGTCACCTTCAGCGAGGACCTGCCGCAGCACCACTGACCGTCACCCGGAGGGGCCCACGTGCGGCCGTTCATCGTCTTCACCGACTACGCCAAGCTCCGCGACCGCTGCCAGATCACCAGCACGACCGTCGCCCACGACCACCCAGCTCACGAGGACGGGACGGTGGTCCCGACCGGCCAGTGGACACCCATCAGCCCGGCCGAGGCCAATCTCCTACGCGCACCGCACCACGCACCGGAAGCCGAGGCCGTCGAACTCGTCGCCTTCCCCACCCTCCGCACGCTGGACGCCGTGGACGGCCCCTGGTGGACCGCCCATCCGCCCTTCGCCCCCTCAGCACGTACCTGGTACGCCAACCACGCCACCACCCCCGCGGGCGATCTCACCGCCACGGTGAACCCCGCGAACGGGAAACGGCTCGGCATCCACCTCGACAACTGGGACCGGCTCCCCTACGCCCACCGCCGGCTGTCCCGCCGCAGGCTCTGCTTCAACGCGGGCCCTGGCTCCCGCTACCTCCTCGTCGGCGACACCGACGCGTTGACCATCTGTCGCCGCCTCGGCAGGGACGATCCAACGCACCACCCTCACACCGACGACATCCGAGCCTACGTCCACGCCGGGCATCCGCTGCGCTGCCTGCGGCTGTGGCTCGACCCCGGCGAGGGATACCTCGCCCCCACCGAACTACTGCCCCACGACGGCTCCACGATGGGCCTCCCCGAGCCCTCCACCGCCGCGTTCTGGCTCGACCACTGGCCGATCGGGGCGTTCCCGTCACTGATCTGACCGACCGGACGCGGCAGCCGTGTGCGGTCCAGGAGAGCGAGCGCCTTGCGCCTGCGTGGCAGCACTCGAAGCTTCCTGCATCCGCACCGCGGGGCGCTGCCACACACAGGAAGTCGGCCCCGCCGACTTCCTGCGCACCCCCACAGCCTTACCGCTCAGAACACCGGCGGTCGGCCCAGCTTCGCCATCCGCCACACCGTGCTCCACCGCATCGGCCGCCTCGGCGGGTACGGCGTGCGCACGCCCTCGAAGAAACCGGACCACCACGCCTTGAGGCCGGACAGCGGCGGCCGGCGGAGCAGCGTGTACAGCGCCCAGGAGGTGAGGTAGACCGGCACCAGCGCCGCGGGCAGGTGGCGCTTGGCCAGCCAGACCCGGTTGCGGGCCGTCAGCCGGTAGTAGGTGGTGTGCCGGGCCGGGTCGGTGCGGGGGTGCTGGAGCAGCATGTCGGCGCGGTAGTCGATGCGCCAGCCCGCGTCCAGGGCGCGCCAGGCGAAGTCGGTCTCCTCGTGGGCGTAGAAGAACTCGGCGGGGAACAGCCCGATCTGGTCGATCACGCGCATCCGGATGGCGTGGCCGCCGCCAAGGAACGTGGTGACCGGCCCGGACCGCATCGGGTCGCCGGCTCCGAGGCGGGGGACGTGTCGGCGCTGGGTGTGCCCGGTCTCGTCCGCGATGCGGAAGGCCACGATCCCCAATCGCGGTTCCTGCTCGAAGGCTTCCCGGATCAGCCGGAAGGTGTCGGTGCGCGGCAGCAGGCCGTCGTCGTCCAGGACGACCAGCACGTCCGTGCCGCCCAGTTCGCGCAGCCGCTCGACGCCGGCGTTGCGGCCGCCGGGGATGCCGAGGTTCTCGGGAAGTTCCACGGCGTCCACCCAGTCCGGCAGTTCGGGCAGCTTCGCGCCCTGGCCGAGCACCACGGTCCGCACGCCGCTGCCGCTGCCGTCCTGGGCCCGCATCGAGTCCAGCAGCGCCGTCAGCTCCGCAGGTCGATCTCCCATCGTCAGCACCACCACGCCCAGCGTGACGCCCATCGCACCCGACCCCAACGTGAGGAACCCATAACGATCTTGCCTGCGACGCGGCCCAGGCCCGCGTCGATACGCGGGCCGGCCGGCTCCCGGGCCACCATCCCACACCGTCCGCTCCTGCCGGCAGGCGAAGGCTCCCGGTTCACCTGTAGGGAGGTCCCCCCACCCCTGAACCCCACCGCGCAGGTCGGCCCCTCCGACTTCCTGAGCGACGCGCCCCGGGCCTGACGTCAGCTCAGCACCCCACCGCATGCAGGTGGTCGAAGATGATCCGGTCGACGGAGGACGTACGATGCCAGTCGCGGTACGTGAGCCGGACCGCCTCCTCGATCTCGCCACTCGCCTCCGGGCGCCCCTCGAACTCCGCGGTGTAACAGGTCATCCGGACGACGACGAAGCCGTCCGGGTGACCGTGGGCCTGGGCCTCGAACACGCCCAGGAGGGTCCCCGACTCCGGTGCGATGGCGGCCCTGAGCTCCTCGCCGATCTCCCGTACCAGGGTGTCGATGCCGCTCTCCCCGAGCTCCCGCTTGCCACCCGGCAGGTAGCAGGTGCCCTTGCCTCGCGACCGCGCACTCAGCGCCCTCCCGCCCTCGGTGTGCATCCAGGCCACTTTGTCGATGACGACTGCCACGCCTCTGCCGCACTCTCCGACTGGTCCGCCTGGGCTCAACCCCGGGAACACGCTACGGACTTCGCACGCCCGGGTCGCACCCGCGTCAGTGGGTGTGGTCGGGCCGGCCGGGTGTGGGGGTGGAGAGCGTCTGGCCCGGGCGCGGGATCGGGGTGCCGATCTGGACGGGGCTGCAGGTGAGGATCCGGCCGGCCGCGTCGTGGATGCACGTGTGCTGCGGGTCGGGTTCCTGCGGGTTGGTGTGGCAGTCGGCGCAGGCCGTCGGCGGCAGGTTGTGCGGGTCCTGCGCCGCCGGGGCCTTGGGCTTCCCGGTGGACGCGCCTTGAGGCTTGGCGGCAGGGGTGGGCTCGGCCTTCCCGGTTGGCTTCCGGGCGACGGACGGGGCGCCGCTCCCGGGCTCATCAGCATCGGACTCGGGCTCGCGCTCGGGCTCGACAGAAGCGGAGGCGGAGGCCGGGGCGGGCTCCGGCACCGCGGAAGGGCTCGGCGAGGGCTGCGCCTGCGCTGCTGCCGGCGGCGTCACCGACGGCTCGGCGGTCGCCGTCGCACCCGAGCCGGCCGAAGCCGTCGACCCGCCGCCGCCGGACACTGCCCAGACCGACCCGCCCACCAGCACCAGCACCGCCAGTGCGGCCGGGATCACCAGCCGGGGCCGCAGGAGTCTCCGCTGCCTGGCCGCGCCCTCGTCCGTTTCCACCGTCGCCGCTCCCCCAATCCGCACCGCGCCCACTGCGCGGCGGACCGGCAGGATCGTAGCGACGGGCCCGGACTCCCACGCAGCCGGGTCCACTCGAAGATCACCACGCCAGTACGGGGCAGCGGCCTCCCAGTTCCCCTTTTCGCGGCGGCGACCGGTGCAGGCGCCCGAAGGGCGACGCCTTCCCCGCAGGGTGGCACCGAGGCCGACCGGCACGATGTCACTCTCCGTGTCTGCAATGAAATTGTCTGACGATAGCTCTTATGCTGACGAGCGCCAAGGACCGCACTTCGAGACACGGGGGGAACCGTGCCGAGTCCCTATTCGTCATCCGCTGTCGCCGTCAACCCGTCGGTGCTGGAGGGCTGCGGACAAACCGCCCAGCACCTGGGCGGCCAGATCCCACCCGAGACGGCGAAGATCGCCGAGCCCAACGACCAAGCCGCATCGACTCTCCAGGGCTGGCTGACCGGGCCCGCGATCCACAACTGTGCCGCCAACTGGAAGACACTGCTGGACAAGCTCGCCGGCGACATGGGCAGCGCCGGCGCCAAGCTCACGACCACTGCCACCGCCTACCGGCAGAACGAGCAGAACGTGTCGGTGTCCATGAGTGGGAACACCGACAACGGCACCCATCGGCCTTCGGTGAAGGACCCGTTCAACACCGTCCTCACCAGCGACCTGTCCCCGGCCGCCGAAGCCCGCCGAGCTGCCGGCGCAGGAAAGGCCCAGTGACACCGATGGACATCGCCACCCTCAAGAACGCCAACATCAACAACATCACCACGGCGAAGAACTCCTACGACATCCTCATCACCGCGTTCGGACAGCACGCCGAGTCCTGGCAGCACGAGGTCGTCGACCGGCTCGGCTCCTCCCAGTGGACCGGAACCAGCGCCGACAACGCCACGGCCGAGATCAAGTCGCTCGCCACCAAGCTCCAGAACGCCAAGCAGGAACTCTCCTTCGTCAGCCGTGCCCTCGCCGAAGCCGCCGAAGGCTTCGCCGCCGCCCAGGCGCACCTGATCGGTGCCCTGGACGACGCCAAGGCGGGGAAGTTCACGGTCGCCGCGGACGGCGCCCTCACCTGGGACAACGAGCCCACCTCGGCGAACTACGCCGGCGACAAGGCCGAGGCGACCGCCAAGGAACTCAGTCGACGGATCACGGCCGCCCTCAACGAGGCAGCCCACGCCGACTCGGAGATCGAACAGCGGCTCAGCCATCTCGCCTACAACGCGAGCAGCGGCACCGGGCTGGACGCGGCCACCGTCAAGAAGGACCAGGAGGCGGTCGCCGCCCGCGACGTGGTACCCCCGGCCGGAACCGACACCGATACCGTCAAGCGCTGGTGGGACAGCCTCACCGAAGCCCAGCAGCAGCGCTTCATCCTCAACCACCCCGACCAGGTCGGAAACCTCGACGGCATCCCGGTCGTGGCCCGCGACCAGGCCAACCGGATCAACCTGGCGCGGAGCAAGCAGGACCTCCAACTCCAGCTCGACCACCTGGGCCCCGAGCCCAAGCAGTTCAGCGGATGGGTCAGGGGAGAGCCGATCCCGAACCCCGACTACGACGAATGGCACCGCAAGCAGAAGGACCTGCGGGAAAAACTCGCGTCGATCAACGACATCGAAAGCCGGCTGACGGGCGACAAGCTGAAGTCGCGCGGTGCGCCTGCCTTCCTGATGGGCTTTGACACAAAGGGCAAGGGCCGGGCGATCATCTCCGTCAACAACCCCGACACCGCCGACAACGTCGTGACCTTCGTCCCCGGCACCACCTCCCGGTTCGGTGTGGCCAGCGGCGACGTGGACAAGGCGGACGAGATGGTGAGGGCTGCCAAGGACTCGGACCCGGGCAGCCCCAAGACAACGGCCGCCATCGCCTGGGTCGGCTACGACGCTCCGCAGAACCTCGCCGAGGCCTCGACAAACTCGTACGCCGACAACGCCGAGAAGGACCTGGCACGGTTCCAGACCGGCCTGCGCACGACCCACGAGGGCAATCCCTCGCACAACACCCTCATGGGCCACAGTTACGGAACCGTCGTCGTCGGCTTCACCATGCGCGACCACACACTTCCCGTGGACGACGTGATCCTGGTCGGCAGTCCCGGCGTCGGCGTCGACCACGCCAAGGATCTGAACATCGACCCGTCCCACGTCTACGTCGCCCGGGGCAGTGAAGACACGATGATCAAACATGTAGCGGGCACCAGTCTGCTCTTCGGGCTGGACCCAGTGGACAACGGCTTCGGGGCCCAGCACCTGCCGGCCGGTAGTACCGACCACTCGCACTACTGGCAGCCGGGCAGTACGTCCGTCAAGGCGTTCGGTGCCGTGATCGCGGGCAACGGGATCGGCCGGTGAGGCGACACCGGGCGATCACGGCAGCGGTGGCCGCCGGACTGCTGTTGACGGTGGCAGCGTGCAGCAAGGAGTCCGATACCCCGACCATGACGCAGGCGCAGGCGAAGCAGCAGACCGTGGACTACATGGGTCAGGCCCTCGCCGAGCTGCCCCAGCCGGTCACCACGGCCAGCGAGCGGGAGGACGGCACCAACTGCTTCAAGAACGACGCCCCCTCCGAGTACGACGGCCGGGTCGTGGAGGTCACGGAGAAGCGACTCTCCGGCATCCCGGTGGACCGTCAGGCCGAATACGTCGAACACCTCCGGAGCCGGATCGAGTCCATGGGATTCCAGCGGGACGACTCCGGCGCCCTGCGAACCTCCGCCCACTTCACGAACCCGACCAACAAGTTCGCCGGCTCCATCGACGGGATCGGCAGCTCGTACGGGACGCTCGTGATCGGCTTCTTCTCCCCCTGCGTGTGGCCCAACGGCACCAAGCCTCCACAGCCGGCCGCTTCTGAGCGGCGATGAACTCCGAGGTGTCTTGTCGATGCCGGCTGCCACGCCTCTGCCCCGCTCTCCGACCGATCGCCGGCGGACGGCTCCAGACCCGACCAGGCTTCGAAGCCAACTCCGTTCCGATGCACGGCTGTTGCCGTTCGTGAACGCTACCCGGCCGCCGCGATGGGAAGAACGAGGGAAACGGCACGGGGGGAGAGAGGCACGGTGGGACGAAGAGCGTGGGCGGCAGCGGCGGCAGCGGCACTGGTGCTGGGGGCTTCGGCCTGCACGGAGCGGTGGGGTGGTGACGGCGGGGCGATCCAGCCCGTCGTCACCGCGAGACCGGCATCGGCCGGGAGCGGGTACGTGCTGTCCCAGGCGGCTCCGGCGTCGACGCAGTGGATCGTGGATGCTCTGACCAGTCCGGGCGCGAGCCTGGACATGTGTCCGGCGCTCTCCCGGCAGAACATGATCGTGCTCGACGCCGGAGGCGTATTCGGCCCCGCGGTCGTGGCGTGGCCGGGCGACGACAAGGTGATCTGCCTGGGTGGGCTCATGAGGGATCGCCAGCCCGGCATGGCCGTCCTCGCCAGTCCTTCGATCGACTACCTGGCGGACCAGGCCAGGCCGATGGCCTTCGGGAACGGGAGGTTCCTCGCCTGGTTCGCCGTCTTCCCCGGCGCCGTGTGGAAGGTTGCGATCGGGGACGACGCCCACGCGTTCGGGCCGCTGCACCAGCGAACGGTGGACTTCGGCGCTGGCCGGGAGTTCACGATCGTCGAGTACATCGACCTCAAGCTGGGCTCGGGCACTCCGTAGCGCCCCGAGCCCAGCCGAGGAACGTCAGTGCGCCGCGGCCTCCCAGTTGGGGCCGACGCCGACGGAGACGTCCAGCGGGGCGCGCAGCGGGTAGGCGCCCGCCATCTGCTCGCGGACGACGGCCTCGACCTGCTCGCGCTCGCCGGGGGCCAGCTCCAGCACGATTTCGTCGTGCACCTGGAGCAGCATCCGGGAGGTGAGGCCGGCGGCGCGCAGCGCCTCGTCCACCCGGAGCATGGCGATCTTGACGATGTCGGCGGCCGAGCCCTGGATCGGGGCGTTGAGGGCCATCCGCTCGGCCATCTCGCGGCGCTGGCGGTTGTCGCTGTTGAGGTCGGGCAGGTAGCGGCGGCGGCCGAGCAGGGTCTCGGTGTAGCCGGTCGCCCGGGCCTCGTCGACGACCCGGCGCAGGTAGTCCCGCACGCCGCCGAAGCGCTCGAAGTAGGTGTCCATCAGGCCCTGGGCCTCGGCCGGCTTGATGCCGAGTTGCTGCGAGAGCCCGTACGCGGACAGCCCGTACGCCAGGCCGTAGGACATCGCCTTGATCTTGCGGCGCATCTCGGCGTCCACCGCGGCGCGCGGCACCTCGAAGACCTGGGAGGCGACGGTGTTGTGGAGGTCCTCGCCGGAGGCGAAGGCCTCGATCAGCGCCTCGTCCTCGGACAGGTGCGCCATGATCCGCAGTTCGATCTGCGAGTAGTCGGCGGTGAGCAGCGACTCGTAGCCCTGGCCGACGACGAAGGCGCGGCGGATCGCCCGGCCCTCCTCGGTGCGGACGGGGATGTTCTGCAGGTTCGGGTCCTGCGAGGAGAGCCGGCCGGTGGCGGCGACCATCTGGTTGAAGGTGGTGTGGATCCGGCCCTTGGGCGAGACGGTCTTGAGCAGGCCCTCGACGGTGGTGCGCAGCTTGGCCTGGTCGCGGTGGCGCAGCAGGATGACCGGCAGCTCGTTGTCGGTCTGGGTGGCCAGCCAGGTGAGCGCGTCGGCGTCGGTGGTGTAGCCGGTCTTGATCTTCTTGGTCTTGGGGAGCGCGAGCTCGCCGAAGAGGATCTCCTGGAGCTGCTTGGGCGAGCCGAGGTTGAACTCGCGCCCGGCGGCGGCGTGCGCCTCCTCCACCACGCGCTGGATCTCGGCGGCGAACTGGGCCTCCAGGCCGGTGAGCCACTCGCGGTCGGCGGCGATGCCGTAGCGCTCCATGCGGGCGAGCAGGGCGGCGATGGGCAGTTCCATGTCGTGCATCAGCCCGGCGGCGCCGACCTCGGCGAGGCGGGTGTCGAAGAGCGCGGCGAGGTCGAGCACGGCGCGGGCCTGGAGCATCAGCGACTGGGCGTGCGCGGTCGGGTCCTCCTCCGGTGCGTCGAAGGCGAGTTGGCCGCTCTCGGTGGCGGGTGCCGGGGTGAGCGAGCGGGCCAGGTACTCCTCGGCGAGCACCTCCAGGGTGAAGGTGCGGCGGCCGGGCTTCTCCAGGTAGGCGGCGAGCGCGGTGTCGGCGACGACGCCCTCGATCGTCCAGCCGCGCTCGGCGAAGGCGCGCATGACCTGCTTGGCGATGTGCAGGGCCTTGGGGGCGGTGGCGTCGGCGAGCCAGGCGGCGAAGGCCCGCTCGTCCTCCTCGGCGAGCAGCGCCGGGTCGAACCAGGCGGCCGACTCGCCCTCCCGTCGCCCACCACCGCCCTTGTCCGAGGCGCTTTGCGCCGCCCCTACTGTTGCGAGGGCGACTTCGGTGACCTCGCCGGCGCCGAGCGCCCACTGGTAGACGGCGGTGAGCGCGACGGTGGTCTTGCCGTCGGCGGCGTGCTCGGCGAGCCAGGCGGCGAGGGTGCCCGGGTCGGTGAGGAGTTCGCCGTCGACCTCGACGCCGGGGGCGAGTTCGGCTTCCGCCGAGTCCTCGCCGGCGGACGGGTCGATGCCGTAGACGCGGTCGCGGAAGTTGGCGTTGCGGAACTCCAGCGACTCCATCAGGGTGCCGACGGCGTCCCGGTCGAACGGCTTGCGGTCCAGCTCGGCGACGCCGAGCGGGAGTTCGACGTCGCGGACCAGCTCGGTGAGCACCCGGTTGCGCTTGACCGAGTCGAGGTGGTCGCGCAGCTTCTCGCCGATCTTGCCCTTCACCTCGTCGGCGCGGGTGACGAGTTCGTCGAAGGAGCCGAACTGGTTGACCCACTTGGCGGCGGTCTTCTCGCCGACGCCGGGGATGCCGGGCAGGTTGTCGGACGGGTCTCCGCGCAGCGCGGCGAGGTCCGGGTACTGGCGCGGGGTGACGCCGTACTTCTCGGTGACCTTCTCCGGGGTGAAGCGGGTGAGCTCGGAGACGCCCTTGGTCGGGTAGAGCACGGTGACGTGGTCGGTGACCAGCTGCAGCGAGTCGCGGTCGCCGGTGACGATGTCGACGTCGAAGCCGGCCGCCTCGGCGGCGGTGGCCAGGGTGGCGATGATGTCGTCGGCCTCGAAGCCCTCGGCCGTCAGCCGGGGGATGTTCATGGCGTCGAGCAGTTCGCCGATCAGGCCGACCTGGCTGCGGAACTCGTCCGGCGTCTTGGCGCGGTTGGCCTTGTAGTCGGGGAACTCGACGGAGCGGAAGGTCTGCCGGGAGACGTCGAAGGCGACGGCGAGGTGGGTGGGCTGTTCGTCGCGGACGGTGTTGGCGAGCATCGAGGCGAAGCCGTAGACCGCGTTGGTGGGCTGGCCGGTGGAGGTGTTGAAGTTCTCCACGGGCAGGGCGTAGAAGGCCCGGTAGGCCATCGAGTGCCCGTCGAGCAGCATCAGCCGGGGCCGCGGGCCGGCCCCGCCGCCACCCGTCGCGCCCTTGTCCGTACTCTGCGTAGCCACGTCAACGTCCGTTCCTGCCGATTCCACTACCGGCCACCGATCCTATGGCCCGGCACCGACAAAAAGGGCGCCGCGCCGGCCCGGCCGCAGCTGTTACCTACGAGTAGGACGGTCGTACGATCACAGGCAGCACACCCCCGAACAACCCCCCGAGCAACCCCCGAACATCGCCCGAGCGACACCCGGCGTCCCCCAGCGGCAGGAGCACCCCCATGACCGACGCGGCCCCCGACACCGCCCCCGACACCGAGCCCGTCCTGAACGTCCCGCAGGACGTGCTGGACCACTTCGCCAAGCTCGGCGTGAGCCCGCAGACCTTCTCCGGCGGCCACCTCGGCGAGAAGATGGGCATCCGGATCGTCGAGGCCTCCGCCGACCGCGTGGTCGGCACCATGCCGGTGGAGGGCAACCAGCAGCCGTACGGGCTGCTGCACGGCGGCGCGTCGGCGGCGCTGGCCGAGACGCTGGGCTCGATCGGGGCGATGCTGCACGCCGGCCCCGGCCGGTACGCGGTCGGCGTGGACCTCAACGCCACCCACCACCGCTCGGCCACCTCCGGACTGGTGACCGGGGTGGCGACCGCCGTGTTCAAGGGCCGCACCGCCGCCACGTACGAGATCGCGATCACCGACGACACCGGCCGGCGGATCACCAGCTGCCGGCTGACCTGCATGCTGCGCGACCTCTGACCGGCCATACCCCGAAAGCTCCCGACAACGTCCCTACGGCGTCGGCGAGTTCACTCCGGACAACATCAAGTCCCTTTTCCGCCCCCTTGTTTGACCATCCGCCGGCCTGGGCAGGCGTTGATCTGGACAAGGGGGCGTTCGCATGTCCGGGCGCGGCGGGCACGAATCCCGCGCTTGTAACGCTGCGTAACAAGTAGGAAATCCGATCAATTGCCGGCTCCGAGGCCTTCAGGCGCCCCGGAGCGACTCGGCCGCGCCCTCCCTGTCCGCAATACGGACGCTCAAGGCCGGAACCAGGGCATCGGACACAGGTGTCCGATAATCGACGCTGCCAGCTGCAACCCCTATTTCTGGGCCTTACATCGCCCTACCAGCGCGTAAACGCCCGTCATCGCGGGATCGATCGAGCCGGAACGACCACATCGTGAGACATATACTCCGTGTGCTCATAACAAGAGAATCACAGCCTGCTCGCAGCACTGCCCGAGTCGCCCAACGGCATCTAGAGTCACGGCCAGTCACCGCGCCATTCGATTGGGCCAGGCCCTCCGCGCACTCCGGCTCCCGCCACTCCGGCGCGGGCGCCTCCCGAACCGAAGGGGACCCTCGTGCGTCATCGTTCAGCAGTTGTCGTGAGCATTGCCGTGATCGGCGCCCTCAGCCTCAGCGCCTGCGGCTCCCGCGGAGAGAAGAACAGCGGCAACGGCGGCGACTCCGCCTCCACCACCGTCGTCATCGGGGTCGACGCCCCGCTCACCGGCGACCTCTCCGCCCTCGGCCTCGGCATCCGCAACTCCGTCGACCTCGCGATCAAGAAGGCCAACGAGACCAACGAGGTCCCCGGCGTCAAGTTCGAGATCAAGGCGCTGGACGACACCGGCAAGCCCGCCCCCGGCCAGCAGAACGCCACCCAGCTGGTCGGCGACTCCAAGGTCCTCGGCGTCGTCGGCCCGCTCAACTCCAGTGTGGCGCAGTCGATGCAGCAGATCTTCGACGACAAGAACCTGGTCGAGGTCTCCCCCGCCAACACCGGCGTCGCCCTCAGCCAGGGCGAGAAGTGGGCCAGCGGCGAGAAGAAGCGCCCCTTCAAGTCCTACTTCCGCACCGCCACCACCGACGCCGTCCAGGGCCCGTTCGCCGCCCAGTTCCTCTACAACGACGCCAAGAAGACCAAGGTCTTCCTCATCGACGACCAGAAGACCTACGGTGCCGGCCTGGCCGGCACCTTCAAGGGCGAGTTCACCAAGCTCGGCGGCACCCTCGTCGGCGAGGAGCACGTCAACCCCGACGACCGCGACTTCGCCGCCATCGCCACCAAGGTCAAGAGCTCCGGCGCCGAAGCCGTCTACTACGGCGGCGAGTACCCCGCGGCCGGCCCGCTCTCCCTCCAGCTCAAGGAGGCCGGCGCCACCATCCCGCTGATGGGCGGCGACGGCATCCAGAGCGGCGACTTCATCAAGCTCAACCCCAAGAGCCAGGGCGACTACGCCACCGCCGTCGGCCTGCCCGTCGAAAGCCTCGACACCGCCAAGAAGTTCATCGCCGACTACAAGACCGCCGGCTACAAGGACGCCTACGAGACCTACGGCGGCTACTCCTACGACAGCGCCTGGGCCGTCATCCAGGGCGTCAAGGCCGTGAAGGCCAGCGGCAAGCCCCTCACCCGCGAGGCCGTCCGCGACGCCGTCCAGAACGTCTCCTTCGACGGCGTCACCGGCAAGGTCTCCTTCGACGAGTTCGGCGACACCACCAACAAGCAGCTCACCGTCTACACCGTCAAGGACGGCAAGTGGGCCGTGGAGAAGTCCGGCACCTTCAAGGGCTGACACAGGCCCGCACAGGCCCGCACGGGCTGACACGGGCCCACCCGGGCCGACGCAGCCCCGCACGGGCCGCGCAGGCCCACCCGGGCCGGCACAGACCCAAGCAGCCTGACGCACTGTCACCACCCGCACCACCAGCGCCACTTCACCACCACCGCGCGCGGGGGCTCCACCAGTGCCCCCGCGCGCACCCACATCCACCACCCACGCGGACAACCCCCGAACGCACTACGGAGGCCCAGCGGTGCACGACCTACCGCAGCAGCTGGCCAACGGCCTGATCCTCGGCGCCCTCTACGGGCTCGTCGCGATCGGCTACACGATGGTCTACGGCATCGTCCAGCTCATCAACTTCGCCCACGGCGAGATCGTCATGGTCGGCGGCTTCGGCGCCCTGACCGCCTACCTCGCCCTCCCCGGCGGCACCACCCTGTGGCTGGCCCTGCCGCTCATGCTGATCGCCGGCATCCTGGTCTCCACCCTCACCGCCGTCGCCGCCGAGCGCTTCGCCTACCGCCCCCTGCGCAACGCCCCCCGGCTCGCCCCGCTGATCACCGCGATCGGGCTGTCCATCTTCCTCCAGCAACTCGTCTTCTCCTTCTACCCGGACGCCAAGAAGGCCCGCGTCTTCCCCAAGCTCCCCGGCGACCCCTTCAGCCTCGGCTCCGTCACCATCCAGCGCAGCGACCTCTTCCTGATCATCGCCGCCCCGCTGTGCATGCTCGCCCTCGGCTGGTTCGTCACCCGCACCCGCTCCGGACGCGCCATGCAGGCCACCAGCCAGGACCCGGACACCGCCAAGCTGATGGGCATCGACACCGACCGCATCATCGTCATGGCCTTCGCCATCGGCGCCGCGTTCGCCGCCGTCGCCGCCGTCGCCTACGGACTGCGCAGCGGCCAGGTCGACTTCCGGATGGGCTTCATCCTCGGCCTCAAGGCCTTCACCGCCGCCGTCCTCGGCGGCATCGGCAACATCTACGGCGCCATGCTCGGCGGCCTCGCCCTCGGCCTCGCCGAAGCCCTCGCCACCGGCTACATCCAGCACCTGCCCGGCATGCACCTCTTCGGAGGCGGCGCCTGGAAGGACGTCTGGGCGTTCGTTCTCCTCATCCTCGTGCTCCTGATCCGGCCCCAAGGCCTGCTCGGCGAGCGCGTCGCGGACAGGGCGTGACCACCATGACCACCACCCACACCGAAACCACCCCGGTCATCCCGCTGCCCGCCCGCGCCGCCGCGGCCACCACCGGACTCGGCGCCCTCGCCACCACGGCCTCCGCCGCCATGTCCTGGACCTGGACCCCCGACTTCCCCGGCGACCTCACCTACTACGGCTCCCCCGCCGGACTCCAGTGGCTCGCCCTCGCCGCCGGCCTGCTCACCCTCGTCCTGCTGCTCGCCTGCCAGGGCCTCCCCGGCCTGCGCTGGGCCGCCCCCACCCGCAGCAACAACGCCGTCCTGTACGCCGCCACCGGCGCCCTCGCCGTCGCCGTCTACGCGGTGTCCGCCATCTCCGCCGAACTCGGCGGCCTCGCCAACCTCGAACCCGGCGGCTGGGTACTCGCCGCGGGCGGCCTGATCGGCGTCCTCGGCGCCCTCGGCCTGCCCCTCGACCGCCGCACCGCCGTCCCGCTGCGGATCCTCGACAAGCGCCTCTTCCTGCTCGTCCCGATCGCCCCCGCCGCCTGGTTCGGCGCCCACGCAGTCCCCACGGACCAGCCCGTCGCCCCCGTCCTCACCGCCCTGGCCGGCGGCCTCGCCATCGCGGCCGGCGTCGTCCTGCTGCTCCAGCTCGGCCACCTCGCCAACAGCGGACTGCGCCTCGGCCGGGCCGACCGCCCCCTGGCCGCGCCGCGCGCCCTCCCCTCCTGGATCGAGGTGCTGCTGATCGTCCTCGCCTTCGGGCTCGGACTGTTCGCCATCACCTTCGGCATCGACACCGAGTACGGCGAACTCTTCACCGGCTACCTGCTGTTCGTCGCCCTCGCCGTCCCCGCCCTCACCAGGTCCGGCCTGATCGCCCGGCTGCGCGCGCTGACCGTCAAGCACCGCCCCGTCACCACCGGCGCCGCCTTCGCCGCCGCCGCCAGCTTCCCGTTCACCCAGACCAGCGACCAGTACACCTCCGTCGCCACCAACATCCTGATCTTCGCCACCGTCGCCCTCGGCCTCAACATCGTCGTCGGCCTGGCCGGCCTGCTCGACCTCGGGTACGTCGCCTTCCTCGGCGTCGGCGCCTACGCCGCCGCCCTGGTCTCCGGCTCCCCCGCCTCGCCCATCCACGTCCAGTTCCCGTTCTGGGCCGCGATGCTCACCGGCGCCGTCGTCTCCATGGTCTTCGGCGTCCTCATCGGCGCCCCCACCCTGCGACTGCGCGGCGACTACCTCGCCATCGTCACCCTCGGGTTCGGCGAGATCTTCCGCATCACCATGCTCAACCTCAACGGCACCACCGGCCCCAAGATCACCAACGGCTCCAACGGCATCCCCCGCATCCCGGACCTGGAGATCCTCGGCTTCGACCTCGGCAAACCGCACACCGTCGCCGGCATCGAACTCGGCCGCTTCTCCAACTACTACCTGCTGATGCTGCTGGTCACCGCCCTCGTCGTGCTGGTCTTCGCCCGCGTCGGCAACTCCCGCATCGGCCGCGCCTGGGTCGCCATCCGCGAGGACGAGACCGCCGCCGAGGCCATGGGCATCAACGGCTTCCGCCTCAAACTGCTCGCCTTCGCCCTCGGCGCCCTGCTCGCCGGCCTGGCCGGCACCGTCCAGGCCCACGTCAGCTACACCGTCACCCCCGACCAGTACACCTTCGCCGAAGCCCTCCCCCCGAACTCCGCCTTCCTGCTCGCCGCCGTCATCCTCGGCGGCATGGGCACCATCAGCGGCCCGCTGGCCGGCGCCACCCTGCTCTTCCTCATCCCGAAGAAGCTCGAATTCCTCGCCGACTACCAGCTCCTCGCCTTCGGCGCCGCCCTCATCGTCCTGATGCGGGTCCGCCCCGAAGGCCTCATCCCCAACCGGCGCCGCCAGTTGGAGTTCCACGAGACCGCCCTCCCGGCCCAGACCGCCGGCGAGCCGACCGCACTCACCAAGGCAGGGGCGTGACCGACCCGATGACCACCACCGCCGCACCCCTGCTCGAAGTCACCGGCGTCACCATGCGCTTCGGCGGCCTCACCGCGGTCAACGACGTCTCCCTCACCGTCGGCGAAGGCGAGATCATCGGTCTCATCGGCCCCAACGGCGCCGGCAAGACCACCTTCTTCAACTGCCTCACCGGCCTCTACGTCCCCACCGAGGGCGCCGTCCGCTTCCGCGACACCCTGCTGCCGCCCAAGCCCCACCTGGTCACCCAGGCCGGCATCGCCCGCACCTTCCAGAACATCCGGCTCTTCGCCAACATGACCGTCCTGGAGAACGTCCTCGTCGGCCGGCACACCCGCACCAGGGAAGGCATCTTCTCCGCCATCCTGCGCGGCCCCGGCTACCACCGCGCCGAGGCCGAGAGCCGCGCGAAGGCCATGGAACTGCTGCAGTTCACCGGCCTCGCCGAGAAGGCCGACCACCTCGCCCGCAACCTCCCGTACGGCGAGCAGCGCAAACTGGAGATCGCCCGCGCCCTCGCCTCCGAACCCGGCCTGCTGCTCCTCGACGAACCCACCGCCGGCATGAACCCCCAGGAGACCCGGGCCGCCGAGGAACTCGTCTTCGCGATCCGCGACAAGGGGATCTCCGTCCTCGTCATCGAGCACGACATGCGGTTCATCTTCAACCTCTGCGACCGCACCGCGGTGCTCGTCCAGGGCCAGAAGATCGTCGAGGGCGACCGCGAGACCGTCCAGAGCGACGAACGCGTCATCACCGCCTACCTGGGCGCCCCGCTCGAAGGCACCGCCCCGGCTGCCCCGGAGAACGTTACGGAGTCCGACCAGTGACCGCACTTCTCGAGGTCCAGGACCTCCGCGTCGCCTACGGCAAGATCGAAGCCGTCAAGGGCATCAGCTTCACCGTCGAGCAGGGCGAGGTCACCACCCTCATCGGCACCAACGGCGCCGGCAAGACCACCACCCTGCGCACCCTGTCCGGCCTGCTCAAGCCCACCGCCGGACGGATCACCTTCGACGGCCAGGACCTCTCGACCGTCCCCGCCCACCGCATCGTCGCCCTCGGTCTCGCCCACTCCCCCGAGGGCCGGCACATCTTCCCCCGGATGACCATCGAGGAGAACCTCCTCCTCGGCGCCTTCCTGCGCACCGACGCGGCCGGCATCGCCGCGGACGTCGAGCGGGCCTACGGCCTGTTCCCGATCCTCGGCGAACGGCGCCGCCAGGCCGCCGGGACGCTCTCCGGCGGCGAGCAGCAGATGCTCGCGATGGGGCGGGCGCTGATGTCCCAGCCCAAGCTGCTCATGCTGGACGAGCCCTCGATGGGGCTCTCCCCGCTGATGATGCAGAAGATCATGTCCACCATCGTGGAACTGAAGTCGTCCGGTACGACCATCCTCCTGGTCGAGCAGAACGCCCAGGCGGCCCTCTCCCTCTCCGACCGCGGCTACGTCATGGAGACCGGCCGCATCGTCCTCTCCGGCACGGGCGCCGACCTCCTGCACGACGAGTCCGTGCGGAAGGCCTACCTCGGCGAGGACTGAGCCCTCCGCGGACGCGAAAGGCCCGGCAGAAACGTTCTGCCGGGCCTTCGTACGCGCGTTACTCGGACTGGCCCTCTTCCGCCTTCTTGCGGTCCTGGGCCTCGCCCTCCTCGATGACCGCCTCGGCCACCGCCGCCATCGTCATCCGACGGTCCATCGACGTCTTCTGGATCCATCGGAAGGCCGCCGGCTCGTTCAGCCCGAACTTGGTCTGCAGCACACCCTTCGCCCGGTCCACCAGCTTCCGCGTCTCCAGCCGCTGGCTGAGATCCCCGATCTCCTTCTCCAGCGCCCGCATCTCCGCGTACCGGGACACCGCCATCTCGATCGCCGGCACCAGGTCCGACTTCGAGAACGGCTTGACGATGTACGCCATCGCCCCGGCGTCCCGCGCCCGGTCCACCAGCTCCCGCTGCGAGAACGCCGTCAGCATCAGCACCGGCGCCAAGTGCTTCTCGTGGATCTGCTCGGCCGCCGAGAGCCCGTCGAGGATCGGCATCTTCACGTCGAAGATCGCCAGGTCCGGCTTCAGCTCCTCCACGAGCCGCACCGCCGTCTCCCCGTCGCCGGCCTCACCGACGACGGTGTACCCCTCCTCCTCGAGCATCTCCTTGAGGTCGAGACGGATCAGCGCCTCGTCCTCGGCGATCACAATCCGCGTGATCTGGGGCATATCGGTCTCAAGCGGCTGCGCCTGCTCGTCGGCGGTGCTCACGGGGCTCCTAGTTCCGGCGGGGTACTGCATGCACGAGGGTACCCAGACACGGTATGTTTGAGACCAGCGGGTCCGAAGTTCAACCTTCGAATCCATGGGCGCCCCGGTAGCCCAGCGGGAGAGGCGATGGTCTCAAACACCATACAGCGTGGGTTCGAATCCCACTCGGGGCACTTATCCTTCGATTCGCAAGCCACTTAGGTCAGCCTAACCGTTGGCGATCTTCATCAATCCGGATGAAAATCGCCGCATTCACCAGATCCACCGGTGCGATTCGCACACGCTCGGCCGTATGTACGACATGGCCGCACGCCAGCGAGCACTCGATCTGCACGCCTCCGGGCTGACATTCAGCCAGGTGAGTCGTGCGACCGGGATCTCCCGCTTCTCGATCCGTCAGTGGGCATCCGGCGCAGTGCCCGGTCCACGCATGACCGCCGAATGCCCGGTCCGCAGCGGTCGGCTCGATCCCTCAAGGCCACGCCCCCTGTACTCCTACCTGCTCGGCCTCTACCTGGGCGACGGCTGCATCAGCGAGGGCCGCCGCCATGTCCACGCCCTCCGTATCGCATGCTGCGACACCTGGCCGGGCCTCATCCTCGAGTGCGAGCGGGCCGTCGCCGCCGTCATGCCGCACAACAAGGTCAACCGGGTCCAGGCGCCCGGCTGTACCAGCGTCATCAGCACCAGCAAGCACTGGCCCTGCCTCTTCCCCCAGCACGGCCCCGGCCCGAAGCACCTGCGGCCGATCGTCCTCACACCGTGGCAGCAGGAGATCGTCGATGCCCACCCCTGGGAGTTCCTGCGTGGCCTGATCCACTCCGACGGCTGCCGCATCACCAACTGGACGACCCGCACCGTGCGCGGTGTCACGAAGCGCTACGAGTACCCGCGTTACTTCTTCACCAACACCTCGGCCGACATCATCGGCCTCTTCACCGCCACCCTCGACGCCGTCGGCGTCCACTGGAAGGCCGCTTCACGCCTCACTGGCGCCACGAACGTTTCCATCGCCCGCAAGGACTCCGTCGCCCTCATGGACGCCCACATCGGGCCCAAGTACTGACGGTTCAGGTGTCCTCGGACTTCTCCGCCCGCTGCTGCTCCTCGCACTCGAAGCGAGCCTTGGCGGCCTCATAGGCCGATCCGGCGCCGGGGCGGTTGAGGACCTCTTCGCGAAGCTCGCGCCAGAACGTGTGGCTGTGATCGCTCATCTCGCCGATTCTCTCCCGAACCAGCACGCGGGCGGCATCCCTCACACGAGGGATGCCGCCCGCGGAAGACCGAGAGAATCCCGCTCAGGCGTCCAACGTCCCCACGTGGTGGACGCGGACGAGGTTGGTGGAGCCGGCCAGGCCGGGGGGTGAGCCGGCGGTGATGACGACGATGTCGCCCTTCTGGCAGCGGCCGAGCGAGAGCAGGGCCGCGTCGACCTGTTCGACCATCTGGTCCGTCGTCGGGGCGAACGGGCCGAGGAAGGTCTCCACGCCCCAGGTGAGGGCGAGTTGGGAGCGGACGGCGGGCTCGTAGGTGAAGGCGAGCACCGGGATGGGCGAGCGGTAGCGGGTGAGCCTGCGCGCGGTGTCGCCGGACTGGGTGAAGGCGATGAGGTACTTGGCGTGCAGGAAGTCGCCGATCTCGGCGGCCGCGCGGGCGACGGCGCCGCCCTGGGTCCGCGGCTTGCTGCCGGTGGTCAGGGGCGGCAGCCCGGCCGCGAGGATGTCGTTCTCGGCGGCCTCGACGATCCGGGCCATGGTCTTGACCGTCTCGACCGGGTACTTGCCGACGGCGGTCTCCCCGGAGAGCATCACGGCGTCGGTGCCGTCCAGCACGGCGTTGGCGACGTCGGAGGCCTCCGCGCGGGTGGGCCGGGAGGTGTTGATCATCGAGTCGAGCATCTGGGTCGCGACGATGACCGGCTTGGCGTTGCGGCGGGCGAGCTTGATGGCGCGCTTCTGGACCAGCGGGACCTGTTCGAGGGGCATCTCCACGCCCAGGTCGCCGCGGGCCACCATGATCCCGTCGAAGGCGTCGACGACGGATTCCAGGTTCTCCACCGCCTGCGGCTTCTCGATCTTGGCGATGACCGGGACGCGGCGCCCCTCCTCCGCCATGATCCGGTGGACGTCCTCGACGTCCCGCCCGCTGCGGACGAAGGAGAGCGCGACGAGGTCGGCCCCGGTCCGCAGTGCCCACCGCAGGTCGGCGACGTCCTTGTCGCTGAGCGCGGGGACGGAGACGGCGACGCCGGGGAGGTTGAGGCCCTTGTGGTCGGAGACCAGCCCGCCCTCGATGACGAGGCACCGCACGTGCGGACCGTCGACGGCGACGACCTCCAGGGCGACCCGGCCGTCGTCGACCAGGATGCGCTCGCCGCGGCTGACGTCGGCGGCGAGCCCGGAGTAGGTGGTTCCGCAGCGGTCCTTGTCCCCCACGACGCCCTTGTCGGTGGAGATGGTGAACTCGTCGCCGCGTTCGAGGAGTACGGGTCCGTGGGCGAAGGTGTCGAGCCGGATCTTCGGGCCTTGAAGGTCGACGAGGATGCCGACGCTGCGGCCGGTCTCGTCGGCGGCCTTGCGGACGCGGCGGTAGCGTTCCTCGTGCTCGGCGTGCGAGCCGTGGCTGAGGTTCAGTCGGGCGATGTCCATCCCGGCGTCGACCAGGGACTTGATCTGGTCGTACGAGTCGGTGGCGGGCCCGAGGGTGCAGACGATTTTTGCTCGGCGCATAGTGCTGAGACTAGGCATTACCGGTGCGTAACCGCGACGCGGGTCCGGACTGCGGGATGACCGTTTCTGTAAGGCGAGTTGAACAATCTGACACATCCTCGGACCGCAGTGCGAACGCCCTTCGCCGCGCGCCCTCCGCACGCCCTGCGCGCCCCCGTCGATGCGATTCCGTGAAGGGGTGTTCACCCCTGGTTCACCGCCGCTTCCGCCCCCGCTCCCCGCCCGGCGGGACGCTCGTCACCCCCGGGTGGCTACCCGGGCGCCCCGGGTCACCACCCGGACGAAGTAGCGGACGAGGGGGAGGCGTTCGGTATGCGACGCGCACTGGGGGTGGTTGCGGCCCTGGCGCTGCTGGGCGGGGTCGCCTTCGCGCTGATCCCCGACGACGACCCGAAGAAGGACACCAAGACGGTCACCGTCACCGGCCTGATCGGCTCGGAGAAGCGCGCCTTCTTCGAGAACGACGAGGTCAAGGCCGAGTTGGCGAAGCAGGGCCTGGTGGTCCGGGCGGACTCGACCGGCTCCTGGACGATGAGCGACCAGGCGGACAAGACCCCGGGGCTCGACTTCGCCTTCCCGGCGAGCGCGGCACCGGCCCAGGAGATCCAGCGCATCTGGAAGTTGAAGGACTCCCCGCCGGTTCCGTTCTACTCGCCGCTGGTGATCGTGGCCCACGGGCCGGTGGCCGACGTCCTGAAGCAGAACAAGCTGGCCGACAAGGACTCCACCGGCGTCTGGACGTTCCGGATGGACGAGTACGTCAACGCGCTGCGGAGCAACCGCAGATGGGAGGACCTGGCGGGCGCCCGCGAGCACCCGGAGCTGTCCGGCCAGCTCTTCGTGACCACCACCGACCCGGAGAGCTCGTCCTCCGGGGCGATGTACCTCGCGCTGCTCTCGTACATCGCGAACAACCACCAGGTGGTGTCGGACGACGCCGGCGTCGCCGCCGTCAAGGACGTCCTGCACACCGCGAACGCGCTGCAGGGCATCCAGAAGAGCAGCAGCGACGAGCCGTTCCGGGACTTCGGCGCGGGGATCGGCAGCCCGCTGATCTTCGCGTACGAGTCGCAGGCCGCCGCCCTGTCGCTGCAGGGCAAGCCCACCGGCGACATGGTCGTGCTGTACCCGGACACCACGGTCTACTCGGACCACACCGTCGTGGCCCACACCGACGACGGCCGCAGGCTCGCCGAAGTCCTCCAGAACGACGAGGTGCTGCGCGGCCTGGAGGCCAGGTTCGGCCTGCGGCCGCAGGCCAAGCCGGAGGCCTTCGCGAACCTGATGCGGGACAGGAAACCGACCTTCGCCCCCGATCTGAACGCCGCCAGGATCAAGCAGGCGACCCTGCCCTCGCTGGACAACCTGATCAAGCTGACCGCCGCGGCGAAGGGGACCAAGTGACCATCCCGAAGAAGCGGCGCGGCCGGCTCGTGGCCGCGCTGGCCGCCGTGCTCGTCGCGGCGACCGCCTGCACCTCCGGCGGCTCCGGTTCCGGGCCGGGCCCCGACCCGAGCGGCCCGCCCGCCGAGACGGCCCGCCCCGGGGTGCTGCGCGTCCTGGCGGGCAGTGAACTCCAGGACCTGGCACCGGTCCTGGAGGAGGCCCGCAAGGCCACCGGGGTGACCGTGCAGTTCTCCTGGACGGGCACCCTGGACGGCGCGGACACCGTCGCCTCGGGCCGGGCCGACGGCAAGTACGACGCCGTGTGGTTCCCGTCCGACCAGTACCTGCGGCTCGATCCGGCCGGCCGGTCCAAGGTGGTCTCCGAGATCCCGGTGATGGTCTCGCCGGTGGCGATCGGGGTGCGTTCCTCGACGCTCGGCGAACTCGGCTGGGGCGACGGCTCGAAGGTCACCTGGGCGCAGGTCGGGGACGCGGCCGCGGCCGGCAAGCTGGCGTACGGGATGGCCGACCCGTCCCGTTCCAACTCGGGCTTCTCCACGCTCGTCGCGGTGGCCTCGGCCTTCTCCGGCGCGGGCGCGGCGCTGACCGACGCGGACGTGCAGAAGGCCTCGCCGCAGCTGAAGCAGTTCTTCAAGGGCCAGAAGCTGACCTCCGGTTCCTCCGGCTGGCTGGCGCAGGCGTACACCCGGGCCGAGTCGGGCACGGTGGGCGCGCTGGTGAACTACGAGTCGGTGCTGCTGTCGCTGAACCGGACGCTGCCGCCGCAGCAGCAGCTGACCGTGGTGCGGCCGCTGGACGGCGTGGTGTCGGCGGACTACCCGCTCGGGCTGATGTCCTCGGCCGCGCCGGAGCAGCGCGACTCCTTCCAGCGGCTGACGGCGTACCTGCTCAAGGAGGACGTGCAGAAACGCATCTCCGAGGCGACGCTGCGCCGCCCGGTGACGGCGGGCGTGACCCCGGCGGCCGGGCTGCCCGCGGACCGCCGCAAGGAGCTGCCGTTCCCGGGCACCAGGGCGGTCGCGGACGGCCTGCTGGCCGCGTACCAGAACGAGCTGCGCCGCCCGTCCCGGACGGTGTACGTGCTGGACACCTCGGGCTCGATGGAGGGCTCGCGGATCGCGGCGCTGAAGACCGCGCTGGGCCGGCTGACCGGGGCGGACGACACCCGCGGGGTGCGCCGCTTCCGGGACCGCGAGGAGATCACGCTGCTCTCCTTCGCCTCCGAGGTGAAGTGGACCAAGACCCACGTGGTGCCGGCCACCGGGAGCCAGCCGGGCCCGCAGGCGGAGTTGGCGTCGATCCAGGCGGACGTGCAGTCGCTGGCGGCCGCGGGCGGGACGGCGGTGTACTCCTCGCTGGAGGAGGCGTACCGGGTGATCGAACGTCAGCAGGCGGCGGCCGGTGACGACCGGTTCACCTCGATCGTGCTGATGACCGACGGGGAGAGCAACGCCGGTGCGACGGACGGCGACTTCAAGCGCTTCCACGACGCGCTGCCGGCCGGGGAGAGGTCGATCCCGGTGTTCCCGATCAAGTTCGGGGAGGCGGCGGTGGGCCAGCTCCAGGGGATCGCGGACCTGAGCGGCGGCAAGCTGTTCGACGGGACGGGTTCGCTGGACGGGGTGTTCGAGGAGATCCGTGGCTACCAGTGACGGGTTCGGCCCCCGGGTGCTGCGCTACCTGGAGTCGGCCAGGAACCTGGTCGGCTGCGCGGGTGGCGCGGTCGGCCTGGGGCTGCACTTCGCGGGGCTGGGCGGGGTCTGGTGGCCGGGGGTCGTGGCGGGGCTGTACGGGGTGGGCGCGCTGCTGACGCCCGGCCCGGGGCCCCGCCAGGGCCCGGGGCCGGATCCCGGTGACCCCGAGCTGCCCGGCGCGCGGGTGCCGGGGCGCGAGGAGCCGCGGCCTCCGGCGCCCAAACCCAAGCCGGAGCCCGAGCCGGCCCCCGTGCCCGATCCGGAGCTGGTGGCGCTGGCCGCCTACCTGGACACGGTGCCGCTGCCGCCCTCGGCCGGGGTGGACGGCCTGCTGGCGGCACTGCGCGCGGCCGGTCCGGGGCCGGTGGCGGAGCGGATCGTCCGGCACCGGCTGCCGGTGGCGGTGGCCGGCTACCTGCGGGCGCGGACCTGGCAGCCCTGGGCGGGGCCGGGTGATCCGGATCCGGCGGTCCAGCTGGGCCACGAGGTCGACCGGCTCACGGCCGAACTGTCCTGACCGGCCGTCCGCCCCGGGACGGGCGGCGGCCTCCCGCCCGTCCGTCCCGGGGCCGCCCCTCGGGAGCCCGACATTCGCCCCCGTCCCGGGGTCGGTCTCCGGAAGTCCGCCCTCCGCCCTACCACCCGGTACCTCCCCCGTCCCGTCACGAACGAGTCGTTAAGATCTCACCTCCTGGACAGGTCTGGGGGCTATCCAGCGCCCCGACCTGCACGGCACACTTCTACGCGCGTCCTTCTACGCGCGTCGACGCGTACACGCACACCTGCCAACGAATGCCAGTTGACGGTCCATCCGCCGTCGGTCCCACTCGGGAGAGTCGTCCATGCCCCTGAACCGCCGTGACTTCGTCACCCGGTCCGCCGCCACCGCCGCCGGCGCCGCCCTGGCCGGCGGTGCCACCCTGGCCGCCGCCCCCTCCGCCGCGGCCGCCCAGCCGGACACGGCGGCCGCCAAGGGCCGGCCCCAGCCGCACAAGCAGGCCTTCACCGTGATGGGCACCACCGACCTGCACGGCCGGGTGCTCAACTGGGACTACTTCACCGACGCCGAGTACACCGACAAGGGCCACAACGCGGTCGGCCTCGCCAAGATCTCCACCCTGGCCAACCAGGTGCGCGAGGAGAAGGGCTGGGACCGCTGCCTCCTGATCGACTCCGGTGACACCATCCAGGGCACCCAGCTGTCCTACTACTACGCCCGGATCGAGTCGATCGACACCGAGGCGAACACCGTGCCGGACCACCCGATGGCCGTCGCCATGAACCTCATGGAGTACGACGCCGCCGCACTCGGCAACCACGAGTTCAACTACGGCATCCCGCTCCTGAAGGCCTACCAGGACCAGCTGGAGTTCCCGCTGCTGGGCGCCAACGCGCTGAACGCCAAGAACGAGAAGCCGGCCTTCAAGCCGTACGTGATCAAGGAGCTGCGCCTGGGCGGCGGCCGTCCGGTGCGGGTCGGCATCCTCGGCCTCACCAACCCGGGCATCGCGATCTGGGACAAGGCCAACGTCAGCGGCAAGCTGGTCTTCCCGGGCATCGTCGAGACCGCCGCCACCTGGGTGCCGAAGATGAAGGCCGCGGGCGCGGACGTCATCGTGGTCTCCGCGCACTCCGGCTGCGACGAGGCGACCACCTGGGGCGACCAGCTGCCCTGGGCCGAGAACGTCTCGGTGGCCCTGGCGGAGACCGTCCCCGACATCGACGCGGTGCTGGTGGGCCACGCCCACAAGGAGATCGCGCAGCGCCTGGTCGTCAACAAGAAGACCGGCCGGACGGTCGTGCTCTCCGAGCCGCTCTGCTACGGCCAGCGGCTGACCTGCTTCGACTTCGAGGTCGAGTTCGCGGCCGGTGTCTGGAAGGTCACCTCGGTCTCCTCCCGGCTGCTGAACTCCAACACGGTGCCGGAGAACCCGGAGATCACCAACGCGATCGCCGAGCAGCACAAGAAGGTCGTCGCGTACGTCAACCAGAACATCGGCACCAGCAAGATCGCGCTCTCGATCGCCGAGGCGCCCTTCAAGGCCACCCCGATCATCGACCTGATCGGCCGGGTCCAGGCCGACGCCGTCAAGGCCGCGCTGGCGGGCGGACAGTACGCCAACCTCCCGGTGCTCGCCCAGGCCGCCCCGTTCAACCGCACCGCCCTGATCCCGTCCGGTCAGGTCAAGCTGCGCGACGCCGCGGGCCTCTACATCTACGAGAACACCCTGGAGGCCCGCATCATGACGGGCGCCCAGCTCAAGGACTACCTCGAGTACTCGGTCAAGTACTACAACCAGCTCGCCCCGGGCGCCCCGGTCGACAAGGACAAGCTGACCGGCGCCGAAGCCACCCCGGACTACAACTACGACTCGCTCTACGGCCTGAGCTACGACATCGACATCGCCCAGCCGAAGGGCCAGCGGATCGTCAACCTGTCCTTCCAGGGCAAGCCGATCGACCCGGCCGCCGAGTTCGTCCTCGCCGTCAACAACTACCGTGCCAACGGCGGCGGCAACTTCCCGCACGTCGCCAAGGCCAAGATGGTCTGGTCGAACTCCGACGAGATCCGCAACACCATGATCGCCTGGGTGAAGGCCAAGGGCACCATCGACCCCGCGGACTTCTTCACCGACTCCTGGCGCCTGGTCCGCGCCGGCCAGCCGGTCTTCTGACCCGCACGACCCACCGGAAGGCCGTCGCCCCGCAGGCGACGGCCTTCCGGCCCGTTCAGTGGAAGAATGGCGCCATGAGCGAGTCCCGGATCCCGGAGCGCCACGCGCGGCTGCTGGCCTACGCGCAGAGCCTCACGCCTCCAAACGGTTGGAAGATCGAGATCTCCGGCGACGAGATCATCATGACGGCCGGGCCGTCGGTGATCCACCAACGCAACCTGCTGCTCGTACGCGAGCAGTTCGACGCCCACCGCCCCACCGACACGATGCCCAGCGAGAACACCGACCTCGCCTCCCCGAACGTCGGCAAGCTGCGCAACCCCGACCTGACCTACATCCCCCTCTCGGCGCTCGAGGAGGGCGGCAACCAGGTCCCCGCCGAACAGGCGGCCATCGCCGTGGAGATCGTCTCCCCGTCGAACCCGGAGAACGACCTGGTCGGCAAGGTCCGCGACTACCCGCTCATGGCCATCCCGCTCTACCTGGTGATCGATCCGCGCGAGGGCGATCTGACGCTCCACTCCGAGCCATCCGGCAGCGGCTACCACCGGCAGTGGAACGGCAAGTTCGGCGACCCGGTCCCGATCCCGGCCCCCTTCGGCTTCGATCTCGCCACCGACGGCCTGCTCCGCTACCAGGTCTGAACGGTCAAGCGGCAAGGGCCTCCTGGCGGCTGCCGCCAGGAGGCCCTCACCGTTCGGCGGCCCGTGGTCAGAACGGGAAGACCGCGCGCTCGTGCTGGACGGAGATCCACTTCACGGTGGTGAAAGCGTCCACCGTGGACTCGCCGTTGAGGCGGCCGACGCCGGAGTTCTTCTCGCCGCCGAAGGGCACGCCCGGCTCGTCGGCGATGGTGCCGCCGTTGACGTGGATCATGCCGGTCTCGATCCGCTGGGCGAGCCGCACGCCGCGCTCGACGTTCGCGGTGTGCACCGCGCCGCTGAGCCCGAACGGGGTGTCGTTGGCGAGCCGCACGGCCTCGTCCTCGCCGTCGAAGGGCACCAGCAGCACGACCGGGCCGAAGAGTTCGTTGCGCAGGATCGGCGCGTCCTGCGCCAGGCCGGTGAGCACCGTCGGCGACATCAGGCTGCCGACCGTGCCGCCGCGCAGCAGCGCGGTGGCGCCGGCCGCGACCGCCTGGTCGACCTGGGCGAGGAGGTTGTCGGCCTGGACGGGGTTGATCAGCGGGCCGATGTGGGTGGCCGGGTCCTTGGGGTCGCCGACGGTGAGCGAGGCGACCTTGGCGACGAACTTCTCGGTGAACTCGGCCTCGACGCTCCGGTCCACCAGCACCCGGTTGGCGGCCATGCAGACCTGCCCCTGGTGGACGAAGCGGCTGAACACGGCGGCGTCCACGGCGTGGTCCACGTCGGCGTCGTCCAGCACGATCAGCGCGCTGTTGCCGCCGAGCTCCAGGACCGTCCGCTTGAAGTGCGCGGCGGCGACGGTGGCGACGTGCCGGCCGACCTTGTCGGAGCCGGTGAAGGAGATCACCTTGGGCACCGGGTGCTCCAGGAAGCTGTCGCCGATCTCGGCGATGTCGGTGACCACCACGTTCAGCAGGCCGGGCGGCAGCCCCGCGTCCTCGAAGAGCTTGGCGATCAGCCCGCCGCCGACCACCGGGGTCTCCTGGTGCGGCTTGAGGACGACGCCGTTGCCGAGCGCGAGCGCCGGGGCGACGGCCTTGAGCGCCAGGAACAACGGGAAGTTGAACGGGCTGATCACGCCGACGACGCCGACCGGCAGCCGGTAGAGCCGGTTCTCCCGGCCGTGGGCGGGCGAGGCCAGCAGCCGGCCCTCGGCGGCCACCGACAGGTGCAGGCACTCCCGCAGCACGTCCTTGACCAGCGACAGCTCGAAGCCCGCCTTCAGCGCGGTGCCGCCGAGTTCGAGCATGATCGCCTGGACGATCTCCGGCTCGCGCTCCTCCAGCAGCCGCAGCGCGCGCTCGAAGACCAGCCGCCGCTGGTACGGGTTGGCGGCGGCCCACCCCTTCTGGGCGCGCTCGGCGGCGCGGTAGGCCTGGTCGACCTCGGCGACGGTGGCGACGGTGATGGTGGCGAGCTTGTCACCGGTGTAGGGATCGACGTCGACGATGTCCCAGGAGCCGCTGCCGCTGCGCCACTCGCCATCGATGTACTGCAGCGCCAACTCGGAGAAGTACGACATCTGTTCCCTCTCATACACCGACCTGATGGGAAATCATCGTACTGACGGATCAGAGCTCTTGGCGCACCGCGTGCAGCAGGTCGCGGGTCCGCTCCGGGCTCAGGCTGTCGGCGAGCAGGTCGTCCATCGCCTTGCGGTACTCGGCCACCTCGGCGGGCTTGTCGAGGTAGAGCGCGGTGGTGAACTGTTCCAGGTACACCACGTCCGCCAACTCGGCCTCGGAGAAGCCCAGGACGGTGAAGGCGCCGCTCTCCGCGCTCAGTCCGGCGTTGCCCAGCGGCAGCACCTGGATCCGGACGTTGGGCAGTTCGCCGGCCTCCAGCAGCCGGTCCAGCTGGCCGCGCATCAGCTCCGGTCCGCCCCAGGGTCGGCGCAGCGCGGCCTCGTCCAGGACGGCGACCAGGTGCGGTGCCCGCTCGCCGGTCAGGACCGCCTGCCGCTGGAGCCGTACGTCGACGCGGCGCTCGATCTCCTCCGGCCCGTTGGCGTGGCAGCCGGCGGTGACCACGGCGCGGGCGTAGTCGGCGGTCTGGAGCAGCCCGTGGACGAACTGGACCTCGTAGCTGCGGATCTCGGCCGCGGCCTCCTCCAGGCCCAGGTAGTTCTGGAACCAGCCGGGCAGCACGTCGCCGTACTCGTTCCACCAGGAGCTGGCGTTGGCGTCGCGCAGCAGGCCGAGGACGGTGGCGCGTTCCTGTTCGGCCTCGACTCCGTAGAGGGTCAGCAGGTCGGCGACGTCCCGTTCCTTGAAGCCGACCCGGCCGAGTTCCATCCGGCTGATCTTGGATTCGGAGGCCCGGATCGAGTATCCGGCTTCCTCCCTGCTGACGCCTCTGGCCTCGCGGAGCTTGCGCAGCTGGGTGCCGAGCTGCAGACGCCGTACGGTGGCGCCCCCGCCTGCCTGAGTCGTGCCCATCGAAGTCGTCCTCCGCACTCGCCCAGCCCCCCGGCCGTCGGCCGCAGTCTGCCACCTGGCACCGACGAACAACAGTCCGCTGCCTTGCGAACCGTGGGGGTTGCGGTCGGCTCCGGCCGGGTTCCGGGAGACGTGCCCCGGGTGTCCGGTGGGTTGTCGCGGTTGCGGGGTCCTGGCCCCGGGAAACGCGACGGCGCCCGCCCTCCAACTGGTCGGGGAAGAGGGCAGGCGCCAGGAGACCGCGTTGGCCCGGCGACGCTGGCGGGGGCAGCGGGTTGAGCTCCCGGCGATGCGGCGCCGGGGGTTCGGTGGGGGCCGGTCGGAGACCGTCCGCCGTCAGACCACCAGGGGGCGGTCGGTGGGCCGGATCGGGGCGGGAAGCGGGGTCTTGCCGCCCAGGTACCTGTCCACCGCGGCTGCGGCCGAACGGCCTTCCGCGATGGCCCAGACGATCAGCGACTGGCCACGGCCGGCGTCTCCGCAGACGTACACGCCATCGACATTGGTGGCGAACCGGCCATCACGGGCAATGTTACCGCGCGCGTCGAGGTCCGCTCCCAGCTGCTCGACCAGCCCGTTGCGCACGTCCGTCCCGGTGAAGCCCATGGCCAGGGTGACGAGCTGCGCGGGGATGGCCCGCTCGGTGCCGGGCACCGGCTCGAACCGGCCGTCCTTGAACTGCACCTCGACGAGGTGCAGTTCCTGGACGTTGCCGACCGCCTGTCCCTCTTCGGGGGCGGAGCCGGTGAAGCGGGTGGTGTTGACGGAGTAGACCCGTTCGCCGCCCTCCTCGTGGGCGGAGGTGACCTTGTAGGTCATCGGCATGGTCGGCCACGGCTGGTGCCCGGGCCGTTCCTCGCCGGGCCGGGGCATGATCTCCAGCTGGGTGACGGAGGCCGCCCCCTGCCGGTGCGCGGTGCCGACGCAGTCCGCGCCGGTGTCGCCGCCGCCGATCACAACGACGTGCTTGCCCTTGGCGCTGATCGGCGACTCCACGAAGTCGCCTTCCTGCACCTTGTTGGCCAGCGGCAGGTACTCCATGGCCTGGTGGACGCCCTTGAGCTCGCGTCCGGGCACCGGCAGGTCGCGAGCGGTGGTGGCGCCGGCCGCGACGACCACGGCGTCGAAGCGCTCGCGCAGCTGCTGTCCGGTGATGTCCTCGCCGACGTGGACGCCGGTGCGGAACCGGGTGCCCTCGGCCCGCATCTGCTCGATGCGGCGGTTGATGTGGCGCTTCTCCATCTTGAACTCGGGGATGCCGTAGCGCAGCAGCCCGCCGATCCGGTCGGCGCGCTCGTACACCACGACGGTGTGCCCGGCGCGGGTGAGCTGCTGGGCGGCGGCGAGGCCGGCCGGTCCCGAGCCCACGACGGCGACGGTCTTGCCGGAGAGCCGCTCGGGCACCTGCGGGGTGACCCCGCCGCGGTCCCAGGCCTTGTCGATGATGGTGACCTCGACGTTCTTGATGGTCACCGCGTCCTGGTTGATGCCGAGGACGCACGCGGACTCGCACGGGGCCGGGCAGAGGCGGCCGGTGAACTCCGGGAAGTTGTTGGTGGCGTGGAGCCGCTCGATGGCGCCGACGAAGTCGTCCCGGTAGGCGAGGTCGTTCCACTCGGGGATGAGGTTGCCGAGCGGGCAGCCGTTGTGGCAGAAGGGGATGCCGCAGTCCATGCAGCGGCCGGCCTGCTTGGTGATGATCGGCAGGAGGCTGCGTTCGACGTAGACCTCGTTCCAGTCCTTGATCCGGACGTCGACCGGGCGGCGCTCCGCCAGCTGCTTGGGCGTGGTCAGGAAGCCCTTGGGGTCAGCCATTAGCCGCCTCCATCATCTTCGCGGTGGTCTCGGCCTCGGAGAGGCCGTCGCGCTCAGCGGCGTCCTTGGCGGCGAGCACTGCCTTGTAGTCGGTCGGCATGATCTTGGAGAAGCGGGAGACCCCGCTGCCCCAGTCCGCCAGGAGCTCGGCGGCGACGGTGGAGCCGGTCTCCTCGTAGTGCTGCTGCACGGTCTCGCGCAGCCAGTCGCGGTCGGCGGCGGTGGGGGCCTCGATGCCCACCATGCCGTCGTTGACGTTGGCGGGGCGCAGGTCCAGGACGTACGCGATGCCGCCGGACATGCCCGCCGCGAGGTTGCGTCCGGTCTCGCCGAGGACGACGACCCGGCCGCCGGTCATGTACTCCAGGCCGTGGTCGCCCACGCCCTCGACGACGAGGGTGGCCCCGGAGTTGCGGACGGCGAAGCGCTCGCCGGCCTTGCCGCGCAGGTGGACGCGGCCGGAGGTGGCGCCGTAGCCGATGGTGTTGCCGGCGATGACGTGGTTCTGCGCGTCGTTGCCGATGGCGGCCGCCTCGCGGGCCGGGCGGACGATGACGACGCCGCCGGAGAGGCCCTTGCCGACGTAGTCGTTGGCGTCGCCCTCCAGTCGCAGGGTCACGCCGCGCGGCAGGAACGCGCCGAAGGACTGCCCGGCGGAGCCGGTGAAGGTGACGTCGATGGTCCCCTCCGGCAGGCCCTCGCCGCGGTACCGCTTGGTGACCTCGTGGCCGAGCATGGTGCCGACGGTGCGGTTGACGTTGCGGATCGGCAGCTCGATGCGGACGGTCTCGCCGCGCTCCAGGGCGTCCTGGGCGAGCTCGACGAGCTGGTTGTCCAGGGCCTTGTCGAGCGCGTGGTCCTGGGCGGTGGTGCGGTGGCGGGCGGCCCCTTCGGGCAGCTCCGGCACGTGGAACAGCGGGGCGAGGTCGAGCCCGGCGGCCTTCCAGTGGTCGATCGCGGCCCGGGCGTCGATGTGCTCGGCGTGGCCGACGGCCTCCTCGATCGAGCGCAGGCCCAGCGAGGCCAGGATCTCCCGGACCTCCTCGGCGATGAACTCGAAGAAGTTGACGACGAACTCGGGCTTGCCGGAGAACCGTTCGCGCAGCACCGGGTTCTGGGTGGCGACGCCGACCGGGCAGGTGTCCAGGTGGCAGACGCGCATCATGATGCAGCCGGAGACGACCAGCGGGGCGGTCGCGAAGCCGAACTCCTCGGCGCCGAGCAGCGCGGCGATCACGACGTCGCGGCCGGTCTTCAGCTGGCCGTCGGTCTGGACGACGATGCGGTCGCGCAGCCCGTTGAGCAGCAGGGTCTGCTGGGTCTCGGCGAGTCCGAGTTCCCAGGGGCCGCCGGCGTGCTTGAGCGAGGTGAGCGGCGAGGCGCCGGTGCCGCCGTCGTGTCCGGAGACCAGGACCACGTCGGCGTGGGCCTTGGAGACGCCCGCCGCGACCGTGCCGACGCCGACTTCGGAGACCAGCTTCACGTGGATGCGGGCCGCCGGGTTGGCGTTCTTGAGGTCGTGGATCAGCTGGGCGAGGTCCTCGATCGAGTAGATGTCGTGGTGCGGGGGCGGGGAGATCAGGCCGACGCCGGGGGTGGAGTGCCTGGTCCTGGCGACCCACGGGTAGACCTTGTGGCCGGGCAGCTGGCCGCCCTCGCCGGGCTTGGCGCCCTGGGCCATCTTGATCTGGATGTCGTCGGCGTTGACCAGGTACTCGGAGGTGACGCCGAAGCGGCCGGAGGCGACCTGCTTGATCGCGGAGCGGCGCTCCGGGTCGTACAGGCGGTCCGGGTCCTCGCCGCCCTCGCCGGTGTTGGACTTGCCGCCGAGGCGGTTCATCGCGATGGCCAGGGTCTCGTGGGCCTCGCGCGAGATCGAGCCGTAGGACATGGCGCCGGTGGAGAAGCGCTTGACGATCTCGGAGACGGGCTCGACCTCCTCGACCGGGATCGGCTCCCGGTCGAGGCCGTCCAGTCGGAACAGGCCGCGCAGGGTCATCAGCCGCTCGGACTGCTCGTTCACCCGGTCCGTGTACTGCTTGAAGATGTCGTACCGGCGGTTGCGGGTGGCGTGCTGGAGGCGGAAGACGGTGTCCGGGTCGAACAGGTGCGGTTCGCCCTCGCGGCGCCACTGGTACTCGCCGCCGATCTCCAGGGCGCGGTGCGCGGCCGGGATGCCGGAGGCCGGGTACGCCTTGGCGTGCCGGGCGGCGGTCTCGCGGGCGATCTCCTCCAGGCCGATGCCGCCGAGCTTGGTGGTGGTGCCGGCGAAGTAGCCGTCGACGAGGTCCTGGGCGAGGCCGATGGCCTCGAACACCTGGGCGCCGCGGTAGGAGGCGACGGTCGAGATGCCCATCTTGGACATGACCTTGAGGACGCCCTTGCCGAGTGCCTTGATCAGGTTCCTGATGGCCTTCTCGGCTTCGAGGCCCTGGATGAAGACGCCCTGGGCGACGAGGTCCTCGACGGTCTCCATCGCCAGGTACGGGTTGACGGCGCCGGCGCCGTAGCCGATCAGCAGGGCGACGTGGTGCACCTCGCGGACGTCGCCGGCCTCGACGAGCAGTGACACCTGGGTGCGCTGCTTGGTGCGGATCAGGTGGTGGTGGACGGCCGAGGTGAGCAGCAGGGAGGGGATCGGGGCGTGCTCGGCGTCGGAGTGCCGGTCGGAGAGCACGATGATCCGGGCGCCGTCGGCGATCGCCGCGTCGGCCTCGGCGGCGATCTCGGCGAGGCGGGAGGCGAGGCCCTCGCCGCCGGAGGCGACCCTGTAGAGGCCGGAGAGCGTGACGGCCTTGAGGCCGGGCTGGTCGCCGTCGGCGTTGATGTGGACGAGCTTGGCCAGTTCGTCGTTGTCGATCACCGGGAAGGTGATGCCGACCGAGCGGCAGGACGCGGCCTCGGCGGTCAGCAGGTTGCCCTCGGGGCCGAGGTTGGAGAGCAGCGAGGTGACGAGTTCCTCGCGGATGGCGTCCAGCGGCGGGTTGGTGACCTGTGCGAAGAGCTGCACGAAGTAGTCGAACAGCAGGCGGGGCTTCTCGCTCAGCGCGGCGATGGGCGAGTCGGTGCCCATCGAGCCGAGCGCCTCGGCGCCGGTGCGTGCCATCGGGGCGAGGATGACGCGCAGTTCCTCCTCGGTGTAGCCGAAGGTCTGCTGGCGGCGGGTGACGGAGGCGTGGGTGTGGGCGATGTGCTCGCGCTCGGGGAGCTTGGCGAGCTGGATCTGTCCGCCTTCGACCCACTCCTCGTAGGGGTGCTCGGCGGCGAGGGCGGACTTGATCTCGTCGTCCTCGACGATGCGGCCCTCGGTGGTGTCCACCAGGAACATCCGGCCGGGCTGGAGGCGGCCCTTCTTGGCGACCTTCTCCTGGTCGATGTCGAGCACGCCGACCTCGGAGGAGAGGACGACCAGGCCGTCCTCGGTGATCCAGTAGCGGGCGGGGCGCAGGCCGTTGCGGTCGAGCACGGCGCCGATCCGGGTGCCGTCGGTGAAGGTGACGCAGGCCGGGCCGTCCCAGGGCTCCATCAGGTTGGAGTGGTACTGGTAGAAGGCGCGGCGGTCGGGGCTCATGGTGGCGTGGTTCTCCCACGCCTCCGGGATCATCATCAGCACCGCGTGCGGCAGCGAGCGGCCGCCGAGGTGGAGCAGTTCCAGGACCTCGTCGAAGGAGGCGGAGTCGGAGTGCTCGGGGGTGCAGATCGGGAAGATCCGGCTGAGACCCTGCCCGTTCCTGTTGGCCGGGATGAGGTCGGTGGCGAGCTGCGACTCCCGGGCCCGCATCCAGTTGCGGTTGCCCTTGACGGTGTTGATCTCGCCGTTGTGCGCGACGAAGCGGTACGGGTGGGCGAGCGGCCAGCTCGGGAAGGTGTTGGTGGAGAACCGGGAGTGCACCAGGCCGATCGCGGAGGCGTAGGTGCGGTCCGACAGGTCGGGGAAGAAGGGTTCGAGCTGGCCGGTGGTCAGCATGCCCTTGTAGACGATGGTGCGCGCGGACAGCGACGGGAAGTACAGCCCGGCTTCGCGCTCGGCGCGCTTGCGGACCACGAAGGCGATCCGGTCCAGCTCGATGCCGGCCAGGCCGTCCTTCGCCAGGAAGAGCTGCCGGAAGCGCGGCATCACGCCGCGTGCGGTGGCGCCGAGCAGGTCGGGGGTGACGGGGACGTCGCGCCAGCCGAGGACGGTCAGGTCCTCCTCGGCCGCGATGGCCTCGACCTGCGCGACGGCGGCGGCGTCGGCGGCGTCCTCGTCCGGCAGGAAGGCGATGCCGACGGCGTAGGCGCCGGCGGCCGGGAGTTCGAAGTCGACCTTCCCGCGCAGGAAGGCGTCCGGGACCTGGGTCAGGATGCCCGCACCGTCGCCGGAGTCGGGCTCGGCGCCGGTGGCGCCGCGGTGCTCCAGGTTGCGCAGGACGTTCAGCGCCTGCTCGACGATGGTGTGGTCGGCGATGCCGGTCAGCGTGGCGACGAAACCGACGCCACAGGCGTCGTGCTCGTTCCGCGGGTCGTACAGGCCCTGAGCAGCAGGTCGCGCATCCGGCACGAGCGCGTAGGGCCGGCGGGCGGTGCCGGCCTGGGGCTCGTTGGCGGAGTGCATGGATGCAGACAGCATCGGCTCTCCCGTCGTCGTCTTTCGGCAAGTTGGTGCAAGTAGGGACGACGTTGGCCCTGATGCGATGGTGCGGTGTCGTGCAAGTTACATGATGCCCGTGATCCCGAGAAGCGGAAATATCCCGTCCAGATGGCGGGACGACGCGCAGGCCAGGCGGTGTGTGAGAGGACGCGCCACAGTGCACGTCCCGACGATTGTGCCCAACCGTCCACGGCCTGAAACAGGGGCGAAACCGGCTCGCCACGGAAGCCGATCATGGATGCCTGGGATTCCATTCCGGGAGCCCGTCCGCGGATACGAATCCGCGGCTCGGGGGCCCGAATGATGAGACACTGCCAGGCGCCGCCCGGCGCTCATGTGTGAAACGTCACGCACTAGTCAGCATAGTCATGCACTGCCGCGCTCAGCCCACGTGGCCGCCGATCAGCCACCCGAGCAGGTAGGTCACCCCGGCGGCCGCGCCGCCCAGCACCAGCTGCCGCAGCCCGCTGAACCACCAGCTGCGGGCCGTCACCCGGGCCACCACCGCGCCGCACAGGAACAGTCCGGCCCCCGCCAGCAGCAGGGCGGGCAGCAGCGCGGTCGCCCCCAGCAGGTACGGCAGCAGCGGCAGCAGCGCGCCGAGCGCGAAGCACAGGAACGACGAGCCGGCCGCCACCAGCGGCGAGGGCAGGTCGGTCGGGTCGACGCCCAGCTCCTCGCGGGCGTGCACCTCCAGGGCCAGCTCCGGGTCCGCGGACAGCTGCCGGGCCACCTCGTGGGCCAGTTCCGGGTCCACCCCGCGCGAGACGTACAGCTGGGCCAGCTCGGCCAGCTCGCCGTGCGGGTTGCGACTCAGTTCCAGCCGCTCGACCTCGATCTCGGCCTGCACCAGCTCCCGCTGCGAGGCCACCGAGGTGTACTCCCCCGCCGCCATCGAGCAGGCGCCGGCCGCCAGGCCCGCCAGTCCGGTCAGGATCACCGTCCCGTTGGACGCCGCACCGCCGACCACCCCGGTCATCAGCGCGAAGTTGGACACCAGTCCGTCCACCGCGCCGAACACGGCCGGCCGCAGCCAGCCGCCGTTGACGTCCCGGTGGTGGTCGGCCGCGGGTATCCGCGGCTGGTGCCCGGCGTCGGCCTCCACAGCGGTCGCACTCATCGTTCTTCCCCTCCGTCGTCGTTCCTCGGCCCTGACCGTAGCCCGCCTGACCTGGGCATTTCCAGCAAAGTAAGGCTGTCCGAACACCACTGAGGCCACCCTTCGCGGCGTTCGCGAAGGGTGGCCTCAGTCGGGGGAAAACCCCTGGTCAGATCGGGTTCTTGGCGTCCTTGCCGGCCGTCCCGGCGGCCGGTTCCGCGTCCACGGGCCCGGCCGGCTCGCGCAGCACCGGCTTCCCGTCAGCCTTGTCCACGGCCTTCCCGTCGGCCTTCTCCCCGGCGCCCTTCCCGCCCTTGTCGGCGGGCTCGGCGTCCTCCGCCAGGTGCGCGGCCGGGTCGATGCTCGCCGGGTCCTCCCGCCCGGGCCGCGTCCGGCCCACGATCACGAAGTACGCCACCGCGCCCGCGAACACCGCGATGGACACCCAGTCGTTCAGCCGCAGGCCGAAGTAGACGTGGGCGTCGTCGATCCGCAGCCACTCGATCCAGAACCGGCCCACCGTGTACGCGGCCACGTACAGCGCGAACGCCCGGCCGTGGCCCAGCGTGAAGCGGCGGTCCGCCCAGATCACCAGCAGCGCGACACCGACGCACCACAGCGACTCGTACAGGAAGGTCGGGTGGTAGACACCCTTCACGACCTCGCCGTTCGCCAGCGTCTTGTCGATCTCCAGGCCCCACGGCAGGGTGGTCGACCGGCCGTACAGCTCCTGGTTGAAGTAGTTGCCCCAGCGGCCCAGCGCCTGCGCGAGCGCGATGCCCGGCGCGATGGCGTCGGCGTACGCGGGCAGCGGCACGCCCCGGCGGCGGGCACCGATCCAGGCGCCGACCGCGCCCAGCGCGACCGCGCCCCAGATGCCGAGGCCGCCCTCCCAGATCTTGAGGGCGTCCCAGGGGTTCTTCCCCTCGGCGAAGTACAGTCGGCCGCCGTCGGTGATCACGTGGTAGAGGCGGCCGCCGACCAGGCCGAACGGCACGGCCCACACGGCGATGTCGCCGACGGTGTGCTTGGCACCGCCCCGGGCGACCCAGCGCTTGCTGCCGAGCCAGACGGCGACGACGACACCGAGGATGATGCAGAAGGCGTAGGCGCGCAGCGGGATCGGTCCGAGGTACAGGACGCCCCGCGACGGGCTGGGAATGTAGGCGATATCCATGGCAGTTCCGACGCTACAGGGTCCGGCGGCCCGCTCGGACACCCCTGGGGTCACAGAAACCGAACAACGGACGGCGCCGCCCCCTCCGGACGGGGAGGGGGCGGCACGGTGGAACGGGCTCAGCCGGCCGTCGGCGACGGGTTGTTGGCCTCCGAGGCGGCGCTGGTCGGCGCCGGGCTCTGCCCGTGCGAACCCGGCGTGCCCAGCTGCTTGCCCTGGTTCGCGGCGTCCACCCACTTCGCCAGGTTGGCGGGGGTGATCTCCTCGCTGCCGTTCTTCGGGTAGATCGGTTGGCCGTTGAGCAGCACCGTCGGGGTGGACTTGAAGCTGGACTTGTCGAAGTCCTGCTGCACCGCGGACACCCACCCGCCGAACTTGTTGTCGTTGACGCAGGCCTGGAACTCGGGCGTGTCCAGGCCGTTGACCTGCTTGGCGAGGCCGAGCAGCACGTTCTTGTCGCCGAAGGCGTCGTTGGTCTCGTCCGGCTGGTTGCGGTACAGCACGTCGTGGAAGTCCCGGAAGTGCCCGGCGTCCTGGGCGCAGCCGAGCGCGTTGGCGGCGGTCCTGGAGCCCTTGCCGCCCACGGCCCGGTCGATGAACGACACGATGTGGTAGTTCGTGTAGATCTTCCCGGCGTCCTCCATCTGGTCGATGGTGGACGAGAACTCGCGCTCGAAGGTGCCGCAGGCGGGGCAGCGCGGGTCCTCGTAGACCGTGAGGACGGAGGGCGCGTCGGCGGCGCCGACGGGGATGACCAGGCTCTTGTCGCCGATCGTCCCGGCCGGGGCGGCGGTGGGCGTCTCCGGCTTGGAGCGCTGGTTCTGCACCACGACGCCGGCGATCACCGCGGCGGCGATCACCGCAAGCACGGAACCGCCGACGATCAGCTTCTTCCTGCGCTTGGAGGTGGCCTCCTCGGCCGCCCGCTGCTCCAGCATCCGCTCGCGGGCGGTGCGCTTGCCTTCTCGGTTCTTCTCGCTCATTGCGTTGACGTCCACGGTCGGGGGCCTTCGTCGGGGTGCGGGATGTGGGGGCGGGGTCGTGGGGGGCGGGTGGGGTCAGCTCGCCAGCCAGCCGTCCACCGACAGCCGGGTGCGGGGCCGCCAGAGCAGCCATCCGGCCATCAGCAGGAACCCGGTGTCGCGCAGGATCTCCTGGAGGTACTTCGTCTGGGACTCGTCGACGTGCCCGCCGCCGCCGAAGCAGCCGCAGTCGATCGAGATGCCGCGCGCCCAGGCGGAGGCGATCCCGGCGATGAAGACCAGCAGCAGCACGGCGGAGATCCCGGCCACCAGTCGGACGCCGAGGCCCACCAGCAGCAGCACGGCCAGTGCCAGCTCCAGGAACGGCAGGCCGTAGCCGATCGGCTTGACCAGGCCTTCGGGGAGGATCTCGTAGGCGCGGACGGCCTGCGCGGCCTCCGCCGGGTCGGAGACCTTCGCCAGCCCGGCCCACCCCCAGACCACCGCGAGGCCGAGCCGGACGACCGTGCCGAGCCACTCGCTCCAGGCCGGCACCGGCCGACGCGCCGTCGGCGCGGGCGCGGAGCCCTCGGGCTGCGCGGTCATCAGGGAAACCCCCTCGGGAAGCTCGTTCACTCCCTGATGAACCGTGGGGGATGAAGAGTGGTTCCTCCGTATTCAGGAATTAAGCCGGACGAGTGACGTTCTGTCCGAATGTGACGAACATCCGTGCGTCAGCGACATCCGGCCAACCACCCCGCCTCGAACAGCTCGGGGTGCCGGGCCGCCTGCGCGCACGCCACCGCCTCCCGCTCCGCCCGCTCGGCCCCCCGTCTGGCCAGCGCGTGCCCCACCTGGACGTGCACGCCGACGGCGGCGCCGAGCACCAACACGGCCGTCGCCGCCCGCAGCAGGACGGCCCGCTGGAGACTCCGCACCGGCTCACCCCTTCCGCTCGACCGCGAAACCGTTCGTGCACTCGTCCCTCCTCTCAACGTCCGTCAACCCCGGCTGATGCGTGTCCCCACCCCTTGTTCACCCGTTCGGGTCCGCGAGCCCGGCCGGGAGCGCGGAGCGGAGCCGCACGCCCGTGCCCGCGCCCCGCAGCGGACCGGCGACGCCGGGTGGAACGCCGACGGCCCCCCACTCCCGCTGGAGTGGGGGGCCGTCGGCCGGATGTCCCTGCCGCGCGTCAGTGCCGGCGCACGCCCTCGGCCAGCTCCCCGGCCAGGGCCCGCACCGCGTCCAGCGCGGCCGTCTCGTCCTCGCCCGCGGCCAGGATCCGCTTGACGAACGCCGACCCGACGATCACCCCGTCCGCGAACCGGGCGACCTCCGCCGCCTGCACCGCGTCCGAGACCCCGAGCCCGACGCAGACCGGCAGGTCCGTCGTCGCCCTGGTCCGGGCGACCAGGTCCTCGGCCATCGACCCGACGGCGGACCGCGTCCCGGTCACGCCCATCACCGCGGCCGCGTACACGAAGCCGCTGCCGGCCGCCGTGACCTCCGCCAGCCGGGCGTCCTTGCTGCTGGGGGCGACCACGAACACGGTGTCAAGACCGTGCTCGTCCGCCGCCTTGCGCCACTCCTCGGACTCCTCCACCGGCAGGTCCGGCAGGATGCACCCGGCCCCGCCCGCGGCCGCCAGGTCGGCCGCGAAGCGCGCCACGCCGTAGCGGTCGACCGGGTTCCAGTACGTCATCACGAGCACCGCGGCCTCGGGGTGCGCCGCGGCGACCTCCCGGACGGTCCGCAGCACGTCCTTGATCCGCACTCCGCCCCGCAGGGCGATGTCGTCGGCGGTCTGGATGACCGCGCCGTCCAGCACCGGGTCGGAGTGCGGCAGCCCGACCTCGACCACGTCGCAGCCGCCCTCGATGAGCGCGTTGATCGCCCGGATGCCGCCGTCCACGGTCGGGAAGCCGGCCGGCAGGTACCCGATCAGCGCGGCCCGGTCCTCGGCCTTGGCGGCCGCCAGCCGGCCGCTCAGCTTGCTGGTGCTCAGCTTGGAAGTCATGGTCACTTACCCCCCTCGGCGGAGGCGTCGCCCGAGCCGCCGGCCTGCTCGTCGTACAGTCCGAAGTACTGGGCCGCGGTGTGCATGTCCTTGTCCCCGCGTCCCGACAGCGAGACCAGGATGGTCGCCTCCGGCCCGAGCTCGCGCCCCAGCTCCAGCGCCCCGGCGAGCGCGTGGGCGCTCTCGATGGCCGGGATGATCCCCTCGGTGCGGGACAGCAGCCGCAGCGCCTGCATCGCGGCGTCGTCGGTGACCGGCCGGTACTCGGCCCGCCCGGTGTCCTTCAGCCAGGCGTGCTCCGGGCCGACGCCCGGGTAGTCCAGGCCCGCCGAGATCGAGTGCGACTCGATGGTCTGCCCGTCCTCGTCCTGCAGGACGTACGTCCGGGAGCCGTGCAGCACCCCCGGGTCGCCCTTGGTGAGGGTGGCCGCGTGCCGGGGCGTCTCGGCGCCCTCGCCCGCCGCCTCGAAGCCGACCAGCCGCACCCCGGCGTCCGGGATGAACTCGTGGAAGATCCCCATCGCGTTGGAGCCGCCGCCGACGCAGGCCACGACCGCGTCGGGCAGCCGGCCGGTCCGGTCGAGCACCTGCTGCCGCGCCTCGACCCCGATGATCCGGTGGAAGTCCCGGACCATCATCGGGAACGGGTGCGGCCCGGCGACGGTGCCGAACAGGTAGTGGGTGGAGTCGACGTTGGCGACCCAGTCCCGGAACGCCTCGTTGATGGCGTCCTTGAGCGTCCGGCTGCCGGACTTGACGGCCACCACCTCGGCGCCGAGCATCCGCATCCGGGCGACGTTGAGCGCCTGGCGCTCGGTGTCGACCTCGCCCATGTAGATGGTGCAGTCGAAGCCGAACAGCGCGCAGGCGGTCGCGGTGGCCACGCCGTGCTGGCCGGCGCCGGTCTCGGCGATGATCCGGGTCTTGCCCATCCGCTTGGTGAGCAGCGCCTGGCCCAGCACGTTGTTGATCTTGTGCGAGCCGGTGTGGTTGAGGTCCTCGCGCTTGAGCAGGATGCGCGCGCCGCCCGCCTCGGCGGAGAAGCGGTGCACGTCGGTCAGCGGGCTCGGGCGCCCGGTGTAGTCCTTGAGCAGCGCGTCGAGCTCGGCGGCGAAGGCCGGGTCGGCCTTGGCCTTCTCGTACTCCTCGGCGACCTGCTCGACCGCGGCGACCAGCGCCTCGGGGATGAAGCGGCCGCCGTACGCGCCGAAGTAGCCGCGCGCGTCCGGCACCTGGGCACCGGGCAGGTAGTCCTTCTCGGACATGGTGGTTTCCCTTGAACGGAGATGAACGACGATGACGTCTTCTCGGCCGCTCCGGCTGGTGGGCCGGTCAGCCGGACGTCACGCGCCATCGCCGTCCCGGTACCTGCCCGGGCTCGCACCCGATGACGTACCGCACCCGACGCCCCAACACCCGGCGTGCGGGTGCGCGGCAGCCGCGCGGGCGGCAACCGGGGGCGAGTCGGGCGGCGATCTTCATCGGGTGGCGTCAGTCCTTGTGCCGGACGGCGGGGTGGGCCCCGGCGGCGACCAGGTCGGCGACCGCGGCACGCGGGTCCTTGCCGGTCACCAGGGTCTCGCCGACCAGCACCGCGTCGGCGCCCAGGTTGGCGTAGTTGATCACGTCCAGCGGGCCGCGCACGCCGGACTCGGCGACCTTGACGATGCCGTCCGGGATGGCGTGGACGACGTTCTCGAAGGTGTTGCGGTCCACTTCGAGCGTCTTGAGGTTGCGGGCGTTGACGCCGATGATCCGGGCGCCGGCGTCCACCGCGCGCTTGATCTCCTCCTCGTCGTGCACCTCCACCAGCGGGGTGAGGCCGATCGACTCGGCGCGCTCGATCAGCGACACCAGGGCCGACTGGTCGAGGGCGGCGACGATCAGCAGCGCGAGGTCGGCGCCGTGCGCGCGGGCCTCCCACAGCTGGTAGGCGGTGACCATGAAGTCCTTGCGCAGGACCGGGGTGTCCACCGCGGCGCGGACGGCGTCGAGGTCGGCCAGCGAGCCGCCGAAGCGGCGCCGCTCGGTCAGCACGCTGATCGCGGCCGCACCGCCGGCCGCGTAGTCGACCGCCAGGGCGGCCGGGTCGGCGATCGAGGCCAGGGCGCCCTTGGACGGGCTGGAGCGCTTCACCTCGCAGATCACCCGGACCCCGTCGCCCCTGAGGGCGGCGACGCCGTCCTTGGCCTCCGGGGCCCTGGCGGCGAGCTCCTTGAGCTCGTCCAAGGAGACCCGGGCCTGCCGCTCGGCGAGGTCCTCGCGGACCCCTTCGATGATCGAGTCGAGCACACTCACTCAGGAGCCCCCATCTTTTCTGCCAGTTGGTCGGCGCGAGTCGGCGGGCGACAGCCCACCGGCTCTTCGATGGTATCGGCACCCGGCGGCGGGGGGCGCATCGGTTCGAGCCGCGTCTCGCGGACCGGACGTCCGCACCGACGGCCCCCAGCTGCGGCTTCACCGGTCCCGCACCGGTTTTCGGCCGGCCTTCGCACTGGTTTTCGGCCGGTCTTCGAGCCCGGCGACGGCGGCCCGGGAGGGCGGCGGTCCGGTGGCCGGAAGGGGCGCCCGGGTGGCCGGATCAGACCAGCGGCGGTGCCAGCCCGGCACCGATCCCCGAGTTCCGCACCACGGTGAACACCAGCACCAGCAGGGCGATCAGCGCCCAGCGCCGGGCCCCGACGGTGATCCTGGGCGGCGGACCGCCGGTCAGCGCGGCCCAGCCCCAGCGCAGCCAGAGCACCGCCAGCACCCCGACCAGCAGGACCAGGACGGCGTTGTCGTGCAGGGCGCCGGTGAGGTCCCCGTGGGTCAGCGCGTGGACGCAGCGCAGCCCCCCGCAGCCCGGGCACCACCAGCCGGTGGCGGTCAGGAACGGGCAGTCGGGGTAGTGCCCGGGGGTGTTCGGGTCCACCACGGCGACGTACGCGGCGGGGACGGCCACCGCCGCCAGCGCGGTCAGCGGCGGGCTCAGCCGGCGCAGCACGGGCGGCGGGGCGGAGGCGGTGGGGGCGGAGGTCACGCCCCGATTCTGCCCGGGTCGGGCCCGGACACGACGAAACGGCGGGCGTGGCGCGCCCGCCGTTCCGATGTACGACAAACGTGTGGTGCGACGAGCCGTTCGTCAGGCGGCGACGACGGCGCGGGCCTCACGGGCCGCGATCTGCTCCTCGGCCGACTTGTACACGTTGGTGCTGGCCTGCTGGCCCATGCCCGCGAGGGACATGGCCTTGCCGACCACGCCGCCGGCCAGGACGACCGCCAGGCCGACCCAGACGAGCAGCACCGACGGCAGGATCATCGCGACGCCCGCGACGCCGAAACCGACGAAGGAGATGACGACGCCGGTCCAGGCGGCGGGGGTGTGGCCGTGTGCTGCTGCTGCCATCTGAGTGGTGCTCCTTGGCTCTCGGGGCCCGGCCGGGCCTGCGGGGCCGCCGGCGGGTTGACGGGTTCCATTGTGCCGGGCCACACATCGGTGACCCAAAGCGGGTGGCGGGTCTATCGCGTCACATGCCCGCGGCTCACACCGCGGTCGGGTCCTCGCCCCGGTCCAGCGCCTTCCACAGGTCGCCCGGCGTGTCGGACTTCACCGGGGCCTTGCGGGTCGGCGCCTCGTAGCGGCTGCCCATGGCCGGCCAGCCCCGGCCGTACCGCAGGGTGAGCACGCCGGCCAGGGCCAGCAGCAGCCCGCCGACCAGCGCGACCCACGGCCAGGCGGTGTGCGCGACCTCGGTGGCCGCCGATCCGGTCAGCGCCAGCTTGCGGGCGGCCTCGGCGTCCAGCGCGGCGGTGTCGCCCGCCCCGGCCACCGAGGCGGCGGCCGCGCCGAGCCCGGCCAGCAGGGTCAGCGCGCCGACCGCCAGCCGTCCGACGCCGCGCACCGCGAACACCGCGACGGCCGCGGCGAGGCCCACCAGGGCCAGCCCGCCGGGCAGTTCGGAGATCTTGCCGCCGGTGACGGACACGTCCAGGGTGCCGGCCCGGCCCTCGGCCCAGGTCCGCCCGGCCGCGGTCAGCACCAGGACGGCGCTCAGCACCGTCAGCAGCAGCATCACGCCGAGGGTGCGGCGGCTGGGAGCGGCGGGGGCGGGAGTCTGCTCTGCGGTCACCCGTCCACTATCCCCCGGCCGACGCCCGGGTCCGTACCCGGGGTGGGGAACGGCGCCGGGTCCGGAGCGTCGGGCGGCGCGGCGGACGGAGCGGGTGACGGCGTCGGGAACTCGTCCGTCCGCAGCACCACCGTGCGGCCGCCGAGCGCCAGGAACAGGTCGTTGCCGAAGGGCACCCGCTCGGCCTCCCGGTACACGCCCTCGGGGGACGGCGCGGTGTGCAGGGTGCAGACCGCCGCCGCCGGATCGACCACCAGGTACAGCGGCACGCCGCTGCGCGCGTACGCCCTCGCCGCCTCCGCCAGACCGGGCCGGGCCACCTCCAGCACCGCCTCGACCCCGGCCGCGCCGAACCGGCCCCGCCCGCCGCGCACCGCGTCCCGGGCGAGCACGGCCAGGTCCGGGGCGAGCACCACCCGGTCCGGCCGGTCGGGCCCGTACGGCCCCGGACCGCCGGGCGCCGCCGGGAAGTCGATCGCTACCCCCGACAGCACCCGCCCGTGACCGGCCGGCTGCTCGCCGAGCTGTCCGGCGGCGCCGAGCACGACCGCCCAGCGCAGCTCGTCGTACGGCACCTCGGGCATCCCGGCCGCCTCCTCGCGCCTCAGGACAGTTCCGGCCTCCGCAGCGTATTGGCGGTGGCGACGGCCCGCAGCACGGCGGCCGCCTTGTTGCGGCACTCGGTATCCTCGCCGTGCGGGTCGGAGTCGGCGACCACGCCCGCGCCGGCCTGCACGTACGCGGTGCCGTCGCGCAGTACCGCGGTGCGGATCGCGATCGCGGTGTCCGAGTCCCCGGCGAAGTCCAGGTAGCCGACGCAGCCGCCGTACAGGCCGCGGCGGGTGGGCTCCAGCTCCTCGATGATCCGCATCGCCCGCGGCTTGGGCGCGCCGGACAGGGTGCCGGCCGGGAAGCAGGCGGTCAGCACGTCGAAGGCGGTGCGCCCGGGCGCCACCTTGCCGGTGACGGTCGACACGATGTGCATCACGTGGCTGTAGCGCTCGATCTGCATGAAGTCGACCACCTCGACGCTGCCCGGCTCGCAGACCCGGCCGAGGTCGTTGCGGCCGAGGTCCACCAGCATCAGGTGCTCGGCCCGCTCCTTGGGGTCGGCGAGCAGCTCGGCGGCCAGCTCCGCGTCCTCGTGCGGGGTGGCCCCGCGGTGCCGGGTGCCGGCGATCGGGTGCACCATCGCCTCGCCCTCGGTGACCTTCACCAGCGCCTCCGGGCTGGAGCCGACCACGTCGAAGCCGCCCTCGGCGGCGCCGTCCGGCCCGGGGAAGCGGAACAGGTACATGTACGGGCTGGGGTTGGTGGTGCGCAGCACCCGGTAGACGTCCAGCGCGGAGGCCGGGCAGGGCGCCTCGAAGCGCTGCGAGGGCACCACCTGGAAGGCCTCGCCGGCCCGGATCCGCTCCTTGACCTCCTCCACCGCGGCCCGGTACGGCTCGCCGCCGAACGGCGAGTGCACCTCGCCGGGGCCGGCCGGGGTGAAGGTGGCCAGGCCCGGGTCGACCGGCTTGGACAGCTCGGCCTCCATGGCGTCCAGCCGGGCCACCGCGTCCGCCCAGGCCTCGTCGGCGCCGCTGGCCAGGTCGTTGTGGTTGACGGCGTTGGCGATCAGCAGCACCGTGCCGTCGACGTGGTCGAGCACGGCGAGGTCGGTGGCGAGCAGCATCGTCAGCTCGGGCAGGCCGAGGTCGTCCGGGTTGAGGTCGGGGAGCTTCTCCAGCCGGCGGACGATGTCGTAGCCGAGGTAGCCGACCAGGCCGCCGGTGAGCGGCGGCAGGCCGTCGTCCGTCATGCGCGGGGTGTGCAGCGCCTGGAGGGCGGCGCGCAGCACCTCCAGCGGGTCGCCGTCGGTGGGGATGCCGACCGGCGGGGTGCCGAGCCAGCGGGCCCCGCCGTCCGGGCCGACGGTGAGCACGGCGGCGCTGCGCACCCCGACGAAGGAGTAGCGCGACCAGCTGCGGCCCTGCTCGGCGGACTCCAGCAGGAAGGTGCCGGGCCGCTCCTCGGCGAGGCTGCGGTAGAGGCCGATCGGGGTGAGGCCGTCCGCGAGGAGCCTGCGGGTGACCGGGATGACCCGGGTGTCGACGGCGAGCTTGCGGAAGGCTTCGAGATCCATGACGGGCGGCACCTTCTGGAGTTGTGGACGGGGTGGGGTCAGGACAGCGGGAGCACGTCGGCGTCGAAGCAGGTGCGGTCGCCGGTGTGGCAGGCCGCGCCGCTCTGGTCGACCCTGACCAGCAGGGTGTCGCCGTCGCAGTCCAGGGCCACCGACTTGACCGCCTGGACGTGGCCGGAGGTGTCGCCCTTCACCCAGTACTCACGGCGGCTGCGGCTCCAGTAGGTGCAGCGGCCCGTGGTGAGGGTGCGGTGCAGCGCCTCGTCGTCCATCCAGCCGAGCATCAGCACCTCGCCGGTGTCGTACTGCTGGGCGATGGCCGGGATCAGCCCGTCCTCGGTGCGCTTGAGCCGCGCGGCGATCTCGGGGGCGAGGGCGGTGCTGCCGGGAGTGGCGGGTGTGGTGGACATGAGCCCCATTGTGTCAGCCCGCCCCACCGCCCCGGCGTGCCCCGCCCCGCTCCCCCGCGGGGGCACGGATCGCCCGCGGGGGAACCGCTGGGAATCGGGGAACCGCTAGGAATGCAGTTGCCCGGTGAGCTTGGGGCCGCCCTGCTTGTTGCTGACGGCCAGGGCGCAGGTGTAGTCGCGCCAGCCCTGCTGGTAGTTGGCCATCGCCGGGCCGAACTGGCGGCCGTAGTAGGTCCTTCCGTCGGTCTGGTGGGCCCTGGCGGCGGCTTCGACGTCCTTGCACCCCTCCCGCATGGCGAGGGCGACCTGGATCTCACCGGTCAGGCCGTCGGCGAGCCTGAGGTCGGCGATCACCTCGCCGTCGTGCTCGCCGGCGCAGGGCCGCTCCTCGGGCTTGGTGATCACCGGGCTCAGCTGCGGGTGGTCGAAGCAGGCGCCGACCGGGAAGAAGGCGTACGGCGGCTGCGGCTTGGCCGGCGTGGGCGTCGGGGTGGGTGTCGGCGTCGGGGTCTCCGTGGCCGTGGGGGTGGGCGGGGGCGGCGCGGCGGCCGGCTTCCTGTCGTCCGGCCACAGCACCGCGGTGGCCACCACCGCGAGCAGGACGACCAGCACGACGGCGACGGTGAGGACCAGGCCCCGGGACGGACGGGAGCCGGCTGCGGGCGGCGGCTGCTCGGAGGTCATGGCCAAGAGGATGGCCCACCCGCCCCGTCCCCGGCAGGCGGTTCGCCGAACTCACCCCGTCCGGGCGGCGGCGCCGGGGGTCGAACGGTCGCGCTCGAGGGCGGACGGGGGTTCGGGTGACGCGCCTTCGGCCGGGTGAACGGGGGTGGCCGCGGCGGCCCGGCTGCGAGGGTGACGCCGGGCCCGGCCGCGGACGCCGCCGCCGGACTGGCCGACGGAACGGGTGCGGACGGCGCCGGCCGGCCGGCCGCCGTCGAGTTCGAGGCCCGTTGCGGCCGTCGTCGGGCGGGCCGCCATCGCGGCCGCGGCCCGTACCCTCGTCGACGACTACGACCGCCGCGGCGTTCAGCGCCGGCACTGGCTCGGCATGGTCGACGTCGAGTCCGGCGACGAGGACGAACTGCGGGTCAGCGGCTACGCGTTGGTGCCGGGGATCCCGCGCGGCAACACGCCGACGATCCGTTCCAGCAGCACCTGCGACGACGTCCCGGTGCGGCGGGACGGCGTCTGGCTGGTGAGGGCCGCCGGATCAAGCGCGACGACCTGCCGAGGTAGCCCCACCCGTCGGCCACCGGTGCTCCCGGACGCCACCGGGGCGGGGCCGTCTCCGCTCCCCCGAGCAGGAACGGCCCCGCCCCGGCGCGGATCCGCAGGCCCTAGGCTGACGCCATGTCGAACCACGCCCTCGCCGAACGCCACCGCCTCGCCCGGCTGCTCACCGCCGCCGGCCCGGACGCCCCCACCCTCTGCGCCGGCTGGACCACCCGGGACCTGGCCGCCCACCTGGTGATCCGCGAGCGCCGCCCCGACGCGGCGGCCGGCATCCGGGTCGGTGCCCTCGCCGGGTGGACGCGGCGGGTGCAGGACGAGTACGCCGAGCGGCCGTACGAGGAGCTGGTGCGGCTGTTCCGGGCCGGCCCGCCGGTCTACTCCCCGTTCGCGCTGCCCGGCGCCGACGAGGCGGCGAACACCATCGAGTACTACGTCCACGCCGAGGACGTCCTGCGCGCGGCCGAGGACTGGACCCCGCAGCCCGTCCCGCCGGGCCGCGCCGAGGCCCTCTGGCGCCGTATGCCCCTCATCGCCCGCATGGAGGCGGGCCGCCGGTCCCCGGTCCGCCTGGCCCTCACCCACCCCGACGGCCGCTCCCTCACCGTCGGCCCCGCGGGCTCCCCCACCGTCCGCCTCGCCGGCGAACCCGCCGAGCTCGTCCTCTTCACCTACGGCCGCGGCGCCCGGACCACCCTCACCGTCGATGGCGCCCCGGACGCCGTCGAGGCCCTGCGCCACGTGCTGCCGCTGCCGCCGCGGTAGCGGCCCGGGCCGTCCGGCGCGGACGGCCTCCGGCTGCGGATGTCCGGGCCCGGGTGCAGACTCGCAGGTGGCCGGGGTGGCGCGTGGGCGCGCCCGATGGAACCGTCCCGGTCCCTCCGCGTCGAAGGAGCACCCCGCAATGCTCACCACCGACTTCCCCATCGGCTCGCCCTGCTGGATCGACCTGGGCAGCCCGGACATCCCCGCCACCGCCGCGTTCTACGGCAAGGTGTTCGGCTGGACCTTCCAGGAGATCCCCGAGGCCGGCGGCTACGGGTTCCTCCACTTGGACGGCAGGACTGTCGGAGCCCTCGGCAACCTCGACCCGGGCGCCCGGTCCGCCTGGACGACGTACTTCCGCACCGGGGACGCGGACGCCACCGTGGAGGCCGCCGAACAGGCCGGCGCGACCGTCCGGGTGCCGCCGATGGACGTGATGCAGGAGGGCCGGTTCGCCGCCCTCACCGACCCCCAGGGCGCCGAGTTCGCCCTCTGGCAGTCCGGCGGCACCACCGGGCTGGGCGCCGTCTCCGAGGAGGGCGCCCTGGTCTGGGCCGAGCTGCACACCTCCGGCCCGGACGCCGCCCTCGCCTTCTACGAGAAGCTCTTCGGCTGGCGGATGCAGAAGTTCGAGCCGTCGCCGGGCATGACCTACCGGGTGCTCTCCACCGCCGAGGGCGACCAGGAGGACACCAGCTTCGGCGGCATCGCCCCGACCATGTCCCCGGAGCAGCCCTCCGCCTGGACGCCGTACTTCGCCGCCGAGGACGTGGACGCGCGGGTGGCCGCCGCGACGGCGGTCGGCGGCTCGGTGCTGATGGCGGCCTCGGACGTGGAGAACGTCGGCCGGATCGCCTGGCTGGCGGACCCGAACGGCGCCCCGTTCGCGCTGATCCACGGCGAGCCGCAGGAGTCCTGAGCACGCGGGACTCCCGGGCACACGGGAGTCCCGAGCACACGGCGAGGGCCCGCCCCGGAACCGCGGGCCCTCGTCACGCACGCAGCGTCACCGCACCGGGTGCCCGGCCTCCCGCAGCGCGCCCTTGACCTCGCCGATCCGCAGGTCCCCGAAGTGGAACACGCTGGCGGCCAGCACCGCGTCCGCGCCCGCGTCGACGGCCGGCGCGAAGTCCGCGAGCTTGCCGGCCCCGCCGGAGGCGATCACCGGCACCGAGACGGCCTTGCGCACGGCCCGGATCATCTCCAGGTCGTAGCCGTCCTTGGTGCCGTCCGCGTCCATCGAGTTGAGCAGGATCTCGCCCGCGCCCAACTCGGCGGCGCGGCCCGCCCATTCGACGGCGTCCAGGCCGGTGCCCTGCCGCCCGCCGTGGGTGGTGACCTCGAAGCCGGACGGCGTCTCGGTGCCCTCGGGGCAGCGCCGGGCGTCCACCGAGAGCACCAGGACCTGCCGCCCGAACCGCTGGGCGATCTCGCGGACCAGCTCCGGCCGGGCGATGGCCGCGGTGTTGACGCCGACCTTGTCGGCACCGGCCCGCAGCAGCTTGTCGACGTCCTCGACGGCGCGGATGCCGCCGCCGACCGTCAGCGGGATGAAGACCTGCTCGGCGGTGCGGCGGACCACGTCGTAGGTGGTCTCCCGGTCGCCGGAGGAGGCGGTGATGTCGAGGAAGGTCAGCTCGTCGGCACCCTCGGCGTCGTAGAGCTTGGCCATCTCGACCGGGTCGCCCGCGTCGCGCAGGTTCTGGAAGTTGACGCCCTTGACCACCCGCCCGGCGTCGACGTCCAGGCAGGGGATGACACGTACTGCGAGGGTCACGGCTGTTTGCCTTCCAGGGGTTCCGGGGATTCCAGGGGCTTCGGGGGCTCCTGGGTTTCCAGGATCCTTGCCAGCCCGGATCGGTACGCGTCGAGTTCGACCTCGACCAGCATCCGGGAGTCGATCAGTCCCTCGACGACCACCATGGTGGCCGCCGGGCGGGCGGCGTCGAAGAGTTCGCGGTGGGCCCGGCCCACGTCCTCGGCGTCGCGGACGTGGGTGATGTACATCCGGGTGCGCACCACGTCCTGCGCGGTCAGACCGTACGCGGCCAGGGCGTGGAGCCCGACGCCGAACGCGGCGAGGGTCTGCCGGTACGGGTCCCCCTCGTGCTCGATCCGGCCGTCCACCCAGGCGGTGGAGCCGGCCACGTGCACGTGGTCACCCGCGGCGACCGCCCGGGCGTAGCCGAACTCGTCCTCCCAGGGGGAGAATCCAGCGACCCTGCCGCGTACGATCCGACCGTCCGTCATCCGGAAACCGCCTCCAAGGCCTCTTCGAGGGTGAACTTCTGCTCGTAGAGTGCCTTGCCCACGATGGCGCCCTCGACACCCTCGGCGACGAGCGAGGCGATCGCCCGCAGGTCGTCGAGCGAGGAGACGCCGCCGGAGGCGACGACGGGCTTGTCGGTCGCGGCGCAGACGTCGCGCAGCAGCTGGAGGTTGGGGCCGGTCAGGGTGCCGTCGCGGTTGACGTCGGTGACGACGTAGCGGGCGCAGCCCTCCCGGTCCAGGCGCTCCAGCACCTCGAAGAGCTGGCCGCCGTCGCGGGTCCAGCCGCGGCCGCGCAGGGTGGTGCCGACCACGTCCAGGCCGACGGCGATCTTGTCGCCGTGCTCGGCGATGGCCTTGGCGACCCACTCCGGGGCCTCCAGGGCGGCGGTGCCGAGGTTGACCCGGGTGCAGCCGGTGGCGAGCGCGCGGGCGAGCGACTCGTCGTCGCGGATGCCGCCGGACAGCTCGACCTTGACGTCCAGCTGTGCGGTGACCTCGCGCAGCAGCTCGTAGTTCGAGCCGGTGCCGAAGGCGGCGTCCAGGTCGACCAGGTGCAGCCACTCGGCGCCGGCGTTCTGCCAGGCGAGGGCGGCGGCGAGCGGCTCGCCGAAGGAGGTCTCGGTGCCGGAGGCGCCCTTGACCAGGCGGACGGCCTGACCGTCGCGGACGTCGACGGCGGGCAGCAGTTCGAGGCTCATCAGAGATCCAACTCTCAGAAAGTCAGAGGGTGTTGACCCAGTTGGTCAGCAGGGCGGCGCCGGCGTCGCCGGACTTCTCGGGGTGGAACTGGGTGGCCCAGAGCGGGCCGTTCTCGACGGCCGCGACGAACGGCTGCCCGTGGGTGGCCCAGGTGACCAGCGGCGCGTTGATCCGCGCGCTGTGGGCTTCCAGTTCCCAGTGCCGCACCCCGTAGGAGTGCACGAAGTAGAAGCGGGTCTCGGGGTCGAGGCCGGCGAACATCCGGCTGCCCTCGGGGGCGTCCACGGTGTTCCAGCCCATGTGCGGGACGACGGGGGCCTCCAGCGGCTCCACGGTGCCTGGCCACTCGTCGCAGCCGGCCGTCTCCACGCCGTGCTCGACCCCCTTCTCGAAGAGGATCTGCATGCCGACGCAGATGCCCATGACCGGTCGACCCCCGGCGAGCCGGCGGCCGATGATCCAGTCCCCGCGGACGGACCTGAGTCCGCGCATGCAGGCCTCGAAGGCCCCCACGCCGGGGACGAGCAGGCCGTCCGCGGCCATCGCGGTGTCGTAGTCGGCGCTGACGGTGACGTCCGCTCCGGTCCGCTCCAGGGCGCGCTGCGCGGAGCGGAGGTTGCCGGAGCCGTAGTCGAGGACGACGACGTTCTTGCCCATGTTCAGGTGTCCAGTCTCTCTGCGGCGGGCGGCGGGTCTACAGGCGCATGAGGCCGGAGGCCAGGCACATCACGGAGCCGAAGGCGAGCACCAGGATGACGCCCTTCGACTGCTTCTGCTTCCAGAAGGAGATGACTCCGCCGGCCAGGAAGAGGCCGACGAAGACGAGGATCATCGCGGTGTTGCTCACAGCGCACCCTTGGTCGACGGGAGGATTCCGGCCGCGCGCGGGTCGCGCTCGGCGGCGTAGCGCAGCGCCCGGGCCAGCGCCTTGAACTGGCACTCCACGATGTGGTGCGCGTTGCGCCCGTACGGCACGTGGACGTGCAGCGCGATCTGCGCCTGGGCCACGAAGGACTCCAGGATGTGCCGGGTCATGGTGGTGTCGTACGAGCCGATCATCGGCGCGATGCCCTCGGGCTCGGTGTGCACCAGGTACGGCCGGCCGGAGAGGTCCACGGTGACCTGGGCGAGCGACTCGTCCAGCGGCACCGTGCAGTTGCCGAAGCGGTAGATGCCCACCTTGTCGCCGAGCGCCTGCTTGAAGGCGGCGCCGAGCGCGAGGGCGGTGTCCTCGATGGTGTGGTGGGTGTCGATGTGCAGGTCACCGTCGGTCTTGACGGTGAGGTCGAACAGGCCGTGCCGGCCGAGCTGGTCGAGCATGTGGTCGTAGAAGCCGACGCCCGTGGAGATGTCGGTCCTCCCGGTGCCGTCGAGGTCTATCTCGACCAGGACCGAGGTCTCCTTGGTGGTGCGCTCGACGCGTCCGATGCGGGACATGGGGGTTACAGCTCCTTGATCACAGTGCGGACGGCGTCCAGGAAGGCGTCGTTCTCGGCGGGCGTGCCGGCGGTGACGCGCAGCCACCCGGGGACGCCGTTGTCGCGGACCAGGACGCCCTGGTCGAGGATCGCCTGCCACACCGCGTGGGTGTCGGCGAAGCGGCCGAACTGGACGAAGTTGGCGTCCGAGTCGGTGACCTCCAGGCCCATCCCGCGCAGCGCGTCGACCAGCCGGTCGCGCTCCTCCTTGAGCCGCCCGACGTACCCGAGCAGGGTGTCGGTGTGCTCCAGGCAGGCCAGCGCGGTGGCCTGGGTGACGGCCGACAGGTGGTACGGCAGGCGCACCAGCTGCACCGCGTCCACCACGGCCGGGTCGGCGGCCAGGTAGCCCAGGCGCAGCCCGGCCGCGCCGAAGGCCTTGGACATGGTGCGGCTGACCACCAGGTTGGGCCGGCCCTCGATCAGCGGCAGCAGCGAGGCGCGGTGCGAGAACTCGACGTACGCCTCGTCCACCACGACCAGGCTGGGCCGGGCGGCCTGCGCGGCCTCGTACAGCCGCAGCACGGTGTCGGCGTCCACGGCGGTGCCGGTCGGGTTGTTGGGCGAGCAGATGAACACCACGTTGGGCCGGTGCTCCGCGATGGCGGCGACGGCGGCGTCCACGTCGATGGTGAAGTCGTCGTTGCGCGGCCCGGAGATCCAGGCGGTGCCGGTGCCCCGGGAGATCAGCGCGTGCATGGAGTACGAGGGCTCGAAGCCGAGCGCGCTGCGGCCGGGGCCGCCGAAGGTCTGCAGCAGTTGCTGGAGCACCTCGTTGGAGCCGTTGGCGGCCCACACCTGCGCCCGGCCGACCGGGAAGCCGGTGGTCTCGGCGAGGTACGCGGCGAGGCCCTCGCGCAGCTCGACCGCGTCCCGGTCGGGGTAGCGGTTCAGCCCGCGGGCGGCCTCGGCGACGCGCTCGGCGATCCGGGCCACCAGTTCCTCGGGCAGCGGGTACGGGTTCTCGTTGGTGTTCAGCTGGACGGGCACGTCCAGCTGCGGCGCGCCGTACGGGGACTGGCCCCGCAGCTCGTCCCGGACGGGGAGGTCGTCGATGCGAGTCATGTGAGTCACGAGCCGGGCACCGTCCAGTCGAAGCGGGCCTTGATCGCGTCCCCGTGCCCCGGCAGGTCCTCGGCGTTCGCCAGGTTGACCACGTGCGCGGCGACGTCCGCCAGCGCGTCCCGGTCGTACTCGACGACCTGGACACCGCGTAGGAAGGTCTGCACCGACAGCCCGGAGGAGTGGCAGGCGCAGCCGCCGGTCGGCAGCACGTGGTTGGAGCCGGCCGCGTAGTCGCCCAGCGAGACCGGGGTCCAGCGGCCGATGAAGATCGCGCCGGCGTTGACCACCCGGGCCGCCACCGCGTGCGCGTCCCGGGTCTGGATCTCCAGGTGCTCGGCCGCGTAGGCGTTGACCACGGCGAGGCCCTGCTCCAGGTCGTCGACCAGGATGATGCCGGACTGCTTGCCGCCCAGCGCCTCGGCCACCCGCTCGGCGTGCTTGGTCCGCGCGACCTGCGCGGCCAGCTCGGCCTCGACGGCGTCGGCGAGCGCCGGGGAGTCGGTGACCAGCACCGAGCCGGAGGTCGGGCCGTGCTCGGCCTGGCTGATCAGGTCGGCGGCGACGTCGGACGCCAGCGCGCTGTCGTCGGCGAGGACGGCGATCTCGGTCGGGCCGGCCTCGGAGTCGATGCCGATCCGGCCGGCGAAGTAACGCTTGGCGGCGGCCACGTAGATGTTGCCCGGACCGGTCACCACGTTGACCGGCGCGCACTCCTCGGTGCCGAGGGCGAACATCGCGACCGCCTGGGCGCCGCCGACGGAGTAGACCTCGTCCACGCCGAGCAGCGCGCAGGCCGCCAGGACGGCCGGGTGGACGCGTCCCCCGAACTCCTTCTGCGGCGGGGAGGTGACCGCGATGCCCCGGACGCCCGCCTCCTGGGCCGGCACCACGTTCATCACCACGGAGGACGGGTAGACCGCCAGCCCGCCCGGCACGTACAGGCCGACCCGCTCGACCGGCACCCAGCGCTGGGTGACGGTGCCGCCCGGCACCACCTGGGTGGTGTGCCCGCTGCGGCGCTGGTCCGCGTGCACGGCGCGGGCCCGGCGGATCGACTCCTCCAGCGCGGCCCGTACCTTCGGGTCCAGCGTCTCCAGCGCGGCGGTGAGCTGCTCGGCCGGGACACGGGTCGACTCCAGCCGGACGCCGTCGAAGCGCTCGGTGATCTCGATCAGCGCCGCGACCCCGCGATGGCGTACGTCCTCGGCGATCGGCCGCACCTTCTCCAGGGCGGCCGCGACGTCGAACTCGGCACGGGGCAGCAGGTCACGCGGGTCGTCCAGCGAGCCGCGGAGGTCGATTCGAGAGATCACGCCACCCAGTGTAAGGAGTGGCCGGAACCGCTGGTCCCGCATTTCAGTCCGTGATACGAAAGGCGAGACGACCGGGGGACGGGGGAAACCATGGCGGAGCGTGCTCCGGAGGGCTGGACGGGGGTCGAGCAGCGGCTCTGGGAGGCTTACCGCCAAGGTGTGATCCTGGACCTGCGAACGGGCGACGCGGACGCCGACGACCCCTTCGGCGACGCCGACTGGGGCCCCGAGCGCACCGTCCGCGCCGAGGTGCTCGCCCACCTGCTGCTGGCCGGCCCGCGGCCCGCCCCCGGGCGGGTCGCCTCGCTGCGGTTCAGCGGTGTGCTGGTCACCGGCGCGCTCAACCTGGCCGGCGCCGCCATAGACCGCTACATCGAGCTCCACGAGTGCCGCTTCGAGCACAAGATCCTGCTCTCCGAGGCCTCGGCCCCGACGCTGCGCTTCGTGAACTGCCTGATCCCCCGGCTGGAGGCCTCCCGGATCTCCACCACCGGCGACCTCCACCTGGCCCGCTGCCGGCTCCCCGAGGGCATCCGGCTCACCGACGCCAAGATCGGCACCGACCTGCTGCTCAACCAGACGCACGTCGGCGGCGACCGCTACGGCCGGGCCGTCTCCGCCGACGGGATCACCGTCAACCAGGACTTCGAAGCCGAACGCCTGGAGACCCGGGGCGAGTTGAGCATACGCACGGCCCGGATAGGCGGCCGGCTCTCGCTGCGCGGCGCCCAGCTGCACGCCGACCGCCGGCACAACCAGACCTGCCTCAACGCCGTCCGGGTCACCATCGGCCACACCCTCTACCTGACCGGCTCCGCCGACCTCGGCTGGATCGGCTCCCGGGGCTACTACGGCTCCGGCTACGGCCAGGTCCCGCCGCCCGACGGCCCCGTCACCCCGTTCCGGGCCTTCGGCCGGGTCCGGCTGTCCGACTCCCGCTTCGAGGGCGCCTGCCTGATCTCCGGCGAGTTCCACCTGGAGGACGACGACGAGCTCTCGCTGCGCCGCATCCAGACCCCCGAGCTGCGGTTCTCCTGCGACTTCCGCCCCACCGGCACCGTCTCGCTCTCCCGCGCCCGGGTCGGCAACCTGGTCGACCGGCCGCACGCCTGGCCGCTCGGCAAGCACCTGGGCCTCACCGGCTTCGTCTACGAGAACCTGCGCCCGATCAGCACGTTCACCGTCCAGCAGCGGATCGCCTGGCTGGAGGGCTCCTCGGTGGACTTCCAGCCCGAGTCCTACGAGCAGCTGGCCGCCGCCCTGCGCCGCGACGGCGCCGACGACGACGCCCGCGAGGTGCTCTACGCCAAGCAGCGCCGGCGCCGCCGCACCCTGCCGCTGCCCGCCCGCGCCTGGGGCGCGGTCCAGGACGCCACCGTCGGCTACGGCTACCGGCCGGGCCGGGCGGGCCTGTGGCTGCTGCTCGCCTGGATCCTCGGCAGCCTCTGGTTCGCCACCCACCCGCCGGAGCCGCTCAAGGCCGACGAGCGCCCGCACTGGAACGCGGTGCTGTACACCCTGAACCAGCTGCTGCCGATCGTGGACCTCAACCAGGGCGGCTGGAACCCGGGCGGCCTCTCCCAGTGGATCTCCGCCGGGCTGGTCGTCATCGGCTGGTTGCTCGCCTCCACGGTCGTCGCCGGCGCCACGCGGATGCTCCAGCGTGGCTGAGCCGGGCGGCGGCGGGGGCCGCCGACCGGGTGGCCTCGTCATCCGTGCGACAAGGCCCCCGTCCGGGGAACTACGCTGTCCGCCGTGACAGAACGGCTGCCGCTCTTCCCGCTGAACACCGTGCTCTACCCGGGCCTGGTGCTGCCCCTGAACGTCTTCGAGGAGCGCTACCGCCGTCTCGTCGCCGACCTGCTCGAACACTCCGAGGACACCCCCCGGCGGTTCGGCGTGCTCGCGATCAGGGACGGCCGGGAGGTCGCGCCGGTCAGGCCCGAGGAGGGCCCGGCCGGCCCGTTGGACGGCCTCGGCACCGCCACCGGGGACCCGTTGGAGGCGCTGTTCCACATCGGCTGCGTCGCCGACGTCGCCTCCGTCGAGCACCAGCCGGACGGCCGCTACGAGCTACTGGTCACCGGCACCACCCGGTTCCGGCTGCGCTCGGCGGACGTCTCCGGCCCGTACCTGACCGGCGAGATCGAGCCGATCGAGGAGCTCCCCGGCGAGGGCTCCGGCGCCCTGGCCTCCGAGGTCGAGCGGGCGTTCCGGGTCTACCAGAAGCGCCTGGCCGGCGCCCGCGAGGCCAGCACCGTCGGCCGCCAGGAGCTCCCGGACGACCCCCAGGTGCTCTCCTACCTGGTCGCCGCCGCCTCGGTGTTCGAGACCCCGGTCAAGCAGCGGCTGCTCGCCTGCCCGGACACCGCCCAGCGGCTGCGCGCCGAACTCGACCTGCTGCGCCGCGAGACCGCCGTCCTCAGCTGGCTGCCCTCGCTGCCCGCCGCCGACCTCACCCGCCAGCGCTTCAGCCCCAACTGACCGAGGAGCCCGAGGACCCCGCATGGCCAAGAAGAGCAGGAAGGGCGGGCAGGGCACCCCCGCCACCGTCGCCCTGGAGGCCGCCGCCGTCCCGTTCACCGTGCACGCCTACGACCACGACCCGGCCGCCGCCTCCTACGGCGGCGAGGCCGCCGAGGCCCTCGGTGTCACGCCCGAGCGGGTCTTCAAGACCCTCGTCGCCGACGTGGACGGCACCCTCACCGTCGGCGTGGTCCCGGTCGCCGGCCAGCTCGACCTCAAGGCCCTGGCGGCGGCCGTCGGCGGCAAGCGCGCCGCCATGGCCGACCCGGCCGCCGCCGAGCGCAGCAGCGGCTACGTCCGCGGCGGCATCTCCCCGCTGGGCCAGCGCCGCCCGCTGCGCACCGTCGTCGACGCCAGCGCGCTCGGCCACCCCACCGTCTACGTCTCGGCCGGCCGCCGCGGCCTCGAAGTGGAACTCGCCCCCGCCGACCTGGTCGCGCTCACCGGGGCCCACACCGCCGCCATCGCCCGCTGAGCGCACCCCCGCCCGCGGGCAGCGGTCAGCGCTCCGGGCCGCTCCCCGTCCCCGGCCCGGCCCACTGCCCCGTCGGCGCACCCGTCGGAGTCCCCGTCGGCGTGCCCGTCGGCGGCACCCCCAGCGGAGCCTGCGCGACCGGCGCCCAGTACGGCGGCGGGTCCTCCTCGCGCTTCCCGAACGCGGCCGAGAGCAGGAGCAGCACCACCATCGCCGTCATCGGCCAGACCAGCAGCGCCCCCAGCGCCCCCAGGTCGATGCTCGCGTCGAAGTGGCCGCCGTCGCCGACCCGCCGGGCCTGGCCGATCAGGTCGCCGCTCGGCCCGAGCCACCGCCCGATCCGCCAGGCCCCGATCGATCCGAGCAGCCCGCCGACGGTCAGCCCCACCGCGACCGCGATGCCGCCACCGCGCCGCCGGGTCACCAGGAAAGCCCCGAGCGCGGTCAGGATCCCGGCCCCCAGGGCGATGAGCACGAACACCGCGTCGGCCCCGGCCCGCTGCTCGCCCTCGGGGTCGGCGTAGAGGATGCGGTCCCCGTCCACCAGCAGCGGCACCTTCGGCGCCAGCCAGACCCACAGCCCGGCCACCACCAGTGCGGCCACCAGACAGGCGACCACGACACCGGCACCGACCCGCACCTCCGGCAGCAGCCGCTTCCCCAGCGGAGTCGTCCCCTCCCCGAAGGCGGTGGCGCCGTGCGCCGGCGGCGCGAACGGGTCGGGCGCTGCGTCCGGCTCCGCCTGCGCATCGGCGGGGGCGGGATCCGGAGGTGTGTTCGGTACGGTCACAGGCCCCATCGTTTCACGACGGCCACTCGAACGACCCACCACCGTACCCACGGAACCGGGACGGTCCCGCCACGGGACGCCCCTACCGCGAGACCGCCCGCCGGTACGCCCAGGTGGCGACGGCCAGCGACACCACGCCCACCCCCGCGCAGACCGCGAGGTCCCCGAGCACCAGCGCCCAGTCCGGATCCGGCGCGAAGGTCCGCGCGAAGGCGTCCACCCCGTACGTGGACGGCAGCAGGTCCCGCAGCCACTGCACCGGCTGCGGCAGGTGCTCCGCCGGCAGCACGCCCAGCAGCAGGGCGGCCGACATCCCGAGCTGCCCGAGCATCGTCGCGATCTCCTGCCGCGGCGCCAGCAGCCCGCAGGCCGCCCCCAGCCCCGACAGCGCGGCCCCGGCCAGCGGCACGACCGCCAGCAGCACCCACAGCTGCCCGAGCGGCAGCCCGAACGTCACCGCCCCGAACGCCGCCGTGGCGAGCGTCCCGGGCAGGGTGAAGGAGGCGTACGCGGCGGCCGTCCCCAGCACCACCGAGGCGGCCGGCACCGGCAGCGTCGCGTAGTGGTCGAGCCCGCCGGTGGCCCGCAGCTTCCCGAAATACTGGGCGAGCAGGTTCAGCGCGACGAAGGCCACCACCAGCACGCTCGCGCCGGCGACCACCGACCGCGCCTCCGAGGACTGCCCGGCGTCCACCACGCCCCGCATCATCACCAGGATGCCGACGGACTGGAAGGTGGCCACGAACAGCAGCGGGATGCGCGCCACCCGCGCCCGGGCGAGCTGCGCCCGGTACACGGCCGCGAGCGCCGGCAGCAGCCCGGCCGCGGGGGCGAGCGGAGCGGGGGCGGCCGTGGACCGGCGGGTCTCCGGCGGCACCGAGAGCAGTGTCACTTGGCCAGTCCTCCGTGGCGGCCGCCCAGCTTGAGGTAGGCGTCCTCAAGGCTCGGGGTGGCGAGGGTGAAGTCGTCGAGCGCGGCGAAGGCCGGGCCGGTGGTGACGGCGGCGACCAGTTCGCGGGCCTGCTCGGGGGTGGTGCGGACGGTCCAGCGGCGCCCGGTGCACTCGGCCCGTTCGCGCAGCGCGGCGACGGCGGGCACGCCGACCGGCGCCTCGTCCCGCCAGACCAGGTCCAGCCGGACATCGCCGTCCACCAGTGCCTTGAGCCCGCCGGGCGTGTCGCAGGCGATCACCCGGCCGTCGTCGACCACGGCGACCCGGTCGAGCACCGTCTCCGCCTCGATCACGTTGTGGGTGACCAGCAGCACCGTCGTCCCGTGCTCGGCGCGCCGCCGGTCCACGGCGCTCCACACGGCCCGCCGGGCGACGGGGTCCATGCCGGTGGTGGGCTCGTCCAGGACGAGCAGCGGCCGCTCCCCCACCAGGGTGGCGGCGAAGCAGGCGAGCCGCCGCTGTCCGCCGGACAGCTTGGCGAGCGGCCGGGTGGCGATCGGCTCCAGCCCGAGTTCGGCCAGCACGTCCGCGGCCGCGCCGCGGGCCTGCGCCCGGGTGAGTCCGCGCAGCCGTCCGGTGGTCTCGGCGGCGAGCGCCACCGTCAGCTCGTCCAGCGCGGTGGATTCCTGCCCGAGGTAGCCGAGCAGCCGGGCGGCCCGGTCGGGGTGGCGCACGATGTCGTGACCGAGGAGTTCGACGGATCCCGAGTCGGGGCGCAGCAGCCCGGTGAGCTGGCGCACCAGCGTCGACTTCCCGGCTCCGTTCGGCCCGAGCAGCCCGAAGATCTCGCCCTGGCGGACGGTGAGGCTGATGCCGTCGTTGGCCCGGATCTCGGTGGCGGCCGCGCCGCGTCCGCTGCGGTAGGTCCTGACCAGGTCGCGTACGGCCACGCACGGCTGGGGTTCCTCGGGTGCTCGCCCGGCCGTCTCGTTCACGACCGACGACTCTACGCGCTCATACGGGCGAACCGGACAAGGGGGCCCTCGGACCGGTCGGGTCGGCTCAGTCCTCGACGACCATCGACCCGCCCGGTACCCGCGCCGCCAGTTCCTTCCAGAACCCGGCCCGGATGGCGTAGCGGTCGTGTTCGTCGATCTGGTCGTCCTTGTGCGCCAGCAATCCGAAGCGGGCCGCGTAGCGCAGCAGCTCGCCGTCCACCCGGTGCGGGATCCGCGGGTAGTCGGGCCAGAGCACGGTGAGTCTCTCGTTGTCGCCGAGGCGTTCGCTCCAGCGGCGGGCGAAGACCTGCCCGACCTCGTGGGCGTCGCCGCCGATGGAGGTGATGTCCTCCTCGCGGTCGGCCCAGCGCTGCTCGGCGGTGGTGAGCTGGGCGAGGGTGGGCAGGCTGTCGCCGGCGGTGACGGCGGGCTCCGGGGCGGGCCGGTCCACCCAGCCCCGGTCGGAGGACCAGCGCAGCACCGGCCCGCCCTGCGCGGCGGCGGCGTGCCCGTTGGTGGCGTGGCCGTTGGTGGCGCCGGCCACCGGGGTGACCGGGGTGACGGAGGGGGCGCGCCCGGCCAGGTCCTTCGGTGTCGGTACGACCTTGAGCGCGGCCGCGGCCGGCTGCGGCCGTCCGTCGACGGCGGCGGCGGCGCTCTCCGGGGCCGCGGCGGCGGCTGCCTCGGCGGCGGCCGGGCGGACCACCGGCGGCACCACGGTGGGCAGCGTGGCGGGCGGGGCGGCGAGGATCTTGGCGATCTCCTGCCGGGCGCCCGGGGCCGGGAACAGGCTGGAGTGCTCGCGCAGCGAGAAGGACCCCTCGATCCACTCCCGGTCCAGCACCCGCCGCTCGTCCGCCTCGCCGACCAGGTCCTCAGACTGGTTGAAGTCGCCGTCGGCGGCCTGCAGGGCCCACAGGTGGACGGCCACCCCGTGTTCCTTGGCGGTCATCATGCCGGGCAGCAGGTCCCCGTCGCCGGTGATCAGCACGACGTCGGCGCAGGCCCGGTTGCGGGCGAGTTCGGAGAGTTCGGCGTGCATCGCGGCGTCCACGCCCTTCTGCACCCAGCGCCCCTCGGCCCGGGTGAGCGCGCCCAGCCGTACGGTGACCCGGGGCAGCACCCGCAGCCGCCGGTGCTCGGGCATCGGGCGCCGGTCGGGCGCGGCGTCGAACCAGTAGATCCGCAGCAGCGGCAGCCCGGTCTCGGCCTCGGCCCGCTCGCGCAGTGCGGTGATCAGGGCTGTGTGGTTCACGGTGACCCTGGAACGGGACGGATCCCCGGCGAGCAGGCTGGCGGCGGCGCCCAGCAGGTATCCGGCGTCCACCAGGACGACACAGCGGTCCATCGCGCACCTCTTTTCGCTCGCCCTCGGAATCAGTCGGGTGGATCGATTCGGGAACGGGCCGGTCGGCCCGTCGTCCGGACGTGCCGAGGTGAGGGGCCCCCGTCGCCGCCCGATCGTTGGGTCAGCTTTTACCCGCGGTTCGCCCGCCGAACCTCGCCGCTTGTCCCGGTACCGCAACAGCCGCCCCGGCCGGGAGCGGACAGAAGCGAGGGCGGGCCCCGTACAACGACGGGGCCCGCCCTGGGTCACGCGGCGGTGTTCCGGACGGTGGACACCGGTGGTCCGGCCGGTGCGGCTCGGCCGGGGACGCTCAGCCCCTGAGCTCGGCGGCGACCAGCTCGGCCAGCTGGACGGCGTTCAGCGCGGCGCCCTTGCGCAGGTTGTCGTTCGAGACGAACAGCGACAGGCCGTTGTCCACCGTCTCGTCCGCCCGGACGCGGCCGACGTAGCTCGGGTCCCGGCCGGCGGCCTGGAGCGGGGTGGGGATGTCGGACAGCTCGACGCCGGGGGCGCCATCGAGCAGCTCGACGGCGCGCTCGGGGCTGATCGGGCGCTCGAAGCGGGCGTTGATCTGCAGCGAGTGGCCGGAGAAGACCGGGACGCGCACGCAGGTGCCGGAGACCTTCAGCTCGGGGATGCCGAGGATCTTGCGGCTCTCGTGGCGGAGCTTCTGCTCCTCGTCGGTCTCGTTGGAGCCGTCGTCCACGAGGGAGCCGGCCAGCGGCACCACGTTGAAGGCGATCGGCCGCGCGTAGACCCTGGGCTCGGGGAACTCGACGGCACCGCCGTCGTGGGCGAGCCCGGCGGCGCCCTCCACGACCTTGGCGGCCTGGTCCTGCAGCTCGGCGACGCCGGCCACACCGCTGCCGGAGACGGCCTGGTAGGTGGAGACGACGAGCGCGGCCAGGCCGGCCTCCTCGTGCAGCGGGCGCAGCACGGGCATGGCGGCCATGGTGGTGCAGTTCGGGTTGGCGATGATGCCCTTGGGGCGGTCCGCGACGGCCTCCGGGTTGACCTCGGAGACGACCAGCGGGACCTCGGGGTCACGGCGCCAGGCGGAGGAGTTGTCGATCACGACGGCACCGGCCGCGGCGACCTTGGGGGCCAGGGCCTTGGAGGTCGAGCCGCCGGCCGAGAAGATCACGATGTCGAGGCCGGTGTAGTCGGCCGTGGCCGCGTCCTCGACGGTGACCTCGGTGCCCTGCCAGGGCAGCGTGCGCCCGGCCGAGCGGGCCGAGGCGAACAGCCGCAGCTGCTCCACCGGAAAGTTGCGCTCCGCCAGGATCTCGCGGACCACGCCGCCGACCTGGCCGGTGGCGCCGACAATGCCGATCTTCATCTCCGACTACTCCTCTGAATGGTGCTGTTCACGGCCGCACTCCGTCCATCATGCCTTGTCACGCGGGTGGGGCGGCCTGGCGTTCCACGGTGTGAGAGGCCGCCCGGACGGACTCTAGTGGTCCAGACCACTGGCGAGGGCCAGTGCGGCGCGGACCTCCGCCTCCCCGGCCGGCAGCAGGGGCAGCCGCACGTCGGGGGTCGGGATGCGGCCCTGGGCGTGCAGCACGCCCTTGGTCACCGTCGGGTTCGGCGCGGTGAAGGCGGACAGCGCCAGGCCGGTCAGCCGGTGCCCGAGCGCCCGAGCCCGCGCCACGTCCCCGGCCTGCCAGGCCTCGACCAGCTCGACGAACCGGCCGGTCGCCAGGTGGGCGGAGGCGAGGATGCCGCCGGCCGCGCCGAGCGCCAGCATCGGCGAGAGGTACGCGTCCTCGCCGGTGAGGAACGCGAACCCCGCGGGGGCGTCGGCGAGCAGTTCGGCGGCCGTCTGGTCCAGCCCGCCGGTCGCGTACTTGACGCCCACCACGCCCTCGATCGCGGCGAGTTCGCGCAGCGCGGCGGTGGAGAGCTGCTGCCCGGTGCGGTACGGGATGTGGTAGACGACCAGCGGCAGCGGGCTGCTCGCGGCCAGCGCCCGGAAGTGCGCGACCGTCCCGGCCTCGCCGGCCCGGACGAAGGACGGCGTGGTGACCAGCGCCGCGGCCTGCGGCACCCGCGCGCCGAGCGCGGCCAGCGCCTCGCCGACGACCCGGGTGCCGCCGCCAGAGGCGCCGACGGTCAGCTGCGCCCCGCGCGCGGCGCAGGCGGCCGCGGCGACGTCCACCACCGCGTCCCGCTCCCCGGCGGTCAGCGCGGCCGGCTCGCCGGTGGTGCCGAGGGCGACCAGCCCGGCCGCGCCGGCGTCCAGGAGCTCGTACGAGAGCTTCTCCAGCGCGTCGAGGGCGACGGAGCCGTCGGCGGCGAAGGGGGTGATCAGGGGGACGTGGATGCCCTTGAGTTCCATGCCCACGATCCTGCGGCGCGCCGATCGCCCAGGTCCAGTTCACATTTCCGACGCTACTCGTAAGCTGAGCCGATGCTCGGGCCGGTGCCCGACTAGGCTGGACCGATGCTGGACGTCCGACGCCTGCGCCTGCTGCGCGAACTCGCCCACCTCGGCACCATCGCGGCCGTCGCCGAGGCACTCTCCTTCAGCCCCTCGGCCGTGTCCCAGCAGCTGTCCGTCCTGGAGAAGGAGGCGGGCGTCCCACTGCTGGAGCGCACCGGGCGGCGGGTCACCCTCACCCCGGCCGGGCGCAACCTGGTCCGGCACGCCGAGGCGGTGCTCGCCCTGCTGGAGCAGGCCGGCGCCGAACTCGCCCACACCAAGCGGGGGTTGGCCGGTCCGCTGCGGATCGGCACCTACCCCTCGGCGGCCCGGGCGATCATCCCGGGGGTGCTCGCCGAACTGGCGAGCTGGCACCCGGGACTGGAGCCGATGGTCACCGAGGTGGACCCGGCGGCCGTCGGCGCGGCGCTGCGGGCGGGCGAGCTGGACGTGGCGCTGGTGCACGAGTACGACCTCGTCCCGACCGACCCCGAGCCGGGCCTCGCGGTGACCCGCCCGGTCTTCACCGAGCCCATGTACCTGGCCGCCCGCGTCCCGGGCACCGTCGCCGAGCAGCGCGCCGCGCCGTGGATCATGTCCCCGCCCGACACGCTCTGCCACACCATGGCCGTCCGCGCCTGCGAGGCGGCTGGCTTCGCACCCCGGATCCGGCACCAGATCGACGACTTCACCACCGTGCTGGCCCTGGTGGCGGCCGGCCAGGGCGTCGCCCTGGTGCCCCACCTGGGCACGGCCGGACTCCCGCCCGGCGTCGTCCTCACCCGCCTGCCGATGTACCGCCGCACCCGCGCCGCCTTCCGCGCCGGCGCCGGCTCCCACCCGGCCATCTCCGCCTTCGTCTCGGCCCTGCACACGGCCGTCCCACCCGGCCTCGGCAGCGGCACCTGACACCCCCACACCCTCCCGACGCCGCCCACCGCCACTCCCCCAACAGCAGCTCCCCGCGCCCCCTCCCCTTCCCTCCCGCCCCCGCGCCTCCTTCCCCTCCCCACAACAGAAGTTCCCCGCGCCCGAAGGGGCGCGGGGAACTGCGCGAAGCGGAAGGCCGCTACCCGCACTCAAGCACCGGCAGCCGCTCCCGGCAGCCGCCCGGTCTCACCCCGCCAGACAGCTCGGCCCGAGCAGCTGCTTCAGGTCCCCGAACAGCGCCGGGTCCGACTTCACCCGGTGCCGGTCCAGCCGCAGCACCGTGGTCTTGTTGCGGCCCTCCAGCCGCACCCGCACCTCGGTGGTGCCGCGGTGGCTCCCGAGCACCTCGCCGAGCCGGGCCACCAGCGGCGGGGTGACCTTCCCGCTCGGGATGTTGATGGTGATCGGCGCCTCGGCGTGGGCGTTCGACAGGTCGGGGACGGACAGCTCCATCCCCATCAGCCGCGGCACGTCCTCCCGCTTGTCCAGCTTGCCGCGCACGAACACCACGGCGTCCTCGACCAGTTGCGAGGACACCAGCTGGTAGCTCGCCGGGAAGAACATGCAGTCGATGGACCCCGCGAGGTCCTCCACCGTCGCGATCGCCCACGCGTTGCCCTGCTTGGTCATCTTCCGCTGGAGGCCCGAGATGATGCCGCCGATGGTGATGATCGTCCCGTCCGGCCGCTCCGCGAGGTCGGCCACCGCGCAGTCCGCCTTGTCGGCGAGCACGTGCTCGATGCCGTGCAGCGGGTGCGAGGAGACGTACAGGCCGAGCATCTCCCGCTCCTGGGTGAGCAGGAAGGACTTCTCCCACTCCTCCTCGGAGAAGACGACGTCCAGCCCGAAGCTCGGCTCGTCCGTGGTGGCGTCGCCGCCGAAGAGGTCGAACTGCCCCTCGGCCTCCTTGCGCTTCACGCCGACGACGTTGTCGATCATCGGCTCGAACTGCGCGCTCAGGCCCTTGCGGGTGTGCCCGAGCGAGTCGAACGCACCGGCCTTGATCAGCGATTCGACGGTCCGCTTGTTGCAGACCACCGACTCCACCTTGTCCAGGAAGTCGGGGAAGGACGCGAACTTCCCCTTCGCCTTCCGGGTCCGGATCATCGAGTCGACCACCGGCCCACCGACGTTGCGGATGGCGGTCAGGCCGAAGCGGACCAGGGTGTCACCGTGCGGGGTGAAGTCCGAGTCCGACTCGTTGACGTCCGGCGGCAGCACCTGGATGCCCATCTTGCGGCACTCGTTGAGGTAGACCGCGGACTTGTCCTTGTCGTCCTTGACGGAGGTGAGCAGGCCGGACATGTACTCGGCCGGGTAGTTGGCCTTGAGGTAGGCGGTCCAGTACGAGACCAGCCCGTAGCCGGCGGTGTGCGCTTTGTTGAACGCGTAGCCGGAGAAGGGGACGAGGACGTCCCACACGGCCTGGATGGCCGCGTCGGAGTAGCCGCGCTCGCGGCAGCCCTTCTGGAAGGGGACGAACTCCGCCTCCAGGATCTCCTTCTTCTTCTTGCCCATCGCCCGGCGCAGCAGGTCGGCCTGGCCGAGGGAGTAGCCGGCCAGGATCTGCGCGGCCTTCTGCACCTGCTCCTGGTAGACGATCAGGCCGTACGTCGGCCGGAGTACCTCCTCCAGGGGCTTCTCCAGCTCCGGGTGGATCGGGGTGATCTCCTGCTGCCCGTTCTTGCGCAGCGCGTAGTTCGTATGGGAGTTGACGCCCATCGGGCCCGGGCGGTACAGCGCCAGGACGGCGGAGATGTCCTCGAAGTTGTCGGGCTTCATCAGGCGCAGCAGCGAGCGCATCGGCCCGCCGTCGAGCTGGAAGACGCCGAGCGTGTCGCCGCGGGCGAGGAGTTCGTAGGTCGGCTTGTCGTCCAGGGGCAGATCAAGCAGGTTGATCTTGACGCCCTTGTTCTTCTCGATCGCCTTGACTGCGTCGTCCATGATCGTCAGGTTGCGCAGGCCGAGGAAGTCCATCTTGAGGAGGCCGAGGCCCTCACAAGTGGGGTAGTCGAACTGCGTGATGGTGACGCCGTCGGTGTGCCGGGTCCAGACCGGGATGTGGTCGGTCAGCGGCTCGGCGGACATGATGACGCCCGCGGCGTGAACGCCGGGCTGGCGGATCAGGCCCTCGATGCCGCGCGCGGTGTCGATGACCTTCCGGACGTCCGGGTCGGTCTCGTACAGCCCGCGGATCTCCCCGGCCTCGCTGTAACGCGGGTGCGAGGAGTCGGTGATGCCGGACAGCGGGATGCCCTTGCCCATGACGTCCGGCGGCATCGCCTTGGTGATCCGGTCGCCCATCGCGTACGGGTAGCCGAGGACGCGCGAGGAGTCCTTGATGGCGGCCTTCGCCTTGATGGTGCCGTACGTGACGATCATGGCGACCTTGTCGGATCCCCACTTCTCGGTCACGTAGCGGATCACGTCACCGCGCCGGCGCTCGTCGAAGTCGATGTCGACGTCGGGCATGGAGATGCGCTCGGGGTTGAGGAAGCGCTCGAAGATCAGGCCGTGCGGGATCGGGTCGAGGTCGGTGATGCCCATCGCGTACGCGACCAGCGAGCCGGCCGCCGAACCACGGCCGGGGCCCACCGCGATGCCCTGGCTCTTGGCCCACATGATGAAGTCGGCGACCACGAGGAAGTACGCCGGGAACCCCATCTGGATGATGGTGTCCATCTCGTACTCGGCGAGCTTCTTGTGCTCCTCGTCGTACCCGTTCGGGAAGCGCCAGTCCATGCCCTCCCAGACCTTGGACTTGAAGAAGTCCGCCTCGGACTCGAAGCCCTCCGGGATGGGGAAGCGGGGCATCAGGTTCTTGAACTTGAACATGCCCTCGGTGTCGACCCGGGAGGCGACGAGCAGCTGGCTGTTGCGGCAGCCCTCCTGCCAGGCGTCGGAGGAGTCGAGGGCGTACATCTCGGCCGCGGACTTGATGTAGTAGCCGGTGCCGTCGAAGCGGAAGCGGTCCGGGTCCGAGAGGTTCTTGCCGGTCTGGACGCAGAGCAGCAGGTCGTGCGCGCCGGCGTCGGCCTCGGTGGTGTAGTGCGAGTCGTTGGTGACGACCGGGGGGATGTCCAGCTTCCGGCTGATCTCCAGCAACCCGTCGCGGACCCGCTTCTCGATGTCGAGGCCGTGGTCCATCAGCTCCAGGAAGTAGTTCTCCTTGCCGAAGATGTCCTGGTAGTCGGCGGCCGACTTGAGGGCCTCGTCGAACTGGCCGAGGCGCAGCCGGGTCTGCACCTCGCCGGAGGGGCAGCCGGTGGTGGCCATCAGGCCGCCGGAGAGCTCGGAGATCAGCTCCTTGTCCATCCGGGGCCACTTCACCAGCCAGCCCTCGGCGTAGGAGCGCGAGGTCAGCTTGAAGAGGTTGTGCAGGCCCTCCTTGTTGCGGGCCCAGATCGTCTTGTGGGTGTACGCGCCGGACGCGGAGACGTCGTCCCGCTTCTGGTGCGGCTGGCCCCACAGGATGCGCTTGGTGTTGGAGCGGGACTCGGGGGCGACGTACGCCTCGATGCCGATGACGGGGGTGATGCCGGCGTCGGTGGCCTGCCGGTGGAACTCGGCGGCGCCGTACATGTTGCCGTGGTCGGTCATCGCCACGTGGGTCTGACCGAGGCGCTCGACCTCCTTGAACATCTGCTTCAGCCGGGCGGCGCCGTCCAGCATCGAGTACTCGGTGTGGACGTGCAGATGCGCGAACGGCTGGTCGCTCAAGGCGGGGCCTCCGGAGGCTCTGGTGCTGGTCTGGTGGGCCGGTGAACGCGCAGGTCACAGGGGATGCCCTGGAAATGGATGTGGCCCGGAGCGCCTCTCGGGGCCCGGACCACCACTCACACGTTCACGCGTCTACTCTAGCCCCCTCGAACAGCTGACGACCCAGTCCCGAGAGGCGCGCCGCGGCGGCCTCGCGGACCTCCGGCACCTCCAGCGGATCGTCCCGCAGGCGGCCGAGGCGGGCCCGCACGGCGGGCCGGTCGGGGGCGTGGCGGACGGCGAGGAGCCGGGCCCGCGGTTCGCAGTCGTCCAGCGACTCGACGTACACCTCGGGCATGCCCGCGGCCCCCATCGCCGCCAGCGCCTCCAGGTAGGCGGGGCGCTCGGACGAGTGCGGGGTCGAGAGCCAGAAGCGGCGCAGCAGGGAGACGGCGTCGGCGGCCCGCGGGCCGAAGCGGGTTAGGTCGCGGGCGAGGGCGGCGGGGCCGCACCAGGCCCGCGCCACCCAGCACCGCTCCAGCTCGGCGACCAGGGCCGGTATGTCGCGCTCGTCGCCGGGGCCCGCCGGTGGGTACGCGTCGCCGCGGTCCGGGCAGGCCTCCTTCGCGGGGTGGTGCGGGGTCGGGCCGTCCGGCGCCGGGGCGGGGTCCGGCAGTGCCGCCCGGGCCTGCGCCGAGCCGCCGAGCGCGAGCAGTTCCAGGACGCGGGTGGCCCGGCGCCGGGTGCCCTCGTCGCCGGGCAGGAGCTCCACCACCGGCGCGAGCGGCAGCCCCAAGTCCCGGATCAGGCGGGCGAGGTAGCGGTCCCGGTCGTCGGCCGTCGGGTCCCACCGCCAGTCCCAGCGGATGCAGCCGTACACCAGCTCGGCGACCGACGGGCCGTCCTCGGCGGCGATCAGCGCGCCCTGGCCGCGGCCGCGCTGCAGGAGCCCGGGCAGGGTGGTCGTCGGCGCGTAGTGGTCGCTGTGCATGGGGTCCATCGTGCCGCAGCCCCCGGGGCACGGGCGGCGGGGCGGGCGATCGGGCGGCGGTCGGACGGCGGTCGGACGGCGGGCAAGGGGGCGTAGCTCGTTCAGGTGATGACACGCCGAGGCCCGCTCCCCGGCTTCCTCCGAACACGTACAACTGTCCTGCACCTCGCCCACACCGCGAAGGAATGACAGCCATGGCCCAGCTGGAGTCCGGCCTCTACACCATCCAGAACGGCGACGCCAGGATCGGCCGAGCCCGCCACGAGGCCCTGGACCTCGCCCCCAAAGCCGTCTTCGCCAACACCGACGACGAGGACGCGGTCTGGGTCGTCGAGGCCTTCCCCAACAACCACTACCGGCTCTACGCCAAGGGCGCCCCGACCGCCGTGGAGGACCTCAAGCCCGCCGGCCCGCTGGTCTCCCTCCTCCTCGACCAGGGCGACGCCACCGAGTGGGAGCTGATCCCGGTGGCCGGCGCCCCGGACACCTACCGGATCAAGTCCCCGCACGGTTCGTCGTGGACCGTCCTCGAACCCGGCAGGCAGAGCCGGATCGAGGTCATCCCCGTCCTCGAAGGCTCCACCGCCTTCACCTTCGAGAAGATCGACGTGTAAACCCCCGCCCCCGAGCCGCGGCCCCTCGCCCAGCCCCCGCGCGGGGCCGCACCCTCCCCGCCGCCGCTGCCGCTGTCGGCGGGCAAGCGGCCCCGCCGCGCCGGTCCGCCCGGGCCCGGCGGGGCGGGTGGCCCGAGTGGCGAACCGCCGGGCGCGAGGAGATGGTGGCCGGGAGAGACTCCTCACCAGAAAGGGCGATCATGCCCGAGGTCACCTCCCCGTACGCGACCGGCACCCCGTGCTGGGTCGATCTGATGGCCAAGGACCAGCAGGCCGCGCTGGACTTCTACCGCGACCTCTTCGGCTGGCAGGGCCAGGTCGGCAAGAAGGAGTTCGGCGGCTACGCCGTCTGCGAGCTCGACGGCAAGGCCGTGGCCGGCATCGGCGCGGCGGTGTCCCCCGACGGGGCCCCGGAGCCGCCGACCGTCTGGACCAGCTACCTGGCCACCACCGACGCCCAGGCCACCCAGGACGCGATCGTCTCCGCGGGCGGCACCCTGCTCGCGCCGGCGATGGACGTCGGCACCCTGGGCCGGATGCTGATCGCTGCCGACCCGCAGGGCGCGGTGTTCGGCGCGTGGCAGCCGGGTGAGTTCTCCGGCGCCAAGGTCGTCAACCAGGCCGGTGCGCTGATCTGGAACGAGCTGCACACCAGTGACATCCCGGCCGCCACCGCCTTCTACGGCGAGGCGTTCGGCATCGAGATCGAGCCGCTGGAGGGTGTGGACTCGTACTGGGAGCTGCGCGTCGGCGGCCGCCCGGTGGGCGGCGCCACTCTGCTCTCCAACGACCCGCCCGGCATCCCGTCGCACTGGCTGACGTACTTCTCGGTCGACGACGTCGACTCCACCGTGGACGCCCTGGTCAGGAGCGGCGGCTCTGTCTTCGTCCCGCCCTTCGACATGATGGCCGGCCGGATGACCGTGGTCGCCGACCCGCAGGGCGCCCCCTTCGCGATGATCAAGCCCAAGCCGCTCCGACCCTGAGGATCTCCCGACCGCCCGGGCCGGCCGGCGCTCACCGCCGTACGGCCCGCAGCCATCCCGCGAGTCCGAGGCAGAGCAGGCACGCCCCCGCCAGCACCACCGGGATCACCACCGGCCCGCCGGACCCGCCGAGCGCCCCCACCACCGCCGGTACGACGGCGTTGCCGAGCATGCAGCAGAGCGTCAGCACCGAGGTCGCCTGCTGCGGCACCTCCGCCACGCCGGAGACCCAGGCGATCAGCGTCGGCAGCACCGGCGCCAGCGCCAGCCCGGCCAGCGGGTAGGCCGCCACCGCGAGGTGCGGCACGGCGGCGAGCGCCAGCGCGCCGAACGCGGCCGCCAGGTAGGCCGGCAGCGCGGTGCGGCCCGGCACCCGCCGGGTCAGCTGCGGGATCACCAGGCGGCCGACGGCCAGCCCGGCCCAGAACCCCGAGGCCGCGGTGGTCGCCGCCTGGGTGCTCCAGCCCTCGCGGACCAGCTGGGTCGACTGCCAGGCGCCGATGCTGGTCTCCAGGCCCGCGTACACCAGGCCGACCAGCAGGAACGGCAGGAACGCCACGACGACCCCGCCGCGCCGTCCGCCGGCCTCGCCGCGGTCCTCGGCCTCGGTCCGGGGCGTCGTGGCGAGCACCGCCCCGGCCCGCCCGACCAGGAAGCACGGCAGCGAGCACACCGCCGCCGCCAGCGCCAGCAGCCGGATGTCGGTTCGGCCCAGGGCCCCGGCGGCCAGCGGGCCCAGCATCGCGCCGATCCCGAACACCGCGTTCAGCCGGTTGACCATCACCACGCTGTTGCCCGCGAAGCCGCGCGCGAACGCCGTGTTGAGGGTGAGCGCCAGTCCGCCGTACCCGACGCCGGCCACCGCCGCGCAGCCGAGGTAGCCGACCCAGCCGGGGCTGGCCGCCATCCCGGCCGCGCCCGCCGCGAAGACGGCGAGCAGGACGGGCGGCGCCGCCCTGACGTTCAGCCGCCGCCCGAGCAGGCCGATGCCGACGGTCGCGGCGAGCGCGCCGAGGTTGTAGGCGGAGACCACCCGTCCCACCTCGTGCTCGGCGCCGAAACGTTCCCGCAGGAAGGGCAGCGAGGCTCCGAGCGAGGCGGTGAGCACCCCCAGGACGAGGAAGACGCCGAACGCCGAGACGGCCGCCGACCCGGCCATCACCGGCGTGTCCGCCGCCCCGGACGCCACCCCCGCCGGCGCCCCTGCCGGCACGTCCGCCGACACGTCCGCCATCGCATCCGCCGAAGCGCCCGACGGCACGTCCGCCGCCGCCCGCCCCGGCTCAGCCACCGTGCGGCCCGGCCGTCAGCACCACCGCCACCAGCCCGTCCGGGTCGGTCAGCACGAGCGGCCCCGCGTCACCGGCGTGGTCCACCACCAGCGCGGTGAAGTCCGGCACCGCGACCACCGCGCCCGCCTCCACCAGGGCCGGCCCGCCGATGCCGACGCACACCGCCCCCGCGTCAACCGCCGAGCGGACCCCGCTGACCGAGTCCTCGAAGACCAGCGTGCGCTGCGGCCGGATCCCGAGCCCCCGACAGGCCGCCAGGTACGGGTCCGGGTGCGGCTTGCCCCGCTCGACGTCGTCCCGGGTGACGCGCACCCGGAAGACGTCGAGCAGGCCGAGCCCGCCGAGCGCGTTCTCGATCTTCCGCGGCCAGCTGCTGGTGGCCAGGCCGACCGGCACGCCCGCCCGCCGGAGCCGGGTGGCCAGCCCGTCGGCCCCGGGGATCACCGGGTACGGGGCCTCCTCCTCGACGGTGTCCACCTCGGCCCAGATCGCCTTCCGGTCGGCGTCCGAGTGGTCCGGGAAGATCAGCCGGACCGTCTGGTCGCCGGTCCGCCCGTGGACGTACTCCTCCAGCTCCGGGTCCGTCAGTACCCGGCCGTGGCGCCGAGCCGCCGACCGCCACGCCTCCTCGATCACCGGCCTGGAGTCGATCAGGACCCCGTCCATGTCGAAGACGACGGCCTCGACCTCGTACCGCGTTCCGGCTTGCGGCTGCATCGGTCTCCTCACTCGGCGCTCGCGCCATACGGTCTGACGATGGTTCACACTCTCCCGGCCGACGGGCCGGACGGTCAATTGGACTAGACCTCGCTCCACGATCCAGGCCCCTCGCCCGCCCGGCCCGCCCCCGGGTCGGGCCCGGTCAGACCGACTGCCGCGCCATGAAGCCCTCGGCGGAGTCCTTCCAGACCAGGTACACGTCGTCCACCAGCAGCAGGTCGACCACCTCGTCGAGCACCGGGTCGAGCGCGTCGCGGTGCGAGCCGACGATCGGCTCCTCGTGCTTGTTGAACGAGGTGTTCACCAGCGCGGCCTGCCCGCTGCGCTCGTACCAGGCCATCAGCAGACCGTGCAGGAACGGGTCGTCCTGGGCCCGGACGATCTGCGGCCGGGCGGTGTTGTCGACGTGCACCACCGCCGGGCAGGCCTTGGCGAAGGTCTCGTGGCAGTCGTAGGTGATCGTCATGAACAGCGCCGAGGGCTGCTCGGGGTCCCAGCCCACGTAGCAGTCGGCCGCCAGGTCCTCGGCGGTGATCGGCGCGAAGGGCATGAACTCGGTACGGTTCAGGCGCTTGTTGAGCCAGTCGTTCATCGTCACGTCGGCGGTGCCGTAGATGACGCTGCGCCGCCCGAGCGCGCGCGGGCCGAACTCCATCCGGCCGCGGTAGGTGCCGATGACCTGGTCCGCCTCCAGCGCGGCGAGCAGCACCTCGCGCATGTCCTCGCCGATCCGCCGGTAGCGCAGCTCGGGGTAGTCGTTCAGGATCTCCTCCAGCCGACCCTCGGAGATCGCCGCGTCCGGCCCGAGCGCCATCGAGGGCACCCGCGGGCGCTCGCCGGTCTCCCGGTGGGCCACCACCACGGCGGCCTGCAGCGGCAGCCCGCCGTCGCCCATCGGCGGCAGCACGTAGATGTTCCGCACGCCCGGGGTCTCGAAGATCCGCTGGTTCAGCTTGACGTTGGCGAAGACCCCGCCGGACAGGCAGACGTTGCCGCTGGGCACCCGGCCGATGTGCCGCGCCACCACCGCGGTCAGCAGGTTCTCCACGTGCCGCTGGGCCGCCGCCGCGACATCGGCCGGCTCGTGGGTCGCGATCTCGCGCAGCAGTTCGTCGGAGTAGCCGTCGTAGGACGGCTGGTACCAGTCGCCGCAGCGGGCGCGGATCGAGCCGTCCTCCTCGACGTCGATCATCCGCCGCATCAGCGGGAGGAGCTTGTCCGGGTCGCCGTTGGCGGCCAGGCCGGTGATCTTGCCCTCGTGACGGTTGGGGCGGAAGCCGAGCAGCTTGGTGATCCGGCCGTAGAAGTAGCCGAGGCTGTCGATCGAGGTCTCGCGCTGGAGCACCTCCTCGCCGCCGGGGTGGTAGTGGGTGACGGTCAGGGACTGGAAGTCCCCGCGGCCGTCACAGGTGACCACGAGCGCCTCGTCGAACGGCGAGCACAGGAAGGCGCCGAGCCCGTGGGACTCGTGGTGGTCGACGTGAACCACCTTGGCGCGCAGCCCGTTGTCCTCTGTGAAGGCGTCGAACTCGGCGCGCTTCGCGCGGTCGTTGCGAATTTCGTCGGATATCCGCTTACGGAGGTGCGGAAGCGCCTCGGGACGCCGCAGGGCCTCCTCCGAAATGCGGTCCACATAGAGCAGCAGGTGCTTTTCGGCGTCGAATCCGGCCTGCCATCCGTAGGCCACCCGGTCGACCTCGGAAAGCGTGACCCCGGCCTCCTTCAGAACGTACTCGATGGATTGCTCCGGCCAGGCCCTGTGGTCCTTGACCCGGCTGAACCGCTCCTCACTGACGGCCGCGAGGACGGTCCCGTCCTGAACCAGACAGGCGCCGGCCAGGTCATTGTTGGTAATTCCGAGAACAAGCATGTGCCGCTCCAAGCTGGGTTCGCGGGAAATGGCCCGAGGTAGGACTCGAAGGCATTTCCACGGATTCGTCAGGCAAGTGAGGGTTGGAGTGCACACCGATGCTATGAAGGCAATTCACGGGAGATCAACAACGCCCTGGGAATTCCGGCCGTCCGGACGGGCCCGCCGACTGTTACGCGCGGGCGGCCGCACGGTGAACTATCGTCCACGGTCCGGCCATCAGTGCTGGCCGGGCGGCGCGGGGCGCCCGAGAGGTCTGGACCACTCGGGCCTCGATCACGCTCCGTAGCTGTCCGGAAACAGTCCTTCCGGCCCGGAGCGCGGCCCCACCCGCCACCGCGGCGTCAGCGGTCCGGGCCGCGGCGCCGGCCGCCCCGGTCACGGCGCCGCGTTCCGTCTCGACGTCGGCTCCCGGTCACGGCGCCGGGTTCCGTCATGGCGCCGGCTCCCGGTCATGGCGCCGGCTCCCGGCCGAGGCGTCAGCCGTCCAGCTCCGCCAGGAAGTCCAGCGACGCCGCCCAGGCGCGCTCGGCCGCCTCCTCGTCCCAGTCCGGCAGCTCCGGGTCGGTGAACAGGTGTCCGGCGCCCCGGTAGCGGTGCACCTCCACCTCGGCCCCGGCCCGCCGCATCCGCAGGTACCAGGCGTTCAGCCAGTCCTCCGGCTCGAACGGGTCCGGCTCCGCGATGTGCAGCTGCACCGGGATCTCGGTGGCCGCGTCCTCCCGCAGGTCCGAGGTGCCGTGCAGGAGCAGCAGTCCGCGCGCCTTCTCGTCGGCCAGCGCCAGGTTCTGCGCCACCGCGCCGCCGAGCGAGAAGCCGGCGTACACCAGCCCGCCCTCGGACACCGGCGCGGCCGCCGTCACCGCCCGCCGCAACAGCTCGTCGCGGCCGCCGAGCTCCTCCTGGAACTCCTGCGCCTCCTCGACGGAATCGAAGGTCCGCCCGTCGAACAGGTCCGGCGTGTGCACGGTGTGCCCGGCGGCGCGCAGCCGCTCGGCGGCGGCGTGCACGGCCGGGCGCAGTCCGTAGGCGGAGTGGAAGAGGATGATCTGGGCCACGGTCGGGGTCCTTCACCAGGGAGGTCAGCTACCCACCCATGATCGCGCATCCCCCGCCGGGCCCCGCGAACGCACGTCCGGCCGGGGCCCGGCGGTCGTTCAGGACACCACGTCCTTGCGCGCGAAGCCGCGGAACGCCAGCGCCAGCAGCACCACCGCGTACGAGAGCGACAGCGAGACGCCCTGCACCATGCCGCCCCACTCCAGCTGCGGCTGCAGGGCGTCCGCCCAGGAGTACTGCCAGTGCGCCGGCAGCCACTCCCGCAGGTCGCCCAGCGCGGTGACGGCGTCCAGCACCCCGGTGATGATCGAGGCGAACACGGCGCCGCCGACCGCGCCCAGCGGCGCGTCCGTCGCGGTGGAGAGCCAGAACGCGAGCGCGGCGATCACGATCTCGCCGAGGAACACGAAGGCCACCGCGATGGCGATCCGGGGCAGCGCCTGTCCGGCCGGCAGGCTGACCCCGGCGGGCAGCTTGAGGTCTCCCCAGCCGTACGCCGCCGTGCCGACGACCAGTCCGATCGCGGGCAGCATCGCCACCGCCACCGCCGAGAACGCCAGCCCGACCGCGAACTTGCGGGCCAGCAGCCGGGCCCGGGGCACCGGCGCGGCCAGCAGGTAGCGCAGCGAGGACCAGCTGGCCTCGGAGGCGACGGTGTCCCCGCAGAACAGCGCGACCGGGATCACCAGCATGAAGCCGGTGCCCACGAACAGCATGGTGACCGCGAAGTTGGCCCCCGAGGCGGTGGCCAGCTCGATGAAGGTGGTGCGGCCCGGACGGCCGGGGGTGCCGCCGATCTGGAACGCGGCCAGGATGACGAACGGCATGGCGGCCAGCACCCCGCCGATCACCATGGTGCGGCGCCGGCGCAGTTGCCGCATCGCCTCCACCCGCAGCGGCAGTGTCCGGCTCGCCCGGTACCCCTCGGCGTGGTCCGTCGACCCTGCGTGGTTCATCGATCCGGCACGGTCCTTCGACTCGGCGCGGTCCTCGGGAACGACGCTCACGCTCCACCTCCGATCAACGACAGGAACGCGTCCTCCAGCCGCCGCTGCGGCCCGGCGCTCTCCACCGGCACCTCCAGCCGCACCAGTTCGGCCAGCAGCGCACTGGCCGCCAGTCCGTCCAGGCGCACCAGCAGTCCGCCCTCGACGGCCTCCACCGAGCCGACCCCGGCCAGCGCGCCCACCTTCTCGACCACCGGCACCGGGTCGTACGGCCCGGCGATGCCGATCATCAGCAGCTCGCCGGCGCCCACGATATCCGCGACCGGGCCGGCCGTGACCAGCTGCCCGCGGTCCATCACCACCAGGTCCGTACAACTCTGCTCGACCTCGGACAGCAGGTGGCTGGAGACGATCACGGTCCGCCCGCCGGCCGCGTACCGGATCATCACCTCGCGCATCTCGCGGATCTGCGGCGGGTCCAGCCCGTTGGTCGGCTCGTCCAGGATCAGCAGGTCCGGCATCCCGAGCATCGCCTGGGCGATCGCCAGCCGCTGCCGCATGCCCTGTGAGTACGTGCGCACCGCGCGGTCCAGCGCCTCGCCGAGCCCGGCGATGGCCAGCGCCTCGTCGAAGCGCGCGTCGGCCTCCGGCCGTCCGGTCGCCTGCCAGTAGAGCCGCAGGTTGGCCCGCCCGGTGAGGTGCGGCAGGAAGCCCGCGCCCTCCACGAACGCCCCGACCCGCGACAGCACCGGCGCGCCGGGCCGCACCAGGTGCCCGAAGATCCGGATCTCCCCGGCGTCCGGCCGGATCAGCCCCATCAGCATCCGCAGCGTGGTGGTCTTGCCCGCGCCGTTCGGCCCGAGCAGCCCGAGCACCTGCCCCTGCTCCACCCGGAAGCTCAACTCCCTTACGGCGTAACGGTCCTGGGCGCCCTTGTAGCGCTTGCTCAGCCCGTTGATCCACAGTGGCACCGCGGCCAGCTCCGGGTCGAGGGCGGGGCCGGTGGCGGTCCGCCGGCGCCGCAGCCGCGGCGCCAGTACCAGGGCCGCGGCCACCAGCACGGCGATCACCGGCAGCACCCACGTGCGCGAGGGCAGCGGCGCCGCCCCGGTGACGAGCTCCTCGACGGTCGGCGCGGTGAGCGCCCCGGCCGGCGCCACCCGGTAGGTGGCCGGCTCGACCGGCGAGGCGTACGCGAGGTCGGTGCTCGCCAGCACCAGCCGCACCCGGTGCCCGGCCGGGAAGGTGTGGTCCACGGTCGGCAGCGCCACCGTGACGGTCTGTCCGGCGTCCGCGCCGGTGACCCGCAGCGGGGCGGCGAGCTGCTGCGGCAGCACCGCCTTGCCGTCCGACCCGACGTCGTACAGCTTCGCGAACAGCACGGCGTCCGGCCGGTCCGCCGTCACCCGCACCGGGACGGTCGGCTGCCCGGTCAGGTGCAGCGGCGAGTCCAGCGGCGCCGAGTCGAAGGCGGCGTTCTGCCCGGGGAAGTCCAGTGAGAGCCCGGCGCCCAGCGAGGCCGCCTGGCTGAGTGCGCCGACGCCCGGCAGCGTCGAGATCCCGGGCGGCGCGCCGCCGGGCGGGTTGGCGAGGGTCCGCTCGCCGCCCGTCAGCTCGACGGTCCGCGAGCCGGTGCCGCCGAGCCCCGGGTACCGGTCGGCGGTGGCCCCGCGCAGCACGGCCTGGAAGCCGGTCGAGTCGACCCCGCCGGTGCGGGTGACCCGGAACGCGGCGCCGGTGTCGTTCCCCCGCTCCTTCAGATAGTGGTCGAACCAGGCCGTCACCCGGTCGTCGACCCTTGCGCTGGTGTCCGTCCCTCCGTCGTGGCCGCCGGCGAACCAGTCGACCGCCACCGGCGCGCCGTTGGCGGCCACCGCCCGGGCGATGCGGTCCCCCTGGTCCAGCGGGAACAGCGAGTCCTGCTGCCCCTGCACCACCAGCGTGGGCGCCTTGAGCTGCGCCGCCACCGAGGACGGGCTGGAACGCTCCAGCAGCGCGACGGCCTCCGGATCGGCGTGCCCGGCGGTGGCGACCCGGTCGTACATCCGGCAGAGCGACTCCAGGAACCGCCCGCAGCCGACCGGCCCGTCCGTCTTCGGCTCCGCCCCGCCGCTCTCCCGCGGCGCCTCGCCGGAGGGCCCGAGGTCCCCGGCCGCGCCGGTGGTGAAGAAGATCCCGGCCCACAGCTTCTTGAACACGCCGTCCGCCGCGCCCGAGCCCTGCACGCCCTGCGGGAACAGCGCGTCGGCCAGGTTCCACCAGGTGATCTGGGTGGCCACCGCGTCGATCCGGTGGTCGTACGCGGAGGCCAGCAGCGACACCGCCCCGCCGTACGAGGCGCCGGTGATGCCGACCTTCGGATCGCCGGGCGCGTCCAGCCGCACCTCGGGCCGCTGAGCCAGCCAGTCCACCAGGTGCCTGACGTCCTCGACCTCGCGGTCCGGCGCGTTCAGCCCGATCCGGCCGCCCGAGTGCCCGAAGCCGCGCGCCGACCAGGTCAGCACCGCGTACCCCTGCCGCGCCAGCTGCTCGGCGCGCTCGCGCTGGCCCTCCTTGGAGCCACCGAAGCCGTGCGCCAGCAGCACCGCCGGGCGCGGTCCGCCGCCCTCGGTGGTGAAGAACGAGGTGTCCAGCTGGACCTGCTCGGCGCTGCCGGGGGTCTCCGGCATGCCGAGGAAACGGTCCTCCCGATGAACCGCCTGCTCACCGCCGGACGCCACCGTCGCGGTACCCGCCGCGGCCACCGCCACCAGGGCCACCGCCCCGGCGAGCAGCCTGCGTCTGACCGCTGTTCCCCGGGCGCGCCAGCGACGCCATGCCCCACCGAACTCCATGGGCGCTGATCGTATCGGCCATCCGGGTAGGCGTCCGATAAGGCCACCACACCATTTCGCCCGTTTCACCCCGCTGTGCCCGAGTATCGTACGGCCCATGCCCTGGCTGCTGATCTCGCTCCTCGCCACCGTCGCCGCCACCCTGGCGGTCGGCTGGATCGTCGACCAGGCCCTCCAGCGGACCGCCGCCCGCCACCCCTCGGCCCCGGTCTGGCCACTGCTCCGCAGATGCCGGATCCCGCTCCAACTCACCGTGGCGTCAGCCCTGTTGCTCGCCAACAAACCACTCCAGCGGATCCTCCGCACGGCGGGCGACGACGGCGCGCACCACCTGCTCCTGCTGCTCCTGATCGCCTCGCTGGGCTGGCTCACCGTCCGCGTGGTGGCCGCCGCCCTGGAGGCCCTGCTCAGCCGCTACGAGACCCGCGTCGACGACCCGGCCCGGATCCAGCGGGTGCACACCCAGATCAGCATGCTGCGCCGCGTGGTCAGCGCGCTGATCGTCGTGGTCACGGTGGCCGTGATGCTGCTGACCTTCTCCGCCATGCGCACCGTCGGCGCCAGCCTGCTCGCCTCGGCCGGCCTCATCGGCATCGTGGCCGGCATCGCCGCCCAGAGCACCCTGGGCAACTTCTTCGCCGGCCTCCAGATCGCCTTCAGCGACACCGTCCGGATCGGCGACACCGTGGTGGTGGACGGCCAGCAGGGCACCGTCGAGGAGATCACCCTCACCTACCTGGTGGTCCGGCTCTGGGACTACCGCCGACTGGTCGTCCCGGTCTCGTACTTCGTCAACAAGCCCTTCGAGAACTGGACCCGCCGCGACCCCGGCCTACTGGCCGCCGTCCTGCTCCACCTCGACCACACCACCCCGGTGGACGAGCTGCGCACCACCCTGCGCGCCCGCCTCGACCGGCACCCGCTCTGGGACGGCGCCGAGTGGGCCCTCCAGGTCACCGACACCACGCCCAGCACCATCGTCGTCCGCGCCACCATGACCGCCCGCACCCCCGACGACGCCGCCCAGCTCCGCTTCGACATCCGCGAACAGCTCATCGCCCACCTGCGCGACGAACACCCCCACACCCTCCCCCGCCTGCGCACCACCGACTCCTGACCCGAAAGACAGAGCTCCCCGCGCCCCGTCAGGGGCGCGGGGAGCTGCGCGCAGCGGAAGGCGACCACCGGAAACCCACCCCCGGAGGTCCAGCCCCACCCGCCTCGATCGCCTCAGAGCACCCGCGTCATCGTCCGGTGCGCGATCCCCGCGTCGTCGTACACCGGCCCCTGCGCCACGTACCCCAGCCGCTCGTAGAACCCGAGCGCCTGCACCTGGGCGTGCAGCTCGACCTCCGCACCCCCGTGCTCGGCCCCCGCCGCCTCGACCGCCCGGACGAGCTCCGCGCCCAGCCCCGTCCCCCGGGCCGCCGCGACGACCGCGAGCCGCCCCAGCAGCACCCGCCCGTCGACACCGCCCGTCAGCTTCCGCGCCGGCTCGCCGTGGATCAGCCGCGCCGTCCCCAGCGCGGCCCCGTCGGCCCCGACGGCCAGCAGGTGCACCGAGGTCGCGTCGTACTCGTCGTACTCCAGCTCCTCCGGCACGTTCTGCTCGACGACGAAGACCTCGTGCCGGACGGCGCGCACCAGCTCCAGGTCCGCTTCCCCCACGGCGACCCGGATCGCGGCGACCGTCACCTCAGCTCTCCGCCGTGATGATGTCCAGCGCCTTCCGCAGGTCCTCCGGGTACTCGCTGGAGAACTCGACCCACTGCCCGTCCGACGGGTGCTCGAAGCCGAGCGACACCGCGTGCAGCCACTGCCGGGTCAGCCCGAGCCGCTTGGCCAGCGTCGGGTCGGCGCCGTACGTCAGGTCGCCCACGCAGGGGTGGCGCAGCGCGGACATGTGGACGCGGATCTGGTGGGTGCGTCCGGTCTCCAGCTTGATCGCCAGCAGCGACGCGGCCCGGTACGCCTCGATCAGGTCGTAGTGGGTGACGGACGGCTTGCCGTCCTGGGTGACGGCCCACTTCCAGTCCGAGCTGGGGTGCCGCCCGATCGGCGCGTCCACCGTCCCGCTCATCGGGTCCGGGTGGCCCTGCACCAGCGTGTGGTAGCGCTTCTCGGTGATCCGGTCGTGGAACTGCCGCTTGAGGTCGGTGTAGGCGCGCTCGGACTTGGCGACCACCATCAGCCCCGAGGTACCGACGTCCAGCCGGTGCACGATGCCCTGGCGCTCGGCGGCGCCCGAGGTGGAGATCCGGTACCCGGCCGCGGCCAGTCCGCCGATCACGGTGGGGCCGGTCCAGCCCGGGCTGGGGTGCGCGGCGACGCCGACCGGCTTGTCCACCAGCACGATGTCCTCGTCGTCGTGGACGATCCGCATGCCCTCGACGTGCTCGGCGACGACCTGCACGGGGGCGGCCGGGGCGGGGATCTCGACCTCCAGCCAGGAACCCGCGGTGACCCGGTCCGACTTGCCGGCCACGGCGCCGTCGAGCGTGACCTTGCCGTCGGCGGCCAGCTCGGCGGCCTTGGTCCGGGAGAAGCCGAACATCCGGGCCAGGGCGGCGTCGAGGCGCTCGCCCTCCAGGCCGTCGGGTACGGGGAGGCTTCGGTTCTGCGCTGCGGTACTCACCCGTACGAGTATGCCGGAAACGCGGCCCGCCCCCGCCCGCCGGTGGCCCGGCCCACTTCTAGGCCTACTTCTCGGCCTGCTCCGTCTTCTCGGCCTTCTCGGTCGGCTGGTGGACGGTCCCGTCCGGGTTGCTGCCCCGGAAGGAGAGCAGGACCACCAGGATCCCGCCGCAGACGATCGCCGAGTCCGCGAGGTTGAAGACCGCGAAGTGCTGGACCGAGATGAAGTCCACCACGTGCCCGCGGAACACGCCGGGCGCGCGGAACAGCCGGTCGGTGAGGTTGCCGAGCGCCCCGCCGAGCAGCAGCCCGAGCGCGATCGCCCAGGGCAGGCTGTACAGCCGGCGGGCGATCCGCCAGATCACCACGATGACGGCGGAGGCGATCATCGTGAAGACGACGGTCAGCGCCTGCCCCATCCCGAAGGCCGCGCCCGAGTTGCGGATCACCTGGAAGGTGACGACGTCCCCGATCACCTTGATCGCCGCGTGGTTCTCCAGCCGGGCGACGACCAGCAGCTTGCTGCCGAGGTCGATCAGGAAGGCGAGTACGGCGACGACCAGCAGCACGCCGACCCGGCGCGGCCCCTTGGGCTTCTCGGCCGTGGCGGCGTCCGCGGACGCCCCGGTCGGCTCGGCCACGGGCACCTCCACGGCATCGGCGGGGGACGGGACGGCGTCGTCCCGGGTCTGGGGGGAACCTTGCGTACTGATGATCCGCTCCGCTGCCGATGGAGCTCCCCCGGTCCGCTGGAGGGGGAGGGTGGTGGGCCCGTGACGGCCTGCCCGCGTTCACGAACGCGTCAGGCGGCGTTATTCAGGCGACGTTACGGGGTCGAGCGTACGGCAAGCCCGACCCCCCGCGTCGCTCCGGTCGCCCGGTTCAGCGGCGTTCCTGCTTGGCCTTGCACTGCACGCAGAGCGTCGCCCTGGGGAAGGCCTGCATCCGGGCCTTGCCGATGGCCTGGCCGCAGGACTCGCAGGTGCCGAAGCCGACGCCCTCCAGCCGCTCCAGCGCGCGCTCGGTCTGGGCCAGGCTGTCCCGCGCGTTGTTGGCGAGCGCCAGCTCGCTCTCCCGCGAGATGTTCTTCGTACCGGCGTCCACCTGGTCGTCGCCGGCCCCGTCGTTGGAGTCGCGCATCAGGCCGGAGATGGCCGTCTCGGCGGCGTCGATCTCGCTCCGGAGCCGGTCCAGCTCGCTGATCAGCTCGTCGTGCAGCTCGTGGACCTCCTCGGTGGTCCACGGGTCCTCGCCGGGCCGGACCGGCAGCGTGGCCGGGTCCACCGACTCGGCGCCGCGCGACGCGGTGACGGTGTCGGTGCTGCTCTTCGGTGCGGTAGTGGTCACGGTCCCCTCCCCTGGGTCGACCGCCACGGCCTTGCGTGCCCGCTTGGTGGCGGTACCCGCGCCGGTTCCCTTCTCAGCCATGGCTTTCGACCCCATCTACGAACGAATCGAGCCGCCGGTTCCCGGCGGCTCCCAGTGCCGGAACGATAATCCCGATCAAAACCGGTCACAACATGACATACCGGCGCCTCATAACGTTCCCACCCAGGCAGCCGCCCCAATCGTCACGCCCCGTGTGCTCAGAGATTTGTGCCCAGATCGACTCCGGCTAACCTCCGTCGCCGCACGCCCTCGCAGTGCTTCGGGAGTGCCCCGGAAGTGCTCCCCGAGCGCCCCGGGGAGCGCTCCCACCCGCCCGCCGGAAACGGTTTGGACAAACCGACTCACCCGGCCGATACACTGGCCGTGCAAGGCGCAGATGGGACGAGTACCGACGTACGCAGCCACCAGCGACCCGGGGACGGTGTGAGCCCGGGGGTGTGCACGACGGGAAGATCACCCCGGAGCCGCCGGAAGAACGGCCGCCGCGATCACCGCGGTGGCCCACTAGACCCGGCAGCAAGCCCAAACAAGAGGGCCGCGAACGCATCACCGCGGCCAAGGAGGGTGGTACCGCGGGGCGGCAGGTCCGTCTCGTCCCTCCGGAGGATCCAGTCCCAGCATCCGCCGGAGGTAGACGCCCGCGATGAGCTCCTACAACCCCGTTCCCGCGCAGGTGGATCTGCCTGCCCTGGAGCACCAGATCCTGTCCTTCTGGCAGGACAACAAGATCTTCCAGCGCAGCCTGGAGCAGTCCGAGGGCCGCCCCGAGTGGGTGTTCTACGAGGGCCCGCCCACCGCCAACGGCATGCCCGGCGCCCACCACATCGAGGCCCGCGTCTTCAAGGACGTCTTCCCGCGCTACCGGACCATGAAGGGCTACCACGTCGCCCGCAAGGCCGGCTGGGACTGCCACGGCCTGCCGGTCGAGCTCGCCGTCGAGAAGGAGCTGGGCTTCTCCGGCAAGCAGGACATCGAGGCGTACGGCATCGCCGAGTTCAACGCCAGGTGCCGCGAGTCGGTGACCCGCCACACCGACGCCTTCACCGAGCTGACCACCCGCATGGGGTACTGGGTCGACCTCGACGAGGCCTACCGGACGATGGACCCGTCGTACGTCCAGTCCGTCTGGTGGTCGCTCAAGCAGATCTTCGACAAGGGCCTGCTGGTCCAGGACCACCGGGTCGCCCCCTGGTGCCCGCGCTGCGGCACCGGCCTCTCGGACCACGAGCTGGCCCAGGGCTACGAGACCGTGGTCGACCCCTCGGTCTTCGTCCGCTTCCCGCTGACCAGCGGCCCGCTGGCCGGCCAGGCCGCCCTGCTGGTCTGGACCACCACCCCGTGGACCCTGGTCTCCAACACCGCCGCCGCCGTCCACCCTGAGGTCACCTACGTGGTGGCCACCGACGGTACCGAGAAGCTCGTCGTCGCCGAGCCGCTGGTCGCCAAGGCGCTCGGCGAGGGCTGGGAGACCACCGGCGAGTCCTTCACCGGCGCGGAGATGGAGCGCTGGAACTACCGCCGCCCCTTCGACCTGGTCGAGATCGAGAACGCCCACTACGTCCTCACCGCCGACTACGTCACCACCGAGGACGGCACCGGCATCGTCCACCAGTCCCCCGCCTTCGGCGCGGACGACCTCGCGACCTGCCGCCGCTACGGCCTGCCGGTGGTCAACCCGGTGCTCGGCGACGGCACCTTCGCCCCCGAGGTCCCGCTGGTCGGCGGCCAGTTCTTCAAGAAGGCCGACGAGGCCCTGGTCGCGGACCTCAAGGAGCGCGGCCTGCTCTTCCGCCACCTGCCGTACGAGCACAGCTACCCGCACTGCTGGCGCTGCCACACCGCGCTGCTCTACTACGCGCAGCCGTCCTGGTACATCCGGACCACCGCCGTCAAGGACGCGATGATCCGCGAGAACGAGGCCACCAACTGGTTCCCGGAGACGGTCAAGCACGGCCGCTTCGGCGACTGGCTGAACAACAACATCGACTGGGCGCTCAGCCGCAACCGCTACTGGGGCACCCCGCTGCCGATCTGGCGCTGCGAGGAGGGCCACCTCACCTGCGTCGGCTCGCTGGCCGAGCTGTCCGAGCTCACCGGCACCGACCAGAGCGGCCTCGACCCGCACCGCCCGTACATCGACGCGGTGACCTTCGCCTGCCGCGACTGCGGCGGCACCGCCACCCGCGTGCCCGAGGTCATCGACGCCTGGTACGACTCGGGTTCGATGCCCTTCGCCCAGTACGGCTACCCGTACCAGAACAAGGAGCTGTTCGAGAAGCGCTACCCGGCGCAGTTCATCTCCGAGGCGATCGACCAGACCCGCGGCTGGTTCTACACGCTGATGGCCGTCGGCACCCTGGTGTTCGACAAGAGCAGCTACGAGAACGTCGTCTGCCTGGGCCACATCCTGGCCGAGGACGGCCGCAAGATGTCCAAGCACCTGGGCAACATCCTCCAGCCGATCCCGCTGATGGACCAGCACGGCGCCGACGCCGTCCGCTGGTTCATGGCAGCCGGCGGCTCGCCCTGGTCGGCCCGCCGGGTCGGCCACGGCACCATCCAGGAGGTGGTCCGCAAGACCCTCCTCACCTACTGGAACACCGTCGCCTTCCAGGCCCTGTACGCCCGCACCGCGAACTGGGCGCCCTCGGCGAACGACCCGGCCCCGGCCGACCGTCCGCAGCTGGACCGCTGGGTGCTCTCCGAGCTGAACACCCTGGTCCGCGAGGTCGACGCCGCCTTCGAGGCGTACGACACCCAGCGCGCCGGCAAGCTGCTCTCCGGCTTCGTCGACGACCTGTCCAACTGGTACGTCCGCCGCGGCCGCCGCCGCTTCTGGCAGGGCGACGCCGCCGCGCTCGCCACCCTGCACGAGGCCCTGGAGACGGTCACCCGCCTGATGGCCCCGCTCACCCCGTTCATCACCGAGCGGGTCTGGCAGGACCTGATCGCCCCGGTCGCCCCGGACGCCCCGGCCTCGGTGCACCTGGCGAGCTGGCCGACCGCCGACGAGTCGCTGATCGACACCGAGCTCTCCCGGCACATGGCGCTGGTCCGCCGCCTGGTCGAGCTGGGCCGGGCCACCCGCGCCGAGTCCGGCGTGAAGACCCGCCAGCCGCTCTCCCGCGCGCTGGTCGCCGCCCAGGGCTGGGAGGAGCTGCCCGCCGACCTGCGCGCGCAGATCGCCGAGGAGCTCAACGTCTCCACCCTGGAGTCGCTGGCCGAGGTCGGCGGCTCCCTGGTCGACACCAGCGCCAAGGCCAACTTCCGCGCGCTGGGCAAGCGCTTCGGCAAGGGCGTCCAGGACGTCGCCAAGGCGGTCGCCGCCACCGACGCCGCCCGCCTGGCCGCCGAACTGCGTGCCGGCGGCGAGACCTCGGTCGAGCTGGACGGCGAGACGGTCACCCTCTCCCCGGACGAGGTGATCATCACCGAGACCCCGCGCGAGGGCTGGGCCGTCGCCAACGAGTCCGGCGCCACCGTCGCGCTCGACCTGGCCATCACCCCGGAGCTCAAGCGCCTCGGCATCGCCCGCGACGCCATCCGCCAGATCCAGGAGGCCCGCAAGAACTCCGGCCTGGACGTCGCCGACCGGATCGTCCTGCGCTGGCGCGCCACCTCGGAGGAGACCGCCGAGGCCGTCGCCGAGCACGGCCCCCTCGTCGCCGAGGAGGTCCTGGCCACGGACTTCGCCGCCGGTGCGGCCGACTGGGAGTCCGAGACCTTCACCGACGAGTCCCTCGGCCTGGCCTTCCAGCTTCGCAAGGCCTGACGCCCCACCACGAAGCCGCCGTCACCCCCGGGGTGACGGCGGCTTCGCCGTACCCACCCACACCCCACGCCCCCAACTCCCGCACGCCCCCTCCGAGTTCCCCACGCCCGCGCCCCGTACCCACGAGCACGCCCCCACGCACGCCAAAGGGCGCCCCCTCCCCGACCGTGGGTCGGAAAGGGGGCGCCCTCAGAAGGCCCTGCTACAACCTCAGTTGTCGCCGTCCTCGTCGATCAGGAAGCCCCGCATCGGCGCCGGAGCCTGCTGCATCGGCTGCGGCGGCTGCGGACGGACGGCCGCCATCGGCTGGGTCATCCCGGCCGGCTGCATCTGCGGAGCACCGCTGTTGCCACCGGTCGACTGCCCGCCGAAGCTCGGCGCGGAGGAGCCGCCACCGAAGGAGCTGTTCCCACCGAAGGACGGCGAGCTGCCCCCGAAGGACGGCTGGTTGCCACCGAAGCTCGGCGCGCCACTGCCCATCGCACCGGCACCGGCCGGAGCCATCGACGAGGCCGCCGGCGGCAGCGACGCGGTGGCGGGGATCCGCGGCGGAGCGAGCGAGTCGTCGGCCTGCGACTCCAGCTGACGCAGCTGGGTCTCCAGGTACGACTTCAGACGCGTGCGGTACTCACGCTCGAACGCCCGCAGGTCCTCGACCTTGCGCTCCAGCGTGGCCCGCGCCGACTCCAGCGAACCCATCGCGACGCGGTGCTTCTCCTGCGCGTCCCGCTCCAGCGCGTCGGCCTTGGCACGGGCGTCGCGCTCCAGGCCCTCGGCCCGGCTGCGCGCCTCGCCGACGATCTTGTTGGCCTCGGAACGGGCCTCCGAGATCGCCTGGTCGGCGGTCTGCTGAGCGAGCGCCAGCACGCGGGCGGCGCTGTCGCCACCGGGGCCCTGCTGCTGCATCGGGGCGCCCATCGGGCCGCCCATCTGCTGCGGGCCGCCCATGGGGCCACCCATCGGCTGCATCTGCTGCTGGCCCATGCCCTGGCCCATGCCCTGGCCCATCGGGTTGCCCATCTGCTGCGGGCCACCGGGGCCGCCCATGGGCTGGAGCATCTGACCGCCCATCGGCTGGACCAACTGCTGCTGGCCACCCATGGTCTGGTTCATCTGCTGCTGCGGGCCGCCGGCAGCGGGAAGCTGCGGGGCGGAGCCGGCGGGCAGGCCGAGGGGCTGGTTGCCCATCTGCTGCTGGGGGCCGCCGGGGCCCATCTGCTGCGGACCACCCGGACCCATCTGCTGCGGACCACCGGGGCCCATCTGCTGGGGGCCGCCCGGACCCTGCTGGCCGGGGACCGGCGGGCCGGATATGGCGGCGGGCACCGGAGCGCCACCCTGTCGGGGGGCCTCCTGCTGCGGTTCCTTGCGCAGGTTGGCCTGGTTCTGCGCGGCGGCACGAGTCGCGGCGGCCAGCTTGGCGCGCAGGTCCTCGTTCTCCCGGAGGAGGCGGGTCAGCTCCGCCTCGACCTCGTCGAGGAAGGCATCGACCTCGTCCTCGTCATAGCCTTCACGCAGGCGGACGGTCGTGAACTGCTTGTTCCGAACGTCCTCGGGGGTCAATGGCATCTCTTCACCTCAACGTGATCGTCGGCACACCGGCATCCTGTCGCATCGCTCACCTACGACTAGGGGTGCACAAGCGAGATCAGGACATACACAATGATCATCAGTACGAAGAAGGACAGGTCGAGCGCCACGCCCCCGAAACGCAACGGCGGAATGAGCCGCCGAAGAAGCTTGAGCGGCGGATCCGTGACAGTGTACGTGGCCTCCAGGACCAGGACCATGGCCTTGCCGGGCCGCCACGAACGCGCGAACTGGAAGACCCAGTCCATGACCAGTCGTACGAGCAGGAACACCAGGAAGACGGTCAGGGCGTAGTAGAGCACCGCCCACACGATGTCCATCGCGTTTCCCTCTCCCCGGTCCCGATCCCTCGGGCCTGCCGCTCGTCACCTGTCGCTAACCCACTGTTGATCAGATCCACACGTAAAGTCGTGGCCGGGTCAGCTCTGGTTGAAGAACCCACCCTCGGCGATCCGAGCCTTGTCCTCCGCCGTGACATCGACGTTAGCAGGCGACAGCAGGAACACCTTCTGTGTCACGCGCTCGATACTGCCGTGCAGACCGAAGACGAGTCCAGCGGCGAAGTCTACGAGTCGCTTCGCGTCGGTGTCGTCCATCTCGGTCAGATTCATGATCACGGGAGTCCCGCCACGGAACTGTTCCCCGATGGTACGGGCCTCGTTGTAGGTTCGGGGGTGCAGCGTGGTGATGCGGTAGGGCTCTCGTTCGTTCACGACCTTGGGCATGATCACCGGTGCGCTCTTCTCCAGGTTGTGGCGGCGTTCGGGTGTGATGGACGACACGGGGGCCATCCTCGGAGTCTCCTGCCGGATCGGCACCGCCGCGGGCACCGGCTGCGGGGTGATCGAGGAGACCGGGGCGGGCGCGGCGGCCGCGGGGGCCGGAGCCGGCCGGGGGATGTCCTCGGTCCGCTGGCCCGTCCGGATCGGTTCGGGATCCGCGTCGTAGTCGTCGTCGGGGTCGTACCCCTGGCCGTCGTACGTCTCGTCCTCCACGAGGCCGAGGTAGACCGCCATCTTGCGCATTGCGCCGGCCATGCTCCTGTCTCCTCCGCTCATAGCCGCCTCGCTGACGCTCGGCGGCAGCTTCGCGACGCGCGCACCTTCTGACGGTCGCCCGCTTCGCTCGCTCCGTGCGGACCGGCGCTCCGTCCCGGCAGCCCGGGCTCGTATGACGGCCCCGCCTGCGGATTCCGCGGTCCCTCCACGACGGCGTGTCAGCCCGACGGCCGGTCAGATGCGTGGAGCGGGGGCCGCGGAGCTGCGATCCACGGTTCGCTAGCACTCCGAAGAGCTGCTAGATTCTGTCCTATTTTGTCCTGCTGTCTGATCTACTTACCCGGTGACGTTACCTGAGGGGTGACCTCACTCCGAGTACCGCCGTTCCGACGCGCACATGTGTCGCTCCGGCCGCGATCGCCTGCTCAAGGTCGCCGCTCATCCCTGCGGAGACCATGGTGGCAGCCGGATGGTCCGCCCGTACGGCGGTTGCGATTTCCGCCAGTCGATCGAAGGCGCGGGCCGGATCTCCGGCCAACGGGCCGGCCAGCGGAGCGACGGTCATCACACCGTCCAGTCGCAGCCCGGGCGTGTCGGCGATGGCGTCGGCCAGTCGCGCGACGTCCTCCGGCGCGACCCCGGCCCGGTGCTCGCCCTCCCCGTGCGCCTTGTCCAGCGCCACCTGCACCAGGCAACCCAGCTCCGGGCGCTCCGACTTGAGCACCGCCGCGGAGAGCGACTCGACCAGCCGGAGCCGGTCCACCGAGTGCACGTGGTTCGCGTACCGGACGACCGAGCGGACCTTGTTGGTCTGCAGCTGGCCGACGAAGTGCCAGTCAAGAGGAAGGTTTCTGCACTGCTCCGCCTTGGGAGCGGCGTCCTGGTCGCGGTTCTCGGCGACGTCCGTCACACCGAGTCCGGCCAGCAGCGCGGTGTCCTCGGCGGGGTAGGTCTTGGTGACGACGACCAGGGTGACCTCGTCCCGGGCGCGCCCGGCGGCCGCGCACGCGTCCGCGATCCGGCGCTCGACCACCTCGAGGTTGGTGCCGAGTTCCTCGTACCGGGCCCGCTGGCCCTCCGTCAGCGCCGCCACGAACTCGGTGCTTCCCGGGAACGGTCCGTAGATGTCGTTCGTCATCAGTGATCAGAGCCCAACCAGACGTAGCTCGCGAGCCGGCCGGTGCGCTGCTCGCGGCGATAGGAGTAGTGATCGGCGGATTCGAGGGTGCAGACCGGTGACCGCACCAGCTCGTTGACCCCCGCCGCGGCCAGCTGGGCCGCGACTCCCTCCGGAACGTCCAGGGCCGGAGTCCCCCAGGAGGTCTCCGCGAAGGCCTCCGGCACCACCGCCGCGACCTCGTCGCGCAGCCCGGCCGGCACCTCGTAGCAGCGGCCGCAGACCGCGGGTCCGGTGGCGGCGGTGATCCGCGAGGGCTCCGCGCCCAGTTCGACCATCGCCCGGACGGCCGCGGGCACCACCCCGGCCGCCAGCCCGGGCCGGCCCGCGTGGGCCGCGCCCACCACGCCCGCCACCGGATCGGCCAGCAGCACCGGGGTGCAGTCGGCGGTCAGCACCGCCAGCGCGAGCGGCCGGTCGGAGACCACCGCGTCCACCGTCGGGGCCTGCCCGAGCTGCTGGCGCTCGGTCACCACGGCGACCTCGGCGCCGTGCACCTGGTTCATCCACACCACGTCGGCCGGGTCGAGCCCCAGCCGCCGGGCGGCCAGCGCCCGGTTCTCCCGCACGGCCCGCGGGTCGTCCCCCACGGCGCCGCCGAGGTTGAGCTCCCCGTACGGCGAAGTGCTCACCCCGCCCCACCGGGAGGTGAAGGCGAAGTGAGCACCCGCGCGGATCGCGTGATCGATCACTTAAGGAAGTCCGGGACGTCGAGCTCCTCGGCCGGGCTCTCCACGAACGGCTGCCGGGCCGGCTGCACCTGCGGCGGCACCGGGGCGGCGGCGGTCGCGGTGACCTGGGTCTCGGCGGTCCGGCTCGACCCGGAGGTCGAGGACTCGCCCTCCGAACGGGACGTCACCGAGCCGATGCTCCCGTACGGGCGGCCGGCCGGGCGCTCCGGGGCGGCCGGCGGAGTGGCCGGGCGCTCCGGGGTGGTGGACTTGACCACGGGGTCGCGGACGATCGCCGGCGGCTGCCCGCCGTCGAAGCCGGCCGCGATGACGGTGACCCGGACCTCGTCGCCGAGCGCGTCGTCGATGACCGCACCGAAGATGATGTTCGCCTCGGGGTGGGCCGCCTCGCTGACCAGCTGGGCCGACTCGTTGATCTCGAACAGACCGAGGTCGGAGCCGCCCGAGATGGACAGCAGCACGCCACGGGCGCCGTCGATCGAGGCCTCCAGCAGCGGCGAGGAGATCGCCATCACGGCGGCGGCCTTGGCGCGGTCCTCGCCGCGGGCCGAGCCGATGCCCATGAGCGCCGAACCGGCTTCCGACATGACGGACTTGACGTCGGCGAAGTCGAGGTTGATGAGACCCGGGGTGGTGATCAGGTCGGTGATGCCCTGGACACCGGAGAGCAGGACCTGGTCGGCCGAGCGGAAAGCGTCGAGCACGCTGACCTGGCGGTCCGAAATGGACAGCAGCCGGTCGTTGGGGATCACGATGAGGGTGTCGACCTCTTCGCGCAGGGCGGCGATGCCGTCCTCGGCCTGGTTGGCCCGGCGGCGGCCCTCGAAGGTGAACGGGCGGGTGACCACGCCGATGGTCAGGGCGCCCAGCGAGCGCGCGATGTTGGCGACGACGGGAGCGCCGCCCGTGCCCGTGCCACCGCCCTCACCGGCGGTCACGAAGACCATGTCGGCCCCCTTGAGGACCTCCTCGATCTCCTCGCGGTGGTCCTCGGCGGCCTTGCGGCCGACCTCGGGGTTGGCGCCGGCGCCGAGGCCCCGGGTGAGTTCACGGCCCACATCGAGCTTGACGTCGGCGTCGCTCATCAGGAGGGCCTGCGCATCGGTGTTGATCGCGATGAACTCGACGCCCTTGAGACCGACCTCGATCATCCGGTTGATGGCGTTGACACCACCGCCGCCGATTCCGACGACCTTGATGACTGCGAGGTAGTTCTGCGGTGCTGCCACGTCGAAGGCCTCTCGCCTCGAATTTCCGGGTCGGCCCGACCCGGGGCGGGGCCGTACCGACGGATGTCGATGGGTAGGGAGCCTGGTTTCTGACTGAATGTCCGAAATGCCGACCGCCGACCCCAACCCTAAACTTGACCTTTAGGGTTAGTTCTGTGTCTCCGTCACATCACCAGGAAACACAGTCTGGTGACACAGGACACTAGGTGGCTCCAGGCACGTGTTTCAACGAACACGCCGAGCTTCCCTTTTTCTTTTGAGCCTATGTGATCATCGGCCGGCTTAGGAAACCGGGGGTGACCACCAAGAGTCGGGCCGACACTTCGAGGCGTCAACCCCACCCTCAGGCAGAGAACCTACCGGATCATCCCGACACCGCCGGCGCCTCCGGCGCCGTCACGTCGAAGTTCGTGCCCTTCTGTTTCATCAGGGCGACCAGGACCCGGGCCTTGCGGTCGATCTGCTCCGGACTCCCCCAGCGCACCGTCGCACCCCCGCTGAGCTGCAACTCGATGTCGTCGTACGAGTGCACCAGCACCGATCCCGCCCGCTTGGCGACCTCCGGCGGCAGCCCGGCGGCCACCGCCACCGCGCCCTGCACCAACTGCGAACGGGAGATCACCCCGTCCGCGTCGTTCGCCTGCTGACTGAGCCGCAGCTCGACCACGGGAAGGCCCTCCGGCGGGGCCGGTTCGGTGGCGAAGCTCACGCCCCCGGCATCCACCTGGGTGAACTGGCCGTCATCCCCCTTGACCGCGGCCACCGCCTTGCGTTCGACGACCTTCACCCGCAGGGTGTGCGGCCAGCCCCGCCACACCTCGGCCGTGGCCACCCGGGGGATCGTCTCCACCCGGTGGCGGACGTCGTCCAGGTCCACGCGCGCCAGCGGGCCGTCGCCGAGCCCGCCGATCGTCGCGCGGACCTGGTCCGCCGTCAGCTTGTCGTCGCTCGTCCCCTGGACGGCGACGTCGCGCACGTCCAGGACCGAGGAGAAGAACACCAGCCAGGCCAGCACGCCGAACACCGCGGCGCCGAGCGCGCCCAGCACCACGATGCCCCGCCGGGAGAGCCGGAGGCGGGGAGCGGACTCCTCCTCCTCCAGCTCCTCCTCCAACGGGTCGGCGAGCCGGCCGTCAGCCACGGCGGCGGCCGCCGCGGTGGGCCTGGATCGCCTCGTAGACCATGCCGACCAGCAGGTCGTCGGCGTCCCGGCGACCGAACTCGGCGGCCGCCCGGCTCATGTCCCACAGCCGCTGCGGGTCGGTGAGCACCGGCAGCACGTTCTGCAACACCCAGTCCGGGGTCAGCTCGGCGTCGTCCACCAGCAGACCGCCGCCGGCCTTGACCATCGGCTGGGCGTTCAGCCGCTGCTCGCCGTTGCCGATCGGCAGCGGGACGAAGGCGGCGGGCAGGCCGACGGCCGCCAGCTCGGCCACCGTCATGGCACCGGCCCGGCAGAGCATCATGTCGGCGGCCGCGTAGGCCAGGTCCATCCGGTCCAGGTACGGAACCGGGCGGTACGGCGGCATCCCGGGGACGTCCGCCACCTGCGGCAGCTCGTTCTTCGGGCCGACCGCGTGCAGGATCTGCACGCCGTACTGCTGGAGCCGCGGGGCGATCGCGGTGATCGTCTCGTTGAGCCGGCGCGCGCCCTGGGAGCCGCCGGAGACCAGCAGGGTGGGCAGCCGCTGGTCGAGGCCGAAGTACTGGCGGGCCTCGGGGCGGGCGGCGCCGCGGTCCAGGGTGGCGATGGTCCGGCGCAGCGGGATGCCGATGTACCGGGAGTCGCGCAGCTTGCTGTCCGGCGTGGAGACCGCCACGAAGTCGCTGTAGCGGGCGCCGATCTTGTTGGCCAGGCCCGGACGGGCGTTCGCCTCGTGCACCACGATCGGCACGCCGGCCCGCTTGGCGGCCAGGTAGGCGGGCATCGCGACGTAGCCGCCGAAGCCGACCACGGCGTCCGCGTTGACCCGCTCGATGATCTCCTGGGCGGCCCGGACGGTGCCGCGCAGCCGGCCGGGGACGGTGATCAGCTCCGGGGTGGGCTTGCGGGGCAGCGGGACGGCCGGGATGAGCTCCAGCTGGTAGCCGCGCTCGGGTACCAGCCGGGTCTCCAGTCCGCGCTCGGTGCCCAGGGCGGTGATCCCGACGGACGGGTCGTGCCTGCGGAGGGCATCCGCGAGGGCCATGGCCGGCTCGATGTGACCGGCGGTCCCCCCGCCGGCGAGTACGACATGCACCGAAATTCACCGCTCCCTGCGTGCCGGCCCCGGGGCCGGGCGCGCTGTGGTTCGTCGTCGTGGCAGCACCCGGGCCAGTTGTCTCCTGATCCGGGAGTTCTTGGTCCGGGCGGCCAGGGCCGCCTTCGCGCCGGAGGAACTGCGCGCCAGGCACAGCAGCACTCCGATCGCGGACATGGCCGACAGCATGGCGGAACCGCCGTAGGAGAACAGCGGGAGCGGGACGCCCGCGATGGGCAGCAGTCCCAGTGCCGACCCCAGGTTGATCATGGCCTGCGCCATGATCCAGGTGGTGGCGGCTCCCGCGGCGTACCTGACGAAGGGGTCCTTCGTGCCGATGGCCACACGGATACCCGCGTAGCCTAGTGCCGCGAAGAGGCCGAGGACCGACAGCGTCCCCACCAGACCGAGTTCCTCGCCGGTCGCGGCGAAGATGAAGTCGGTGTGCGCCTCGGGCAGCTGGCCCCATTTCTCCACGCCGGCGCCGAGGCCGGTGCCGAAGCCGCCGCCGTTGGCGAACGCGAAGGCGCCGTGCAGGGCCTGGAAGCAGGCGCCCTCCGGGTCGATCTTGGTGACGCCGATGCAGCTCAGCCGCTCCGCCCGGTGCGGCACGGTGACCACCAGGGCGGTGCAGACCACCACCGCCACCCCGAGGGTGGCCACGAACAGCCGCAGCGGCGCGCCGACCATCCAGAGCAGCGCGAACACCATGGCCACCAGGATCATCGAGGTGCCCATGTCGCCGCCGAACATGATCAGCGCGAGCAGCAGCAGGGCTCCCGGCACCAGCGGCACCAGCAGGTGCTTCCAGGAGGTGAGGGTGCCGGCCTTCTGCTTGCGGGCGAGCAGGTCGGCGCCCCAGAGCACCAGCGCGAGCTTGGCGAACTCCGAGGGCTGGAACTGGAAGAAGCCGAAGTCCAGCCAGTTCTGGTTGCCGTTGATCCGCACCCCGATGCCGGGGATGGCGACCAGGGTGAGGGCGCCGATCACCCCGATCATCACCGGGTAGACGATCACCCGCAGCACCGCCAACGGGACGGAGGCGAAGCCGATCAGCAGGACCAGGCCGAGGATGGCCGCGATCAGCTGCTTGAGGAAGTAGTACTGCGCCGTGTGGTGCTGGTTCAGGGCGAGGATCTGCGAGGCCGAGAAGACCATCATCAGGCCGAGCACGACCAGCAGCAGGGTGCTGCCGACGATCAGCAGGTACGGGGTGAGCGGCCGGTCCAGCCAGTACCGCACCCGGGCCCGGAGGGCCTGGACGCGGGCCAGTGGACCGGCCGACTTGTACTTGGTCGTGGTGGCGGAGATCACTCTCATCGGCTCGGCGGCATCCCGCTTCACGACGCCGGAATCCGCTCTGCCCTGCCCCGCCACCGCTCCCCGCTCACTCTCTTCCGTCCGACGCTCCGCGCCGACCCGCCTACTCGCCCGCCAGCTCCCGGACGGCCGCCGCGAAGAGGTCGCCGCGCTCGCCGTAGTTGGTGAACATGTCCATCGAGGCGCAGGCCGGTGCCAGCAGCACCGTGTCACCCGATCGGGCGAGCGACGCGGCCGTTCGAACGACCTCGGCCATCGCCACCGCGCCAGTCTGGCCCTCGGCCGCCTCGATCACCGGCACATCCGGAGCGTGTCGCTCCAGTGCCTCGCGGATCACCGCCCGGTCCTGCCCGATCAGCACCACCGCGCGCAGCCGCTCGGCCGCGCCCTGCACCAGGTCGTCGAAGGTCGCGCCCTTGGCCAGGCCCCCGGCGATCCAGACGATCGGCCGGTAGGCGGCCAGCGAGGCGGCCGCCGCGTGGGTGTTGGTGGCCTTGGAGTCGTCGATGTACGTGACCTCGCGGACCGTACCGACCTCGGCGATCCGGTGGGCGTCCGGACGGAAGGCCCGCAGGCCCTCCCGGACGGCCTTCGGCTCGACGCCGTACGCCCGGGCCAGCGCCGCCGCGGCGAGCGCGTTGGCGATGTTGTGGGGCGCCGGCGGGTGCACGTCGGCGACGGCGCCCAGCTCGGCCGCGTTCTTGGCCCGGTCCTCGACGAAGGCGCGGTCCACCAGCAGCCCGTCCACCACGCCGAAGTTCGACGGGCCGGGCGCGCCGAGGCCGAAGCCGATCGCCCGGCAGCCCTCCTCGACGTCGGCCTCGCGGACCAGCGCCTCGGTGGCCGGGTCGGCCAGGTTGTACACGCAGGCGACCACGTTGCCCTCGTAGATCCGGCCCTTGTCGGCGGCGTACGCCTCCATCGAGCCGTGCCAGTCGAGGTGGTCGGGCGCCAGGTTGAGCACCGCCGCCGAGTACGGGCGCAGCGAGGGCGCCCAGTGCAGCTGGTAGCTGGAGAGCTCGACGGCGAGCACGTCGTAGGGCTCCTCGGCGAGCACCGCGTCCAGCACCGAGACCCCGACGTTGCCGACCGCGGCGGTGCGCTTGCCGGCGGCGGTGAGGATCGAGGCGAGCATCTGGACGGTGGTGGTCTTGCCGTTGGTGCCGGTGACGGCCAGCCAGGGGGCTGGCTCGCCGGTGCCGGGCAGCGGTTTGCGCAGCCGCCAGGCCAGCTCGACGTCGCCCCAGACCGGCACCCCGGCCGCCTCGGCGGCGGCGAACAGCGGGCTGTCCGGCGCCCAGCCGGGCGAGGTGACGATCAGCTCGGTGCCCTCGGGCAGGCTCGCGCCGTCGCCGAGCCGCACGGTGACGCCCAGCGCCTCCAGCTCGGCGGCCCGGGCGGCCAGGCCGGGCCCGCTGCCGCCGTCCACCACGGTGACCCGGGAGCCGAGGCCGTGCAGGACGCGCGCAGCACTGATGCCCGAGACGCCGAGCCCGGCCACGACGACCGGCAGGCCCTGGAAGTCGGGGTTGGTCATCCGGTCACCCATCCCGCGTAGAACAGGCCGAGGCCGACCGCGACGCACAGGCCCTGGATGATCCAGAACCGGACGACGATCAGGACCTCGGTCCAGCCCTTGAGTTCGAAGTGGTGCTGCAGTGGCGCCATCTTGAAGACGCGCTTGCCGGTCATCCGGAAGGAGCCGACCTGGATGATCACCGAGAGGGTGATGATCACGTAGAGGCCGCCGAGCAGGGCGAGCAGCAGCTCGGTGCGGGAGCAGATCGCCAGACCGGCCAGGGCGCCGCCGAGGGCGAGCGAGCCGGTGTCACCCATGAAGATCTTGGCGGGCGAGGTGTTCCACCACAGGAAGCCGAAGCAGGAGCCCATCAGGGCGGAGGCCACGACGGCGAGGTCCAGCGGGTCGCGGATGTCGTAGCAGTTGGCGGTCGCGGTGATGGCGTAGGCGCAGCTCTGGGTGTGCTCCCAGATGCCGATGAAGGTGTAGGCGCCGAAGACCATCACCGAGGCACCGGTGGCGAGGCCGTCCAGACCGTCCGTCAGGTTCACGCCGTTCGACATCGCGGCGATCATGAAGTACGCGAAGATGACGAACAGGACGGGGCCGATCGCCCACTTGAAGTCCCGGACGAAGGACAGGCTCTGGGACGCCGGGTTGAGCCCGCGGTCGTCCGGGAACTGCATCGCCAGCACGGCGAACCCGAGGCCGACGATCGACTGGCCGGCCAGCTTCGCCTTGGCCCGCAGGCCCAGCGAGCGGCGCTTGACCACCTTGATGTAGTCGTCCAGGAAGCCGACCAGGCCGAGGCCCGCGGTCAGGAAGAGCACCAGCAGCCCGGAGGCGGTCGGGCTCTCGCCCGTTATCGCCTTCGTGGCGAAGTACGCGATCAGGGTCGCCAGGATGAAGGCGATGCCGCCCATGGTGGGCGTGCCCTTCTTGCTGTGGTGCGCCTTGGGGCCGTCGTCACGGATGTACTGGCCGTAGCCGTGCTTCGCGAGCAGCTTGATCAGGGCCGGGGTGCCGAGCAGCGACAGGATGAGACCGATCATCCCGGAGAAAAGGATCTGCTTCATTATTCGGCCACACCGTCCGCCAGGAGGGCCTCGGCCACCTTCTCCAGCCCCACCGAACGGGAAGCCTTCACCAGGACCACATCCCCCGGCCGAAGCTGACTGCGCAGCAGCTCGACCGCCGCGTCCGCGTCGGACACCAGCACCGACTCCTCACCCCACGAACCTTCGTTCCTCGCGCCGAGTTCCATGCAGGCCGCCTCGCGTCCGCCGACCGCCACCAGCTTGGTGACGTCCAGCCGGACGGCGAGCCGCCCGATGGCGTCGTGCTCGGCCAGGCTCTCCTCGCCGAGCTCCCGCATCTCGCCGAGCACCGCCCAGGTGCGGCGGCGCTCCGGGCCCCGGCCCCCCATCGAGACGAGCGCCCGCAGCGCGGCCCGCATCGAGTCGGGGTTCGCGTTGTAGGCGTCGTTCACGATGGTGACACCATCGGCCCGGTCGACGACCTCCATGCGCCAGCGGGACAGCGCACCCGCTTCGCCCAGGGCTGCCGCGGTGTCGTCGACGGACATCCCGAGCTCCACCGCCACCGCGGCGGCGGCGAGGGCGTTCGAGACGTGGTGCTCACCGTACAGGCGCAGCTGCACGGGCGCGGAACCGGCCGGGGTGGTGAGCGTGAACGATGGCCGCCCGGTGGCGTCCAGGCGAACGTCGGTGGCCCGTACGTGGGCGTCCGGGGATTCCCCGAACAGGACCACCTTCGCCCTGGTACGGGAGGCCATCGCGCGCACCAGCCGGTCGTCCGCGTTGAGGATCGCGGCGCCGTCGGCGGGCAGCGACTCGACCAGTTCGCCCTTCGCCTCGGCGATCGCCTCCTGGGAGCCGAACTCGCCGACGTGGGCGGTGCCGACGTTGAGGACCAGGCCGATCCGGGGCGGGGTGATCGAGGTGAGGTACTCGATGTCGCCCTTGTGCCGGGCGCCCATCTCCATGACCAGGTGCCGGGTGCCGGCCTCGACCCGCAGCGCGGTCATCGGGTGGCCGATCTCGTTGTTGAGCGAGCCGGGCGGGAAGACGGTCTGGCCGCGGCGCTGGAGCAGCTGGGCGATCAGGTCCTTGGTGCTGGTCTTGCCGGCCGAGCCGGTCAGCGCGACCACGGCGGTGCCCTCGGCGCGGGCGACCACGGTGCGGGCCAGCCTGCCGAGCGCCTCCACCACACTGTCCACCAGGACGGCGGGCACGCCGACCGGGCGGGAGGCCAGCACCGCGACGGCGCCGTCCTCGACCGCCTTGGCCGCGTAGTCGTGGCCGTCCACGTGCTCGCCGACGAAGGCCGCGAACAGGCCGCCCGGGCCCACCTTCCGCGAGTCGACCTCGACCGGGCCGGTGACCAGGGCGTCCGGGTCGGCGCCGTCCAGCGTGCCTCCGACGGCGGCGGCCACCTCGGCGAGGGTCAGTGCGATCACTGCTGCTCTACTCCTCGGTCGCCCCGTGCGGCCGTGGTCCGCACGATGGATTCGCGCAGCACCTCCCGGTCGTCGAAGGGGCGGATCTCGTCTCGTACGTACTGGCCGAGCTCGTGGCCCTTGCCGGCCACCAGCACGGTGTCCCCCGCCTGGGCGCGGGCGACGGCGAGCCCGATCGCCTCGGCCCGGTCGGGGACGACCAGGACGGCGCCGCGCTCGGCCTCGGGCACCGTGGCGGCGCCGGTCAGCATGCTGGCGAGGATCGCCAGCGGGTCCTCGCTACGCGGGTTGTCGCTGGTCAGCAGGGCGGTGTCGGCGAGACGGGCGGCGATGGCGCCCATCGGGCCGCGCTTGTGCGGGTCGCGGTCGCCGCCGCAGCCGACCACGACGTGCAGCCGGCCCTCGGTGACCTCGCGCAGCGAGGCGAGGACGGCCTTGAGGGCGTCCGGCTTGTGCGCGTAGTCGACGACGGCGACGAACGGCTGTCCGGCGTCCACCCGCTCCAGCCGGCCCGGGACGCCGGGGACGGCGGCGACGCCGGCCACGGCCCGGTCCAGCGGCAGCCCGGCGGCGACCAGCGTGGTGATCGCGGCGAGCGCGTTGGCGACGTTGAACGGGCCGGGCAGCGGGACGGAGGCCTCGGCCTCGGCGCCGTCCGGGCCCAGCACCCGGAAGGTGGAGCCGACCGGCCCCAGCCGGACGTCCACGGCCCGCCAGTCGGCCTCGGCGGCGCCGGTGGCCGAGAAGGTGGTCACCGGGATCTTGGCCTCGGCGGCGAGCCGGCGGCCGTACTCGTCGTCGAGGTTGACCACGCCGTGGCGGGACTTGCCGGGCTGGAAGAGCCGGGCCTTCGCCTGGAAGTAGTCCTCCATGTCCGGGTGGAAGTCGAGGTGCTCGGGGGTCAGGTTGTTGAACAGCGCGACGTCGTACGCCACCCCGTCGGTGCGGCCGAAGACCAGGGCGTGGCTGGAGACCTCCATGGTCACCGCGTCGGCGCCGCGCTCGGCCATCACGCCGAGGATCGCGTGCAGGTCGGTGGCCTCGGGGGTGGTGCGCTCGCTCTTGATCCGCTCCTCGCCGACCCGCATCTCGACGGTGCCGATGACGCCCGGGCTGCGCCCGGCGCCGCGCAGACCGCCCTCGACCAGGTAGGAGGTGGTGGTCTTGCCGTTGGTGCCGGTCAGCCCGATCATCAGCAGCCGCCGGGAGGGGCGGCCGTAGACGATCGCGGCCAGCTCGCCCATGACGGCCCGCGGCCGGTCGACGACCAGCAGCGGCAGGCCGGTGGCGGCCGCGATCTCGGCGCCGGCCGGGTCGGTGAGCACCGCCACCGCGCCGGCCTGGGCGGCCTTGGCGGCGAAGGCCGCGCCGTGGTGGTTGGCGCCCGGGAAGGCCACGTACACGTCGCCCGGCCGGACCGCGCGGGAGTCGTGGGTGACGCCGCTGACGGCGCCGCCCTCGACGGGCGCGAGGCCCAGTTCGGCGGCCAGCTCGGCGAGCGGAAGGGCGGTGGTCCCGGTCGGGCGGGGCGGACTCACGGTGGTTTGATCGGGTTTCGGCACGGCGGGAAGGCTATCCGCCGAAGGGTGTCCAGGGCCAAACCGGCCCTCCGCCGCGCCGTGCTCCGGCCCCGTCCGTTCGTTGCTCATCGCTCGCTCACGGCTTCCAGTCGACGGTGAGGTTGGGCGCCTGGCTGCCGCTCGGCGGGACCTGCATGGTCTTCAGGGTGAACTCCATCACCTGCTTGAACACCGGGCCGCAGAGCTGGCCGCCGAAGTGGCCGTTGACCGGGCCCTGGAGGGTGCAGGAGACGGTGTACCGGGGGGCGTCGGCGGGGGCGAAGCCGATGAAGGAGGCGGTGTAGCCGTCGTAGCCGACGCCGTTGGCGGCGCCCCGGTTGGCGGTTCCGGTCTTGCCCGCGACCCGGTAGCCGGGGATGGCGGCCTTGCCGCCGGTGCCCTGCTCGTCGTCGACGACCGACTCCAGCATCGAGGTGAGGGTCTTGGCCGTCTCCGGGCTGACCACCCTCGTCTGCTCCCCCGGCGCGCTCGGCTTGTACGTGCCGTTCGGGTCGGTGACGCCCTGGACGATGCTGGGCGCGACCCGCACCCCGCCGTTGGCGATGGTCGAGTAGACCGAGGTGGCCTGCAACGCGTTCATCTGCATCGGGCCCTGGCCGAAGGAGATGTTGTACTTCTCCGAGGCGACCAGGTCCTCCGGCTTCTTGAGCATCCCGGGGGTCTCCCCGGGGAAGCCCAGGCCGGTCGGCGCGGCCACGCCGAACTTGCGCATGTAACCGTCGAGGGCCTGGTTGGCCTTCAGCTGGTCGCCGTCGCCGAGGGTCTCGACCGCCTCGATGGTGCCGATGTTGGAGGACTTGGCCAGCACCCCGGCCAGGGTCAGGTACCAGGTGTCGTGGTCGACGTCGTCCTTGAACTGCTGCCCGGCGCGGACCAGCCGGTTGGGCACGGTGACCTTGGTGTCCCAGGTGGCCTTGCCGGAGTCCAGCACGGCGGCCATGCTCATCAGCTTGGCGGTGCTGCCCGGCTCGTACGCGTCGCCCAGGGCGGGGTTGCCCAGCTGGGCCTGCTTGGACAGGCTCAGGTCGTTCGGGTTGAAGCCGGGCGCGGAGGCCATCGCGAGGACCTGGCCGGTCTTCACGTCCTGGACGACCACGTAGCCCTTCTCCGCGCCGGAGTTGGCCACCTGGTCGGTGATCGCCCGCTGGGCGGCCCACTGGATGTCCCGGTTGACGGTCAGCTTCACGTCGCTGCCCGACACGGCCGGCTCCATCGAGCCCCCGGCGGTGGGCACCAGCCGCCCGCCCGACTGGGCGTAGCTGCTGTGGCCGTCCTTGCCGGCCAGCAGCTTCTGGTACTGGAGTTCCAGGCCGCCGGTGCCCTCGCCCTCGGCGTTGACGAAGCCGACCAGGTTGGCGGCCAGGCCGTCCGCCGGGTAGATCCGCTTCTGGGTCTCCCGGTTGAACACCCCGGCCAGCGGGTTGGCGCACTCGTTGTCCACCCGGGTGCGCCCGCCCTGGTCGGCGGGCTTGCCGAGCAGCTTCTTCTGGGCCTGGCAGGCCCGCGATCCGGCCTGCTTCTCCAGGCCCGACTTGAGGTCGCTGATCTGCTTCTTGGCGGCCGGGGTCTGCTGGGCCGCGAGGCGCTTGTAGCGGCTCTTGGGGGTGTGCAGGTCGGCGGCGATCTTCTCCTTGGGCACGCCGAGGATCGGCGACAGCAGCGCGGCCGCCTGCTCCGGCGCGTCCGGGATGCCGGTCGCCTCCGGGGTGAACATCGCCGGGTCGGCGGTGATGTCGTACGCGTCCACGGTGGCCGCCAGGGCGACCCCGTCGGAGGACGTTATCGAGCCGCGCTCGGCGGTGATCGGGATGTTCAGGTAGCGGTTGGTGTTGGCGTCGGCGGCCAGCGCGTCGGCGTCCACCAGCTGGAGCTGCACCAGGCGGCCCGCGAAGACGGAGAACACCAGCGACAGCACCACGGTGATCACCCGCAGCCGGCGCTTCGGCTCGGCCAGCTTGAGCGCCTTGGGGCGCAGCGGCGGACGGCTCTTCGGGCGCACCGCCGCCTGACTGCGGGCCGGCGGGCGGCCCTCGGGGCGGCGCTGCTGGGGCGCCCGCGGGGTACGGCCGACGGAGCCCGACTTGGCGGGCTGGGCCTTGGCCGACTGGCTGCGGGCGGGCTGGGCCTTCGCGGGCTGCGGCTTCGCGGGCTGGGCCTTGGCCGACTGACCCCGGGCGGGCTGGCCCTTGGCGGGCTGGCTGCGGCCGGAGGCGGACTGCGCGCTGCCCCGGGGCACCGGACGGCGGCCGTTGCCGCTGCCGGATTCGGAACCGGAGGGCTGACGTGGAGGAGTCATCGGCCGGCACCCCCGCTCGGCTTCGCGGCCGCGGTGGGCTGGACCGGGTTGAGCTGGATCACCGAGTCACCGGCGGAGGCCGCCGGGGTCGGCGCGGGCGGCGCAGGCGGCGGGGCGGCCGGCGACGGGGCCCCGCCCGGCTGCGGCACGGCCGGCGACGGCCCGGCGGCGGGCTGGGCCGCGCCGGACTGGGCCCTGGTCGGCCACGGCTCGGCCGTGGAGCGCTTGACCGGCGGGCTGTCCTGCGCCGCGCCGGGGGTGCCGACCACCTTGCCGCCGTTCGGGACGTCCAGGAAGGCCATCCCGCCGGCCGGGACCAGGCCCAGCTCGGCGGCGCGCCTGGCCAGCGCGTCCGGGGCCGAGTTCTTGTCGATCTCGTGCTGGAGGCTCTGCTGCTCGTCGGTCGCCGCGGTGGTCTGCTTCTGCAGCCGGGACAGCTCGAAGGAGCCCTCGTTGAGCGCAGTGTTCAACGCGAGCAGGCCGAGCAGCCCGGCCGCCAACAGCACCACGATGAGCACGGCGAACGGCGTACGCCGCCGTACCGGACGCCTGCCCGGCCGGACCGTGATCCGCGCCCTGCCCTGCCCGGGGAGTCCACCCCGCCCCGCCCGGACCTCACCGGCCACCGGCCCCACTGCTTTCCTCCGCCCTTCGGACCCCGCTGGGGCCGGTTCGTCAGCCCCGCTTGCTTCGGTCCCTGATCCTCTCCGCCACCCGCAGCCGTACGGGCGCGGCGCGCCGGTTCTCCTCGATCTCCTCCTCGGTGGCCAGCTCGGCACCGCGAGTGATCAACTTGAGCCAGGGCTGGTGCTCCTCCGGGATGAACGGCAGCCCCGGCGGGGCGGTGCTGGTCGCACCGGCGGCGAAGTACTGCTTGACCAGCCGGTCCTCCAGCGACTGGTAGGACATCACGGCGATCCGGCCGCCGACCGCGAGGGCGTCCAGCGCGCCGGGGATGGCCCGGTCCAGGACCTCCAGCTCGCCGTTGACCTCGATCCGCAGCGCCTGGAACGTCCGCTTCGCCGGGTTCCCGCCGGTCCGGCGGGTCGCCGCCGGGATGGCGTTGCGCACCAACTCGACCAGACGCGCGCTGTTGGTGAACGGTTCCTTCTCCCGCTCCCGCAGGATCACCGAGGCGATCCTCCCGGCGAACCGCTCCTCGCCGTACACCTTGAGGATCCGGGCCAGGTCGCCGTGGCTGTAGGTGTTCAGCACCTCTGCGGCGCTGATCCCCCGGGTCTGGTCCATCCGCATGTCCAGCGGCGCGTCCTGCGCGTACGCGAAGCCGCGCTCCGCCTCGTCCAGCTGCATCGAGGAGACGCCGAGGTCGAACAGGACGCCGTCCACCCGGTCGATGCCCAGGCGCTCCAGCACCTCGGGGATCTCGTCGTAGACGGCGTGCACCAGGGTGGCCCGGTCGCCGAACGGGGCCAGCCGCTCGCCGGACAGCTTCAGCGCCACCGGGTCGCGGTCCACCGCGACCAGCCGCACGTCGGGGAACTGGGTGAGCAGCGCCTCGCTGTGCCCGCCGAGGCCGAGGGTGGCGTCCACCACGACGGCACCGGGGCGGGAGATCGCCGGGGCCAGCGCGTCCATGCACCGCTGGAGCATCACCGGAACGTGCTTGGGGCCCGGTTCGTTGGTGGTCATGCGCGGTGGCGCCCTTCCTCGGTGCGGAGCAGCCCGACGTCCGGGAGCTGCGACCATTCTCGCCCACCGCGCCCCGGCACGACGAAGCGGCCCGTGGTCCCCGCCCGCTCGAGGGGAAGATCGTGACCGCCCGGCGCCGGGGAAGGTGCGCCAGGTGGGCACGGAGCGGGAGGAGGCCACGGGCCGCGTCGACCGGGCCGCACCGGCCGGGAGGACCCCGTTGACGGGCCCCGGCGGGTGTGCTCCACTGCGCCGCAAACTCTATCGCGCGGGTCCTGCCAGTCAATGGCCCGCTCCGGCGCACCACCCGGGCGGCGGTACGGATCACCGCAGGTCGCAGCCGTCGGGGCGGCCCGGCGGCGGTGCGGACTGGGGGCCTTCGGCGGCGGACGCGCGCCCCCTGTCCGCCACCGCGTGCGGGCACTGTGGGACCAGCCCGGACAAACCCTCCGGTTGTGGCTATGCGCTCGATCACAGCGCCAGGTTCTGTCGCCACTCTCCCCACCGCGCGGGCCCGATCCGCACTAACGTCGCCACCATGACAGTGACACCTGACCGGCCCTCGCCGAACGCCGCTGCCGCCCCTGCCAGACCCACCGTCATCGACCGCTTCGTCACGGCCAACCGCGGCTACGCGGTGACCTTCCAGGACGGCGGCATGGACGCCCGTCCGGTGCAGAAGATCGCCGTGGTCGCCTGCATGGACGCCCGCCTCGACCTGTTCGCGGCGCTCGGCCTCGAACTGGGCGACGCCCACGTCATCCGCAACGCCGGCGGCGTCGTCACCGACGACACCATCCGGTCCCTGACCATCAGCCAGCGCGCCCTCGGCACCCGCTCGATCGCGCTGATCCACCACACCGGCTGCGGCCTGCTCGGACTCACCGAGGACTTCCGCCGCGAGCTGGAACTGGAGGTCGGCCAGCGCCCGCAGTGGGCGGTGGAGGCCTTCGTCGACCTGGACGGCGACGTCCGCCAGTCCATGCAGCGCGTCCGCACCTCTCCCTTCCTGCTCCACACCGACGACGTCCGCGGCTTCGTCTTCGACGTCCACACCGGCCTGCTGCGCGAGATCGACTGACCCGCTCCGCCCGACCCGGCCCGGCCGACGACGTCCGGGCGCTCGGGCATTCGGGCGTCTCCGAATGGTGACTTCCGGCCATCCCGCGGGGGAGAATGCGCCTGCCGGTCGGACCCCGAACCACCTGGGGCGGCCAGGCCGCAGGCCGCCTTCCCGGCGCCGGATCCCTCGTGCGGAACCGCCCCCGGGACGGCCGCGTCAAGCATGGGGTGGGGTCCGGCCTCGGGACGGGGCGGGCACAGGGTGCCAGGGAGCGTAAACGGGTGACGAGCTACAACGACCAGGCCGGTCTCGGCAGTCCTGCGGGGGACGAGAAGCAGAGGGCGAACGGGTACCGGCAGGTCGGGCTCCCCGAGCTCGCCGCGGTCGTCGACCGCGTCCGCGCCAACGTCGAGAGCGTGATCGAGGGCAAGCCGGAGGCCGTCCGGATCGCCCTGACCGTCCTGCTCGCCGAGGGCCACCTGCTGCTGGAGGACGTGCCCGGCGTCGGCAAGACCATGCTGGCCAAGGCGCTCGCCCGCTCGCTCGACTGCACCGTGCGCCGCATCCAGTTCACGCCCGACCTGCTGCCGTCGGACGTCACCGGCACCAACATCTACGACCAGCAGCGGCACGACTTCGAGTTCCGCCCGGGCGCGATCTTCGCCCAGGTCGTGGTCGGCGACGAGATCAACCGCGCCTCGCCCAAGACCCAGTCCGCGCTGCTGGAGTCCATGGAGGAGCGCCAGGTCACCATCGACGGCACCAGCTACGAACTGCCCTCGCCGTTCATGGTCGTGGCCACCCAGAACCCGGTCGAGATGGAGGGCACCTACCCGCTGCCGGAGGCCCAGCGCGACCGCTTCATGGCCCGGATCTCGATCGGCTACCCCAGCCCCGAGGCCGAGCTCGCGATGCTGGACGTGCACGCCGGCGCCAGCCCGCTGGAGGACCTCCAGCCGGTCGCGCACGCCTCCGACATCCTCAAGCTGATCGACCTGGTCCGCGGTGTGCACATCGCCGACCCGGTCCGCCGCTACGCCGTCGACCTGGTCGGCGCCACCCGCACCAGCCCCGAGCTGCGCCTGGGCGCCTCGCCCCGCGCCACCCTGCACCTGGTCCGGGCCGCACGCGCCGCCGCCGCGCTGGACGGGCGCGACTACGTCACCCCGGACGACATCCAGCGCCTCGCCGTCCCGGTCCTGGCGCACCGTCTGATGCCGACCGCCGAGACCCAGCTCAGCCGCCGCACCTCCGAGCAGATCGTGGCCGACCTGATCTCCCGGCTGCCGCTGCCGCGCCCGCAGGGCGGCCCGGCCGTCCGGAGGGGCTGAGGTGGCCCAGTCCGACTCGGCATCGGGACTGCGGGCCGGGTTCCGCGGTCTCACCACCCGGGGGCGGTCCTTCCTCGCCGCCGGGGTCACCGCGGTGGTCTGCGCGTACCTGCTCGACCAGAACGCCCTGCTGCGCGTCGGCGTGCTGCTCGCCGCGCTGCCGCTGGCCGCCGTGGTGGTGGTCGCCAACACCCGCTACCGGGTGGCCAGCGGACGCCGGCTCAGCCCGCGCCGGGCGGTCGCCGGCCAGGAGGCCCGGGTCCACCTGCGGGTCGACAACGTCTCCCGGGTGCCCACCGGCGTGCTGCTGCTGGAGGACAAGGTCCCGTACGTGCTCGGGCCGCGCCCGCGCTTCGTGCTGGACCGGGTCGAGCCGCGCGGCCACCGCGAGGTCTCCTACCGGGTCCGCTCCGACCTGCGCGGCCGCTACCCGCTCGGGCCGCTGCAGCTGCGGCTGTCCGACCCGTTCGGGATGTGCGAGGTGACCCGCGCCTTCACCGCCTCCGACGTCCTCACCGTCGTCCCCCAGGTCCAGGCCCTGCCGTCGGTACGGCTCAGCGGCGAGTGGATCGGCCAGGGCGAGAGCCACAGCCGCACCCTGGCGCTGGCCGGCGACGACGACGTGATCCTGCGCGAGTACCGGCCCGGCGACGACCTGCGCCGGGTGCACTGGCGCTCCACCGCCCGGTACGGCGAGCTGATGGTACGCCGCGAGGAGCAGCCCCAGCAGGCCCGGGCCACCGTCGTGCTGGACACCCGGGAGATCGCCCACCGGGGCAGCGGCCCCGCCTCCTCCTTCGAGTGGGCGATCGGCTGCGCCGCCTCCGTCGCCGTGCACCTGCTGGAGCGCGGCTACCAGACCCGGCTGCTCACCGACACCGGGCAGTCCGTGCCCGGGCCGGGCGCGGGCGGAAGCCACAGCACCGCCGACGCCTCCGGGCTGGTCCTGGACGCCCTCGCGGTCGCCGACCTGTCCGACGGCGGCACCCTCTCCCGCGCCGAGGACCCGCTGCGGGCCGGCGGCGAGGGCCTGCTGGTCGCCGTCCTCGGCGAGCTGGACGAGGCCCAGGCCACCCGGCTGGGCCGGCTGCGCAGCCGGGCCGGCGGGGCGATCGCCTTCCTGCTGGACACCGGCACCTGGGCCGGCCTGCGGATGCTCGCCCCGCACACCGGCGGCGACGACTTCGAGGCCAGGGTCCGGCAGCTGCGGGAGTCCGGCTGGACGGTCATCCCGGTGCGCGCCGGGGACTCCGTACCGGACCTGTGGCGGGCCGCCGACGGCAGCAGGACGACCGCCCCCTACCGAGAAGAGGCCGGCGCGTGACCACCCGGGCCAAACTGACCGCGTACTCGGCGCTGGCCACCGCCCTCGCCGCGCTGTGCATGATGCCGCTGCTCACCACCCGCGGCTGGCTCACCCACGCCTTCCTGGTGGTCGCCGTGATCGCCGCGGTCGGCGCGGGCCTGCGCCGCGCCCCGCTGTACCGCTGGACGGTGCCGCTCGGGCAGCTGCTGGTGCTGTTCCTGCTGATGCTGCTCGGCTTCGCCGGCGCCGGCGGGGTGCTGCCAGGACCGGCCACCCTGCGGGTGCTGGGCCAGGTCTTCAGTGCCGGCCTGGACGACATACAGCAGTACGCCATCCCGGCTCCGCCCAGCGCCGGACTGCGGCTGATCCTGGTCTCGGCGGTCGGTCTGATCGCCGTCGCGGTGGACACCGTCGCGGTGACCTACCGGCGCTCGGCGCTGGCCGGGCTGCCGCTGCTGGCGCTGTACTCGGTCGGCAACGGCCTGGCCGGGGAGCACAGCAGCTGGGTCTGGTTCGCCGCCGCCGCGGTCGGCTACCTGCTGCTGCTGTTCGCCGAGGGCCAGGACCGGGTCTCCCGCTGGGGCCGGGTGTTCTACGGCGGCGCGCGCGGCGCCGCAGAGTCCGGCAAGGTCAACCCGGGCGGCCGCCAGGTCGGCGTGCTGGCCCTGGCGGTGGCGCTGCTGCTGCCCGTCGTCCTGCCGAACTGGAGCTCCGGACTGCTGGACTCCGGCTCCGGCGGATCGAACGGCAAGCGCGCCGGCGGGAGCCTGTCGACCAGCCTGGACCCGCTGGTCAGCCTGGAGGCCGCGATCACCAAGCCGACCGACGCGGAGCTGCTCACCTACACCATGGAAAGCCCGCTGGCCGACCAGATCTACCTGCGGACCGGCTCGCTCGACCAGTTCGACGGCACCAACTGGAAGCTCGGCAGCACCGCGGTCACCGACCTCCCGGCGACCCTGCCCACCCCCGAGGGCCTGCGCAACGCCCAGGTCCCGCGGATCGAGGGCGAGTTCAAGGTCACCGAGCAGCTGGGGGGCAGCAGCTGGCTGCCGATGCCCTACCCGGCCGCCACCGTCCAGGTCCCCAACCGCGGCGACTGGAAGCTCGACCCGCTGACCCGCACCGTCCTGCCGGCCAACGACAAGGCGATCCGCGGCCTGGAGTACCACGTCAGCGCCCTGGACCTGCGGCCCACCGCCACCGAGCTGCGCCTCGCGGCCTCAGCGCCGTCCGACATCAGGGAGCACTACACCGCCGTCCCGGCCGACCTGCCGCCGGTGGTCGCCGAGAAGGCCAAGTCCGTCACGGCCGGCGCGCGGAACGACTACGACCGGGCGACGGCACTGGTCAACTGGTTCACCGGGCCGGACTTCACATACGACACCTCGGTCAACGGCGGCACCGGCAACAACGCGATCGCCGTCTTCCTGCAGGACCGCCGGGGCTTCTGCGTGCACTTCGCCTCCACCATGGCGGCGATGGCCCGGGTCCTCAAGATCCCGGCCCGGGTGGCCGTGGGCTTCACCCCCGGCGACAGCAAGGGCGGCGACAAATACTCGGTGACCGGCCGGATGTACCACGCCTGGCCGGAGCTGTACTTCGCGGGCTACGGCTGGCTGCGCTTCGAGCCGACCCCGAGCCGCGGCGTCCCGGCCCGCTACACCGACACGTCCGGCGCCCCGACCACCGCGCCGACCCAGCAGGCGACCTCCGCCCCGCAGACCGCGTCGGCCGCCCCGGCGCCGACCTCCAGCTCGGACTGCACCCCCAAGCAGCGCCAGCTGGGCGAGTGCGGCACCAAGGACAAGGCCGTCTCCACGGCCGCCGAGGAGTCCTGGCTGCTCTCCGGCCAGGTGCTCGGCACCCTGGCCGCGGTGCTCGTGCTGATCGCCCTCATGCTCGTCCCGATGCTCTGGCGCACCGCCCTGCGCCGCCGCCGGCTGGGCGGCGGCGGGCGGCGCGGGCCCGGCGGCGGACCGGCGGAGCTGACCGACGCCCAGGTGCTGGCTGCCTGGGACGAACTGATCGACTCCGCCTGGGACCTCGGAATTCCCCCGGACGAGTCACGCACCCCGCGCTCGGCGGCACGCCGGATCACCGAGAAGGCGAAGCTGGACGCGGACTCGGCGGCGGCCACCGGCCGGCTGGCACTGGCCACCGAGCGGGTGCTCTACGCCCCGCCCGGGCAGGCCGCCACGGAGCCGCTGGCCGCCGACGTCCGCACCGTCCGGCGGGGGATGCTGGCGACGGCCGGGCGGGCCGGGCGGACCCGGGCGCTGCTGCTGCCGCCGTCCTCGGCGCAGCTGTGGTGGCGGATCTCCGACGCGGTGCGGGCGGCCCGGACGGCGGTCGGCACCGCGGTCGAGCGGATGGTCGAGACGCTCTCCGCGCCGGCGCGGCGGGTGCGCGCCCGGCGCAAGCGGTCCACTCCGGAGTCCTGACTCCGGCGTCCGGTCCCGGTACGAGGGTCCGGACACGAAGCCGGGGCGGGCAGTCGATCGACTGCCCGCCCCGGCTTCACACGTATCGGCCGGGCGGCTCAGAAGCCCCCGGTCTGCTCGTCCCGGCGGCGCTGCCAGCGCTGCTCCACCCGGTCCATCATCCCGGCCTTGCGGCGCGGGGCGGCGGCCGGGCGGGCCCCGGCCCCCTGGCCGGCGGGCCCACGGCGCCAGCCGGTCACGGCGAACACCGCACACCCGAGCATCACCAGGAAGCCCACGACGCTGACCCAGATCTGGTCCGGCACGACCATGCCGCCCATCAGCAGGCCGATGCCCACCACGAAGCCGGCGACGGCCAGGTAGACCCGCCGACGGGTGTAGGTGCGCAGCCCGGTTCCCTCAAGCGCAGACGCGAATTTGGGATCTTCGGCATACAGCGCTCGCTCCATCTGGTCGAGCAGTCGCTGCTCGTGCTCCGAGAGCGGCACGGAGTCCTCCTACTCGTCGGTCGCGGGTGCGACCGGTCCGCCCACCCCGGTCGGGGAGGCAAGTCCAATCAGCCTTGGGGCACACGGTCGGACGCCCGTGTGGGGGACCCGGCCCGTGTCGTCCATATGCCCCACGCGTCCGGCTGTCATGCTTTCCGGCTTTACCCAGATCATACGGTCCGTGGGCCCGTTACGGAGTGGTCGGCGCCGCGTGGGACGGGCCACTTCGTGCGGGGACGGCCGCACCGGTGTCAACGCACCACGCCCCGGACAAGTGCCCGATCGGATGGAATCGTCCCGGACCTGGGCAGGTTCGCCGCCGGGCGCCGTGGCAGGGCCGGAACCGGGCGGCGCGGGGCGGGATCACGGCCGGGAGAACCGACGGCTTCAAGATCATGAACCGCCGCCGTACGGAGTGCGAAGAAGCCGTCCGGCGGCGGGAGAGTGGGTGAAGGGGCGCGCGGGCCCGGAGGGGCGCCTCAGCCCAGGGTGGCCAGCAGGTGCAGCTGGGTCGCCACGGCGTGGAAGGCGGGCTGCGCGGCGGCGGCCTCCTCCAGCTTCAGCAGCGCGTCCAGCGCGCCCGGCTCGGTGTCCACCAGCACGCCGGGGACGAGGTCGGAGAAGACCCGTACGCCGTGCACCGACTCCACCCGCAGGCCCGCGGCCTCGGCCAGCCGGCCCAGTTCCTCGCCGGTGAAGCGGCGCGGCATCGGGTCCTGCTCGCCCCAGCGGCCGTCGGCGGCGGTGAGCACGGTGCGGGCCTCGTTGAAGTGGCCGGCCAGCGCGCGGGCCAGCACGGCGCCGTTGCGGTTGGCCGCCAGCAGGCTGACCACGCCGCCCTCGCGCAGGGTGCCCGCCAGGCTGCCGAGCGCCTCGGCCGGGTCGTCCACCATCTCCAGCACGCCGTGGCAGAGCACCGCGTCGACGCTGCCGGCGGCGACCAGCTCGGGCAGGGTCTGGGTATCGCCCTGGACGGCCCGCACCAGGTCCGTCACACCGGCCTCGGCGGCCCGGCGCTCCAGCGCGAACAGGGCGTCCGGGCTCGGGTCGACCACGGTGACCCGGTGGCCGAGCTTGGCGACCGGCACGGCGAAGTTCCCGGTGCCGCCGCCGGTGTCGACCACGTCGAGCACCGGCTGGTCCAGCTTGGCCGACCGCTTCTCCAGGGCCGCCCGGACCACCTCCCACACCACGGCGGTACGCAGGGCACTGCGGGGACGCGTCGGGTACAAGGTGGGGCTCCTTGGCACGTGCAGTTCGATCAGGATGCCTCCACCTTAGAGCCTGTCTCTCGGATCCTTGCCGGGCCCACGACGCCGGGGCACGCACCTCGCCGCGTTGTCGTCAGTCGCCAATGCTCCGCAGTGGCTCCCTCCTCCGCCTTGCGATGCACGCACCCCAACGCCGCGCCCTGATCCGACAAAATCCAAGAGACAGGCCCTAGACCGGCCCGGCGGGGACCCCGCCCACGCCCGGCGGCTCGCCGCCGTCCGGCGGCAGCCGGGGCGGGGGCGGGGCGGCGTGCAGGCCGAGCAGGCGCTCGACCAGGCGCAGGAACAGGGCGGAGTTGCGGATCAGGTCGTCGGCGTCGCGGGCCGAGGCGGCGCCCCTGATCCCGGCCTCGGCGGCGGCCCGGCGGCGGGCACCCGCACCGTAGTAGAGCGCCCACTCGGCGAGCTCGGGGGCCACCTCGGGCAGCACCTCCCAGGCGCTGCGGATGGCCTTGCGGCGGCGCGGGCTCTTCTCCGGGCGGCCGCGCACCGCCAGGACGGCGGCCACCGTGCGCAGCGCGGCCAGGTGGGCGGTGGCGTAGCGCTCCAGCGGGTCCTCCAGGGCGCGGGCCCGGGCGAGGGTGCGGTGGGCGTCGGCGAGCAGGTCGAGGGCGGCCGGCGGCGCGGAGACCCGGCGCAGCACGGGGTGGACGTCCGCTGTGGCGGGGCGTCCGGCGGACGGACCCGGGAAGAGCGGCAGGGCGGCGGAGTGGAGGCGGGCGGTGACGGGCTCAGGACGGCTGATGGTCATGGTCTCCCCCGTTCCGAGGCAGCGCGCGGACCGGGTGGTCCGTGCGTCTCCATCGTGAACGGCGGCACTGACAATCCGGGCCCCCGGTGAGCCGGAAGCGGGCAAGGGTGGCCGGAAAGGCTCCGGAAACGGCGTAAGGCGGCGGGCGCGGTCCTCCCCCTGTTCCGCGCCGCCGCCATGCCGTCGCTCCGCCGATCCCACGGTCGGCGGTGCGACTCCCCCGTACGGCCGGTCTCCCCCCGGCCCGCTCCGCCGCCCCGTGTCGGCGGTGCGAGGACCGTGACCAGCCCCGTGGCGGTCCGTCCGCCGCCTCCCCCTGGCGTTTCGCTTCCGGGGGACGGACGGATCCGCCGCCCGGGTGGGCCCGGCGCCCGACGCGCCGCCCTCCCGGGTACCTCCACTCTCCCGTCTGCGCAGGTCGGCGGCCATCCGCTGAGGTACTCAACCGTGGATCTGAGTATCCGTACTCAGTCCGCCCCGGCCCGCCGGCCGCCGGAACCGGGAGGTGCGCCCGCCGCGTCCCGGCTGCCGGTACGGTACGGCGGAGCCGGGCACGGACCGGCCCCACCGGACGACGAGGGGACGCGATGACGAGGAGGGGGACGAGATGACGGTCCTGCCGCTGATCTTCACCAGCGGACTGGCCAGCGGCGTCAACGCCTACGCGGTGGTGCTGCTGCTCGGCCTGCTGGGCAGGTTCGCCGACGCGGACTCGGTGCCGCGGGCGCTGGAGCGCACGGACGTGCTGGTCGTGGCCGGCGTGCTGTTCGCGCTGGAGGCGGTGGCCGACAAGATCCCGTACGTGGACAGCGTCTGGGACGCCGTGCACACGGTGATCCGGCCGGTCGCCGGCGCCACCGTCGGCGTGCTGATCGCGAGCAACGACCCCGGCTCGCTGAGCGAGGTCGCGGCCGGCGCGATGGGCGGCACCTCGGCGCTGGTCAGCCACCTGGTGAAGGCCTCGCTGCGGATGGCCGTCAACACCTCCCCCGAGCCGGCCAGCAACATCGTGGTCAGCCTGGCGGAGGACCTCTCGGTGGCCGGTCTGATCACCCTGGCGATCTTCCACCCCTGGCTGGCCGCCACCGCGGCCGCCGTGGTCCTGGCCGTCGGGTTGCTGCTGGTCTGGCTGGCGATCAGCAGGGTCCGGGCCTTCCGGGCCCGCCGTCGCGAGCGCCGGGCCGCCCGGGCGGCGGGAGTCGCGTAAGGGTCGTCCTAGGATCTGGTGCCATGGCACGGATCGTCATCATCGGCGCAGGAATGAGCGGGCTCGCGGCGGCCTCACGGCTGGCGACCATCGGCCACCGGGTGACGGTCTGCGAGGCGGGCGGCACCCACGGGGGCATGGTCGGGCGGTACGAGCGCGAGGGCTTCGCCTTCGACACCGGGCCCGGCCTGCTCGCCCTCCCCGCGGTCTACCGCGACCTGGCGCTGAAGACCGGGAAGGAGCCGCTGGAGCAACTGGTCGAGCTGGCCCCGGTCGACCCGGAGAGCCGGCACCTGTTCGCCGACGGCACCGTCGTCACCCTGCCGAACGCCTCCCGCGGCGGTGTCAGCCAGGCCCTGGACGCCGCCTTCGGCGCGGGCTCCGGCGCCCGCTGGAGCGCGGTGATGAACCACGGCCGGACGGTCTGGGAGGCCACCCGCCGCCCGCTGCTGGAGGAGCCGCTGCCGGCCGAGCGCGGCGTGCTGTCCGCGGCCGACCGGGCCCTGCTGGGCACCGACCCGTACCCCGTCCCGCCGCGCACCGGCCTGGCCCGGCTGCGCCGCGCGCGGCCGTGGTCCCTGGAGCACGTGGCCGCGCGCGAACTCGGCGACCACCCCGGTCTGACCGCCCTGCTGTTCGAGTCGGCCCTCCGGTACGGCTTCAACCCGGCCGAGGCGCCCGCCGGGGCCACCGTGCTGCCGTACATGGAGCAGTCCTTCGGCGTCTGGTACGTCCGGGGCGGCCTGCGGGCGCTCGCGGACGCGGTGTTCCGCCGCTGCGAGCTGCGCAAGGTCGAGTTCCGTTTCGACACCCCGGTCACCCGGGTGGTCGTCGAGGGCGGCCGGGCGCGCGGGGTCGAGACGGCGGGCGGCCGGATCGACGCGGACCTGGTGGTCTCCGCGATGGACACCGCCGCCCTGTACCACCACGGCCTCTCCGAGTGGCCGGGGGTGCCGGCCGGGGACTGGGAGCCGCAGGAGGTGCCCGGCCGGTTCAGCGTGCTGCTCGCGCTGCGCGGGCCCCGCCCGGCGGGCATCGCGCACCGCACGGTGGTGCACGCGGCCGATCCGGCCGACGAGGCGAACGCCCTCACCCTCTCCGTCCCGCCCTGCGAGCGCCCCACCGTCCAGGTGCTGCGCCCGGACGACCCGGAGCTGCGGCCCGACGACGACCACGAGAGCGTGGTGCTGACCGCGACCGTCCCCGCCCAGGGCGAGTTCGACTGGACGGCGCCGGGCGTCGCCGACCGCTACGCCGACCACCTGCTCGCCCATGTGGACGCGGCCGGCCTGGGCCTGCGCGAGCGGGTGCTGTGGCGGGTCGTGCGCACCCCGGAGGACACCCGCCGGGAGACCGGAGCCCTCGGCGGCGCGGTCGCCCGCCCGGCCCTGGCCGGCTCCGGGGGCTCCTGGCTGAAGGCCGCCAACGAGTCCCCCGTCCCCGGGCTCTACCTGGTCGGCGGCAACGCCCACCCCGGCGGCGGCCTCGCCCGGGTCGGCATGTCGGCCTGCATCACCGCCGGGCTGATCGGCCCGGCCTAGGGTCAGCCCTGGTGCCAGGTGTGCTGCTGGTAGCCGTGGTTCTGGTCGTACGTCGGCTGCTGCGGGATGCCCTGGACGTTCGGGTCGGGCTGGGGCTGCCACTCCTGCTGGGGCTGGGGCTGGGGCTGGGCGTGCTGGTCCCAGGCCTGCTGGTGCTGCGGCTGCTGGTAGCCCGCGTACGGGTCCTGCTGCGGGTAGCCGCCGTACGGGTCCTGCTGCTGCTGGGGGTAGCCGCCGTAGGACTGCTGGTCGTAGGACGGCTGCTCGTAGGGCTGCTGCTCGTAGCCGAAGGCGGGCTGCTGCTGGGTCTGCCACTGCTGCTGGTCGTAGCCGGCCTGGTAGGCGCCGGCGTACGGGTCCTGGGGCTGCTGCTGGACCTGCGGCTGCTGCTCGTAGTACGCGGAGGCGTAGACGCCGTCCTGGGCGAGTTCCTGCATCTCGAAGGCGGCGGTCTGCTCGACCTCCGGCACCTCGTCGGGCACCGGCAGGGGCTCCGGGGTCTCCTCGACGGCGCTGACCTCGCCGACCCGCTTCCGGGTGGCCGCGGCGGCCGCCACCGCGGCGACGCCGCCGGTGAGGGCGCCGAGCAGCGGCACCTTGGCGAGCGGTCCGGGCAGGCTGCCGTCGGGCTTCCGCAGGGACCAGCCGGTCTGGTAGCCGCGCTTGACCGAGAGGGTGACGAAGGTCTGGCCGACCGCGAACAGTGCGGCGCCGGCGCCGATCACCACGACCGAGCCGAGGATCATCCCGACGGCCACGCCCAGGAAGCCGACCAGGGCCAGGACCCGCCAGTGCACCGGAGCCCGGTTCTGCAGCAACACCTCCGCGACCAGCCAGAGCGCCACCACCGCCAACGCGGCGTACAGCAGCAGGTATCCGATGCCCATCCGCCCGCTACCTCCAGTCGCGTGCCCGCGCGTGTGCGCCGCGCGTGTGCGGCGACTGTACCGGTTCAACGGCCGGGGTACCGCATCGCGTTCCCCGGCCCCCGGACACCGGCCGCACACGACCGAGCCCGCCACCCCGGTACGGTGACGGGCTCGTGAACACCCGGCGTCAGCGCTGGTGCAGCCCCAGGTTCTGGTAGATCTCCAGCGTCGCCGTCGAGTGGTTCAGCGTGATGAAGTGCAGACCGGGCGCACCCTCGGCGAGGAGGCGCTCGGCCATCGCCGTGGCGTGCTCCATGCCGATGGCCCGCAGGGCCGCCGGGTCGTCGATGGCCGCCCGCAGCCGGGCCTCCAGGTCGGCCGGGAAGGCCGAGCCGCTGAGCTGCGGGAAGCGCTCCAGCTGCTTGGCGTTGGTGACCGGCATGATCTCCGGGATGATCGGCGCCTCGCAGCCGGCGGCCGTCACCCGGTCGCGCAGCCGCAGGTAGTCGTCCACCTCGAAGAACATCTGGGTGATCGCGTAGTCGGCCCCGGAGCGGATCTTCGCGACGAAGTGCCGGATGTCCTCGTCCCAGTCGGTGGAGCGCGGGTGCATGTTCGGCGAGGCCGCGACGCCGACGCAGAAGTCGCCGATGCCCTTGATCAGCTCCACCAGCTCGTACGCGTAGGTGACGCCGTCGGGGTGGCTGACCCACTCGCCCATCGGGTCCCCGGGCGGGTCGCCCCGGACCGCGAGGACGTTGCGCACGCCCTGGTCGGCGTACTGGCCGATGATGTTGCGCAGCTCGGCGATCGAGTGGTCCACCGCGGTGAGGTGGGCGACCGGGGTCAGGGTGGTCTCGGTGGCGATCCGGCCGACCATGTTGACGGTGCGCTCGCGCGAGGAGCCGCCGGCGCCGTACGTCATGCAGACGAAGTTGGGGTCGAGGGGCTCGAGCCGGCGGATGGCGTCCCAGAGCTTCTGCTCGCCGACCTCGGTGCGCGGCGGCATGAACTCGAAGGAGAAGGAGCGCTTGCCGGCCGCCAGGAGTTCGCGCACGGTCAGTGCGCGATCCGTTCTCGTGGAAGCGATGCCGAGTGCCATGCTGGCAGGCTATCCGGCGGTCGGAGGGGCCGGACATCGGATTCCATCTATTGAGACAACTGATGGACGGCGCTCCGGTTCACCCCGGTAGGGCTCTCCGCGGCGCCTCCCACGTGCCCCCGGCGGGGCCGCTCGCACGCCCGTTCCCAGCCGCCCCGCTACGCTTGCTGCACCCCAGAGAACCAGCGGAGCCCCATCGTGACCTCGTCCAGCACCCGGCCGGCCAACCCCGGTTCGGCCATCAGTGCGGCCAGCAGTGCGGCCAATCCCATTGACGTGGAGGACGTCCGCACCCGCGTCAACGCGGCGCTCGCCGCGTTCATGGACGACCAGTCCGTGCTGCTCGACAAGATCTCGCCCCGGCTGGCCCCCGCCGCCGACGCGCTGCGCGACTTCCTGCTGGACGGCGGCAAGCGACTGCGCCCGGCGTTCTGCTACTGGGGCTGGCGCGGCGCCGGCGGCCCGGCCGGGGGCGCCACCGGCGAGGCGATCGCCAACGCGGCCGCCGCCCTGGAGCTGCTCCAGGCGAGCGCCCTGGTCCACGACGACCTGATGGACCGCAGCGACACCCGCCGCGGCCTGCCCTCGGTCCACCGCCGCTTCGAGGCGCTGCACCGCGACAACGGCTGGCGCGGTGACCGCGAGCAGTACGGCACCTCGGCCGCGGTGCTGCTCGGCGACCTGCTGCTGATCTGGTGCGACGAGCTCTTCCTGCGCTCCGGCCTGGAGCCCGCCGCCGTCCTGGCCGCCAAGCCGGTGTTCGACCTGATGCGCACCGAGGTCATGCTCGGCCAGTACCTGGACGTGCTGGAGCCGGTGGCCGGCGACTCGACCGACGAGGGCGCGCTGGACCGCGCGCAGACCGTGCTGCACTACAAGTCCGCGAAGTACACCATCGAGCGGCCGCTCCAGGTGGGGGCGCTGCTGGCGGGCGCCGGCCCCGAGCTGGTCGAGGCGTACGGGGCGTTCGGGCTGCCGCTGGGCGAGGCCTTCCAGCTGCGCGACGACCTGCTCGGCGTCTTCGGGGACCCAGCCGTCACCGGCAAGCCGGCCGGGGACGACCTGCGCGAGGGCAAGCGCACCCTGCTGGTCGCCCACGCGATGCGGGGCCTGTCGGCCGCCGACGCCCGGCACCTGGACGAGCGGCTCGGCGCACCGGACCTGGCCGCCCCCGAGGTCGCCGAACTGCGCGCGCTGGTCGCCCGCAGCGGCGCGCCGGAGGTGGTGGAACGCCGGATCGAGGAGCTGATGCGGCAGTCGCTGGCCGCGCTGGAGGCGGCGCCGCTCGCCGACGGGCGGGCCCGTACGGTGCTGCTGGCACTGGCCGAGGCCGCCACCGTCCGCAAGTACTGACGGACGGCGACGGCCTCGGGCGGGTCCTACCGGTTCGGAGCGGGGCCCCGCGGATCCGGGCGGATCCGGCGGGTTCCGCGGATCCGGGCGGTCAGAGCGCGGCGCGCACCCGGCGGGACAGCTCGGCGGCGGCCGCCCCCGGGTCCGCCGCGGCGGTGATCGCCCGCACCACGACGACCCGGCGGGCGCCGGCGGCCAGCACCTCGTCCAGGTTGCCGAGGTCGATCCCGCCGATCGCGAACCACGGCCGGTCGGTGGCCTGCTTCGCCGCGTACGAGACCAGGCCGAGGCCCGGGGCCGGGCGGCCCGGCTTGGTCGGGGTCGGCCAGACCGGGCCGGTGCAGAAGTAGTCCACGCCGGGCTCGGCGATCGCCGCGTCCACCTCGGACTCGGCGTGGCAGGAGCGGCCGATCAGCACGTCCTCGCCGAGGATCGCCCGGGCGGCCGGTACCGGCAGGTCGTCCTGGCCGAGGTGCAGCACGTCCGGCCGGGCCGCGTGGGCGACGTCGGCGCGGTCGTTGACGGCCAGCAGCTTGCCGTGCCGGCGGCAGGCGTCGGCGAAGACCTCCAGGGCCGCCAGCTCCTGCCGGGCCTCCAGGCCCTTGTCGCGCAGCTGGACGACGTCCACCCCGCCCGCCAGCGCCGCGTCCAGGAACTCGGCGAGGTCGCCCTGCTCCCGACGGGCGTCGGTGCACAGGTACAGCCGGGCGTCGGCGAGGGCGGCACGGGGGTCCGTCATCACAGCGCCATGGCCTGGGCGCGGCGCTTGACCTCGGTCGCCCGGTTCTCCCACAGCGCCTGGATCGGGCTGCCGGGCAGCGACTCGTCCTCGGTGAACAGCCACTCGACGATCTCGTCGTCGGAGAAGCCGCTGTCCCGCAGCACGGTCAGCAGGCCGACCAGGTGCTTGACCGGGCCGGTCTCGTCGATGAAGGCCGCCGGGACCTGCAGGGACTTGTTGGGACCGCGGCGGACCGCGATCAGGTCACCCTGCTTGACCATGTTGCGGACCTCGGTGACCAGCACACCCCACCGCTCGGAGATGTCGGGCAGGTACAGCCACTCGGGGACCAGGGCTTCAGTCTTGGCATCGATCTCACTCACGGCACCAGACTGCCACCTCCACGGCCCACCGCGCACATGGCCCTACGCCACGGCCGCCTTCAGTGGCACCGACGGGTCTGCCGCGCGGGCCGGATCCAGCGCCGTGCCGCGCTCGATCAGCCTGCGCCCCTGGGTGAGGTCGCGCGGCCGGTCCACGGTCAGCAGCGCGCTCGGCACGCCGTCGCGCAGCCAGAGCACCGACCACTCGGCGTCCTGCGGACCGCCGCGCCAGAGCGGCACGTCGCCCTCGGCGTGCCGGCCGGCGTACTGGACCATCCGCCCGAACTGCTCGGACCAGAAGTACGGCACCGGGTCGTAGTCCGGCGCGTCCGCGCCCAGGACGGCGGCGGCCACCGCCTCACCGGACTGCAGGGCGTGGTCCCAGTGCTGGACGGCCAGCCGGGCGCCGGCCCGGGCCGACGGGTAGCTGACGCAGTCGCCGGCCGCGAAGACGCCGGGCACCGAGGTGCGCAGCCGCCCGTCCACGACGACGGCGCCGGTCGCGTCCAGCTCGACCCCGGAGCCGGCCAGCCAGCCGGTCGCGGGGCGGGCCCCGATGCCGACCACCACCTCGTCGGCGGGCAGGTGCGAGCCGTCCGCCAGCAGCACCGCGCCGGGCTCCACGGCGGCCACGCCGACGCCGCAGTGCAGCTCGACCCCGGCCGCGGCGTACCAGGCGGCCATCGCCGAGCCGATCTCCGTCGGCAGCGCGCCGGGCAGCGGCGCCGGACCGGCCTCGACCACCGTCACCTCGCAGCCTGCCGCGCGGGCCGCGGTGGACACCTCGGCGCCGATCCAGCCCGCGCCGACCAGCACCAGCCTCAGCCCGGGGCGCAGCAGCGCGCGCAGCGCCAGGGCGTCGTCCAGGGTGTGCAGCAGGTGCGCCCGCTCGGCGCCGGGCAGGGCGCGCGGCACGGCGCCGGTGGCGATCACCAGCGAGCCGTACGGGAGGTCGCCGCCGTCGGTGTGCAGCACGCCGGGGGTGAGGCCGGTGGCGCGGCGGCCGGTGAGCAGCTCGATGTCGAGCTGCCCGTAGTCGATGCCCAGGGCGGTGGAGTCGGCCTTGCCGAGCAGCACGTCCTTGGAGAGCGGCGGCCGGTCGTACGGCGCGTGCGGCTCCTCGCCGACCAGCACGATCCGCCCCCGCCAACCGCCCTGCCGCAGCTTGAGGGCGCACTGCGCCCCGGCCAGCCCGGCTCCGACGACGACCACCTGATCCGTTCCGCTCAGCTCTGCCACGCCCGTCACTGTACTCAGCGGCCGACCGGCGGCCGGGGGTGGGCCGGGAGGTGCGGGCGGTCCCTCTCCGGTACGGGCCTGCGGCCGGGCGGGTCCCACCGCCCACACCGCTGTCCACCCTGCGTACGGGCCTTCGGCCGGGCCGACCCCCGGCGTTAAGGTGGGGGCACCACACGGGAGCCCGGCGGACCGGGCTGAGAGGCGGGCTGACACGGCCTGCGACCGTCCGAACCTGATCCGGGTCATACCGGCGAAGGGAGAAGAGCAGCTTTGTCACGCTTGCCATCGCCCGCCCACGCCGACGTGCTGGTGATCGGCGGGGGCATCATCGGCCTCGCCGTCGCCTGGCGCGCCGCCCAGCGCGGCCTGCGGAACGTGACCGTGGTCGACCCCTCCCCCGGCGGCGGCGCGGCCCGGGTCGCGGCCGGCATGCTCGCCCCGGTCACCGAGCTGCAGTACGGCGAGGAGCCGCTGTTGCGCCTCGGCATGGCCTCGAACGAGCGGTACGCGGACTTCGCCGCCGAGCTCACCGAGGCCGGCGGCGGCCGGGACACCGGCTACCGCCGCTGCGGCACGCTCGCCGTCGCGCTGGACTCCGACGACCGCGCGGAACTGCGCGAACTGCACGCCTTCCACCAGCGGCTCGGCCTGGACTCCGGCTGGCTGACCGGCCGGGAGGCCCGCAAGCTGGAGCCGATGCTCGCCCCCGGGGTGCGCGGCGGCCTGCACGTGGCCGAGGACCACCAGGTGGACGGCCGCCGGCTGCTGGACGCCCTGGTCTTCGCCTGCGAAGGCGCCGGGGTCCTGTTCCACCGGGCCGAGGCCGTCGAGCTGCTGGTCGGGAACGGCCGGGCGACCGGCGCCCGCCTGAGCACCGGGGAGACGGTGAGCGCCGAGCAGGTCGTGCTCGCCGCCGGCCCGCACAGCCACCGGCTGCCCGGCCTGCCCGAGGGGGTGCTGCCCGCGATCCGCCCGGTGAAGGGGCAGGTGCTGCGGCTGCGCGTCCCGGACGCCTACCGTCCGTTCCTGTCCCGCAACGTCCGTGCCGTCGTCCGCGGCCGGCACCTGTACCTGGTGCCGCGCGAGAACGGCGAGCTGGTGGTCGGCGCGACCACCGAGGAGCAGGGCTACGACACCACCGTCACCGCCGGCGGGGTGTACGAACTCCTGCGCGACGCCCACGAGTTGGTCCCGGGGATCACCGAACTCCCGCTGCTGGAGACCTCAGCCGGGCTGCGCCCGGGATCACCGGACAACGCCCCACTGCTGGGCCCGACCTCGCTGCCCGGGCTGGTCGCCGCCACCGGCCACCACCGCAACGGCGTGCTGCTCACCCCGGTGACCGCCGACCTGGTCTCCGAGTACCTGGCCACCGGCGAAGTCCCCGAGCTCGCAAGGCCGTTCACGCCCCTGCGCTTCTCCCCCGACCGCTCCACGACGAAGGCCTCCGCATGACCGAGACCACCCGGACCGGGATCCCGCAGAACGGGACCGCCCCGACCGAGATCACCCCGACCGAGATCACCCTGACCGTCAACGGCGAGCCCCGCCGACTGCCCGCCGGGACCACCCTCGCCGAGGTGGTGGCCTCCGTCAGCGCCGCCAACACCGGCGTCGCCGCCGCGCTCAACGAGGCCGTGGTGCCGCGCGGTTCGTGGCCCGCGACGGCGCTGGACACCGGCGACCGGATCGAGATCCTCACCGCCGTCCAGGGAGGCTGAACCATGGCCGACGACCTTCTGACCATCGCCGGGACGTCCTTCTCCTCCCGGCTGATCATGGGCACCGGCGGCGCCCCCAGCCTGGAGGTCCTGGAGCGCGCGCTGCTCGCCTCCGGCACCGAGCTGACCACCGTCGCGATGCGCCGGCTCGACGCCGGCACCCAGGGCTCCGTCCTGGACGTGCTGACCCGCAACGGCATCCGGGTGCTGCCCAACACGGCCGGCTGCTTCACCGCCGGCGAGGCCGTGCTGACCGCGCGACTGGCCCGCGAGGCGCTCGGCACCGACTGGGTCAAGCTGGAGGTGATCGCCGACGAGCGCACCCTGCTGCCCGACCCGATCGAGCTGCTGGACGCCGCCGAGACGCTCGTCGACGACGGCTTCACCGTCCTGCCGTACACCAATGACGACCCGGTGCTGGCGCGCAAGCTGGAGGACGTCGGCTGCGCGGCCATCATGCCGCTGGGCTCGCCGATCGGTTCGGGCCTGGGCATCCGCAACCCGCACAACTTCCAGCTGATCGTGGAGGGCGCCGGCGTCCCGGTGATCCTGGACGCGGGCGCCGGCACCGCCTCCGACGTGGCGCTGGCGATGGAGCTGGGCTGCGCCGCGGTGATGCTCGCCTCCGCGGTGACCAGGGCTCAGGACCCGGTACTGATGGCCGAGGCGATGCGGCACGCCGCCGAGGCGGGCCGGCTCGCCCACCGGGCCGGCCGCATCCCGCGCCGCTTCCACGCCGAGGCCTCCTCCGCGATGGCCGGCCGGGCCGACCTGGACACCCGCGAGCACCCCGCGTTCTGAGCGTCCGGCGCGCCCACGGCACCGGCCCCCGCGGCGCGAAGCCGTGTCACAAGCAGGGCACAGCCGGGCCCGGAGACGGTGTCCTCCGGGCCCGGCTTCGCCCGGCGGCACTAGACTCACCGGGTGGACATGGCACTGCACGACCCCCTGATCGGCAGCCTGCTCGACAACCGGTACCGGGTCGAGCAGCGCATCGCGACCGGCGGGATGTCCACCGTCTACCGGGGCACCGACACCCGCCTGGACCGGGTGGTCGCGCTCAAGGTGATGCACCCCTCGCTGGCCGGGGACGAGGGCTTCACCGCCCGCTTCATCCGCGAGGCCAAGGCGGTCGCCAAGCTCACCCACCCCAACGTGGTCAACGTCTTCGACCAGGGCGCGGACGGCGGCCACGTCTTCCTCGCCATGGAGTACGTGCCCGGCCGCACCCTGCGCGACCTGCTGCGCGACCGCGGGGCGCTGTCCGTCCGGGCCGCGCTGGACGTGCTGGAGCCGGTGCTGGCCGCGCTCGGCGCCGCCCACCGGGCCGGGCTGGTCCACCGCGACGTCAAGCCCGAGAACGTGCTGATCACCGAGGGCGGCCTGGTCAAGGTCGCCGACTTCGGTCTGGTCCGGGTGCTCGGCACCGCCGACGGCGCGCCCACCTCGACCACCACCGCCACCGGCGGCACCGTCCTGGGCACCGTCTCCTACCTGGCTCCCGAGCAGATCCTCCCGGACGCCCCCACCGACCAGCGGGTGGACGTCTACGCGGCCGGCATCCTGCTGTACGAGATGCTCACCGGCCACCGCCCGCACACCGGCGACAACCCCGTCCAGGTCATGTACAAGCACCTGCACGAGGACGTCCCGGCCCCCTCGCTGGTCGCCCCCGCCGTGGGCCCCGAGCTGGACGCGATCGTGGCCGGCGCCTGCTCCCGGTCCGCCGACGCCCGTCCGTACGACGCGGTCGAGCTGCTCGCCGCCGTCCAGCGGGTCCGCCGCACCCTCGCCCCGGCCGAGCTGGACGCCGAACCGCCGGCCTCCACCCGGCCCAGCCCGCGCTACCCGACCAGCGAGCCGACCTCGGTGATCCAGCCGCTGCCGCGGCCCGCCGACGAGCCGCCGACGGAGCGCACCAGCGTGCTGGACATGCCGCCGGAGCTGATGGACGAGCTGCTCGCCGAGCCGCGCCCGTACGACGAGCCGACCCCGGTGCACCGGCGCCGGCCGGGGCGGCCGCGCCGCCGTCTGCCCCGCAGGCCGCTGATCTGGACGGCCGCGGCGGTCGCCCTGGCACTGGCGATCGGCGGCGCCACCTACGGGATCTCCGAGGGGCTGTACGGTTCGGTGCCGGGCGTGCTCGGCACGGACCGGGCCGAGGCGCAGCGGGTCCTGGACAGGGAGGGCCTGCACGGGAAGTTCGTCGAGGTGTTCAGCGAGTCCGTCCCGTCCGGGCAGGTGATCTCCACCGACCCCGGGGTGGGCGCGCGCACCCGCAAGAGCGACAGCGTCACCGTCACCCTGTCCAAGGGCCCCAAGCGGATCGCGGTGCCGGACCTCGCCGGGAGGAGCGCCGCCGACGCCGCCTCGGCGCTGACCGGCGCCCAGCTGACCAGGGGCACCGTGACCGAGACCTACGACGACACGGTGCCCGAGGGCTCGGTGATCAGCAGCTCGCCGGCGGCCGGGCAGCTGCTGCAGGAGAACTCCGCGGTCTCGCTGGTGGTCAGCAAGGGCATGGTGCCGGTCCCGAACGTCACCGGGATGAGCAAGGACGAGGCGCAGAAGGCGCTCCAGGCGGCGGGCTTCACCATGCAGACCAGCGGCTGGGACGTGTTCGGCGCGGTCACGTCGTCCGGCCAGAGCCCGGCCGCGGGCGAGCGGCGCCCGCAGCGCAGCACGGTGACGGTCAAGTTCTCGCTGTTCTGAGAACCGGACGGGGTCAGCGCAGCGGCCCGTCGCCGGGCTCCTCCTGGTAGGAGTAGCGCTGCTCCCGCCAGGGGTCGGCGAGGTTGTGGTAGCCGCGCTCCTCCCAGAAGCCGCGCCGGTCGGCCCGCATGTACTCCACCGCGCGCACCCACTTGGGGCCCTTCCAGGCGTACAGCCGGGGCACCACCAGCCGGACCGGGAAGCCGTGTTCGGCGGTGAGCGCCTCGCCGTTGCGGTGGGTGGCGAGCAGGGTGTCCGGGTCGGCGAAGTCGGCCAGCCGCAGGTTGGCGCTGTAGCCGTACTCGGCCCAGACCATGACGTGGGTGACGCCGGGAGCGGGCGGCACCAGGTCGAGCACGGCGGCGGCCGACACGCCCGTCCACTCGTTGCCGAGCACCGAGAACTTGGTCACGCAGTGCAGGTCCCCGACGACGGTGGTGCGCGGCAGGGCGTTGAAGGCGTCGAAGTCCCAGCTGTGCTTCTCCGCCGAGGCGGTGGCTCCGAACACCTGGAGGTCCCAGGTCAGCGGCTTGAAGCGGGGCACCGGCCCGTAGTGCAGGGCGGGCCAGCCGCGCTGCGCGCGCTGTCCCGGGGGGAGCCTGGGGTCAGACGGCGGAAGCGGTTCGTGTTTCGACTGACCCATGGATCCATGGTGACAGACGGCGGGCAGGCCTCGGCGCGCGCCCCTTCGCGCTGATTCGCGCCCCCGCCCGTACGGACCGGCGGTCGCCCGCCCACCAGCACGTTTCGGCATGAATCGGATATTCCGACACATGTCCTAGTGAGTGTGAACTTACTGGAATTTCCTCCCAAAGCGGTGCCAGGATGCGCAGCACACCGGCAGCACGAGCGCAGGAGGCATCACCATGCAGGGCGATCCCGAGGTCATCGAGTTCCTCAACGAGCAGCTCACCGCCGAGCTGACCGCGATCAACCAGTACTTCCTGCACGCCAAGATGCAGGAGAACTTCGGCTGGACGAAGCTCGCCAAGTACACCCGGCACGAGTCCTTCGACGAGATGAAGCACGCCGAGACGCTCACCGACCGGATCCTGTTCCTGGAGGGGCTGCCCAACTACCAGCGGCTGTTCCACGTCCGGATCGGCCAGACGGTCAAGGAGATGTTCGAGGCGGACCGCCAGATCGAGGTCGAGGCGATCGACCGGCTCAAGCGCGGGATCGTGGTGATGCGGGCCAAGAACGACGTCACCTCGGCGAACATCTTCGAGGACATCCTGGCCGACGAGGAGCACCACATCGACTACCTGGACACCCAGCTGGAGCTGCTGGAGAAGCTCGGCGAGGCGCTCTACATCGCCCAGGTCATCGAGCAGCCGGAGTCCTGAGGGCGCACGGCCCCGGGCTCAGGCCGCCCGCAGCGGGACCACCGGGGCGATCCCCGGGGCCGGCGCCGGCACGGTCGGCCCCGCCGCCGGGACCTCCGGGTCCGCGAGGCCGAGCTTCGCGGCCAGCCGGGCGGTCGGGCAGGGGCGGGCGCCGTGCTCGCCGAGCAGCGCCTGGATGCGGCGCACGCAGGACCCGCAGTCGGTGCCGGCCCGGCAGCCCTTCGCGATCTGGCGCGGGGTGCCGGCACCGCCGTCGATCGCCTTCTTCACCTGGTCCTCGGTGACCGCATGGCACATGCACACGTACATCGCGGTGTCTCCTGGGGGTGAAGCGGAGTGGATCTTGACTAAGGTCTGCCTTAGTTCACTGAGGCTTACCTTACCCGGCGAAACCGGTACGAAAAAGCCCCTCCGGGCTCGGGAACACCGAATCCGGAGGGGCCTTCGTCACATCGGACGGACGCCGGGCCTACTGGCCGCGGTACATCTCCGCCACCAGGAACGCCAGGTCCAGCGACTGGCTGCGGTTGAGGCGCGGGTCGCAGGCCGTCTCGTAGCGCTGGTGCAGGTCGTCCACCATGACCTCGTCGCCGCCGCCGACGCACTCGGTGACGTCGTCGCCGGTCAGCTCCACGTGGATGCCGCCCGGGTGGGTGCCGAGCGCGCGGTGCACCTCGAAGAAGCCCTTGACCTCGTCCAGGACGTCGTCGAAGCGGCGGGTCTTGTGCCCGCTGGAGGCCTCGAAGGTGTTGCCGTGCATCGGGTCGCAGATCCACACCGGCTTGGCGCCGGAGGCGGTGACCTTCTCCACCAGGGTGGGCAGGTGGTCGCGGATCTTGCCCGCGCCCATCCGGGTGATGAAGGTCAGGCGGCCGGGCTCGCGCTCCGGGTCCAGCTTCTCGATCAGGGCGAGCGCGTCGTCCACCGAGGTGGTCGGGCCGAGCTTGACGCCGATCGGGTTGCGGATCTTGGAGGCGAACTCGATGTGCGCGTGGTCCAGCTGCCGGGTGCGCTCGCCGATCCACACCATGTGGCCGGAGACGTCGTACAGCTCGCCGGTGCGCGAGTCCACGCGGGTCAGCGCGGTCTCGTAGTCGAGGACCAGCGCCTCGTGCGAGGAGAAGAACTCGACCGCCTTGAACTCCTCCGGCACCACGCCACAGGCGCTCATGAACGCCAGGGCGTTGTCGATCTCCCGGGCGAGCTGCTCGTAGCGCTGGCCGGCCGGCGAGTTGCGGACGAAGTCCTGGTTCCAGGCGTGCACCTGGCGCAGGTCCGCGTAACCACCGGTGGTGAACGCGCGCACCAGGTTGAGCGTCGCGGCGGACGCGTTGTACATCCGCTTCAGGCGCTCCGGGTCCGGGATGCGGGACTCGGGGGTGAACTCGAAGCCGTTCACCGAATCGCCGCGGTAGACCGGCAGGGTCACACCGTCGCGGGTCTCGGTCGACTTGGAGCGCGGCTTGGAGTACTGGCCGGCGATGCGGCCGACCTTCACCACCGGCACCGAGGCCGCGTACGTCAGCACGGCGGCCATCTGCAGCAGGGTCTTCAGCTTGTTGCGGATGTGCTCCGCCGAGACACCGTCGAAGGCCTCGGCGCAGTCACCGCCCTGGAGGAGGAAGGCCTCCCCGCGCGCCACGGCTCCGAGCCGGGCGCGCAGCTGGTCGCACTCGCCGGCGAAGACGAGCGGCGGATACGAGGCGAGCTCGGCAAGGGTCTTGCGCAGAGCCTCTTGGTCCGGCCATTCAGGCTGCTGCGCCGCGGGCAGGGACTGCCAGGAGTGGGCAGCCCTCGAAGTGTCAGTCGTAGCGGTCACACCGCAAGGCTACGTGGTGACAGGAGTGACTTGTGACTATTGCCCGAAGGATGAGACACATCTCGGACAAACGCGTGATCCCCCTCACCCGTCCTGGCGTATCCGCTAGTCTCGAACCATGCACGCGCCCCACACCCACTCCTGGTGGTGGGCCTCCCCCAAGGGTGGCCCACAGACGACGCGTTCCTAGACGAACACGACGGCCGCCCCTCGGGGCGGCCGTCGGCGTCTGAGCAGACGGCCCTCCGGGAGCGGACCTTGCACCGCCTCTCAGCCAGTCCACCCGGAAGGATGCCGTTCCCGTGACCACCGCCGTCGACCTGCTCTCCCGCCTCACCGGCCCCGACGCCCCCGCGTTCGCCCTGCTGCACCGCCGCACCCCCCGGCTCAGCCCGGACACCGTCGAGGTGCTGATCGGCACCGTCGACAGCTACGAGCGCCTCGCCGACCTGCCCGTACGCAGCGGCGCGCCGACCGGCGGCGGCCCGGTGCACGACCTGCTGGCGCTCGTCCCGTACCGCCAGATCCGCGAGCGCGGCTTCGAGGCGCACGACGACGGCACCCCGCTGCAGGCCCTCTCGGTGACCGAGCAGCACACCCTCCCGTTGGCCGAATTCACCCACGCCCTGCCGAACTTGCCGGTCTCACTTGCCGGTGGCGGGTTCGACGTGGACGACGACGCGTACGCGTCGATCGTCCGCCGGGTGATCCGCGACGAGATCGGCAACGGCGAGGGCGCCAACTTCGTGATCCGGCGCGACTTCCACGCGACGCTGGAGGACTTCGGGCCCGAGCTCGCGCTGACGCTCTTCCGCCGGCTGCTGGAGCAGGAGCGCGGCGCGTACTGGACCTTCCTGGTGCACACCGGCGGTCGGGTGCTGGTCGGCGCGTCCCCCGAGGTGCACGTCCGGCAGAGCGGCGGCACCGTCGTGATGAACCCGATCTCCGGCACCTACCGCTATCCCACCGGCGGCTCCGACCTCGACTCGCTGCTCCGCTTCCTGCACGACCCCAAGGAGCTGGAGGAGCTCACCATGGTCGTGGACGAGGAGCTCAAGATGATGTGCACGGTCGGCGACCTCGGCGGCCAGGTGCTCGGGCCCCGGCTCAAGGAGATGGCCCACCTCGCCCACACCGAGTACGAGCTGCGCGGGCGCACCTCGATGGACGTCCGCGAGGTGCTCCGCGAGACGATGTTCGCCGCGACCGTCACGGGCAGCCCGGTCGAGAACGCCACCCGCGTGATCAGGCGCTACGAGCCCACCGGGCGCGGCTACTACTCCGGCGCGCTCGCCCTGATCGGCCGCTCCGCCAGCGGCGGGCAGCTGCTGGACTCGCCGATCTGCATCCGCACCGCCGACATCGACCCGGCCACCGGCCGGCTGGTCGTCCGGGTCGGCGCCACCCTGGTCCGCCACTCCGTCCCGGAGTCCGAGGTCGCCGAGACCCACGCCAAGGCCGCCGGGGTGCTCACCGCGATCGGCGCCCGGCCCGCGCCCGCCCGGCTCCCCCACCCGGTCGGGCCCCGGCTCGCCGACGACCACCGGGTGCAGGCCGCCCTGGACGCCCGCCGGGCCGACCTCGCGCCGTTCTGGCTGCGGATGCAGCAGCCGGCCGAGATCACCGAGGCCGAGCCGACCCTGGTCGTGGACGGCGAGGACACCTTCACCTCGATGCTCTCCCACCTGCTCGGCTCGCTCGGCCACCGGGTGACCGTGGCCCGGTACGACGAGCCGGGGCTGCGCGAGCGGGTCGCCGCGCACCGGGGCGCGCTGGTGCTCGGCCCCGGCCCGGGCGACCCGGCGCTCGCGGACGACCCCAAGATGGCGGTGCTGCGGCCGATCGTCGCGGACGCGCTGGCCGCCGTCCGCTCCGGCGCCCGCACCGCGCCGCTGCTCGCGGTCTGCCTGAGCCACCAGCTGCTGGCCGCCGAGCTCGGGCTCGCGCTGGGCCGCAAGGCCGTCCCGTACCAGGGGGCGCAGGAGCGCATCGACCTGTTCGGCAGCAAGCGCACGGTCGGCTTCTACAACACCTTCACCGCGCGCTGCTCGGAGGCCGACGCGGCGCGGCTCGCCGCGGAGGGCGTCGAGGTCTCCCGGGACGCCCTCACCGGCGACGTGCACGCGCTGCGCGGGCACGGCTTCGCGGGGCTGCAGTTCCACCCGGAGTCGGTGCTCACCCGCGACGGGGTCGACATCGTGGCGGGCCTGCTGCGCGAGGCGACGGCCGCGCTGCGCTGAGCCGACGGGCGTGGCCGGGGGCGGATCCCCCGGCCACGCCCGGGCCAGGCGCCCCGGCCACCCTTCGGCCGGTCCTCAGATCTCGTCGTCCAGGCCCTGCTCGATGGCGTACCGGACCAGCTCCACCCGGTTGTGCAGCTGCAGCTTCCCGAGCGTGTTCTGCACGTGGTTCTGCACCGTCCGGTGCGACAGCACCAGCCGGTCGGCGATCTGCCGGTAGGACAGCCCCTTGGCCACCAGCCGCAGCACCTCCGTCTCCCGGGCGGTCAGCTGCGGGGCGGCCGGCGCCGAGGCCGGGGCCGGCTCGGCCGCCAGCCGGCGGAACTCGCCGAGCACCAGGCCGGCCAGGCCCGGGGTGAACACCGCGTCGCCGACGGCCGTACGGCGCACCGCGTCCAGCAGTTCCTCCCGCCCGGCCGACTTCACCAGGTAGCCGGTCGCGCCGGACTTCACCGCCTCCAGCACGTCCTGGTGCTCGCCGCTGGCCGACAGCACCAGCACCCGGACCGCCGGGTCGTGCGCGACCACCTGGCGGCACACCTCGGCGCCGGGCAGGCCGGGCAGGTTGAGGTCCAGCACGACCACCTGCGGCGTGCAGGCGCGGGCGCGGCGGACGGCCTCCTCGCCGTCGCCCGCGGTGGCCACCACGTCCAGCCCGGCCTCGGCGAGGTCGCGCGAGACGGCGTCCCGCCACATCGGGTGGTCGTCCACCACCATCACCCGCACCGGCCGGTCGGCGGTCGGCTGATCGGTCATCGGCTGGTCGGTCATCGGGTGGCCTTCCTCGGGACGCGCAGTTCGACCTCGACGCCCTCCCCGGGCGCCGAGTACAGCTCGGCCGTGCCGCCGAGGTCCAGCAGCCGGCCGCGGATGGACTGGGAGACGCCGAGCCGGCCGGCCCGCTCCGCCTCGCCGAGCCGGCCGGGGGCGTACCCGGGGCCGTCGTCCCGGATGCCGACCGTGACGGCCTGCGGCTCGTCCTCGACCAGGATCCAGGCCCGGGCCCGCTCCCCCGCGTGCTTGCGCACGTTGTCGACGGCGGCGCCGACCGCCGCCGCGAGCTCGCCCGCCGCCCGGCCGGGCAGCAGCACCGGGGTGCCGGGGGCGGAGAGGGTGATCCGCTCGTCCGCGTACGGGCGCAGCAGCGCGGTGAGGTCGCACGGCGCGTCCGGGTCCGCCGGCCCGGCGGCGTCGGCCAGCGGCGAGCGCTGGGCCGGCAGCGGACCGCCCGTCATCAGGGCCCGCAGCGCGCGCTCCTGTTCGCCTGCCAGCCGGCCGAGCTCGGCGAAGCCCGCGCCGGGGCCCGGTCCGCCGCCCGGTTCCGTGGCGCGGCGCTGGACCAGGGCGAGCACCTGGAGCACGCCGTCGTGGATGTCCCGGGACAGCCGCTCGCGCTCCCGGGTGGCCGCCTCGACCTGGAGCGCCCGGGTGAGGGTGGCCTCGCTGGCCCGGGCCAGCTCGATCACGTAGCCGATCGCGCAGCCGGCCACCATCAGCAGCACGATGTTGTGGATGTTGTCGCCGGTCGGACCGCCGTGGCCGAGGATGTTGGCGACGCCGATCACCGAGCCCGAGGCCGCCGCCGGGCGCCAGCCGCCCTTCGCGGCGAAGCCGAGCACCGTGCCGGCCGCCCAGATGGTCGGCAGGGTGGGCGCGCCGTGGCTGATCCTGGCCGGGGAGTCGGTCATCCCGCTCATCACGATGCCGGTGACGGCGAGGGTGAGGTCGGTGCCCAGGACGTACCAGGTGCAGCGCTGCGGGTTGCCGAAGGCCCGGGTGCTGGCCAGGGTCCACAGGGTCAGCGCGCCGAGGAAGATCCAGCCGGCCACCGGGTGCAGGAAGTGCAGGTACGAGTTGAAGTACCGCAGCAGCGCGTAGCACAGGGCCAGCACCCGGAAGTAGGAGATCGCCCGCCACAGCGGGAGTTCGACGGACATGCCGCCGGCCGCCACCGTGCCGCCGACCGCGCCGGCTCTGCCGCCGTCGTCCGTCATCCGCCCCCGCCCCTCCCCTGGGACCGTCCGGGTGGCACCGCGGCCACCCGGACGCCTGCTCCGGCTACTCCGACTTCTCCGAGCCGCCCGCCTCGGCGGCCTTCTCGGCCTTCTCCGCCTTCTCGGCCTCGGCGGCCTCCGCCTTCTCCGCCTTGGCGGCGGCCCGGCGCTCGGCGTCGGCCTTCTTCTTCTCCTCGGAGATCTGCCGCTTGGCGGCGGTCGCGTAGATGTCCACGTACTCCTGGCCGGACAGCCGCATGATCTCGTACATCACCTCGTCCGTCACCGAACGGAGGATGAAGCGGTCGTTCTCCATGCCGTGGTAGCGGGAGAAGTCCAGCGGGCGGCCAATCCGGATGCCGGGACGGATACCGAAGTTGGGGACGACCTGGCCGGGCGGCTGCACCTTCTCGGTGTCGATCATGGCGACCGGGATCACCGGGGCGCCGGTGGCCAGCGCGACGCGGGCCAGACCGCCGACCTTGCCGCGGTACAGCTTGCCGTCGGGCGAACGGGTGCCCTCCGGGTAGACGCCGAACAGCTCGCCGCGGTCCAGCACGGCGATGGCGCTGCGGATCGCGGCCTCACCGGCGCCGCGCACGCCCGAGCGGTCCACCGGCAGCTGGCCGACGCCCTTGAAGAACGCGGCGGTCAGCCGGCCCTTGAGGCCCGGGGTGTTGAAGTACTCGGCCTTCGCGATGAAGGTGACCCGACGCCTGATCAGCGCGGGGAAGAAGAACGAGTCCGAGAAGGACAGGTGGTTGCTCGCGATGATCGCCGCACCCTCGGCGGGGATGTTCTCCTCGCCCTCGATCCAGGGCCGGAAGAAGATCCGAAGCAATGGCGCGACGATCATCTTCATCAGTCGGTAGAACAACCCGGGCCTCCTGTTATGCGGACCGGTCGATCCTAATGCCCCGCGGCCGTCCGCCGCGCCCGGCCCCGCCGGAGGGCCGGTGCCCGGGCCCGCCCGTAGGGGGTGTACGACCCGGCGCGGCGCGTGGGACGATGCGGTTCCGCAGCACCTCCCCTCCAGCGTCCCTCCCCCAGCGCCACCCGCCCGCGAAGGAGTCCGCCATGCCGTTGCTGCCCGGTGCCGAGCCGTACCGCCACCGTGGCGGACCGGTGGGAGTGCTGCTCTGCCACGGCTTCACCGGGTCGCCGCAGTCGCTGCGGCCGTGGGCCGAGGAGCTGGCGGCGGCCGGCCACACCGTCTCGCTGCCGCTGCTGCCCGGGCACGGGACCCGCTGGCAGGACATGCAGGTCACCCGCTGGGAGGACTGGTACGCGGAGGTCGAGCGCGAGCTGCTGGCGCTCGCCGAGGAGTGCGAGCAGGTCTTCGTCTGCGCGCTGTCGATGGGCGGCGGGCTGGCGCTGCGGCTCGCGGCGCTGCACGGGCCGACCGTCTCCGGCCTGGTGCTGGTCAACCCGTCGGTGCGCTCGGACACCCCCGCGAGTGTGCTGCTGCCGGTGCTGCGCCACCTGGTCCCCAGCCTGCCCGGGGTCGCGGGCGACATCGCCCGGGCGGGCGCGGCCGAGGTCGGCTACGACCGCACCCCGCTGCACGCCGCCTGGTCGCTGAGCCGGCTGTGGCGGGAGGTCCAGGGGCTGCTGCCGGAGGTGACCCAGCCGGTGCTGCTCTTCCACAGCCCGCAGGACCACGTCGTCTCGCCGGCCAACTCCGAACTGGTACTGGCCCGGATATCCTCGACGGACGTGGCGGAGCGGCTGTGCCAGCGCAGCTTCCACGTCGCGACGCTGGACCACGACGCGGCGGAAATATTCGCGGCCAGCCAGGACTTCATCCGACGGCTGGCTCCCGCGCACGCGGCGGGCGTCATCCGGGTTGAATCCGACGACCACCATGGCTGAAGGGCCGGAAGTGCACGAGAGCAGCACGGCGGGCGGCGGGGACGAGACTCCCCGCGAGGACGGCGCGACCAAGGACGGCGGGACGAACGCCGCTGCCCCGGGCGGTGTGCCGGCGGACCGTAGCGGAGCGGACGGCGGCTCCCCGACGCCCCCGCCCGTCCGGGACGCCGTCAAGGACGCCACCGAGGGCTCCGCGCAGGACGCCACCGAGCCCCCCGCGACCCCCGCCGAGCGCCGTCCGCGCCGCGCGCCCGAGCGCAGCCAGGCCGAGCAGGACGAGATCTTCGCCGCGCTGGTCGCCCAGTTCGACGACCCGGTCGACCTCAACAACCCGAACTGGCCCGAGATCGAGAACCTCCGGGCGCAGAACGAGCTCAAGGGCGGCTACCAGGACGGCGGCCGCGGCGACCAGGACGACCTCTCCGACCTCGCCCCCAAGCCCCGCCCCCGCTCCGGCCGGCCGGTGATGCCGGCGGGCGGCGCGGGTCCTCGGGACTTCGAGCTGGCCGAGGAGACCGACGAGGGCCACTTCGTCCCGCCGGAGCCCCCGCCGCTGCCGACCGCCGACGTGACGGCCAAGTTCGCCTGGCTGGCGGTGCTCGGCGGCCCTGCCCTGCTGCTGGTCGACGCGGTGGTCTGGCGGGAGATCTCCGGCTGGCCCGCCTGGGTCGGGATCACCGCCTTCCTCGGCGGCTTCGTCACCCTGGTCGCGCGGATGAAGGACCGGGACGAGGACGAGCCGGAGGACCCGGACCACGGCGCGGTCGTCTAGGGCCTGTCTCTTGGATCCTTGCCGCGCCCTGATCCGACAAAATCCAAGAGACAGGCCCTAACCGTTCAACGGGACGATCGGCAGTTCGAGGACGGCGAGCACCGGCAGGTGGTCGGTCGCGGCCCGCAGGTCCGCCTCGGTGACGCCGGGCAGCCCGTGCGGCACCCCGCAGCCGAGGACGGTGATCCCGGGCGTGGCGAAGACGGCGTCGATTCGCTGGTAGGGGCGCTCCGGTACAGAGGTGAACTCGCCTCCCCAGGGCGCGGTCGGGTACCCGTCCTGGAGCCGGGAGGCCAGCAGCCGCCAGCCCGGCCCGTCCGGGTGCTCGTTGAAGTCCCCTGCCACGACGCCGAGTTCGGCGATGCCGAGCTGGTCGAGCAGCAGCTCGAACTGCCCGTGGCGCTCCTCCTGGTCCAGGCTGAGGTGGCAGCTGGTGACGGTGAACGGCGCCGTGCCGGGCAGTCGCAGCAGCGCGCCGGCGAAGCCCCTGGCGTGCAGGCCGCGGGTCTTGGGCAGCAGCCGGTCGTGCACCTCCAGCAGTTTCACCGCGCCGGGCCGGGCGAGCAGCAGCGGACCGGCGGCGGTGCGGCCGCCGCCGGCCAGCACGGCCGTCCCGGTGCTCCGGGCCAGCCAGGCGGCCTGGCCCTCGGGCCGCCAGTAGCGCGGGGCCTCCTGGACGCAGACCAGGTCCGGCTCGCAGGCCCTGATCACCCGGGCCAGCGCCCGCCGGTCGTCGCGCAGCGAGCGGATGTTGTAGCTGAGCAGACGCAGCCGGCCCGGGCCGGGCGGCGGCAGCGGTGCGGGCCTCGCGGCGGCCTCGGCCGCGGGGGCGTCCGCGCTCGGGCCGGCGTTCTCGGTCGAGGCGTTCGTGGTCGCGGCGCTCATGGTCCTCCCCTGGGCGGTCACCGGATCGATCCGACCGTACGCGGCCGGGCCGGGACGTGCGACGGCGGCGGTGCGTCCGGGATCGGTCGGGGCCCGGTCGCACCGCCGCCGGCGGGCTCGAGGAGTTCTCCCCCGCGGCCGAAGGCGCAAGGGGGAGGCTGCGGTTACGGGACGCGGGCGAGGTCCGCCGCGCCGACGATGCCGGCGGCGGAGCCCATCGAGGCCAGCACGACCTCGGCGCGCGGGCGGTGCACCCCGCCGGTCAGGTAGTGCTCGAAGGCCTTGGCGACCGGGTCGAGCAGCAGCCGGCCGGAGTCGGAGACGCCGCCGCCGAGCACGAAGACGCCCGGGTCGAACAGCGCGGCGAGGTCGGCCATGCCGCGGCCCAGCCAGTCGGCCAGCTCGGCGTAGCACTCCAGGGCGAGCGGGTCGCCCTCCTCGGCGGCCTGGGTGATGTGGATGCCGCGGATGGTCTCGGCCACGCCGTCGTTGAGCTCCAGCATCCGGTGGCCGCGCTGCGGGTCGGCGGCCGTCTTCTCCCGGCCGTAGCGGCGCAGCGCGCGCCCGGAGCCGTACTGCTCCCAGCAGCCCTTGCCGCCGCAGCCGCAGAGCAGGCCGTCGGGGACCATGTTGAGGTGGCCGATCTCGCCGGCCACGCCGAAGCGGCCGCGGTGCAGCCGGCTGTCCAGGACGATGCCGCCGCCGATGCCGGTGCCGACGGTGATCAGCACCATGTCGCGGTGGTCGGCGGCCGCGCCGAAGCGGAACTCGGCCCAGGCCGCGCAGTTGGCGTCGTTCTCGACGACGGTGGACAGGCCGGTGAGCTCCTCGATCCGCCCGCGCAGCGGCTCGTTCTCCCAGTCGATGTTGGGGGCGAAGATCACCGTGGAACGGTTGCTGTCGACGAAGCCGGGGGCTCCGACACCCACCGCCGTGACGTCGGGGTGCTCCTCCTTGAGCTCGCGCACCGCCTGCGCGATGGCGTCGACCGCCCACTGCGGATCGGCCGGGGTGGGCACCCTCGTCCGGGCCAGGATCGCGCCCGCGTCGTCGACCACGCCTGCCGCGATCTTGGTCCCGCCGACATCGACGCCGATGGTCAGAGCCATGTGTCCCTCAGCTATTCACTCGTTCCGCTGGACGGAACGCTACCGCCCAACCCGGCCCCCGTATACAGCCTCGCATACATTATCCGAAGACAATCTTGGGGAAACCGGGCCGCGAAGCTTCAAAAGTCGTATCTAATCTCCTCCTTCGTGACGTATGAGAGCAGCGCGATCACCCTCCGAAAGTTACGGTTTCACTGCTTGGCGGACGGCCCGTCAGCCTCGTCAAAGCCGGCGCCACGGCCGGCACCACGGTCCGCGCCGGGGGCGGCGTCGGAGTCGGCGTCGAGGTCGATCTTCTCGGTCGGCGCGCCCGGCCCGGCGGTCCAGCGGCTCTCGTGCCCGGCCACGGCGGCGCGGTAGGCGGCCAGCAGTTCGGAGCCCGCGGCGGCGAGCCCGGTGCCGGCGGCGGCGAGGTGGGAGTAGACCTCCGGCTGCTGGGTGCGCAGCCGGTCGGCCAGCCCGGAGAGGGTGATCAGGGTGGTGGCGCTCGCCTCCTGGGCCTTCTCGCCGAGCGCCCCGGCGAACCGGCGCACCTCGTCCACCAGCGGGCCCAGCTCCGGCCCGAACGGGTTCCCCTGGCCGCCGTGCCCGCCGTCCTGTCCGTCGCCGGGCTCGGTGCGGTCGTCGTCGGGCTCGGTGCGGTCGTCGCCGGGCTCGGTGCGGTCGTCGGTGCTGGTCATCGCGGGCGCCTCCTCAGCCGTGGCCGCACCCCGCGGCCCTCCGGCCCGACGCTACCCGACCGGCCGGGCGGCCCGAAAAGCCGCCGAACGCCCGCCGGACGCCCGCCGAGGGCCGCGTCGAACGCCCGCCCCCCCGGCCGAGCCCCCGTCAGCCCCGGGGCCAGAGCGCCGGGTCGGGCGCGAACCGCACCGAGAGCACTCCCTCCTGCAGCCCCGCCCCGGCCACCGTGCAGCGGCGCAGCGCGGACGGCAGGGTGAGCACCCGGCGGTGGGTACCGAGTCCGACCACCAGTTCGTCGCCCCGACGGACCAGGTCCAGCTCGGAGCGGTCGGCGCCGGGCAGGTCGAGGTGCCAGACCAGCAGGCCCTCCTCGGCGAGCCGGTCCTCGACCGGCCAGGGCTCGGGCGCGAGCCGCTCGGGCCCGTCCGCGTCCCCGTAGAGCCGGTCGGCGACGTCCTCCAGGGTGGCCTCGGCCAGGCCGGTGACCAGCACCGGGGCGTCGGTCTCGGCGGCGAGCCCGGTCAGCTCCTCCTGCCGGCGGCGGGCCAGGGCGGCCAGCCAGGGGTCGGGTGAGGCGGCGGCGGCCTCGGGCAGCGCGCCGTGCACCACCACGGCGTCCGGCCGGTGCCCGTGCAGCGCGAGCCCGGCCCTGATCCGGCGCAGCTCCCGGTACGGGTGGCCGTCGGCCGGGACGACCAGCCGGACGCTGGTGCCGGGGTCGGTGATCGCGGCACGGGACTCGGCGAGGGCCGCGGCGGCCTTGGTGCGCCCCTCGTACAGCCAGTCGGCGGGCATCGGGACGCCGGCCAGCCCGGCCAGCAGCGGGCGCAGGGCCCGGGCGGCCTGGCGCTGCTCGGGGACGAGCCGGTCGAGGTAGCGGGCGAGTTGCTCGGGCAGGGCGAGGGTGGCGATCAGTTCGGCGGGCGGCGGGGCGAGCACCACCAGGACGTCCTGGTCGGCGGCGGGCAGGGCGCGCAGCAGGGCGAGCCGGGCGATGCCGGGGAGGGCGGTGAGCTCCTCGGGGTCGAGCTGTTCGGCGCCGAGCAGGTCGAGGGCGGGCTTGAGCCGGCCGGTGAGCTCGCCGACGGCGTAGCGGAAGGCGGCCTGCTCGTCGATCCGGGAGACGGTCAGGCCCGGGGCGTACAGCAGCGGTTCGGGCTCCAGCCGGGTGCCGAGGGCGGAGTCCAGGGCGCGGTGCGGATCGTCGGCGGCCAGCAGCCAGGTGCGGTGGCCGCGCCGGGCGGCGTGCAGTGCGGTGGCGGCGGCCACCGTGGGCGCGCCGGCGTCGCCGCTGACCAGGATGGTGCGTGTCGCCGTCATGCCGTCCTCCCCCCGTTCGGTGGTGTCAGCTCTGGGCGGGCTTCTTGCCGTCGGTGTCCTCGACGCGCTTCTTCAGGCCGGCCAGGGCGCGGTCGATGATGACCTTCTCGGCCTTGCGCTTGATCATGCCGAGCATCGGGATCTTGACGTCCACGGCGAGCTGGTAGGTCACCTCGGTGCGGCCGCCGGCCAGCGGGGCGAGGGTGTAGGAGCCGTCCAGCGAGCGGAGCATCTGGCTGCGGACGAGGGTCCAGGAGACCTCGCGGTCGCCGTCCCAGGTGTAGGCGAGGACGTGCTCGTCGCGGATGGCGCCGGCGTCGAGCAGCAGCCGGACCTCGGCGGCGCGGCCGTCCTCACCGGTCTTCAGGACCTCGATCTCCTTGACCTCGCCGGTCCAGGCCGGGTAGGCGGCGAAGTCGGCGATCACGGCCATGACCGTGGCCGGGGTCGCGTCGATGGTGATGCTCGACCTGGTGTGCTCCGCCATGGAATGGCCCTCCGCCTCGTCCCTCTGCCTGCCGGTCCGGCCGGGGCGCGCTCGGCCCGGTCCGCCCGGAGCAGGCTATCGCGACCGGTGCGCGGCCCGGCGGCGCGGGCCTCGCTCCGCGGGCGGCCGTGGCACGGGCGGGCGCCTTGCGGGCGGTCATGTTACCGGTGGGTCGGGCCGCGCTGCCGTAGGGTGCCATTCGAACGACCCGGTCACGGCCTGGTCGGACCCGGCCGGGTGTGACACTTCGAACACCGGGGCCGACCCCTCTGGTCGAAGCTGCCTACCGGGCAGTAACGTCCTGCCGTCCCGCAGCGTCGCGAACGAGGAGCAGTCTTGCTCGACTTCAGCCTTCCGGCCCTCTACCAGGTACCGAGCGGCGGCAACCTCGCCGACCCGGTGCACCGGAACGCCGAGGAGCACCCGGACGTCGCCGTGCTCAGCCGCAAGGTGGACGGCCACTGGCAGGAGTTGACGTCGGTCCAGTTCCTGGCCGAGGTGCACGCCGCCGCGAAGGGCCTGATCGCCGCGGGCGTCCGGCCGGGCGACCGGGTGGGCATCATGTCCCGCACCCGGTACGAGTGGACGCTGCTGGACTTCGCGATCTGGACGGCCGGCGCGGTCACCGTGCCGGTGTACGAGACCTCCTCCCCCGAGCAGGTCGAGTGGATCCTCGGCGACTCGGGTGCCGTCGCCGTGATCACCGAGACCGCCCAGCACGTCGCGGTGGTCGGCGAGGTCCGCGACCGGCTGCCGGAGCTGAAGCACACCTGGCAGATCGAGGGCGGGGCACTCGCCGCGCTGGCCGCCGCCGGGCAGGACGTCCCGGACGCGACGGTCCACGAGCGCCGCCGGATCGCCGGCCCCGACGACGTCGCCACCATCGTCTACACCTCGGGCACCACCGGCCGCCCGAAGGGCTGTCAGCTGACGCACGGCAACTTCCTGGCCGAGTGCGGCAACGTCGTCGAGCGCCTGACCCCGCTGTTCCGCACCGGCGAGAGCTCCGTCCTGCTCTTCCTGCCGCTGGCCCACGTGCTCGCCCGGATCGCCGAGATCGCCCCGGCGATGGCCCCGATCAAGCTCGGCCACGTCTCCGACATCCGGGACGTCACCGCCGAGCTGGCCGCCTTCAGGCCGACCCTGATCCTGGGCGTGCCCAGAGTGTTCGAGAAGGTCTACAACACCGCCCGCGCCAAGGCCCAGGCCGACGGCAAGGGCAAGATCTTCGACAAGGCCGCCGACACCGCGATCGCCTACAGCCGGGCGCTGGACGCCGGCGGCGCCGGTCTGGTCCTGCGGCTCAAGCACGCGGTCTTCGACAAGCTGGTCTACAGCAAGCTGCGCGCCGCCCTCGGCGGCCGGGCCACCCACGCCATCTCCGGCGGCGCCCCGCTCGGCGAGCGCCTGGGCCACTTCTACCGCGGCATCGGCTTCACCGTCCTGGAGGGCTACGGCCTGACGGAGACCTGCGCGGCCACCGCCTTCAACCCGTGGGACAGGCCGAAGATCGGTACGGTCGGCCAGCCGGTGCCCGGCTCCTCCGTCCGGATCGCCGAGGACGGCGAGGTCCTCCTCAAGGGCCCGCACGTCTCCACCGGCTACTGGAACAACCCGCAGGCCACCGCCGACGCCTTCAAGGACGGCTGGTTCTCCACCGGCGACCTCGGCTCGCTGGACTCCGACGGCTACCTGACCATCACCGGCCGCAAGAAGGAGATCATCGTCACGGCCGGCGGCAAGAACGTCGCCCCGGCCGTGATCGAGGACCGGATCCGCGGCCACGCCCTGGTCGGCGAGGTCATGGTGGTCGGCGACCGCAAGCCGTTCGTCGCCTGCCTGATCACCGTCGACCCGGACTTCTTCCCGAAGTGGAAGGAGCTCAACGGCAAGCCCGCCGGCGCCACCGTCGCCGACCTCGCCGAGGACCCGGACCTGCTGGCCGCCCTCCAGGCCGCGGTGGACGACGGCAACGCGGCCGTGTCGCACGCCGAGGCGGTCAAGAAGTTCCGCCTGCTGGACACCGAGTTCTCCGAGGAGAGCGGCCACCTGACGCCCTCGCTGAAGCTCAAGCGCAACGCCGTGCTGAAGGACTTCGCGGCCGACGTCGAGGCGCTCTACCGGAAGTAGCCGCCGGCGCCGTACGGGCCCCGCCTCTCCAGGAAGGAGGCGGGGCCCGTACGCGTCGTCACCCGGCCAGCAGCGAGGTCAGCCGCCCGGCCAGCAGGTCCCAGCGCCAGGAGCGCTCCACCCAGCGCCGCCCGGCCTCGCCCATCCGCCGCCGCAGCTCCTCGTCGCGCAGCAGCCGCACGATCCGCTCGGCCGCCGCCGAGGCCGAGCCGCCGGGCACCACGTACCCGGTCTCGCCTTCCAGTACCGCGTCCGGCGCCCCTCCGGAGTCCCCCGCGACCACCGGCAGGCCGGTCGCCGACGCCTCCAGGTAGACGATGCCCAGGCCCTCGACGTCCAGGCCCCCGCGCCGGGTCCGGCAGGGCATCGCGAAGACGTCCCCGGCACCGTAGTGGGCCGGCAGCTCCTCCCACGGCACCGAGCCGGTGAACCGCACCGAGTCCCGTACGCCGGTGGCGTCCGCGAGCTTCTCCAGGTCCGCCCGGTACGGGCCGCCGCCGACGATCAGCAGCACCGCGTCCGGCACGTCGGCGAGGATCTGCGGCATCGCCTCGATCAGGGTGTCCTGGCCCTTGCGCGGCACCAGCCGGGAGACGCAGACCACCACCGGCCGGTCCGCCAGCCCTAGCCGGCGGCGCACCTCGGCGCCCCCGGAGTCCGGGTGGAAGGTCGTCTCGTCCACGCCCGGCGGCAGCTGGACCATCCGGGCCGCGGCCTGCGGCCCGACCGCGGCGGCGATCCTGGAGCGGGTGTACTCGCCCAGGTACGTCAGCACGTCGGTGCCCGCGCCGATCCGCCGCAGCAGCTGCCGGGAGACCGGCAGCTGGGCCCAGGCGGCCTCGTGCCCGTGGGTCATGCCGAGCAGCCGGCCGGCCCCGGCCCGGCGCAGCGTGGGCGCCATCAGCCCGAGCGGGGCGGCGGCACCGAACCAGACCGAGTCGCACTTCTCCGCCCGCAGGATCTCGGCGGCCCGCCGGGTGACCCGCGGTGTGGGAACCATCACCTTCGTCCGGTCCCGGATCACCGGGAACGGCTGCTCCGCGTCGAAGCGGGCCACCTCGCTGCCGTCCCGCCAGGTAGAGGCGTAGACCACCACGCTGCCTGCGGGCTGACGGACGGCCATGTTGTGCACGAACGCCTGGATGCCGCCGGGGCGGGGCGGGAAGTCATTGGTGACGATCAAGGTTCTGTGCATCAGGCCACGGCTCGTTCGGTCGGGGGGTGCGCGGTGTACCGCTGGGTGATCCGTACGATAGGTCAACACCATGACCCGCCGGGAACGGAACCGCACACGGCAACCGTTTGACCCCCGGGTCAGTCCTAGTACCTAGGCCGTCGTCCAGGACGCGGCCCGGGCGTCCGTCGGTACGACGCCTCCGGTGGGGACGTCCGAGACGAACGAGGGAGCGCAGTGGAATTGGCCCCGGCCACCGAGCCCGGTTCTTCGCGCGGCCGCCTCGGCCGCCCGCTCGGGGCGCTCGCCGCGCTCGGTGCCACCTGGGTCGCCACCCGCGCCCTGCTGGTGCTGCTGGCGACGGGCGTGCTGAAGGCGCCCGGCGGCGACGTCACCGCGGACGTCTGGATGATCTACCACGCCTGGTACGGCGTGCTCCAGACCGGCACCTTCCCGTTCGACGACGTGACCTGGCAGTACCCGCCGGGCGCCGCCCTGGTGATCCTGCTGCCGGGCCTGCTGCCCTGGTCGTACCTGGTGTCGTTCTGGGTGATCTGCGGGATCGCCGACGCCGCCGCGGCCGCGCTGCTGGTGCGCACCGGCCTGCGCCGGGGCCGGGCGCTGACCGGCGCCTGGATGTGGGTGGTGGGCGTCCCGCTGCTCGGCCCGATGATCTACAACCGCTTCGACGTCATCGTCACCGCGGTCGCCCTGGCCGGCCTGCTGGCCCTGATCCGCCGCCCGGCGGTGGGCGGACTGCTGCTGGGCCTGGGCGGCATAGTCAAGATCTGGCCGCTGCTCGGCCTGATCGGCACCCCCTCCGGCCGCCGCACCCGCCGCTCCTGGACGCTGGCGGCGGCCACCGCCGTCTCGATCGGCTTCCTGCTGACGGCCGGGATGAACGGCGCCTTCGAGTTCCTGGCGTTCCAGAAGGACCGCGGCATCGAGGTCGAGTCGCTCGGCGCGCTGCCGCTGCACTTCGCCCGGCTCGCCGGCGCCTGGGACGGCAAGGTCACCATGAACTACGGCTCCCCGGAGATGCTCGGGCCGTGGGTCAGCGTGATCAGCAAGGTGATGCTGGCCGGCACCCTGCTGGGCTTCGCCTGGCTGCTGCTGTGGCGCTACACCTCCAAGCGCCGCAGCGCGGCCACCATGTACGACGCGGCGCTGTGCGCGCTGCTGATCTTCGTGGTGACCAGCCGGGTGATCAGCCCGCAGTACCTGGTCTGGCTGGTCGGCGTCGCGGCGGTCTGCCTGACCGTGCGCAACAGCAGCCAGCGGCCGGTGGCGCTGCTGATCCTGATCGCCTGCCCGCTCACCCTGGTCGAGTTCCCGACCGTGTTCACCCAGGTCCTGGCCAGCGAGCCGATGGCGGTCGCCGTACTGGCCGCGCGCAACCTGCTGCTGCTGGCCGCGGCCGTGCTCTCCTGCGTCCGGCTCTGGCGCTCCACCCGCGGCGAGGCGCCGCTGCCGCCCACCGTGGTGCTGGACCGCGAGCCCGCCGCGCTGCCGGCCGCCGGCTACCCGGTGCGCCCGGGCATCGCCTACGAGCAGGACCTGCTGGACGGCATCGACCACCCGGGCGCCCCGGCCCGGCAGCACCGCTGAGCCGAGCGCCGGTCAGCCCTTCAGCGCCGCCACCTGCTCCAGCCAGAGCCGGGTGAACTCCGCCAGCCCGACGCCCAGCTCGCGGCGCATCAGCCGGTCCGTCCGGCGCTCCCGGTCCTCGCCCTGCCCGTCGGCCGCGCCGACGGCCCGGTAGAAGGCGACCAGCCGCTGCGGCCCGTGGGTGCGGGCGATCAGCTCGCAGGCCAGCCAGGACTGCTCGTAGGCCTGGGCGATGCCCTCCGCCCCGGCGGCGAAGTCCCGGTCGGCGGGCAGCGCGGCGGGCAGCCTCCCGGCGGCGACGTCCCTGGCCAGCTCGGGGGCGATCTGCTGCGGGCCGCGACCCGAGTCGCGGTAGGCCGTCCAGTCGGCGACGCCCTCGGAGAGCCACAGCGGGGTCCAGGCCCGGGTGTCGGCCCTGGTGGCGACGTGGGTGGCCTCGTGGGTGATCACCACCTGGCGGCCGAAGTCGCTGAGCCGCCCGTACGCCTCCGGGTTGACCAGCACCCGGTCCGCCCGGGTGTGCCAGGGCGCGCCGGGGGCGGCCACGGTGACCGCCGCCATGCCCGTCCAGCCGTCCGGGTCGCCCTCCAGCAGCCGGGCGAACCGCTCCTCGGTGGCGGGCCGCTCCAGCAGCAGCCGCTGCGGCCAGGCGCCGCCCCAGACCTCGGTGACGGCGGGCACCGCCCGGTCCGCCACCGCGACCAGCTCGGCCGGGTCGGGGCCGGCGACCGGCCCGAGCACCAGGCAGTGCGCGCCCGGCGCCGACCGCAGCGGCCCGAAGTCCCAGGGTGCGGGCGGTCCGCCCGCGCTCTCCTCGCGCTCCACCCGCCAGCCGTCCCCGGCCGGGACCAGCTCGATCCGGCGCGGGTACACCACCGGGTACTCGTCGTACCCGGCGATCCGCACCGTCAGGTCGGCGGCCGCGGTCAGCCGTTCCGGCCCGCCGGAGGCGGCGAGCACCACGTTGCGGTACGCCGCCTCGGCCACCGGCAGCCCGGCCCACGGCGGTGCCGACCGGGCCCGCTCCGCCAGTGCGGCGGCCACCTCGCCGTGCCGGTCCGCCGAGCGCGCCGCGGGCGGCGCCGCCGGGGCGGCCGGGGGCAGCGACAGCTGGGCCAGCCCGCCGGCCGCGAGCAGCAGCGCGCCCCGCCGGGACAGCGCGCGGCGGGGGCGGGGTATCCCGGCGGGGTCTGCGGGGTCGGCGGAGCCGGGCGTCGGGGCGTTCAGAGCCGGACCACCCCGGAGACCGGCATGGCGGTGACGCTCTCGTAGCGGACCTTGGCGCCCGGGCGGGGGGCGTGCACGATCACGCCGCCGCCGGCGTACATGCCGACGTGGTGCATGTCCCGGTAGAAGATCACCAGGTCTCCCGGTCGCGCTTCGGACAGGCTGATCCGCTGCCCGGCGTACGCCTGGGCCTGCGAGGTGCGTGGCAGGGTCACTCCGGCCTGCCGCCAGCTGTAGTACATCAGACCGGAGCAGTCGAAGGCGTGCGGTCCGGTGGCCCCGTAGACGTACGGGGAGCCGATCATCCGCACCGCAGCGGCCAGCGCGGCCGCCCCGCGCTCGGAGGCGGGCGGGGCGGTGCCGAGGTCCAGCCGGTCGGTGCCCCGGGTGGCGCGCTGCTCGGCGTCCCGGGCGTCCTGGGCCGTCATCCGGGCCCGCTCGGCGGCACCCAGACCGTTCAGCAGCTTCTGCGCCCCGGCGAGCCGCTGCTGGATCTGCTGCTTGGTGTCGGCGAGCGTGCGGCGGGTCTGGTCCAGTTCGGCGAGCTTGCCGGCCGCCTCGGTGCGGCGCTGGTCGAGCCGGCGCTGCCGGGTGACCAGCTCGTGCAGGGTCTCCTGCTGGCGCGCGGCGGCCTGGCCCAGGGTGCGGGCGCGGACCAGGTAGCCCTCCGGGTCGGGCGAGAGGAACAGCTGGGCGGTCTGGGCCATCCCGCCGCCGCGGTACTCGGCCCCGGCCACCGTCGCCAGGTCGCCGCGCAGCTCGTTGAGCTGGTCCTGGGCGATGGCGATCTCGCCCTGGAGGATCGTGGTCTCGCCCTGGAGCCGCCGCTGGGCCTCCTGCGCCGCGTTGGCCTTCTCGGAGGCCTGCTCGGCCTCGTCGTACAGCTGCTCGACCTGCGTCCTGACGTCCTGACGGTCGCCCGGGTCCGGGCTGTCCGGCGCGGCCTGGGCGCGGCCTCCGGCGGCCACGCCCAGCGCGGTGGCGGCGGCCGCGGTCAGCACCAGCGCCCGGGTGAGCAGTTGGGAACGGCGGTGCACGGGCATGGCGGCAGCGGCTCCAATCCTGCGGCGCGGCCCCGCCGCCGCACCGGGACGGGCGGCCGTCGAGCGGGAGTCCGGTGGCAGACGTTAGCGAGTCCGGGCAAGCGAGTCCAAACCCCTCCCAACCCGAATATTCGACCCCTAATCGGACATCAGCTCGATCCGCCGGAAAAGCCGCAGGCCCGGCCTTCCCTGGGGAAGGCCGGGCCCGGAGGCGTCCGAGCGGGGATCAGACCCGCACGATGGAGGCCAGCGGCATGTTGCCGACCGCCTCGTAGCGCACCGACGCACCCGGCTTGGGAGCGTGCAGCACCTGGCCGTTGCCGGCGTAGATGCCGACGTGGTGGGCGTCGCTGTAGAAGATCAGCAGGTCGCCGGGCTGGGCCTGGGAGATGTCCGAGCCGATCCGGGTGCCGGCCCCGGCCTGCGCCTGCGAGGTGCGCGGCAGCGACACCCCGGCCTGGTTGAACGCCCAGACCATCAGGCCGGAGCAGTCGAAGGAGCCCGGGCCGGTGGCGCCCCAGACGTACGGGCTGCCGACCTTGGACGCGGCGTACGAGAGGGCGGCGGCACCGCGCGAGCTGCCCGCGGCCACCTTCACCGGAGCGGCGGTCGAGCCGGTCGCCAGGTTGCCGCGGCTGTTGTCGCGCGAGGCGCGGTCGGCCTGCTGCTGCGCCTGGGCGGCGTCGGCCTTGGCCTTGGCGTCGGCCGCGGCCTTCTCCTCGGCCTGGCGCAGCGCCTGGCGGTCCTGCTCGGTCAGGGTGTTGAGCAGGTCCTGGGCCGCCTTCAGCTTGCCCTGGACCTCGTCCTTGGAGGCCTTCAGCTGCTGGGTGGTCGACTCCAGCTCGGCGAGCTTGCCCTGGGCCTCGTTGCGGTCCTGGTCGAGCTTGCGCTGCTGCTCCTGGAGCTCCTTCAGCTGACCCTTCTGGGTGCTGCCGGCCTGGTTCAGCGTGCCGGCCTGGCTGAGGAAGTTGTCCGGGCTGGAGGAGAACATCAGCTGGACGGTCGGGGATATGCCCCCGTTGCGGTACTGCTCGCCGGCGATCTCGGCGAGGCCGCCCTGGAGCTCGGTGACCTGGGCCTGCTGACGGGCCACCTGGTCCTGCAGGCCGGAGACCTGCTTCTCCAGCTCCTGCTGCTTGGCCTGGGCGGCGTTGTAGTTCTCGGTCGCGACCTCGGCCTGCTCGTTGAGCTGGTCGACCTGCCCCTTGACCTGTTCCTTGGTCGGCTGCGGGTCCGCGTGGGCACCCTGCGCGGAGAGGACGACGGCCGCCGCGGCGACACCCGTCAGGATCGAGACGCGGGCGCGACCGGCGGGCTTGGGACGACGATGGGACGCCACGAAGGCGGACTCCTTCTTCCTACATCCGCCTACCGGGTGAGCTGACGGGTTCGGGCCGGAAGCATGCCCTACGACGCCTCACGGCCGTTCCACCGGCCGACCTGGCGCCGATTCACCCCGGAGGAACGTGGTTCCCCGGCTCCGCTCCGCAGCGCCCCCGAATACTGGGCTCCCCTGTCGGGCAGTCGCTTCGACCTGCCCCGCTGCCTCGCGAACTCGGCGGTAACCACCGCCGCCACCCTGGCTGGGCGATCGACAGTGCGGTGGTTCGGAGCATGACCCTAGTAACTGAACCGTGATCCGTTCAAATCCTTGTCAGAAAAAAGACAGAAGATTACCCAAGTTCTTTTGTGAAAATGACCGATGGTGACCACAGGCACACACAAGGCTGATCGGTTCTCAGCATGTGGTCAGGAAAGGGCGGGAAAGCCGAACGCCACCCCCACGGCGAGGGTGGCGCTTTTCACAGGCCCCCGAGGAGCCCCGCGGGCGTGTCGGGCCGTCAGACCCGGCGGATGGTGTTGATCGGCATCGCGTCGGCCTTCATCACCTTCACCACGTCACCGGTGTGCGGCGCGTGGACCACCATGCCGTTGCCGATGTACATCCCGACGTGGTGCATGTCGGAGCCGTAGATCACCAGGTCGCCGGGCTGGGCCTGGTCCAGCGAGGGCACCCGGGTGCCGTAGTGGCCCTGCTCCTGCGAGGTGCGCGGCAGCGAGACGCCCGCCTGCCCGTACGACCAGACCATCAGGCCCGAGCAGTCGAAGGTGGTCGAGCCGGTGGCGCCCCACACGTACGGCGAGCCCTGCTTGCTCATCGCCTTGGCCATCGCCACGGCCGCGTAGCCGCTGGCCGGCGGCAGGCTGCCGAGGTCGACCCGCTCGCTGCCGCGCGAGGCGCGGTCGTCCTGCGCCTGCTGGGCCTTCAGCGCGGCGCGGTCGGCGGCGCTGAGCGAGTTCAGCAGGTCCTGGGCGGCCTTCAGCTTGGTGTTGACGTCCGCCTTGGCCTGGTTGAGGTCCTTGGTGGTGGTGTCCAGCGAGGCGAGCACGGCGGCCGCCTCGGCCTTCTCCTGGTCCAGCCGGCGCTGCTGCTCCAGCAGCCCCTTGAGCGCCTCGGCCTGGCTGGTGCTGGCCTGCTGGACGGTCGAGGCCTTCTCCAGGTAACCGGACGGGTCGGAGGAGAGCATCAGCTGGACGGACGGGTCGATGCCGCCGGAGCGGTACTGATCCCCCGCCACCTCGGCCAGGCCGCCCTGGAGCTGGGTCATCTGCTCCTGGCTGCGGGCCACCTGGTCCTGCAGCTGGTCGGCCTGCTTGCGCAGCTGGTCGGCCCGCTCCTTGGCGCCGTTGTACTTCTCCGCCGCCTGCTCCTGCTCCTCCTGGAGCTGGTCGATCTGCGCCTTGACGTCCGCCTTGTTCGGCTGCGGCGCGGCGTGCGCGGCCACCTGGGCGGAGAGGGCGACCGCGGTCGCAGCGGCAGCGGTGAGCACGGAGATCCGCGCGCGGCTCGGCTGCTTGGGACGGCGGTGGGAGGCCAAGGGACCGGCTCCTTCTTCCAGCGGACTCACCTGATGGGATGAGATTCCCGAAAATAGGTTTGACGCCAGACCCTAGTGAAGATCTATCCGTTTTGCCACTCCCCCGATGGCATGAACTCGGCCACCCCACACTGACTCCACAGCCCCCTCACAAAGCCCCGGGACCACCCCTGACCAGGAATCACACGGAATCGGCCGAGGTCAGGGCCGGGCCAGCCGGTTCAACAGCAGCACCGACGCCACGGGGCGCGCGCCCGCCTTCCGCACGCCCTCCGCGACCTCCCGGTCGGTGGACACCACCACCACCGGACGACCCTGCGGCTCGGCCCGCACCAGACGGCGGATCAGCTCGTCGGCCGTCTCCCCGGTCCGACTGAACCGCACCCGGACCCCGCGCGGTGGCGCCATGATCACCGGGACGTCCAGATCCTGCCCGTCGAACACGCAGGTGACCTCCGCCTGGGTGCGCTGGGCCAGCATCGCCAGCCCGCCCAGCAGCCGGATCCGCTGCTGCTCCAGCGGCAGCGCCGGATAGCCGGTCTTGGTCACGTTGTAGCCGTCCACCACCAGGTGCACCTGGGGGATCGCCAGCAGCTGGTCCAGCAGCGCCGGATCGTCCTCGGCCAGCCCGCGCCGGGCCACGTCGTGCGGCGAGGCCGCCCCCGGCACCACCGCCTCCACCAGGTCCGCCGGGCGGATCTGGGAGACCGGCAGCGCCAGCTCCCGCTGCAGACCCTGGGCCGACTGCAGCACGGTGTCCAGCAGCAGCCGCAGCCGCATGTCCTCGACGCTGCGCCCCTCGCGGGCCGACCGGCGGCCCTGCTCGGCCGCGGTCTCCAGTTCGGAGAGCCGGTGCCGGAGCCTGCGCGCCTCGGTCTCGGCAGCGCCGCGCTCGGCCGCGGCCTGCGCCTTCAGGGCCTCCAGCTCACCGCTCACCCGGCGGGTCTCGGCCTGCGCCCGGCGGGTGTCGCTCTCCAGCGACCGCACCTTCTTGCGCAGCGACTCGGCCTCCTTGCGGACACCGTCGGACTCGGCCCGCTGCCGGTCCAGGTCCGCCCGGGCGGCGGCCCGCACCTCGGCCAGCTCGGCCTGCAGCTTCTCCACCAGCCGGGCCGCCTCCGCGGCCGCGTCCTCGGCACCGGCCCGCTCGGCCTCCTCGCCGGCCTCGGCCACCAGCCGGCTCCAGCCCGACGAACGCACCAGGTAGGCGGCGGCCGCGACGTCCATCGGATCGGCCGCGCTCGGGACGGTGCCGGACTCCAGCGCCCTCACCAGGTCCGGCTGCCCGAGGCGCAGCCGCTCAGCTATCCGCACCCGGAAGGCCGGCTCCGCCTCCAGCGCCGCCGCCAGCGCCGTGGCCGCGTACTTGGCCCGCCGCACCGGGGTGAACTTGACGTACTGGCGCAGGCTCTGCGGGAGCTCGGCCGGCGGCAGCCCACCGAGCGCGTCCGAGGCCAGCCCGACCACGCGCCGGCGCACCCCCTCGGGCAGCGGCCGGTCGAGCCTCTCGGCCACGCGCTCCGCCGCGGGCTCGGAGGAGTCGTCCGCCGTCCCGGCCGCCTCGGCCTGGGCCTCGGCCGCAGCGGGCTGAAGCCCCTGGGCTTCGCCGGGCTCCTTCGCTGCGTCCACCACGTCCTCGGCTCCGATCCTGGTCCAGCGGGGTACGGCCGCGGCCGCCCCTGTCGTCACGCTCCGTGCGTCTTGTTCTGTATTGTCCCGTGCGGCGCGGGCGGGTGCTCCGCGCACCCGCCCGCCGCGGCGGCGGGGGTCAGCCCTGCTCGGCGGGGGCCTGCTCCCCTTCGGCGCCCGGGCGGGCCACCAGCTCGACCTGGTCCACCGCGTTGCACCAGCGGCAGCGCACCGACTCGATCGTCTCGCTGAGCACCTCGGTCTCCTCGACCTTGGACTCGCCGGCCAGGTCGAAGTGCAGGAACTCGGTCACCCGCGCGGTGCGGGTCACGTCGAAGCGGGTGAGGTTGCCGCACAGGGTGCAGCGCCAGCGCGTCTCGGCGGTCAGGGCGGGGACGGTCATCGGGGGTCCTCTCGGGTGGTCCCTGCGTGGGCTAGGCGCTCCCCCCGGAGCCCCGGCATCGGCGGCGGGAGGCGGGAATGCCCGCCCCAAGCCTATTGCCTGGGGCAACCACCGCGGCCACCGGTCGTCTGAACTCCCCGGCTAGTCCACCTGCCGTAAACCACCGTGTCACCTGCGGCGCCCGGAGGGATGCTTGGCCGCATGGCGCTCGCGGTCCCCGACCACACCGCCGCCCTGGGCGGCCGCCCGGCGGTGCCCGTCCCGGTGGTCAGCTACGCCCTGATCGCCCTCAACACCCTGGTCTTCCTGCTCGGCCCCGCCGCCGGGCTCAACCCGCTGTACGGCACCGGCCAGGCCCGGGTCTGCTCGGAGCAGCGGTACGAGCAGCGCTGGGGCGCCGTCCCGGCCGAGGTGCTGGCCGGACGGCCGCTGACCGCCGAGCAGCTGGCCGAGGCCCCCGACCCGGCCCCCGGCTGCCCGGCCGCCCCGACCCCGGGCAAGCACCCGGCCCTGTCCGTCCTCACCGGGCTGTTCCTGCACGCCGGCTGGCTGCACCTGCTGGGCAACCTGCTCTTCCTCCAGGTCTTCGGCCCCACCGTGGAACGGCGGCTCGGCCGGGCCCGGTACGCCCTCTTCTACCTGGCCGCCGGCAGCCTGACCACGTACGGCTTCGCGCTCGCCGAGGCGCACTCGCCGAACTCCACCCGGGTGCTCATCGGGGCCTCCGGGGCGATCGCGGCCGTCCTCGGCGCCTATCTGCGCCTCCACCCCCGGGCCCGGGTGACCACCCTCGTCCCGCTGCTCCTCTTCCTGCCGCTGCGCTTCCCCGCCTGGCTGGTGCTCGGCCTCTGGTTCGCCCTGCAGTGGTGGTCGGTGCACTCGGCCGGCCCCGGGGTGGCCTACCTGGTCCACGTGATCGGCTTCTCGGCCGGGTTCCTCTACGCCTGCACCGTGGTCCGCCACCCCCCGCGACGACCGGGCCGACGCCCGATACGCTGGCGGCACCCCACAAAGGAGCCCGAACTGTGATCACCGCCATCGTCCTGATCAAGACCAGTGTCGACCGCATCCCGGAGATCGCCGAGTCCATCGCCGCCATCGAGGGTGTCAGCGAGGTCTACTCGGTGACCGGCGGCTACAACCTGGTGGCGATGGTGCGGGTGCGCCGGCACGACGACCTGGCCGAGGTCATCCCGGGCCGGCTCAACAAGGTCCCGGGCGTGGCCCACACCGAGACCCAGATCGCCTTCCGCACCTACTCCCAGCACGACCTGGAGGCCGCCTTCGCCCTCGGCCTGGACGAGTAGCGGTCAGCCCTCGCGCCGAGAGTCAGCGACACAACGCCCGCCCTCGTTGCGGTAGTTCCACGCCGCACCGTCCGTGACCAGCTCCCGGACGGCGGTCAGGAAGCGGTCGACGTGCTCGTCCGGCGTCCCGGCGCCGAAGCTCACCCGGATCGCGTTCAGGCTGCGCTCGCCCGGCAGCGAGGGCTCGGGCGCCCCGCACTCGGACGGCGCGACGTCCTCGTCCCCGAGCAGCGTGCGCACCAGCGGGTGGGCGCAGAACAGGCCGTCGCGCACCCCGATGCCGTACTCGGCGGACAGCGCGGCCGAGAAGTGCGAGCTGTTCCAGCCCCGGACGACGAAGGACAGCACGCCCACCCGGGCGGAGTCGGCCCCGAACAGGTTCAGCACCTTGACCTGCGGGATCCCGGCCAGCCCGGCCGTCAGCCGGGCGACCAGCTGCCGCTCGCGGGCCTCCAGCGCGTCGAAACCGGCCTCGGTCAGCGCCCGGCAGGCCGAGGCGATCGCGTAGGCGCCGATGACGTTCGGCGAGCCGGCCTCGTGCCGGGCCGGGCCGGTGTGCCACTGCACGGCCACCGAGCCGTCGGCCTCCCGGGCCACCGTCCGGGTCGCCCCGCCGCCGGCCAGGTACGGCTCGGCCTCGTCCAGCCAGTCCGCCCGGCCGGCCAGCACCCCGGCACCGAACGGCGCGTAGATCTTGTGGCCGGAGAAGGCGATCCAGTCGACGTCCAGTTCGCGCACCGAGACCCGGTGGTGCGGCGCCAGCTGGGCGGCGTCCAGCACCACCCGGGCGCCGTGCCGGTGCGCGGTCCCGGTCAGCTCGGCGACCGGCCACAGCTCGCCGGTCACGTTGGAGGCGCCGGTGACGCAGAGCAGCTTGGGGCCCTCGGGCGCCTCGGCGAGCGCGGCGTCCAGCGCGGCCACCGCCTCGGCCCGCGAGCGCGGCGCCCGCAGGTAGGTGACGTCCAGTCCGGCGTGCGCCCAGGGCAGCAGCGAGGCGTGGTGCTCGGTCTCGAAGGCGAACACCCGGGTGCCGGCCGGAACGGCGGCGGCCAGCAGGTTGAGCGAGTCGGTGGTGGCCCGGGTGAAGACCACCTGGTCGCCCTCGCGCAGGTCGAGGAACTCGCCGACGGTGCGGCGGCTCTGCTCGAACAGGTCGGTGGACAGCTGGGAGAGGTAGCCGGCCCCGCGGTGGACGCTGCCGTAGTACGGCGCGTAGGCGGCGACGTCGTCCCACACCCGCTGGAGCGCCGGCGAGCTGGCCGCGTAGTCGAGTGCCGCGTAGCCGACCTTCTCACCGCTGGCCAGCGGGACCTGGACGTCGGTGCCGAGGACGGCGAGCGGGCCGCAGATTTCGGCGCAGGGCTGCCGCACGATGGGGGTCCCCCCGGACGAAGTCTGGGGGAGCGCCGAGAGAAGGGTGGTGGCGGGAGACGGGTGGGCGGACATGAGGATGCACTCCTTCAAGGGGTGAGGGACCCCGGGAGTGTCATTCGTCCGGCGTCCGCGCTTGTCGCACGGACGGCTTGCCGTGACGACCCGGTCCTCACCCAGGGCACCCCGCCACGGACGGAGGGTTGCCGGACAGCAAGCTGGGGCTTCGCGCTGTCACTCATGACCTGGCGAAGACTCTAGGCCGCGCCCTTCGGGCGGTCAAACGGGCGTCCGGCATCCGGACAGCGCGAGGGGCCCGCGGGAGGAATTCCCGCGGGCCCCGTCAACTGCCGTGTCAGATCCGGCTGGTGGCCTCCGACCAACGCCGCAGCAGGTCCTGGGCCGCGCCGGAGTCGATCGCCCTGGCGGCCCGCTCCATGCCGGCCGCCAGCTGCTCGGCGAGCGGTGCGTCGCGCAGGTCGAGCGCGACCAGCGCCGCCGCCGTGTTCAGCAGGACGGCGTCCCGGACCGGCCCGTGCTCCCCCGCCAGCAGTCGCCGCGCGACCTCCGCGTTGTACGAGGCGTCCGCCCCGCGCAGCGCCTCGATGCCGACCAGCTCGATGCCGACGTCCCGCGGGTCGAAGGCGGTCCGGGTGACCGCCCCGTCGCGCACCAGCCAGACCTGCGAGGTGGTGGTGATGGTCAGCTCGTCCAGTCCGTCGTCGCCGCGGAAGACCAGCGCCGTCGCACCCCGCTCGGCCAGCACCCCGGCGATCAGTCCGGCCAGCCGGGTGTCGAAGCAGCCGATGGCGTGCGCGGTGACCTTGGCCGGGTTGGTCAGCGGGCCGAGGATGTTGAAGGAGGTCGGCACCCCGAGGTCGCGCCGCGCGGTGGCGGCGTGCCGCATCGAGGGGTGGAACTTCGCCGCGAAGCAGAAGGTGAGCCCGACCTCCTCGGCCACCTCGGCGACCCGCCGGGCGGAGAGGTCCAGCGCCACCCCGAGCTTCTCCAGCACGTCCGAGGAGCCGCTGCTCGAGGAGGCCGACCGGTTGCCGTGCTTGACCACCTTGGCGCCGGCGGCCGCCGCGACGATCGCGGACATGGTGGAGATGTTGACGGTCTTCGCCCGGTCGCCGCCGGTGCCGACGATGTCCACCGCCGGGCCGGGGATGTCCAGCGGCTCCGCGTGCGCGTACATCGCGTCGACCAGGCCGCCGATCTCCTCGACCGACTCGCCCTTGGCCCGCAGCGCGATCATGAACCCGGCCACCTGTACGGGGGACGCCTCGCCGCTCATGATCCGGTCCATCGCCCACGCGGTGGACGAGCGGTCGAGGTCCTCCCCCTGCAACAGTGCCGCCAGGAGGTCCGGCCAGGTGCGGACCACCTGCGCGGGGTCGCTACCGCCGTTCGCAGGGTTCACGTTCACCATGGCTGACTCCAGCTGTTGTCGGTTCCCCACTACGGGGGGACGTCCGTACGGATGGAGCCAGCCTATCGAGCGAAGCCTCCGCTTCTACCCCTGTCCTTTCCAGTTGCCGGGGCCGTCTTCAGCGGACGGCCGGAGTCCGCTTCGCCAGTCGCGCCCGCAGCAGGGTGGCCGCCGCCTCGGCCAGCGCCACCGGCTCCACCGGGTGGGAGATGGCCGCGTCGGCCCGGCTCCAGGCGGCGAGCCAGGAGTCCTGCGGCCGGCCGATCAGCACCAGCACCGGCGGGCAGCCGTAGATCTCGTCCTTGAGCTGGCGCGCGAGGCCCAGCCCCCCGGCCGGTACGGCCTCACCGTCCAGCACGCAGAGGTCCACTCCCCCCTTCTCCAGTGCCTTGAGCACCGCGGGGGTGGTCGCGCACTCCAGGTAGGTCAGTTCCGGAAGGTCCTCGGCGGGCCGGCGGCCGAGCGCCGTCAGCACCTGCTCGCGGGTGTTGCGGTCGTCGCTGTAGACGAGGACGGTGAGCGTCTCATCGGTCGTGTACGCCATGGGCCCTGCTCCCTCAAGTGTGATCCGGACCACGTTCGCCTGATCCGGATGCTACTCCCGATCACCCCCCGCCGAGTCCTCCTCGCGCACCTTCCCGGCCAACCGGGCCGCACCCCGGCTCACCCACCCGGAGGACGGCCCGTCACCCGATCCCGCCCGGTCCACCCGTACGGCCGACCCCGGGTCCCTTCCCCTACCTCCCGCGGCTGCTCCGGCCGTGCAACGACGCGCTGGGCAACGGGGTCGCGGGCCCCTCCGAGGAACCATCAGAAAAGGGACACGCCGCTGCTCAGCCCCCGTCCGGCCCCCGTGCCGCCCCCCAAGCGGGCATACCGCACGCACCGGACACTCCGAGGGACACCCCCCGACGTGAAGACGGAATAAGGGACCGACATAATGTCCGTCGTGGCGACAGCAACAGCAGTAGAAACCGGGCACGCGCACGGATCGGTCAACCGGCCGAACATGGTCAGCGTCGGAACGATCGTCTGGCTCAGTTCCGAGTTGATGTTCTTCGCGGCCCTCTTCGCGATGTACTTCACGCTCCGCTCCGTCAAGGGGCCGGAGTTCTGGACCGAGAAGGCCCACGCCCTCAACGTGCCCTTCTCCTCGGTCAACACCACGATCCTGGTGCTCTCCTCGCTCACCTGCCAGCTCGGTGTGTTCGCCGCCGAGCGCGGTGACGTGAAGAAGCTCCGGGCGTGGTTCATCCTCACGTTCGCCATGGGCGCGGTCTTCATCGGCGGCCAGGTCTTCGAGTACACCGAGCTGGTCAAGAAGGACGGCCTCTCGCTGTCCTCCGACCCGTACGGCACGGTGTTCTACCTGACCACCGGCTTCCACGGGCTGCACGTGACGGGTGGTCTGATCGCCTTCCTGCTGGTCCTGGGACGGACGTACGCAGCCAAGCGCTTCACGCACGAGCAAGCCACCGCCGCGATCGTCGTGTCGTACTACTGGCACTTCGTCGACGTCGTGTGGATCGGCCTGTTCGCGACCATCTACCTGATCAAGTAACCAGCTGATCAGGTCGCTGGCCACCGGCTGCGGCCCCCGCCCTCACCGGCGACGGGCCGCTTCTGCCGGTGCCGACGCTCCCACCGACCGACCGCGCGCGCAGCCCTAGACAGGCAGCCTCGTGCCGGCCAGACCGGCCGCCGGGTGCACCCACCAGTCGACCAGATCCTGACACCGGGGTTATTCCGTGAAAAAGCTCTCCGCACGACGGCGCCACCCATTGGCGGCGCTGGTCGTCCTACTTCTCGCCCTGGCGGCAACCGGGGGGCTGTACGCCGCGTTCGCGCCCGCCGACAAGGCGCAGGCCGACGTCGCCGCGCAGTCGCTCGCGATCGATGAGGGCAAGAAGCTCTTCGCCGTGGGCTGCTCCTCCTGCCATGGCATGGACGGCCAGGGCAGCAGTGACGGTCCGAGCCTGGTCGGCGTCGGCTCCGCCGCCGTCGACTTCCAGGTCGGCACCGGCCGCATGCCCGCCCAGCAGCCCGGCGCGCAGGTCCCGCGCAAGAAGAACATCTACACGCAGGCCGAGATCGACCAGCTCGCCGCCTACGTCGCCTCCCTCGGTCCCGGCCCGGTGACCCCGACGGAGGAGCAGTTCACCTCGACCAACCCCGAGGACATCTCCAAGGGTGGCGAGCTGTTCCGCACCAACTGCGCCCAGTGCCACAACTTCGCCGGCCAGGGTGGTGCCCTGACCAAGGGCAAGTACGCCCCGTCGCTGGAGGGCGTGGACGCCAAGCACATCTACGAGGCCATGCAGACCGGCCCGCAGAACATGCCGTCGTTCCCGGACACCACCATGCCCGAGGAGCAGAAGAAGCAGATCGTGGCCTTCGTCCGCCACACCACCAACGATGAGCCCAACCCCGGCGGTCTCACCCTGGGCAGCCTCGGTCCGGTGACCGAGGGTCTGTTCGGCTGGATCTTCGGCCTCGGCACGCTCATCGCGGTCGCGATCTGGGTCGCCGCCCACACCACCAAGGCCAAGAAGTCATGAGCCACGACATGTCAGAAGAGAAGCTCCCGGAGCCGCACGGCTCCGCCGGCGAGGTGGCCGACCACGGCAGCCCGTTCGCCGACCCGGGCCTGCCGGCCCACGAGCCCCGTCGCACCGACATCGACGAGCGGGCCGCCAAGCGCGCCGAGCGCCAGGTCTCGCTGATGTTCGTGATCTCGATGCTCGCCACCGTCGGCTTCATCGCCTCGTACGTGGCCATCGACCCGGACAAGATCGTCTACATCTTCCCGCTCGGTCACGTCAGCGCGCTGAACTTCGCGCTCGGCCTGACCCTGGGCGTGGCGCTGTTCATGATCGGCGCGGGCGCGGTCCACTGGGCCCGCACCCTGATGTCGGACGTCGAGATGCCGGCCGAGCGTCACCCGATCGAGGCCTCCGACGAGGTCCGCGCGGACGTCATCGAGCAGTTCAAGACCGGTGCCGCCGAGTCCGGCTTCGGCCGCCGCAAGATGATCCGCAACACCCTGATCGGCTCCATGGCGCTGGTCCCGCTCTCCGGCGTGGTCCTGCTCCGTGACCTGGGCCCGCTTCCCGAGAAGAAGCTCAAGGAGACCGGTTGGAAGGAGGCGACCGACACCAAGCCGCTGGCGCTCATCAACATGAACACCATGCAGCCGATGAAGCCCGAGGACATCGTCGTCGGCTCGCTCACCTTCGCCATGCCCGAGGGCCTGTCCACGCACGACGAGGACTTCCAGCAGCGGATCGCCAAGGACGCCCTGATGCTGGTCCGGATCGCGCCCGAGGACATCAAGGACGAGAAGTCCAAGGACCTCGGCTTCGAGGGCATCCTGGCCTACTCCAAGATCTGCACCCACGTCGGCTGCCCGATCAGCCTGTACGAGCAGCAGACCCACCACGCGCTCTGCCCCTGCCACCAGTCGACCTTCGACCTGGCGGACGGCGCCCGCGTCATCTTCGGCCCGGCCGGCCACCCGCTGCCGCAGCTGAAGATCATCACTGACGAGAAGGGCAACCTGGTCGCCACCGGCGACTTCGATGAGCCCGTCGGCCCGAGCTACTGGGAGCGTGCTCGATGAGTAGCGCGAGCAGCACCACGACCGGTGCCGCCAAGCCCTCCAGCACGCGTGAGAAGCCCGCCAACAAGTGGGAAGCCGCGGCTGACTGGACTGACGGCCGGCTGGGGATCTACTCCCTCGCCAAGGCCAACCTGCGGAAGATCTTCCCGGACCACTGGTCCTTCATGCTGGGCGAGATCTGCCTCTACACGTTCGTCATCATCATCCTGACCGGTGTCTACCTGACGCTGTTCTTCAAGCCCTCGATGGCCGAGGTCGTCTACGACGGCTCGTACGTGCCGCTCAAGGGCATCCCGATGTCGGAGGCCTACGCCTCCACGGTGGACATCAGCTTCGAGGTCCGCGGCGGTCTGCTGATCCGTCAGATCCACCACTGGGCCGCCCTGGTCTTCGTGGCCGCGATGCTCGTCCACATGATGCGCGTGTTCTTCACCGGCGCGTTCCGCAAGCCGCGTGAGATCAACTGGGTCTTCGGCTTCCTGCTGCTGATCCTGGGCATGTTCGACGGCTTCTTCGGCTACTCCCTGCCGGACGACCTGCTGTCGGGCACCGGTATCCGCTTCATGGAAGGCGCGATCCTCGCCGTCCCGCTGATCGGCACCTACGTCCAGATGTTCCTGTTCGGGGGCGAGTTCCCCGGCCACGACATCGTGCCGCGGTTCTTCACCATCCACGTGCTGCTGATCCCGGGCATCATGCTCGGCCTGCTGGTGGCGCACCTGATCCTGGTCTTCTACCACAAGCACACCCAGTGGGCGGGCCCGGGCAAGACCGAGAAGAACGTCGTCGGCATGCCGCTGATGCCGGTCTACATGGCCAAGGCCGGTGGCTTCTTCTTCCTGGTGTTCGGCCTCATCGCCGTCATCTCGGCGATCGCCACGATCAACCCGATCTGGGCGTACGGCCCGTACCGTCCGGACCAGGTCTCCACGGACGCCCAGCCCGACTGGTACATGGGCTTCTCCGAGGGTCTGATCCGCATCATGCCGGGCTGGGAGATCAGCGTCTGGGGCGGCCACACCCTCAACCTGGGTGTCATGGTCCCGCTGGCGATCTTCCCGCTGGTCCTGGTCTCGATCGCGGCCTACCCGTTCATCGAGGGCTGGATCACCGGTGACAAGCGCGAGCACCACATCCTGGACCGCCCGCGCAACGCCCCGGTCCGCACCGCCCTGGGTGCCGCCTGGATCAGCCTCTACCTGATCCTGCTGATGGCCGGTGGCAACGACCTGTTCGCCACCCACCTGCACCTGTCGATCAACTCGGTCACCTACTTCGTCCGCGTCGGCTTCTTCGTCGTCCCGGTCGTGGTCTTCATCGTGACCAAGCGCTGGTGCCTCGGCCTCCAGCGCCGCGACAAGGAGAAGGTGCTGCACGGCCGCGAGACCGGCGTCATCAAGCGCCTGCCGCACGGCGAGTTCATCGAGGTGCACGCCCAGCTGCCGCAGCAGGACCTGTACAAGCTCACCGCGCACGACCAGAACCAGCCGGTCGAGCTGCCGGCCCAGACGGACGAGAACGGCGTGGCCCGCAAGGCCGGCGTCCTCACCCGCACCCGGGCCAAGCTCTCCCGCGGCTTCTACGGCGAGGGCAGCCAGATCCCCAAGCCGACCGCCGAGGAGCACCACGAGATCACCAGCGGCCACGGCCACCACTGATCCCGTAGGCACCACCGAGTCACCCCGAGGGCCGCTGACCAGAGTTCTTCTGGTCGGCGGCCCTCGGCCCTTTTCCGAACCAGCCGGCCCCGTACCCGCCCGCGTCACCAGGAGCCCCCGTGCAGCTCTCCGTCGACCCCGCCTCGGCCACTCCCCCGTACGAGCAGATCCGCGCCCAGATCGCCGAGCGGGCCCGCTCCGGCGAGCTGCCGACCGGGCTGCGGCTGCCCACCGTCCGGGCCCTGGCCGAAGAGCTGGGGCTGGCCGCCGGGACGGTCGCCCGGGCCTACCGCGAGCTGGAGGCGGACGGCGTGGTGGAGACCCACGGCCGGCGCGGCACGCTGATCGCCGCCACCGGGGACTCCGCCCACCGGCTGGCCGCCGAGGCCGCCGCCGAGTACGCCGCCCGCGCGCACCGCCTGGGCGTCTCCCACGCGGACGCCCTGGCCGCCGTGGACACCGCGCTGCGGCTGGCCTACCCGGAGCTCTGACGGGCCCGTCAGGGCTCCGGACGGATCATCCCCACGGCGGGGGCCTGGGAGACCGGTGAGGTGGTGCTGACGGGCTGTCCGGAGGCGCTGTGCTTGACCCACTCCGTCCAGGCCACGTTCCAGTCCCCGAAGCCGTTGCCGAAGGGCTCCATCGCGCCGCCGCGGCTGTTCACCACCGTCACCAGGTCCCCCACCCTGGTGTGCTGGTAGTACCACTCGGCGTTGTCGGTGCTCATGCCGGTACAGCCGTGGCTGACGTTCTCGACGCCCTGCGAGCCGACCGACCAGGGCGCGGCGTGGACGTACTCGCCGCTCCAGGTCACCCGGGTGGCCCACTTCACGTCGAGGTCGTACGACTCCGCGCTGCCCGCCGCTATGCCGATGGTCTCGCCGTTCATCCGGACCGAGCGCTCCTGGCCGAGCACCACCTTGACGCCGTTGCGGGTGTCGAAGCCGGGCTTGCCGGTGGTGACCGGGATGGTCCGCAGCGCCTCGCCGTCACGCTTCAGGGTGAGCTCGTGGGTCTCCGCGTCGATCACCGACTCCACCCGCTCGCCGATCCGCAGCTTCAGCGAGCTGCGGTCACCGCCGTAGAGGCCGTCGGCGATCCGACTGCCGGTGCCGTCGAAGGCCAGCGAGACGGTCGTCCCGGCCGGCCAGTAGGCCTCCGGGCGGAAGTGCAGGTTCTTGTCGTCCACCCAGTACCAGGCGCCGGTGACGGCGGGCTGGGAGCCGACGGTCAGCACGTGCTCGACCTCCAGGCGGGCCTGCGGGTCCTTCACGGCCTCGGAGAGCTGCACGGTGAGCGGCTGGCCCACCCCGTAGACGCCGCTGCCGGAGGAGTCCGGACCGAGCTTGGCGGTGAGCAGGCGCTGGCCGGGGAGGGTGCCGAAGTTCACCGTGGTGTCGCCGCGGCCGCCCTTGCCGTCGTCGGCGGAGATCCGCACGGTGTACGCGGTGGCGGCCTTCAGCCGGCCGGTGGTCTGCCAACTGCGCTGGTCCTCGGCGAGCTTCCCGGCGACCACCCGGCCGTCCGGGCCGACCACGGTGACGTCGGTGAGCCGGCTGTCCTTGACGGCGGTCACGGTGACCGGCTGGGACGGGTCGGCCTTGTCCTTTGCGGAGAGGCGGACCAGCGGGGCCGCGTCGATCCGGTGCGGTCCGACGGGCTCCTCCTCCCCGGCTGTGCAGGCGGCCAGGGGGGCCAGCACCGCGAGGGCCAGCGAGATGCCGCCGAGGGTTGCGATTCCCCGCCTGTCGGCCATGACCGCCTCCGAAGGTTCGCACGATTGATCAGATCGTAGGAACGCCACCTGGCGGAGCGACATCCGAGGGACTTCCGGTTCACCCACCGGAGTGAGTCCGTCACCCCGGAGGATGCAGCAGGGCCGGTCCTCCCGTGCGGGAGGACCGGCCCTGGTGCCGGAAACGGGAACCCTACTGGTTCTGGTTCTCGCCCCGGTAGAACTCGAAGACCCATCCGAAGATGCCGATCATGATGATCGGGGCGGCCCAGAACATCAGCCACCAGCCGAAGATCACGCCCAGGAAGGCGAGCGCGCCACCGAGCGCCAGCGAGAGCGGCTGCCAGCTGTGCGGGGCGAAGAAGCCCAGCTCGCCGGAGTCGTCCGCGACCTCGGCCTCGGGGTTGTCACCCGCGCCGCTGTCCACCCGGCGGGCGGTGAAGGCGAGGTAGTACCCGATGAACGCGCAGAGGCCGAAGGCCAGGAACAGCGCGGTGGTGCCGGCGGCCTCGATGCCGAGGTCCGAGTGGTTGGTCCACAGACCGTAGGTCAGGGCCATCGCCAGCACGAAGACCGACAGGCCCAGGAAGATCTTTCCCTGTTCCTTCATCAGGCGTCGCCCTCCTTCTTGCCCTTGTCCAGCTTCGGGGCGTCGTACTTCGCCGGGGTCACGCCGGCGAGGTGCTTGGCCGGCTCACCGTGGTTCTCCAGGTAGTCCAGCGCGGCGATCTCCGGGTGGTGGAGGTCGAAGGCCGGGGATTCGGAGCGGATCCGCGGGAGCGTGAGGAAGTTGTGCCGCGGCGGCGGGCAGGAGGTCGCCCACTCCAGCGAGCGGCCGAAGCCCCACGGGTCGTCCACGGTGACCTTCTCGCCGTACTTGGCGGTCTTCCAGACGTTGTAGAGGAACGGCAGGATCGACAGGCCGAGCACGAAGGAGCCGATGGTCGAGACGGTGTTCAGGGTGGTGAAGCCGTCCGCGGCCAGGTAGTCGGCATAGCGGCGGGGCATGCCCTCCGCGCCGAGCCAGTGCTGCACCAGGAAGGTGGTGTGGAAGCCGATGAACAGCGTCCAGAAGGTGATCTTGCCGAGGCGCTCGTCCAGCATCTTGCCGGTCATCTTCGGCCACCAGAAGTGGAAGCCGGCGAACATCGCGAAGACGACGGTGCCGAAGACCACGTAGTGGAAGTGGGCGACGACGAAGTACGAGTCCGAGACGTGGAAGTCGATCGGCGGGGAGGCCAGCAGAACACCGGTCAGACCACCGAAGAGGAAGGTGACCAGGAAGCCGACCGTCCAGAGCATCGGGGTCTCGAAGCTCAGCGAGCCCTTCCACATGGTGCCGACCCAGTTGAAGAACTTCACACCGGTCGGGACCGCGATCAGGAAGGTCATGAACGAGAAGAACGGCAGCAGTACCTGCCCGGTGACGTACATGTGGTGCGCCCACACCGTCACGGACAGACCGGCGATCGCGATGGTGGCCGCGATCAGGCCGGAGTAGCCGAACATCGGCTTGCGGCTGAAGACCGGGATGATCTCGGACACGATGCCGAAGAACGGCAGCGCGATGATGTACACCTCGGGGTGGCCGAAGAACCAGAACAGGTGCTGCCAGAGCATCGCCCCGCCGTTGGCCGGGTCGAAGACGTGGGCACCGAACTTGCGGTCCGCCTCCAGGGCGAACAGCGCGGCGGCCAGCACCGGGAAGGCCAGCAGGACCAGCACCGAGGTCAGCAGGACGTTCCAGACGAAGATCGACATCCGGAACATCGTCATGCCGGGAGCGCGCATGCAGATGATCGTGGTGATGAAGTTGACCGCACCGAGGATCGTGCCGAAGCCGGAGAAGGCCAGACCCATGATCCACATGTCGCCGCCGATGCCGGGCGAGTGCACGGCGTCGGACAGCGGGGAGTAGGCGAACCAACCGAAGTCGGCGGCGCCGTTCGGGGTGACGAAGCCCGCCACCGCGATGGTCGAACCGAAGAGGTACAGCCAGTACGCGAACATGTTCAGACGCGGGAACGCCACGTCCGGGGCGCCGATCTGGAGCGGCATGATCCAGTTCGCGAAGCCGGCGAAGAGCGGCGTCGCGAACATCAGCAGCATGATCGTGCCGTGCATCGTGAACGCCTGGTTGAACTGCTCGTTCGACAGGATCTGGGTCCCGGGACGAGCCAGCTCGGCGCGCATGACCAGGGCGAGGATGCCACCGATCAGGAAGAAGGCGAACGACGTGGCCAGGTACAGCGTGCCGATCGTCTTGTGGTCAGTGGTGGTCATCCACTTGATGATGGTCGAACCCGGCTTCCGGGTCCGCTGCGCCCCGACCGTGACGGCCTCGGCGCCCCCGCCGGCCGCGGCGGGCTCGTTGAGGATTGTCACTTCTCTTCACTTCCCATGGTGATCAGGCCGGAGGGCACCGCACCGTTCTGGCCCTTGGCGCGAAGCTCGGCCAGGTGCTTGTCGTAGTCGGCACGGTCGACGACCTTGACGTTGAACAGCATGCGCGAGTGGTCGACGCCGCAGAGCTCGGCACACTTGCCCATGTACTCGCCCTTGACGGTCGGCGTGACCTCGAACTTGTTCACCACGCCCGGCACGACGTCCATCTTCATCATGAAGTTGACGGGCCAGAAGTCATGGATGACATCACGCGAGGTGAGGCGGAACTGCACCTTCTCGTTGACCGGCAGCCAGAGCGTCGGAGCGTCCTTGGGCGTACCGACCTCGTACGCGGCATCCTTGTTGGCCGGGTCGGGGGTCTCGGTGTTCTCGTAGTTGAACGCCCAGCTCCACTGGAAGCCGACCACGTTGACGTAGTGCTGCGGCTTCTCGGAGACCTGCGTCAGCTTCGACTCGTCGCGGGCGACGAAGTAGAAGAGGACCGAGACGATGATGATGGGGACCGCGGTGTAGAGCGCCTCGATGGGCACGTTGTACCGGGTCTGCGGGGGGATCTCCACACCGGTGCGCTTGCGCCGGTGGAAGATCACGCTCCAGATGATCAGACCCCACATCAGTACGCCGACCACCAGCGCCGCGATCCAGGAGCCCTGCCACATCCGGAGGACCATGGGCCCTTCCTCGGTGACGGGGCTCGGGAGGCCAAGCCTGGGGAGGTCGTTGGCCGAGCAGCCGGTGGCGGTCGCGATGACGAGGCCCAGTGCCAGCGCCTGAGGCAGCTTCCGCCGCATCGTGCGCCGCGGCGAGCGGTCGGAGCCGTTGGGACTCACGTAGCGCCTTCCCGAAGTCTCGCCCGCCTTCGCGTCGCCCCGGGGAGGAGTGTGAGCCTCCCCGGCGACCCGTCCACGGGCACGGTTTGAATGCTTATGCGGGCCAAACCCTACTCCAGCCTTATGCGCTCCTGACGGGCAGCCCCCGGTAACGCGCCGCCTGCTAGCCCGATCAGGCCCGACAGGGGCTGCGTCGCAGGTCATCGCAGGCATTCGAGGTCCGTACGCCCGATCGGGGGATGACCTCGGACGACACCCGTGACGGCCCGTCGGACGCGGACGAAGCGGACATTCGGGATGATCGACTGACGGCGGGTGAGTCGCGCGATCGGACCGGGTCGCGGACCGGGTGTGTCGTTAAATGTGACCGTGTACTTCGACGCGGCCTCGACGGCCCCCCTGCACCCCGTCGCGCGGCAGGCCCTGACCGCCGCCCTGGACGAGGGCTGGGCCGATCCGGCCCGGCTGTACCGCTCCGGCCGACAGGCCCGGATGCTGCTGGACGCCGCCCGCGAGACGGTCGCCGCGGTGCTGGGCGCGCGGGCCGACGAGATCGCCTTCACCGCGAGCGGCACCCAGGCCGTCCAACTGGGCCTGCTGGGCGCCCTGGCCGGGAACCGGCGGCGCGGCGGCCACTTCGTGCACTCCGCGGTGGAGCACTCCAGCGTGCTGCACGTCGCCGAGCGCCAGCTGGCGGGCGGGGGCGAGGTCTCGGTGGCGCCGGTGGACCGGGGCGGCCGGGTCGACCCGGCGGCGCTCGGCGCGCTGCTGCGCCCGGACACCGCACTGGCCGCGGTGCAGAGCGCCAACCACGAGGTCGGGACGGTGCAGCCGGTCGGCGAGGTCGCCGCGCTGTGCGCCGAGGCCGGCGTCCCACTGCTGGTGGACGCGGCGCAGAGCGCCGGACGGCTGGACGTCCCGGCGGGCTGGTCGCTGCTGACGGCGAGCGCCCACAAGTGGGGCGGCCCGCCCGGGGTCGGGGTGCTGGCGGTGCGCAAGGGCGTCCGGTACGCCTCGCCGCTGCCGGCCGACGAGCGCGAGGGCGGCCGGGTGCCCGGCTACGTCAACGTCCCGGCGATCGTGGCCGCGGCCGCCTCGCTGCGCGCCGTACGGGCCGAGGCCGAACGGGAGAACGCCCGGCTGCACGCGCTGGTCGAACGGATCCGCACCCGGGTGCCGCGGCTGGTGCCCGAGGTCGAGGTGGTCGGCGACCCGGTGCGGCGGCTGCCGCACATCGTCACCTTCTCCTGCATGTACGTGGACGGGGAGGTGCTGCTGACCGAGCTGGACCGGGCGGGCTTCGCGGTCTCCTCCGGCTCCTCCTGCACCTCGTCCACGTTGACGCCCAGCCACGTGCTGGCGGCGATGGGGGTGCTCACCGAGGGGAACGTGCGGGTCTCGCTGCCGTACGGGACGGCCGAGGCCGACGTGGAGCGCTTCCTCGCGGTGCTGCCGGACCTGGTGGCCGGCGTCCGGGCGCCGCTCGGGCTGGACCTGCCGGCGCCGGTGGCGCCCGTGGAGGTCACCGGGTCCGAGCACCCGGAGGCGGGCGGGCCCGTCATCATCATCGACGCCTTGGGCAAGCGCTGCCCGCTGCCGGTGATCGAGCTGGCGAAGCGGATCGGCGAGGTGCCGCCGGGCGGCACGGTCGTCGTGCTGGCGGACGACGACGCGGCCCGGCTGGACATCCCGGCCTGGTGCGGGATGCGCGGGCAGGAGTACGCGGGCGAGGCCCCGGCCGCCGAGTACGGCGGCGACCGGGGCTCGGCCTACCTCGTGGTGCGCCGCTCCTGAGCGGGGCGGACTACTTGACCAGGTGCGCGGCGATCTCGCCGGCCGCCTCGGCGCCGTAGGCCTCCTCGAAGCGCTTCAGGAAGGTGGCCGGGCGCAGCTCGTACTCCTGGGTGCCGACGGTCTCGATCACCAGGGTGGCGAGCATGCAGCCGAGCTGGGCGGAACGCTCCAGGTCGAGGTCCCAGGACAGGCCCGTCAGGAAGCCGGCGCGGAAGGCGTCGCCGACACCGGTCGGGTCGACCTTCGCCTCCTCCTTGGCGCAGCCGACCAGGATCGGCGCCTCGCCCTTGCGCTCGATCCGCACGCCCTTGCTGCCCAGGGTGGTGACCCGGGTGCCGACGCGGGTGAGCAGCTCCTCGGCGCCCCAGCCGGTCTTGCTCTCGATCAGCGCGGCCTCGTACTCGTTGGTGAAGAGGTACGCGGCGCCGTCCACGATCTCGCGGATGTCGTCGCCCTCCAGGCGGGCCAGCTGCTGGGAGGGGTCGGCGGCGAAGGCGTAGCCGCGGGTGCGGCACTCCTGGGTGTGGCGGACCATGCCCTGCGGGTCGTCGGCGCCGATCAGGACGAGGTCCAGGCCGCCGACGCGGTCGGCGATCGGCTTCAGCTCGATGTTGCGGGCCTCGGCCATGGCGCCGGTGTAGAACGAGGCGATCTGGTTGTGGTCCTCGTCCGTGGTGCACATGAAGCGCGCGGTGTGGCGGGTCTCGGAGATGTGGACGGAGTCGCAGTCCACACCGTTGCGCTCGAGCCAGCTGCGGTACTCGGCGAAGTCCGCGCCGGCGGCGCCGACCAGGACGGGGCGCAGGCCGAGGACCCCCATGCCGAAGGCGATGTTCGGCGCGACGCCGCCGCGGCGGATGTCCAGGGCGTCGACCAGGAAGGACAGCGACACGGTGTGCAGCTGCTCGGCGACGAGCTGGTCGGCGAACCGACCCGGGAACGTCATCAGGTGGTCGGTGGCGATCGAGCCGGCGACGGCGATACGCACGGAAGGTCTCCTCAGGGTGGCTGCTGGGCCAGCGGGCAGGCGGGGATGAACCCACCCACGGTACCCGGCCCCGGGGAGCGCCCAGGCAGGAGTGCCGCAAGTTGCCGCCCGTACGGCCATGGTGGCACCCGTTGCCCCCCAACGTGTACTACCTCCCGGTAGCACTGGTGGGCGGCCGGGCCGCTGCCTAGGGTCGGCCGTGGAGGGCCCGTCGTGCGGGCCCCGTCGAAGACCGTGGCAGCGTGGCCACGGCCCTGGATCGGAGCGATACCGATGACGACCGACCCCTGCGCCCTGCCCGTCCTGCGGACCGAGGACGGCGAGACGCTCGACGCCCTGGTGGACTCCTCCCGGCGGCTGCGCCGGTTCTGGCCGGAGGTCGCGGCCGGCCCGGAGCCCGCCGTCCCCGCGCCGACCGGCTTCCGGGTGCCCTCCGGCGCGCGGCGGGTGGTCGCCGGGATGGCCGAGTACGGGCTCTGAGTCCGCCGGGCCGGGTTGATCGGAACGGGTCGCAACCGGGGCGGAACCGGATCCGACCGGAGCACGTCACATCCGCGCGGAGCGGCGAGGAGGCGGCACCGCTGAGCCCTCGGGAGGATGTGCAGATGGATCTGGAGACGATGCCCCGGCGCGGTCGGCGGGCGGTGGCCCTGGCCGCTCTGGCACTGGCGGCGGTGGTGACGGTGGCCGGCTGTGACGGGGGCGGCAAGTCCGCCTCGGATTCGGCGGCGAGCGGCGCGGGCGCCGCCTCCGCCTCGGCGAGTGCCTCCGCGCAGGCCCCGGCGGACTCCGCGAGCGGGACCGCTTCCGGTGCCGCTCAGCCGCCGGCCGGCCAGACGGCCACGGCGGCCTCGCCGGCGCCCGGGCAGCCGGCCCCGGCCACTCCCCCGGGCAACGGGATCGCGGTGGGCGAGCCGAACCCGAACGGGTCGGGCTCGCCGGTGCGCCCGCCGGTCGGCTACCGGGTGGACGGCACCACCAAGCTGACCGTCTACTTCTTCGGCGGGGTCTGCACCACGTACGCGCTGAAGGCGGACGAGTCGCAGCCGGGCCGGGTGGACGTGCTGGTCGTGCCGGGACCGCCGACCGTCCAGCCGGGTCAGGTGTGCAACGCCCTGGCCAAGCGGCAGTCGGTGTCGGCCGACCTGCGCTCGCCGCTGGCCGGGCGGACCGTGGTGGACCGGACCAGCGGCCAGGAGGTGCCGCTGGAGGGCGACCCGCACATCGGGCCGGACCCGGTGAGCCCGGACGTCGCCGGGCGGTAGCCGCGCCGCGGCCGGAGGAACGAGAAGGCGGCCCCGGGGTGACCCCGGGGCCGCCTTCCGCAGCGGGCTTAGCTGAACGAGTCGCCGCAGGCGCAGGAGCCGGTGGCGTTCGGGTTGTCGATGGTGAAGCCCTGCTTCTCGATGGTGTCGACGAAGTCGACGGTGGCGCCGCCCAGGTACGGGGCGCTCATCCGGTCGGTGACGACCTTGACACCGTTGAAGTCCTTGAGCACGTCGCCGTCGAGCGAGCGCTCGTCGAAGAACAGCTGGTAACGCAGGCCGGAGCAGCCACCGGGCTGGACGGCGACGCGCAGCGCGAGGTCCTCGCGGCCTTCCTGCTCCAGCAGGGCCTTGACCTTGGCCGCGGCGGCATCGGTGAGGAGGATGCCACTCTCGACGGTGGTCTCGTCCTGGACGGTCATCTGCTTTCTCCCGGTCTTGACGACATTCTGCCGCCAGTGCCAACCAACCGCCGTCCGGTTTCATTTCCCGGGTGGGCGATGAATTGTGCGGCCTGTTCGCGGCTGGATATCCGTGGGCCGGGTGTGCCACCCGCGTCCCCTACGCTCCCCATGCTCGCACACCGCCGGACGCCGGGTCACCGTCGAGCGGTCCCGAGGTCGTGGATCCGGGTGAACCGGCCCCGCGGCGGGCCGCCGGACGCCAGGATGGTCCTCATGATCATTCGCCCGGTCAGGGACACCGCCGCGGACGCGGAGGTCGTCCGGGAGCTCGCCGACGCCGCGTTCGCCGGCACCTCCCCGGCCGGGGCGGCGCCGGGGCCGACGCCCCTGCGGCTGGCCGGGACCAGACACCTGGCGCGCACCGATCCCGGGGGCTGCTGGCTGGCCGAGAGCGGCGGCGAGCCGGTCGGGGCGGTGCTGTCGATCCGTCGGGAGGGCCTGTGGGCGCCCTCACTGTTCGCCGTCCGGCCGTCCGCCCAGGGCAAGGGCGTCGGGCGGCTGCTGCTGGAACGGGCGGCGGCGCACTCCCGGGGCTGCCTGCGCGGGATGGTCTGCGCCGCTGACTCCCCGGCGGCGGCCCGCCGCTACCGGCTGGCCGGGTTCACCCTGCACCCGGCGATGCGGCTGGCCGGGCGGGTGGACCGGAACGGGCTGCTCGATCCCGGGGACATCCCGGTGCACCGCGGCAACGCGACCCACCTGCACCTGCTGGACTCGGTGGACCGGCGGCTGCGCGGCTCCGCGCACGGGCCGGACCACGAGCTGATGCTGGGCCACTTCGAGGAGCTGCTGATCGCCGACGCGCTGGCTGGCAGCGGCTACTGCTACCGGGACGGCGGCGTGGTGCGGCTGCTCGCGGCCACCAGCAAGCGGATCGCCGCCCGGCTGCTGCGCGAGGCGCTGGCCCGGGTGCCGGACGGCGTCGAGGCGCGGGTGGAGCACCTGACCGCGGAGCAGGAGTGGGCGCTGGACGTCGGGCTGGAGGTGGGGCTGACGCCGCGGGCCGGCGGCTTCGTCGGGGTGCGCGGGATGCGGCCGCCGACGCCGTACCTGCCGAGCGGGGCGTTCCTGTAGGCACGCGTACGGCCCCGCCGGAATGCCGGCGGGGCCGTGGACGTCAGGGGGCTCAGACCATGGTGTCCAGGATCTCCCGGACCATCTCCATGGTGGTGCCCGGGTGCAGGAAGGCGAAGCGGGCGACCGTCTCGCCGTCCCAGCCGGTGGGGGTGACGAAGCCGATCTGGTCCGCGAGCAGCTGCTGCGACCAGCGGTAGTAGTCGTCGTTGGTCCAGCCGACGCGCTTGAAGCAGACCGCCGAGAGCTGCGGGTCGAACAGCAGCTCCAGGTGCTCGGTCTCGCGGATCAGCTGGGCGGTCTCCCGGGCCAGGGTGAGGCCGGCCTCGATGGCGTCGGTGTAGGCCTGGACGCCGTGCACGGCCAGCGAGAACCAGAGCGGCAGGCCGCGGGCGCGCCGGGTCAGGTGGTAGGCGTAGTCGGTGGGGTTCCACTCGTCGCCCTCGGTGTGCAGGACGTCCAGGTAGGAGGCGTCCTGGGTGTGCACGGCGCGGGCGAGCTGCGGGTTGCGGTAGATCAGCGCGGCGCAGTCGAAGGGGGCGAACAGCCACTTGTGCGGGTCGACCACGAAGGAGTCGGCGTGCTCGATGCCGTCGTAGCGTTCGCGCACCGAGGGGGCGAACAGGCCGGCGCCGCCGTAGGCGCCGTCCACGTGGAACCAGAGGTCGCGCTCGCGGGCGACCTCGGCCAGGCCCTTGAGGTCGTCGACGATGCCCTCGTTGGTGGTGCCGGCGGTGCCGACGACGGCGATCACCGTCTCCGGGTTGGGGTCGGCGGCCAGCGCGGCGCGCAGCGCCTCGCCGGTGAACCGCCGGTCGACGGTCGGGACCTTGAAGGCCTCGACGCCGATGATGTTGAAGGTGTTCTTAACCGAGGAGTGCACCTGGTCGGCGACGGCGATCCGCAGCCGGGCCTCCGGGCCGACGCCCAGCCGGCGACGGGCGGTGTCGCGGGCGACGACCAGGGCGGAGAGGTTGCCGGCCGAGCCGCCGGAGACGAAGGTGCCGCCGGCCGACTGGGGCAGGCCCGCGCGGTCGGCGATCAGGCGCAGCACCTGGTTCTCGGCGGCGATCGCGCCGGCCGCCTCCAGCCAGGAGATGCCCTGCAGGGAGGCGCAGGAGACGACCATGTCGAACAGCAGCGCGGCCTTGGTCGGGGCGCACGGGATGAAGGACAGGTAGCGCGGGCTGTCGGCGGAGATGACCGCCCGGGACAGCTCGTGGTCGTACAGCTTGAGCACGTCGACCGGGTTGTTGCCGTGCTGGTTGAGCAGGCCGGCCAGCTGGGCGCGCAGGTGCTCGCCGTCACCGGGGTGGTCGAGCGGGACGGGGTCGTACTGCAGCCGCTCCCGCATGTAGTCGAAAACCAGGTCGACCAGTTCGTTGTCGGGCCGGTGCATGCGGTCGGGTGCTGCGGACACGGCGGTCCCTCTCGGCGTGGGGTGTCGGGGGGCGCCCGGTCGGCGGGAGGCTTCACCGCGACGGCCGGACGTGATCAGCGTAGGCAGCGCGGGCGCCCCGCCGCGCGTCGGAACGCGGCTGGTCAGGCAGGTTTCGGGCGTCTTCGGGCGGGTCCGCGCAGGATTCCTGCGTACGGCCCGCGGGCGCTACCCGATGAGCTGGGAGAGGACCACCGAGGAGCGGCTGCGCTGCACGCCGGGCTCGCGCCGGATGCGCTCGATGACGGCTTCCAGGTGGCGCATGTCGGCGGCCCGCAGGTGGACCAGGGCGTCCGGGTCGCCGGTGACCGTCCAGGCGGCGACCACCTCGGGGAACTGCCGCAGGCTGGCGAGGATCTCCTCGGGGGCGGTGCGCTCGCGGCAGTAGACCTCGACGAAGGCCTCGGTCTGCCAGCCCAGCACGGACGGGTCGAGCACCACGGTGAAGCCCCGCACCACGCCGCGCGCCCGCAGCCGGTCGATCCGCCGGCGCACGGCGGTGGCGGAGAGGTTCACCTGCAGGCCGATCTCGGCGTACGAGGCGCGGCCGTCGCTGCCGAGCCGGGCGAGCAGGAGCCGGTCGGTCTCGTCCAGGTCGGCCCCGACCACCTCGTGCGCTCGGCTGCTGGTCATGGGTACGGGGCTCCACGGGTCGTACGGGGGTCGGCGGGGTCGCTCCGGGTGGCGGACTGCCACTGCCGAAACGGTTCGTCACCATTCTGGCGGATGACCTGGACGAGTTCACCGCCGCCGGATGACGGGCGGGAGGCCGTCACGGGACGTCGGGAGGCCGTCACGGGACGAGCAGCACGATCTTCCCCCGGGTGCGGCCCTCGGCGCTGAGCGCCTGGGCGGAGGCGGCCTGGGCCAGCGGGAAGGTGGAGGCGACGGCGACGGTCAGCCGCCCGTCGTCGGCGAGCGCGGCCAGTTCGGCGAGGCCGTCGGCGTCCGGGCGGACCCAGACGTACCGGCCACCGACCGCCTTGACCCCGAAGTCGGCGACCGAGGCGATCCGGCCCGGGTCCGCCACCAGCTCGGCCGAGACCCGGACGGCGCCGTGGCCCACCAGGTCGAGCGCCGCGTCCACCCCGTCGGGGGCGAGCGCGCGGACCCGGTCGGCCAGGCCCTCGCCGTAGAGCACCGGATCGGCGCCGAGGCCGCGCAGGAAGTCGTGGTTGCGCTCGGCCGCGGTGCCGATCACCCGGGCGCCGGCGGCCCTGGCCAGCTGCACCGCCAGATGGCCGACCCCGCCGGCGGCAGCGTGCACCAGGACGGTCTCCCCCTCGGCCAGGCGCAGTGCCCGCAGGCTCTGGAGGGCGGTGAGCCCGGCCAGTGGCAGGCCGCCGGACTGCGCCCAGTCCAGCGCGGCCGGCTTGCGGGCCAGGGTGCGGACGGGGGCGGAGACCAGCTCGGCGTAGGTGCCGTGCTCGACGGCGTCCTTGCGGACGTAGCCGAACACCTCGTCGCCCGGGGCGAACTCGGTGACCGCGCCGCCGACCGCGCGGACCACGCCGGCCACGTCCCAGCCCATGACCAGCGGGAAGTGCGCGTCGAGGATGCCGTCCAGGGCACCGTCCCTGACCTTCCAGTCCACCGGGTTCACCCCGGCCGCCCGGACCTCGACCAGCACGGAGTCGGGGCCGACCTTGGGGTCGGGCAGGTCGGTGTACTCGACCACCTCGGGACCGCCGTAGCGGTTGATCGCGATTGCTTTCATGGGCTCAGCCATACCCGCGGGCTTGGAAATATCGATTCGGCCACCGACGGAAGCATCCGTTTCGACGAGCGGTTCTCGTCACATCGACAGGATGGCCATCGTCACTCTGACGCTAAGCGGTTAGAATAGATAGCGTCAGTTAGACGAAAAGGCCCCACCGCTAGCTCGGCCGCACAGAAGGGCACCCGCCCGTGACCACCACCATCACCGAGACCCACGGCGTCGACCCCACCCCGACCCCGCTCGCTCTGCTGCTGCTCGGCCGCGAGGCCGACCCGAACAGCGAGCGCGGCGTCGAATGCCCCGGTGACCTCCCCCCGGCCTCCGACCCGAACCTCGTCGAGCGCGCCCGCGCCGCCAAGGCCGCGCTCGGCGACCGCGTGTTCATCCTCGGCCACCACTACCAGCGCGACGAGGTGATCGAGTTCGCCGACGTCACCGGCGACTCCTTCAAGCTCGCCCGCGACGCGGCGGCCCGCCCCGAGGCCGAGTACATCGTCTTCTGCGGCGTGCACTTCATGGCCGAGTCCGCGGACATCCTCACCAGCGACCGGCAGCAGGTCGTCCTGCCGGACCTCGCGGCCGGCTGCTCGATGGCCGACATGGCCACCGCCGAGCAGGTCGCCGAGTGCTGGGACGTGCTGACCGACGCCGGCATAGCCGACGTGACCGTCCCGGTCTCGTACATGAACTCCTCCGCCGACATCAAGGCCTTCACCGGCCGGCACGGCGGCCTCATCTGCACCTCCTCCAACGCCAAGCGCGCCCTGGAGTGGGCCTTCGAGCAGGGCCAGAAGGTGCTGTTCCTGCCCGACCAGCACCTCGGCCGCAACACCGCGGTGCGGGACATGGGCTTCTCGCTGGACGACTGCGTCGTCTACAACCCGCACCGGCCGAACGGCGGCCTGACCGCCGAGCAGCTGCGGAACGCGAAGATGATCCTCTGGCGCGGCCACTGCTCGGTGCACGGCCGGTTCAGCCTGGACTCGGTGAACGACGTCCGCGAGCGGATCCCCGGCGTTACCGTCCTGGTGCACCCCGAGTGCAAGCACGAGGTCGTCGCGGCCGCCGACATGGTGGGCTCGACCGAGTACATCATCAAGGCGCTGGACGCCGCCGAGCCCGGCTCCAAGTGGGCCATCGGCACCGAGCTGAACCTGGTCCGCCGCCTGGCCAAGGCGCACCCGGACAAGGAGATCGTCTTCCTGGACCGCGCGGTCTGCTTCTGCTCGACCATGAACCGGATCGACCTGCCGCACCTGGTCTGGGCGCTGGAGTCGCTGGTTGAGGGCCGGGTGCCGAACGTGATCACCGTCGACCCGGAGACCGAGAAGTACGCCAAGGCGGCGCTGGACCGGATGCTGGCCCTGCCGTAGTCCGCAGTTCCCGGGCCCGCGGGCCCGGGAAACCGCGGCCGTACGCACGAAGGGCGGGCCCCCTCCGGTGGGAGGGGGCCCGCCCTTTCGTCTGGCAGCAGCCGCAGGCGCTACTCGGGGAAGCCCGGGATCACGCCCTCGCCGTCGGCCATGAGCAGTTCGCGGACCTCGTCGATCGTCGCGTCGGCACTCGGCAGGATCAGCTCGGACGGCTCCAGCGAATCCAGCGGCACCGGGGTGCCGAACTGCTTCACCGCGTCGATGAGCTTGCCGTAGGCCTGGCGGAAGAGCGTCTCGTCCCCCGACTCCACTGCGGTGACGAGCTCCGCGTCGAGCTCGTTGAGCAGGTTCAGGTGGTCCTCGCCCACCTCGTACTGCCCCTCACCCATGACCCTCATGATCATGCCGTGCGTCTCCCTGGTTCGTGGGGTCGAGCTCAGATCACTTGTTGTAGTTGATGCGCGGGGTGTCCTGCTGCGGCTGCGGCTGGGCACCCGGCTGCTTGCCCTGCTCGATCGCGGCGGGACCGGCCGAGGACGGGCCCGACAGCTCGGCCTTCATCCGGGCCAGCTCCAGCTCGACGTCGGAACCGCCGGCCACGCGCTCCAGCTCGGCCTCGATGTCGTCCTTGCGGCCGAGACCGCTCGCGTCGTCGAGCGCGCCGGAGGCGAGCAGCTCGTCGATGGCGCCGGCGCGGGCCTGCATCTGGGCGGTCTTGTCCTCGGCACGCTGGATCGCCAGGCCGACGTCGCCCATCTCCTCCGAGATGCCGGAGAAGGACTCGGCGATGCGGGTCTGCGCCTGCGCGGCCGTGTACGTCGCCTTGATGGTCTCCTTCTTGGTGCGGAAGGCGTCCACCTTGGCCTGAAGTCGCTGGGAGGCGAGCGTGAGCTTCTCCTCCTCGGCCTGGAGCTGCTGGTACTGCGTCTCCAGGTCGGTGATCTGCGACTGCATGTTGGCCTTGCGGGTCAGGGCCTCGCGGGCGAGGTCCTCGCGGCCGAGCGACAGCGCCTTGCGGCCCTGGTCCTCGTACTTGGCCGACTGCTGCTGGAGCTGGGTCAGCTGGAGCTCGAGCCGCTTGCGCGAGGTCGCGACGTCCGCGACACCGCGCCGTACCTTCTGCAGCAATTCGAGCTGCTTCTGGTACGAGTAGTCGAGCGTCTCACGCGGATCCTCCGCCCGATCCAAGGCCTTGTTCGCCTTGGAGCGGAAGATCAGCCCCATACGCTTCATGATTCCGTCGCTCATGGGCCTCGGGTGCCCCCTTCTCCGGCCTGCGGTCTCTATCTCGTTACCAGACACGACGAGTGTATGTGCAGCGAGCCCGTCGCCGCAGTGCACCTGCCTGCAACAAGACTGCTACAGCGACCGGAGGCGTTTCCTCCTCCCCCGGGTGGATCCGCCCCTCATACCTCCCATCGTCCATCCGAATGATCCCCTACGGGAAGGCCCCCGGAAACGCGGCCCGGACGCCGTCCCTGCGGTATCGATATGCGTTTGGGTCCGAGGGCACCCGTGGAAGCCGCCCGGCACCCCGTACGCTGGTGGTGTGTTCCGACGCCGTTCAGATGATGCCGCCGCCTCCGCCACCGTGCTGGAGAAGCAGGACGAGACGACCCAGGCCCGCGACCCGCAGGCCAAGAAGGGCCGCCCCACCCCCAAGCGCAGTGAGGCCGAGGCCAACCGGCGTACCCGGGTGACCGTGCCCAAGGACCGCAAGGAGGCCGCCCGTCAGGGGCGCGAGCGGATGCGCTCCGAGCGCGAGAAGCAGCGCCAGGCCCTGATGAACGGCGACGAGCGCCACCTGCCGGCCCGTGACAAGGGCCCGGTGCGCAAGTTCGCGCGCGACTACGTGGACTCCCGCTGGTCGCTCGCCGAGTTCTTCCTGCCGGCCGCCGTGGTCATCCTGGTGCTCAGCATCGTCAAGGTGCCGACCCTCCAGCTGCTCTCCACGCTGCTGTTCCTGCTGTTCTTCGTGTTCGTCGTCCTGGACTTCGTCCGCCTCGGCCTCGGCCTGCGCAAGCAGCTGGCCGAGCGCTTCGCCGGGCAGAACACCCGCGGCGCCGTCGCGTACGGCATCATGCGCACCCTCCAGATGCGCCGGCTGCGCCTGCCCAAGCCGCAGGTGCGGCGCGGGGAGAAGCCCTGACCGCCGAACCGGTCGACTCCGGCTGGGCCCCGCCCTCCTGGGAGGGGCCCGGCCTCTACGCGGTTCCCGGGCAGGGGGGCACGCTTCCGGGGCAGGGCGAGGGCGGCCACGACCGGATCGCGCAGGAGCGCCGGCTGCCCTCGCGCAGCGGATCCTTCGCGGGCGGCACCACCGCCTGGCCGACCCGGCCCGGCGGACTGCGCAACTTCGTCCGCCAGGAGCTCGTCGCCCGCCAGCTCGCCGAACAGCTGTCCGGCCGCAGCGCGCAGCGCGTCCTCGACATCGGCTGCGGCCAGGGCACCCAGGCGCTGCGGCTGGCCCGGGCCGGCCACTACGTCACCGGGATCGACTCCGACCCGGTCGCGCTCGGCGTCGCCCAGGCGGCGCTCGCCGAGGAGCCGCCGGAGGTCCGCGGCCGGATGCAGCTGCTCAGCGGCGACGGCCACCAGTGCGGACGCTGGTTCGGCCCGCGCAGCTTCGACGTGGTGCTCTGCCACGGCGTGCTGACGTACCTGCCCGACCCGGACCCGATGATCGCCTCGCTGGCCCGGCTGCTGGCGCCCGGCGGACTGCTCTCGCTGCTCGTCCGCAACCGCGACTCGCTCGCCCTGCGGCCGGCCGCCGCTGGGGACTGGCGGGCCGCCCTGCACGCCTTCGAGAGCGACCGGTACTACAACCGGGTCGGACTGGCCGCACGGGCCGACCGGCTCTCCGACCTCACCGTCACCCTCTCCGAGGTGTCGGTGCCGCTGCGGCACTGGTACGGCGTTCGGGTCTTCACCGACAACGCCGCGGACGACGCGGCCCCGCCGGTGGACGGGCGGCAGCTGGCCCAGCTCCTGGAAGCCGAGGACCGGGCCGGCCGCACCGACCCGTACCGGCAGGTCGCCGCGCTCCTGCACGTGATCGGGGCGAAGTAGCCCCGCGCGCCCGGCCCCGGGCTCAGCCCTCGTGCAGGCTCATCGCGTAGACCTTGTTGCCGTCCTCCAGCAGGACCGCGGTGTCCACGCCCTCCTCGGCGAGCTGCTTCCAGGTCTCCCCGATCCAGGTCTCGGCGTCCCCCTGGCCGGCGAACTCCTCCTGGCCGCCGCCGGGCGTCACCGCGCTGCCGTCCGCCTTCTCGTACCGCCACGTCCAGACCATGCCCGGCTCCTCCCACTGACGCTGCCTGTGTGCTGCGCACCATAGCCTGCCCGACCCGACCCGCCGTATACCTCTCGGGCAGGATGGCGGCATGGCGACCCCACCCGAGCCCACCCGTCCCCCGCTGCCCCGCACGCTGCTGCTCGGCGGCGCCCGCTCCGGCAAGTCCACCCGCGCCGAACAGCTGCTGGCCGACCACCCGGACGTCCTGTACGTGGCCACCGGCGGCACCCGGGACGGCGACGCCGAGTGGGCCCAGCGGGTCGCGCTGCACCGGGAGCGCCGGCCGGGGAGCTGGCGCACCGCCGAGACCTGCGACCTGGAGACCGTGCTCGCCGACCCGGCCGACCCGGCACCGGTGCTGATCGACTGCCTCGCCCTGTGGCTGACCGCCGTGATGGACGAGTGCGGCGCCTGGGACGACGCGGTCTGGGCGGACGGCGGCGAGGCCGCCGTGCGGCGCCGTTGCGACGCGCTGGCCCGGGCCTGGGCCGCCACCGGACGGACGGCCGTCGCGGTGAGCAACGAGGTCGGCATGGGCGTCGTCCCGGCCACCCCCGCGGGCCGCCGCTTCCGCGACACCCTGGGCCGGCTCAACATGGCCGTGGCGGACGCCTCGGAGCGCGTCCTGCTGGTGGTGGCCGGACAGGCGCTCACCATCAAGCCGGACGTCAAGCCAGCCTCAAACTGAACACCTTCGGCGTGTAGCCTTCCGGACGATGGACACGACCGTGGATCTCGATACGTTCTCCTCGCTCGTCGAGCGCCCCGACGAGAGCGCCCGGCGGGCCGCCGAGGAACGCTGGCAGGCGGCCGACCGGCCGCGCGGCGGGCTCGGCCGGCTGGAGGAGCTGGGCAGCTGGCTGGCCTCCGTACAGGGGCGCTCGCCGGTGCTGCCGGTCTCCGCCCCCAAGGTGCTGCTGTTCGCCGCCGACCACGGCGTGGCGGCGCTCGGGGTCTCCCGGATGCCCGCCGAGGGCGGCACCGCGGCCCGGGTGCGGGCCGTGCTCGACGGCAGCGCGCCGGTGTCCCGGCTGGCCGCGCGCTACGGCGCCCAGGTGCGGGTCGTCGACGTCGCGGTGGACGCCGACCCGCACGACTTCCCGGAGGAGGTGGTCGCCCACCGGATCCGGCGCGGCTCCGGGCGGATCGACGTCGAGGACGCGCTCACCGCGCAGGAGACCGTCCGGGCGTTCCGGGCCGGCATGGCCGTCGCCGACGAGGAGGCCGACGCCGGCACCGACCTGGTGCTGCTCGGCGACCTCGGGGTCGGCGCCACCACGGTGGCCGGCGTGCTGGTCGGCGCGCTCTGCGGGACTGACGCGGCGGCGGTGACCGGGCGCGGCTCCGGCATCGACGACCGCGTGTGGATGGTCAAGTGCGCCGCCATCCGGGACTCGCTGCGGCGGGCCCGGCCGGTGCTCGGCGACCAGCTGGCGCTGCTCGGCGCCACCGGCGGGGCCGACTTCGCGGCGATCACCGGCTTCCTGCTCCAGGCTGCCGTCCGACGGCTGCCGGTGGTGCTGGACGGCGTGGTCTCGGCGGCCTGCGCGCTGGTCGCGCAGCGGATCGCCTTCCGGGCCCCGGAGTGGTGGCGGGCCGGGCAGTCCAGCGGCGAGCCGGCCCAGGCGAAGGCGTACGACCGGCTGACCCTGACGCCGCTTCAGGACCAGGGCATCACCATGGGCGAGGGCGTCGGCGCGCTGCTGGCGCTGCCGCTGCTCCAGGCCGCGGGCGACGTGCTCGCCGACGAGGCGCCGAAGCCGTTCGTCCCGGCCGCGCCGGGCGCGCCGAGGGAGCAGCCCAAGCTGCCCTCGGCGGCGGACCTGCTGCGGAAGCTGTAGCGGCACGGCCCGGCCGGCTGACTGACACCCCACAAGAACGCCCCTGGTCAGGGGCGTTCTTGTGGGTGAGAGGAACACGATTCATGGCGAGCGGCGGCGATCGGGCCGGCTGGGCCGACGGCCTGCGGTTCGGGTTCGGGACGCTGTCCGTCCTGCGGGTGCGGGTGGAGCGGTGGGACCGGACCGCGGCGGCCCGGGCGATGCTGACGGCCCCGCTGGTCGGGCTGGTGCTGGGGGCCCTGGCGGCCGCGGCCGGGGCGCTGGTGGCCTGGCGGGCGGGCGGGCTGCTCGGCGCGGTGACCACGGTGGGGGTGCTCGCCGGTCTGACCCGCGGGCTGCACCTCGACGGTCTGGCGGACGTCGCCGACGGGCTGGGCAGCGGGAAGCCGGCCGAGGACGCGCTGCGCATCATGAAGCAGTCCGACATCGGTCCGTTCGGCGTCCTGACCTTGGTCCTCGTGCTGCTCGCCCAGGTCGCCGCACTGGCCGGGCAGTTCGACCACTCCCCGCTGCGCGGCGCGCTCGCGGTGCTCGCCTCGGCGACGGCCGCCCGGTGCGCGCTCTCCTGGGGCTGCCTGCGGTCGGTGCCGGCCGCCCGGCCCGGCGGGCTGGGGGCGATGGTGGCGGGCACCGTGCCGCCCGCCGGGGCCGCCGCCGCAACGGCCGCCGCGGCGCTCGCCCTGGCCGCCGCGGGACTGTTCGACGGATGGTCAACTCTCTTTCTCCCAGTGGCCGTTGTGTTCGGCACCGGCTGCGCCCGACTGCTGCTCGGCCGGTGCGTGCGGCGGTTCGGCGGGATCACCGGCGACGTGCTCGGCGCGATGGCCGAAACCGCCGCGACCGCCTCGCTGTTCGCCCTGGCTTTGCTCGGCTGATACCGGGCGGCGCGTGATCCCAGCATGCGGACTACCATGCGTGGAGCACCGCAGCCCTGCACCGTGGCAGGTCCTGCCCGCCCGGCGCGCACCGAGGAGCCGGGGCCTCTGGTGTGCGCGGCCGCGCGGACGGCCGCGCGCACCAGGGGGCCCGGACCCGCGGAGGCCCGCCGGCGGACGGCCTGCGACGGCGGGCTGCGCCGGTGCGGCAGCCTCGCCGTGGCCGGCCGTGGACCGCGAAAGAACAGGACGCATTACGTGACTGCATTGTCTGTGAGCACCTCCTCCGCCGCCTCGCTGCGCGCGGACGCCCTGGTGGTCGGTGTCGCGAAGGGCCCCAAGGGCATCGTGCTGGCCCCCGGCGCCGAGGCCGTCAACGAGGCGTTCGAGGGCAAGCTGACCGAGGTCCTCAGCACCCTGGGCGCGACCGGCGCCGAGGGCGAGGCCGTCAAGGTCCCCTCCCCCGCCGGCCTGAAGGCCGCGCTCGTGCTCGCGGTCGGCCTGGGTGAGGCCGCCGAGGGCGCCTACGAGCTGGAGACGCTGCGCCGCGCCGCCGGTGTCGCCGCCCGCACCCTGGCCGGTGCCAAGAAGGCCGCGCTGGCCCTGCCGGCCGAGTCCGCCGCGGAGGTCGAGGCGGTCGCGCTGGGCGGCCTGCTCGGCTCGTACGCCTTCGGCGCGTACAAGGGCGACGGCAACGGCAAGGAGCCGGTCGGCGAGCTGGTCCTGCTGGCCGTCCGCAAGGGCAGCAAGGACGCCAAGGCCGCCGTGGAGCGCGCCGCCGCGATCGGCGAGGAGATGAACCGGGCCCGCGACCTGGTCAACACCGCGCCGAACGACCTGAACCCGAAGAGCTTCGCCGCGATCGCCCAGGCGGCCGGCAAGGAGCACGGCCTCAAGGTCGAGGTGCTGGACGAGAAGGCACTGACCAAGGGCGGCTTCGGCGGCCTGCTGGGCGTCGGCGGCGGCTCGGAGAACCCGCCCCGCCTGGTGAAGGTGGCCTACACCCACCCGAAGGCCAAGGCCACCCTCGCCTTCGTCGGCAAGGGCATCACCTACGACTCGGGCGGCATCTCGCTGAAGCCGGCCGGCCACAACGAGACCATGAAGTGCGACATGGCCGGCGCCGCCGCCGTGTTCGCCGCCGTGGTGGCCGCCAAGCGCCTGGGCCTGGTCGTCAACGTGACCGCCTGGCTGGCGCTGGCCGAGAACATGCCGTCCGGCTCCGCCACCCGCCCGGGCGACGTGCTGAAGATGTACGGCGGCAAGACCGTCGAGGTCCTGAACACGGACGCCGAGGGCCGCCTGGTGCTGGCCGACGCGATCGTGCGGGCCGGCGAGGAGAAGCCGGACGTCATCGTCGACGTGGCCACCCTGACCGGCGCCATGGTGCTGGCCCTGGGCAACCGCACCTTCGGCGTGATGGCCAACGACGACGAGCTGCGCGAGGAGCTGCACGTCCTGGCCGGCGAGGCGGGCGAGCAGTCCTGGCCGATGCCGCTGCCGGCCGACCTGCGCAAGGGCTTCACCGAGTCGACCATCGCCGACATGGCCAACATGGGCGAGCGGATGGGCGGCGGCCTGGTGGCCGGCCTGTTCCTGAAGGAGTTCGTGGCCGAGGGCACCGACTGGGCGCACCTGGACATCGCCGGCCCGGCGTTCCACGAGGGCGCGCCGTACGGCTACACCCCCAAGGGCGGCACCGCGAGCGCGGTGCGCACCCTGGTCCGCTTCGCCGAGCAGAAGGCGAACGGCAAGGCCTGATCCAAGGGAACCCGCTGCGACGGGGCCCGGCGCGCGTGCGCCGGGCCCCGTCGGCGTTCCGGCCGGGCGTTCCGGGGTTCCGGCCGGGTTACCTGCGAGTAGGTCGGGGCGCCGGGGCGCACCCCTGTTCGCTGCGGGCGAAACTTTGTTCCGCACTGCGGAAGAAGCTGCGGCGAGCGGCGCGGAAGACGCCCGTCCGGCGGCTGTCAACACCTCGCTGAGCTGCGATGATGCCCTTCCGCCGGGGGTATTCCCGCCCCGGTGACCGCTCCGCGGGACACCCCTGACCCGGGCCCGGACATCAGTCACCGTGAACAAGTGCGAAGATGTATTTCCGGCACGACTGGGCGCCCCACAAAGGCTTCCGACCCACCGGACCGCGACCGGCCCGGCGACCCACCCCATGCATGGAGGACGTGACGTGGCGAACGACGCCAGCACCGTTTTCGACGTAGTCATTCTCGGAGGCGGAAGCGGCGGTTACGCCGCGGCGCTCCGCGCCGCTCAGCTGGGCCTGAGTGTTGCCCTGGTCGAGAAGGGTGAGCTGGGCGGCACCTGCCTGCACCGCGGCTGCATCCCGACCAAGGCTCTCCTGCACGCCGCGGAGATCGCGGACGAGACGAAGGAGGCCGCCGAGTTCGGCGTGCTGGCCACCTTCCAGGGCATCGACATCAACGGCGTCCACAAGTACAAGGACGACGTCATCGCCGGCCTGTACAAGGGCCTCCAGGGCCTGGTGGCATCCCGCAAGGTCACCTTCATCCAGGGCGAGGGCAAGCTCTCCTCGCAGACCTCGGTGGACGTCAACGGCCAGCGCATCGAAGGCCGCCACATCGTCCTGGCCACCGGTTCCGTGCCGCGCTCGATCCCGGGCCTGGAGATCGACGGCAACCGCGTGATCTCCTCGGACCACGCCCTCAAGCTCGACCGCATCCCGAAGTCGGCCGTCATCCTCGGCGGCGGCGTGATCGGCGTCGAGTTCGCCTCGGTCTGGAAGTCCTTCGGCGTCGAGGTCACCATCGTCGAGGCGCTGCCGCACCTCGTCCCGCTGGAGGACGAGAACTCCTCCAAGCTGCTGGAGCGCGCGTTCCGCAAGCGCGGCATCAAGTTCGAGCTGAAGGCCCGCTTCTCGGGCGTCGAGTACACCGAGACCGGTGTCCGCGTCTCCACCGAGAACGGCAAGCAGATCGACGCCGACCTGCTGCTCGTCGCCATCGGCCGCGGCCCGGTCTCGGCCGGCCTCGGCTACGAGGAGAACGGCGTCGCGATGGACCGCGGCTACGTCCTGGTCGACGAGTACATGCGCACCAACGTGCCCACCATCTCCGCGGTCGGTGACCTCGCCCCGACCCTGCAGCTGGCCCACGTCGGCTTCGCCGAGGGCATCCTGGTGGCCGAGCGCCTGGCCGGCCTCAAGCCGATGCCGATCGACTACGACGGCGTCCCGCGCGTGACCTACTCCAACCCCGAGGTCGCCTCCGTCGGCATCTCCGAGGCCAAGGCCGTCGAGCTGTACGGCAAGGAGAAGGTCGTCACCCTCAAGTACAACCTGGCCGGCAACGGCAAGAGCAAGATCCTGAAGACCGCCGGCGAGATCAAGCTCGTCCAGGTCAAGGACGGCGCCGTGGTCGGCGTCCACATGGTCGGCGCCCGCATGGGCGAGCAGGTCGGCGAAGCCCAGCTGATCTACAACTGGGAGGCCCTGCCGGCCGAGGTCGCGCAGCTCATCCACGCGCACCCGACCCAGTCCGAGGCCCTGGGCGAGGCGCACCTGGCGCTGGCCGGCAAGCCGCTGCACGCGCACGACTGATCACGCCCCACCCCCTTTCCCGGTACTTCCCGTACGCAGGTACTTCCCGTACGCAAGACTTGATAGGAGTCGCTGAAACCATGGCGGTCTCAGTAACACTGCCCGCGCTGGGCGAGAGCGTTTCCGAGGGCACCGTCACCCGCTGGCTGAAGGCCGAGGGTGAGCGTGTCGAGGTCGACGAGCCGCTGCTCGAGGTGTCGACCGACAAGGTCGACACCGAGATCCCGGCCCCGGCTTCCGGCATCCTGGCCTCCATCAAGGTCGCCGAGGACGAGACCGTCGAGGTGGGCGCCGAGCTGGCGGTCATCGACGACGGTTCGGGCGCCCCGGTCGCCGCCGCGGCCCCGGCCGCCGAGGCCGCGCCCGCCGCCGCCCCGGCTCCGGCCGCCGAGGCCCCGGTCGCCGCTCCGGCTCCGGCCCCGGTCGCCGCTCCGGCCCCCGCCGCCGCTCCGGCCGCCGACGCCACCCCGGTGCTGCTGCCGGCGCTGGGCGAGTCGGTCACCGAGGGCACCGTCACCCGCTGGCTGAAGGCCGAGGGTGACACCGTCGAGGTCGACGAGCCGCTGCTCGAGGTCTCCACCGACAAGGTCGACACCGAGATCCCGTCGCCGGTCGCCGGCACCCTGGTGAAGATCCTGGTCGGCGAGGACGAGACCGCCGAGGTCGGCGCCCAGCTCGCGCTGATCGGCGCCGCCGGTGCCGTCGCCGCCGCTCCGGCTCCGGTTGCCGCTCCGGCTCCGGTTGCCGCTCCGGCTCCCGTTGCCGCCCCGGCCCCGGTCGCCGCTCCGGCCCCCGCTGCCCCGGCCGCTCCGGCTCCGGTCGCCGCCGCTCCGGCCCCGGTCGCCCCGGCCCCGGTCGCCGCCCCGGCTCCGGTCGCCGCTCCGGCTCCGGTTGCCGCCCCGGCCGCTCCGGTGGCCGACAACGGTGACGCCTACGTCACCCCGCTGGTGCGCAAGCTCGCCGCCGAGCACGGCGTCGCGCTGTCCTCCGTCGCCGGTACCGGCGTCGGCGGCCGCATCCGCAAGCAGGACGTCATCGCCGCCGCGGAGGCCGCCAAGGCCGCTCCGGCCCCCGTCGCCGCTCCCGCCCCGGCCGCCGCGCCGAAGGCCGCCGTCGCGCCGTCCGCCCTGCGCGGTCAGACCGTCAAGATGACCCGCATGCGCAAGGTCATCGGCGACAACATGATGAAGGCGCTGCACGAGCAGGCCCAGCTGACCAGCGTGGTCGAGGTGGACATCACCAAGATCATGTCGCTGCGCGCCAAGGCCAAGGAGGGCTTCCTGGCCCGCGAGGGCGTCAAGCTCTCCCCGATGCCGTTCTTCGTCAAGGCCGCCGCCCAGGCGCTGAAGGTCCACGCGGTCGTCAACGCCCGGATCAACGACGCCGAGGGCACGGTCACCTACTTCGACACCGAGAACATCGGTATCGCGGTGGACTCCGAGAAGGGCCTGATGACCCCGGTCATCAAGGGCGCGGGCGACCTCAACATCGCCGGCATCTCGAAGAAGACCGCCGAGCTGGCCACCAAGGTCCGCGACAGCAAGATCACCCCGGACGAGCTGTCCGGCGCCACCTTCACCATCAGCAACACCGGCTCGCGCGGTGCGCTGTTCGACACCGTGATCGTGCCGCCAAACCAGGTCGCCATCCTGGGCATCGGCGCCACCGTCAAGCGCCCGGTGGTCATCGAGGCCGACGGCGGCACCGCCATCGGCATCCGCGACATGACCTACCTGTCGCTCTCCTACGACCACCGCCTGGTGGACGGCGCCGACGCCGCCCGCTACCTGGTCGCGGTCAAGGAGATCCTCGAGGCCGGCGAGTTCGAGGTCGAGCTCGGCCTCTGACCCCACCAGGTCCCCGCGGAAACCCGCGTACGGAACCCCGCGTCGTCCCCGGACGGCGCGGGGTTCCGCCGTTCCCGGCCCCTGACGGACCGAGTCCCGAACGCGCGCCGAGTCGCGGCATGCGCGGACGCGGCCGAACGGGGATGCTGGAGCGGTGATGGACGAGACGGACTTCTGGCAGATCATCGACGACACCCGGGACGCCGCCGAGGGCGACCCCGACGAACAGGCCGACCTCCTGGTGGAACGGCTCCTCCAGCTGACCCCGGACGACGTGATCGACTTCGCCCGGCTGTTCCAGGCGCGGTTCCACCGGGCCTACCGCCACGACCTGTGGGGCGCGGCCTACCTGCTGCTCGACGGCGCCTCCGACGACACCTTCGACTACTTCCGGTCCTGGCTGATCGGCCAGGGCCGGGAGGTCTTCGAGGGCGGGCTGGCCGAGCCGGACGACCTGGCGGACCTGCTGCCCGAGTTCGACGAGGAGGAGGACGGCGAGGCCGAGGACCTCGGCTACGCCGCCGACGAGGCGTACGAGCAGCTGACCGGTCTGCCGCTGCCCGAGGTGGGCGGGCGGCAGCCCGCGCGGCCGTCCGGGACGGCGATGGACTTCGACGACCCGGACGTCATGGCGAAGCGCTTCCCCAAGCTCTGGGAGCGGTACGGGGACTAGGTGTCGGTCCTCAGACGCTGCTGCCGGCGGTGCCGTCCTGCTTGATGCCCCTGAGGATCCGGTCCAGCGCCGCGAACTCCGGCGCCGCCGGGTTGTCGTCCACGCCGCCCTCCATGACCACGTAGCCGCCGCCCTTGGCCGGGAGGGCGGCCAGCAGGACGTAGCCCTGGGTGCCGTCCGTGGTGCGGATGTGCCAGCGGGTGGCGTAGCCGAGCACCCCGGCCACGCTGACGTACCCGGAGCCGGCGTCGGTGTGCGAGCTGACCCCGGAGAAGATCTGCGCGGCGTAGACGGGCATCCGGGCGTCGGCGGCCGCCTTCGGCGTGGTGCCCTGGACGGTGTCCTTCTCGACCGAGAACTGGCCGCGGATGCAGGAGCTGCCGTCCGGGCAGGTGTAACGGCCGGTGCCGAGGTAGACCGTCGAGTGCGGCGGGTTCGCGGACACGTCCCAGCCGTCGAAGACCGGCACGGTGATCGCGTGCTGGGGGTCGGGGACGGTGCTCTTGACCGCCGGCAGGGGCTTGGGCGCGACGGGGCTGCCGGTGGGTACGGTCGGGCTGGGGCTCGGCGAGGGGCTGCCGCTCTCGGTCACGGTGACGGTCGGGGCCGGGTCCGCCTTCCGGTCGCCGCCGCCGCTGAGCGCGACCCCGGCGACGATCCCGACCACGGCCAGTACGGCGACCGCGATGCCGATGACCGGGCCGGTCCTCGACCTGGTCTTCGGCGGCGGGTAGCCCGGACCCGGGTAGCCGTAGCCGGGGTCCTGGGGCGGGTAGCCTGCCTGGGGCTGGGCCTGGGCCGGGTAGCCGAGCGGGGGCTGGGCCTGGGCCTGGTAGGCGTCCTGGCCCGGGTAGCCGTAGGCCGGTGCCGCCTGGCCGCCCGGGTGGCCGTAGCCGGGCGGCTGCCGGTCGGAGGGCGGCGAGGTCTGGGTGGGGGCGTCGGCGAGCCCGCCCGCGACGCCGCCCCGGAGCGGTCGGACCTCGCTGGTCCAGGCGTTGCCGTCCCACCAGCGCTCGTGACCGGGGGCGCCGTCCGCACCCGGGACCGGGTACCACCCGGGAGGCGTCGAGTTGCTCACGGCCGTACGGTACCCGGCGCGGAGGCGGTCCGGACAGGGCGGAACCGTCACGACTCCGCACCACTCGCACGCGGTGAACCGCCTTTTGCGGCAAGCCTGTTCGAGTGGCCGGCCGCCTGTCCGGGCAGGGTTCCGGCGAGTCCGGGGCAGGGCCACGGTGAGGCCCGGGCAGGCCTCCTGGCGGATCAGTCGGTCAGGCCGCGGGCCATCCAGACGTCGTCCACGAACCGGCCGTCGATCAGGAACTCCTCGGCCAGCGAGCCCTCGACGACGAAGCCGCAGCTCTCGTAGAGGCGGCGGGCCGGGGCGTTCCAGCCGAGCACCCGCAGGGTCATCTTGCGGGCGCCCTCCGCCCGGGCCGCCGCGCAGGCCGCCTCGACCAGCCGGCGGCCGACGCCCCGGCCGCGGACGGTGTCGTCGACGGCGAGGCCCTGGATCTGCCGCACGTGCCGGTTGCTCGCCAGCGGGGTGGGCGGGACCTGGCGGACGTAGCCGACGATCCGGCTGTCCAGCACAGCCAGCAGGTAGTGCTCGGGGGCGTGCCGCTCGTCGAAGATCGGGTCCTCGACGGCCGGTTGCGGGGAGACGTCGGACAGGACGGACCAGGCCGCGTGGTTGAGGACGGCGAGCTCGCGCTCGTCCTCGCTCCGCGCCGTACGGATGATCAGATCGTCGTCAGGCATGCGCGCCATGCTAAGTGAGGTGCGCGCGGGGTGTGACGGGCAGTCGGAGAAGCCGGGAACTGCGAGGATGGGCGCATGCGCATCGCTGTCACGGGTTCCACGGGTTTGATCGGTTCGGCGCTCGTCCGCTCCCTGCTGGCGGACGGCCACGAGGTGGTCCGGCTGGTCCGGCACCGTTCGAAGACCGGCCCACGGCCGGACGGCAGCACGGCGATCGGCTGGAACCCGCTGGGCGGCGAGGTCCAGCGGGGCGGCCTGGACGGGGTCCAGGCCGTGGTGCACCTGGCCGGCGCCGGGGTCGGCGACCGCCGCTGGTCGGACTCCTACAAGCGGGAGATCCGGGAGAGCCGGGTGTACGGCACCGAGACGCTGGCCGTCGCCCTGGCCGCGCTCAAGGAGCCGCCGCAGGTCCTGGTGAGCGCCTCCGCGGTCGGCTGGTACGGGCAGACCGGCGACCGGGTGATCGACGAGGACTCCCCCGCCGGCGACGACTTCCTGGCCGAGGTCTGCCGGGAGTGGGAGGACGCCGCCAGGCCGGCCGAGCGGGCCGGGATCCGGGTCGTCCACCCCCGCACCGGGATGGTGCTCTCCTCGGCCGGCGGGGCCGGCGCACGGCTGTTCCCGCTGTTCAAGCTGGGCCTCGGCGGGCGACTCGGCAACGGGCGGCAGTACTGGAGCTTCATCTCGCTGCACGACGAGGTGGCCGCGCTGCGGTTCCTGATCGACCACGACGACCTCTCCGGCGCCTTCAACCTCACCGCGCCGAACCCGGCGACCAACGCCGAGCTGACGGCCGCGCTCGGCCGGGCGCTGCGGCGGCCGACGCCGTTCCCGGTGCCGGAGGCAGTGCTCAAGGCGGTGCTGGGCGAGCTGGCGGTCGAGGTGGTCGGCAGCCACCGGGTGGTGCCGCGGCGGCTGCTGGACGCGGGCTTCCGCTTCACCCACCCAGAGGTGTACTCGGCGGTGCTCGCGGCGATGTGACGGGCGGGCGGGGCGGACGCCGGGGGCGGCGGGCAGGTCGGGCGGCGGGCGGGCTGGATGCTCGGGCGGCGGGCGCCGGGTGCCGGACGGCGGGGCGCGCGGGGTGGCTGCGCGCGCTGGGCGGGTCGGCGCGCGTGCGGGTCGCGCGGACCCGTGCGTACTCCGACTACGGCATCCGCCCTGGCCAGCGGCATATGCCGGGCGGATCCCGAGGGGGCCCGAGGAGGGGGCGCACGGGAGCACACGGCGGGCGCGTCGCACGCCCCCGGTGACCGTACGCGCCCGCCGATCCCCGAACCCGGCCGCCACGGCGCACTGTCCGTGACCGCGCCCCCGCCCGGTGCCGCACTACCCTCCCCGCCCCTCGGATCCGGACGGATGCGACTGTCTGACGCTCACACTGACTGGGCATCACCCTCCACGGACCGTGTCCCGGCACCCCGCTGCCTGCGTCGGCCGGAGCCCCGGGACCAGGGAGGGAGCACCCCAGTGCCCACGTACGACTTCACCCGCCGCGCCCGCCGGCCGTCCGACCCGGACGTCGTCGTGGTCGGCGCCGGACTCGCGGGCCTGGCCGCCGCCCGCGCGCTCACCGGCCACGGCCTCACCGTTCAGGTCCTGGAGACCACCGACCGGATCGGCGGCCGGATGGCCACCCGCGAGCAGGACGGCTTCCGGCTCGACGACGGCAGTCACCTGCTGAACACCGCCTTCCCGGAACTGCGCCGCACGCTCGACCTCGACCACCTCGACCTGCGCCCGCTCGCGCCCGGCGTACTGGTGCACAGCGCCGGACGCCGGTACCGCGCCGGGGATACCCAGCTCACCGTCGCCCGCCAGGCCGCCGCCCGGGCCCCGCTCGGCAGCCCGCTGGACAAGGCCCGGCTGGCCGGCCGGCTCGGCCGGCTGGCCGCCACCCCGGTCGGCCGCCTCCAGGCCCGGCCGGAGACCACCGCCGCCCGCGCACTGGCCGGCCACGGCCTCGCCCAGCGCACCGTGGACGGCTTCCTGCGCCCGCTGCTCAGCGCCCTGCTCTCCGATCCGGCCCTCGGCACCAGCAGCCGGGTCGCCGACCTGGTGCTGCGCTCGTACGCGCGCGGGCGCCTGTGTCTGCCCGCCGACGGGATCGCGGCGGTACCGGCCCAGCTGGCCGCCGCCCTGCCCGCCGGCACCGTACGCACCGGGGTGCGGGTCACCTCGGTCGCCGCGGACGGCGTGGAGACCGTCGCGCACGGGCGGATCGGCGCCCAGGCCGTCGTCGTCGCCACCGACGCCCGCTCCGCCGCCGAGCTGCTGCCCGGCCTACGGCTGCCGGTCTTCCACCCCGTCACCACCTTCTTCCACGCGGCCGACGCCGCCCCGCTGGGCGAGGCCGTCCTACTGCTCGACGGCGACCGGCCGAACGGGCAGCCGCCACTGGTCTCGCACTCGCTGGTGCTCAGCGAGCTGCACCCGTCCTACGCCCCGGCCGGTCAGGCGCTGATCGCCACCACCGTGCTCGGGCGGCGCGCCTTCGACGTGGGCGGCCCGGCCGGGCTGGAGCCGGCCGTCCGGGCCCGGCTGGCCGAGCTGTACGGCGGCTCGACGTCGGGCTGGCAGTTCCTCGGCGTGCGGCACGTCCCGGACGCGCTGCCCGCGATGCCGCCGCCGCACAACCCCCGCCGCCCGGTGCGGCTGCTGGCCGGGCTGTACGTCGCCGGGGACCACCGGGACACCAGCACCGTGCAGGGCGCGCTGGTCTCCGGGCGGCGGGCGGCGCAGGCGGTGCTGAGCGACCTCGGTGTCCCGGCCGAGGCCCCGGCGGCGGAGGCGGCGGCCTGACGGGCGGGGCACCTGTCGGCCCCGCCGCCCCGCCCGCGCACTTCGCGGCGCCGGGACACAGCAGCGGTCTGCCGGGGTGACAGACCGACGGCGTGCCCGGCGTCCTGGCCCGCACGGAGACCGGGCCCGGCCTCCGTGCGCCGGGTGCGTGGGGCCCGTCCCCACGCACCCGGCCCGCCGGTGGGCGACCGGCTCCCGCCGACCGGTCGGATCACTCCGCCGGTCAGATCACCCCCGCCTGCCGGGCCGTCTCCTCGAAGGCGCGGGCCACCGGGCTGCCGCGGTACGGGGTGAGGCGGCGGTGGAAGTCCCGGACGTACTCCAGCGAGCGGGCCGAGCGCATCTCCCCCGCCGCCCGCAGCGCGTCGGTGGCCATGGTGCAGGCCTCGTCGAGGTCCCCCATGCCGAGCCGGGCGGTGGCCAGCACCAGGCGGCAGAAGATCCGGCTGCGGGCGTAGGCGGGCGAGCGCAGCCGCAGCGACTTCTCGGCGTGCTGCGCGGCCGTCCGCCACTGCTGGAGGTCGCGGTAGCAGTGGGCGAACTCGTCGGAGAGCTGGGCTTCGTCGAAGTACCGCGCCCAGGAGGGCAGTTCGTCGCCGGTCCGGGCCGCGGCCAGCGAGCGCTCGGCGCGCACCAGGGCGGTGGTGCAGGACCTGACGTCGCCCAGCAGGCCGTGTCCGCGCGCCTCGGCGGCGTGCATCAGCGACTGGACCACCGGCGGCACGGCGGTGCCCACGCCCTGCTGGGCGACCCGGGCGAGCTGGACGGCCTCCCGGCCGTGGCCCAGGTGGACGGCCTGCTGGCTCATCGTCACCAGCACGTACCCGCCGAGCGCGCGGTCCCCGGCGGCCTGGGAGAGCCGCAGCGCCTGGACGAAGTAGCGCTGGGCGAGGCCGTGCGCGGCGATGTCGAAGGACGTCCAGCCGGCCAGCCTGGTGAGGTCGGCGACCGCGCCGAACAGGGCCCGGCCGATCTGCTCGCCGTAGCGGCCGCGCAGCATCGGCTCGGCCTCGCTCTCCAGGTAGCGGACCAGCGCCTGGCGGGCGTGGCCGCCGCCGTAGGCGTGGTCGAGCGCGCGGAAGAGGTCGCCGACGGCCCGGATGGCGGCGATGTCGCCGCGGCCGACCCGCAGGGTGGGGCGGGACTCGCGGGCCGGGTCGGTGTACGGCGGCTCGACGGCGACCGGCGGCCGGCGGCTCTGGATCGGCACCCGGCCGATGGTCGGGGCGGTGCCGGTGGTCCCGGCCGTGCTGCGGGCCGTGGGGGCGCCGGGCGCCGGGCCGCGCGCCGGGCTCCCGGGGGACGCGCCGGGCGCGCCCGGCGCCGGGGCGCCGGTGATGGCCGCGGAGGTGGCACTGCCGGCGGGCGGGCCGGCGGCGTCCGGCCGGGCCAGCGTGGAGCCGTCCCGGGCGACCCGCTCGTCGGTGCGGCCGATCAGCCAGTCCCGGCTGGGGACGACCAGGCCGGCCGGGGTGAAGGCGATCCGGCGCAGCTCGGACTGCGGGCCGTTGTCCTTGCGCCACATGCTCGCCACGATGTCCACCGCCTCCTGCGGTGTCTCGGCGAACTCCAGGCCCGCGTAGACCGGGGCGCAGGCGTCCAGGCCGAGGTCCTGGGCGGTGAGCCGGCGGCCGAGCCGGCGGGTGAAGACCTCGGCGATCAGCGCCGGGGTGGCCCCGCGCGGCTGCTGGCCGCGCAGCCAGCGGGTGACCGAGGTCTTGTCGTAACGCAGGTCGAGGCCGTGCTCCAGGCCGAGCTGGTCGACCCGGCGGGCGAGGCCGGCGTGCGAGAAGCCGGCCTCCTCGATCAGCGCCGCGAGCTGGCCGTTCTGCGGCGCCGGGCCGGAGTGGCCGGGGCCGCGGGCCGGGGCGGGCGCGACCGGGTTCTCGTGCCGGTCGGGTGTGGCCTGCACCGGCAGCCGAAGGTCGTCGGCGTCCGGGGCGTCGGCGGGCAGCGTCTCGGCGGTCAGGGCGTCGGGGGCGTCCGGAAGGGTCCGGCCGACCGGCCCTCGGCGCTGGCCGAGCGGGTCGAGCGGTCCGTACGCCGGGCTGTCGGTTGCAGGCCGTTGGGGCATGTCTGTCAACACCTCTCGGACGTCGCACCGGGCTTCACCAGCACTTCGGCGGCCTGGGGCGGCGCCCCCTGTCGGGAATCGGCGTGAATGTAGCGAGCATTCGGGCGCTATGGGTGGATCTGACCGAGCAATCCACCGAACGGGTGAAGCAAGCGCGCCCATTGTGGGGAAGCGGGCTCGGGATGGGTTTGGTCGTCCGGGGTCGAACCTTCGGCCGTTCCGGGGGCTTTCCCGAGGGCTTCCGCGGGGGTCGATCCGCCGTTCGGACCTCGCTCCGGTGTCATGGCGGACGGCACCACAGCCCAGCGGTGTGCTGTGGAGGTCTGCCACATGGGAGCGGGGCCGTCGGATTCCTACCGTTCTCGGCCATGGACACCTCTACTGCCCGCCCGCTCGCCGGCCGCACGGCCATGGTCACCGGGGCCGCCTCGGGCATCGGCCGGGCCTGCGCCGAGGCCTTCGCCGGGGCCGGAGCCCGGGTCTACGTCGTCGACCTCGCGGCCGGCCCGGCCGAGGAACTCGCCGAGCGGATCGGCGGCCGCGCGATCGTCGCCGACCTCGCCGACCCCGGAGCCGTGGACGCCCTGCCGGACGACGCCGACATCGTCGTCAACAACGCCGGTCTCCAGCACGTCGCGCCCGTGCACGAGTTCCCGCCGGACCGCTTCACGCTCATCCAGCGCGTCATGGTCGAGGCCCCGTTCCGCATCCTGCGCCGCACCCTGCCGCACATGTACGAGCAGGGGTGGGGCCGGGTCGTCAACGTCTCCTCCGTCCACGGCCTGCGCGCCAGCGCCTTCAAGTCCGCGTACGTCACCGCCAAGCACGCCCTGGAGGGCCTGAGCAAGACCGTCGCCCTGGAGGGCGCGCCGCACGGCGTCACCAGCAACTGCATCAACCCGGGCTACGTCCGAACCCCGCTGGTGGAGAAGCAGATCGCCGCCCAGGCGCTCGCCCACGGCATCCCCGAGGACGAGGTGGTCGAGCGGATCATGCTCGACCGCACCGCCGTGAAGCGCCTCATCGAACCCGAGGAGGTCGCCCAGCTCGCCCTCTGGCTCTGCTCCTCCTCCGCCTCCTACATCACCGGCGCCAGCCTCCCCGTCGACGGCGGCTGGACGGCGCACTGAGTGGGGACGCTCCGCGCCCCTACCGCCCGCTCATAGGGTAGAGCGGCACATTCGACCCCGGGACTGTGTGGACCACCCACATAGTCCCGGGGTCGGGCGCTTCCTACCTTGTGGCGACATCGACTCCCCCTGGTTCTGGAAGTGGTGGCCATGAACACCTCCGCGCGAGGTACGGCGGCGAGCAGCTCACTCCCGAAAGTGGTGGCTGCGAGCCTGATCGGCACGACGATCGAGTGGTACGACTACTTCCTGTACGGAACGGCGGCGGCGCTGGTGTTCGGGAAGCTGTTCTTCCCGCACAGCGATCCGCTGACCGGGACGCTGCTGTCCTTCCTGACCTATGCGATCGGGTTCGCGGCGCGGCCGATCGGGGCGCTGGTGTTCGGTCACTTCGGGGACCGGGTGGGGCGCAAGAAGCTGCTCGTGGTGAGCCTGCTGCTGATGGGCGGGTCGACCACGGCGATCGGGCTGCTGCCGACCTACGACTCGATCGGGGTCGCTGCGCCGGTGCTGCTGACGGCACTGCGGCTGGTGCAGGGCTTCGCGCTCGGCGGTGAGTGGGGCGGTGCCGTGCTGCTGGTGTCGGAGCACGGGGACCAGCGGCGGCGGGGGTTCTGGGCGTCCTGGCCGCAGGGCGGGGCGCCGGCCGGGAACCTGCTGGCGGCCGGGGTGCTGTCGCTGATGACGGCGGTGCAGTCGGACGCGGCGTTCCTCGCGTGGGGCTGGCGGGTGCCGTTCCTGCTGTCGGCGGTGCTGGTCGCGGTCGGGATGTGGATCCGGCTCGCGGTGGACGAGTCGCCGCTGTTCAAGCAGGCGCTGGCGGCCCGGCAGCAGCGGCAGGCGGAGCGGCGGACGGCCGAACGGCTGCCGCTGGTGGAGGTGTTGCGCAACCACTGGCGGGAGGTGCTGGTGGCCATGGGCGCGCGGATGGCGGAGAACATCTCCTACTACGTGATGACGACCTTCGTGCTGACCTACGCCGTCACCCACGCCCATTTCTCCAAGCAGACCGCGCTGAACGCCGTCCTGATCGCCTCCGCGATCCAGTTCGCGCTGATCCCGCTGTTCGGCGCGCTGTCCGACCGGATCGGGCGCAAGCCGGTCTACCTGGTGGGCGCGGTCGGGGTGGGCGCCTGGGCCTTCGTCTTCTTCGGCATGGTCGACACCAGGTCCTTCGGCTCGCTGGTCACCGCCGTCACCGTCGGCCTGGTCTTCCACAGCGCCATGTACGCGCCCCAGGCCGCCTTCTTCTCCGAGCTGTTCGCGACCCGGATGCGGTACTCGGGCGCCTCGATCGGGGCCCAGTTCTCCTCGGTGGCGGCCGGCGCCCCCGCGCCGCTGATCGCCACCGCGTTGCTCAAGGACTACGGCAGCTCCACCCCCATCGCCGTCTACGTCGCCATCGCGGCGGCGATCACCGTCCTGGCGGTGCTCTGCGGCCGGGAGACCCGGGGCCAGGACCTCACGGAGGTCGACGGGGAGGCCGCGGACGGCGCTCAGGCCGGGCCGGAGGGCCGGGAGGCCGGTGCCGGCGACCACGGGAAGCCCGCCGTCGCCTGAGGACCGAGCCGATACGATCGCGCTTTCTCGGAACCGACGGAACCGACGCCGATTGGCAGCACGCACCATGAACCACCCTCACGAAAGCGCCGCGCCCGCGCTGCGGCGGCTGCTCGACCTGCTCGCCTCCGGCGCCGCCACCGAGGACTTCGCCGACGTGCTGGCCGACGCCCGCCGCCGCGGGGCGCCGGCCGCCGTCCTCGCCGAGATCGACGACGCCACCTGGCAGGCCCTGCGGGTCCACCGCACCCTGCGTCAACACCGGCGCCGCGAAGCCGAGTTGACCGCCCTCTTCGACACCGCAGGAGACCTCGCCGCCTCCCGGGACCTGGACTCGGTGCTCCAGGCGATCGTCCGCCGGGCCCGGATGCTGCTCGGCACCGACACCGCCTACCTGACCCTGCCGGACGAGGCCGCGGGCGACACCTACATGCGGGTCACCGACGGCTCGGTCTCCGTCCTGTTCCAGACCCTGCGGCTCAGCCTCGGCGACGGCCTGGGCGGGCTGGTCGCGCAGACCGCCCGCCCGTACGCCACCCCCGACTACCGCAACGACGAGCGCTTCCACCACACCGGCACGATCGACGCGGGCGTGCTGGACGAGGGACTGGTGGCGATCATCGGGGTGCCGCTGCTGATCGGCGGGCAGGTCATCGGCGTCCTGTTCGCCGCCGACCGCACGCCGCGCGCCTTCTCCCCCGACGAGGTCGCGCTGCTCTGCTCGCTGGCCGCGCACGCCGCGATCGCCCTGGACACCGCCAAGTCGCTGGCCGACACCCGTGCCGCGCTCGCCGAGCTGAACGCCGCCAACGAGCTGGTCCGGGCCCACTCCGCCGCCGTGCAGCGCGCCGAGCAGGCACACGACCGGCTCACCGACCTGGTGCTGCGCGGCGCCGAGGTGCCGGACGTCGCCGCCGCCGTCGCCGCCCTGCTGGGCGGGGAGATAGCGGTCCTGGACGCCGAGGGCGAGCCGCTGGCCGGACGCTCCGCACCCGCCGCCGAACTGGCGGAGGCGGTCGCCGCCTCCCGCGCCGAGGGCCGGTCCGTACGGCACGGCGAGCAGTGGGTCTGCGCGGTGCTGGCCGGGCACGACGCGCTCGGCACCATGGTGCTGCGCGGCCGGCCCGACCTCGACGACGCCGACCGGCGACTGTTCGAGCGGGCCAGCGTGGTCACCGCGCTGCTCCTGCTGCTGCGCCGCTCGGTCGCCGAGACCGAGAACCGGATCCGCGGCGAACTGCTCACCGACCTGCTGACCGCCCCCGAGCGCGACCCGGCCGGGCTCACCGCGCGCGGCCGCCGGCTCGGCGTCGACCTCGCCCGGCCGCACCTGGTGCTGGTGGCGGAACCGGCCGACGGGAAGGGCGACGACCGGGGACGGCTGGCCGGCGCGGCCCGGCGCTACCTGTTCGGCTCCCGCGGCGTCAGCGCCGAGCACGCCGAGACGGTGGTGCTGCTGGTGCCCGTCGAGACCGGCGGCACCGACCCCGAGGAGACCGCCCGGCAGGCCGCCGAGCGGCTGGCCCGGCTGGCCGGGTTCCCGGTCACCGTCGGCGCGGGCCGCCCGGCCGCCGGGCCGTCCGCGGTGGCCGCCTCGTACGGCGAGGGCCTGCGCTGCCTGCGGGCGCTGCGGGTGCTCGGCCGCGCCGGGGAGGGCGCCTCCGCCCGGGCGCTCGGCTTCCTCGGCGTGCTGCTCGGCGACGGCCACGACGTGGACGGCTTCGTCGGCGCGACGCTCGGCCCGCTGCTCGCGTACGACGCCCGGCGCGGCACCGAGCTGGTCCGCACCCTGCGCGCCTACTTCGACTGCGGCGGCAGCCTGACCAGGGCCAAGGACGAGCTGCACGTCCACGTGAACACGGTGGTCCAGCGGCTGGACCGGGTCGAGGCGCTGCTCGGGCGGGACTGGAACCAGCCGGAGCGGTCGCTGGAGCTGCAGCTCGCGCTGCGGTTGCAGCTGCTCGCGGCGAGTTGAGCGAGCGGGCGGACTGCTCGCGGCGAGTCGAGCGAGCGGGGAGGGAGCGCGGCGAGGGAGCGGGTACGGGGTGGCGGCGGCTCGCGGGCGGCTGAGGGGTCCTCGCGGGCGGGGCGTACAGTGGCGAGGTTGGTCTCGAACGCCTGGCAAGGAGCGGTAGCGGTGAGCGAGAACGTGCGTTTTGTTCACATGGGCATCGGCGAGCGGACCGTGCCCTACCAGGAGGCCTGGGAGGAGCAGCAGCGGCTGCACGCCCTGCGGGTCGCCGACGAGATCCCCGACACCGTCCTGCTCCTGGAGCACCAGTCGGTGTACACCATGGGCAAGCGCACCAACCCCGCCGACCTGCCGCTGGACGGCACCCCGGTGGTCGAGGTCAACCGGGGCGGGGAGATCACCTGGCACGGCCCCGGCCAGCTGGTCGGCTACCCGATCGTCAAGCTGCCCGACCCGATCGACGTCATCGCCTACGTCCGCCGGCTGGAGGAGGCGCTGATCCGCACCGCCGGGGAGTTCGGCATCGACTCCACCCGGGTCGAGGGCCGCAGCGGGGTCTGGGTGCTGGGCGACTCCATCCCGGACGCCGTGGTGGACCCGGCGCAGGTGGTGGACATCGGCAAGCTGACCCTGCGGATGGGCCTGCCGCTGGGCATCGACCCGCGGCTGGCGGGCCCCGAGTACGCGCCCTCCAACGCCGGCCAGCGCGGTGACGACCGCAAGCTCGCCGCGATCGGCGTGCGGGTCGCCCGCGGGGTGACGATGCACGGCTTCGCGCTCAACTGCGACCCGGACATGACCTGGTTCGACAAGATCGTGCCGTGCGGCATCCGGGACGCGGGCGTGGCCTCGCTCAGCGACGAGCTGAAGCGCGGGCTGAGCGCCGCCGAGGCGGCGCCGGCCGTCGAACGGCACCTGGCGGCCGTCCTCGCCGAGCTGCCGGAACCGGCGCTCGGCCGCTGAACCCTCCGCCCCGCCGGGGATCCGGCGAGATTCCCGGCGGGGCGCCGGGAATCTACCGGCCGGTAGCCATGTTGCCCTGCGATTGCAGGGCGGCAGGCCCGGCGAAGGCCGTACAACCACAGGCGTACCCTGGGGGTACCCCGTCTAGTTCTAGGAGTCGCACGTGTCCGCTGTCGCGCCCGACGGCAGGAAGCTTCTCCGCCTGGAGGTCCGCAACAGCGAGACCCCCATCGAGCGGAAGCCCGAGTGGATCAAGACCCGCGCGAAGATGGGCCCGGAGTACAACGCCCTCCAGTCGCTGGTGAAGAAGGAGGGGCTGCACACGGTCTGCCAGGAGGCCGGCTGCCCCAACATCTTCGAGTGCTGGGAGGACCGCGAGGCGACCTTCCTCATCGGCGGTGACCAGTGCACCCGCCGCTGCGACTTCTGCCAGATCGACACCGGCAAGCCCGCCGAGTTCGACCGCGACGAGCCGCGCCGGGTCGCCGAGTCCATCGTCACCATGGACCTCAACTACGCCACCATCACCGGCGTCGCCCGCGACGACCTGGAGGACGGCGGCGCCTGGCTGTACGCCGAGACCGTGCGCCAGGTGCACGCGATGACCGCCGGCCGCGAGGCCGGCCGCACCGGCGTCGAGCTGCTCATCCCCGACTTCAACGCGGTGCCCGAGCAGCTGGCCGAGGTCTTCTCCTCCCGCCCCGAGGTGCTCGCGCACAACGTCGAGACGGTGCCGCGGATCTTCAAGCGGATCCGCCCGGCGTTCCGCTACGAGCGCTCGCTGGACGTCATCACCCAGGCCCGCGCGGCCGGGCTGGTCACCAAGTCCAACCTGATCCTGGGCATGGGCGAGACCCGCGAGGAGGTCAGCCAGGCGCTGGCCGACCTGGTCGGCGCCGGCTGCGAGCTGATCACCATCACCCAGTACCTGCGCCCCTCGCTGCGCCACCACCCGGTCGAGCGCTGGGTGAAGCCGCAGGAGTTCGTCGAGCTCCAGGAGGAGGCCGAGGAGCTGGGCTTCGCGGGCGTCATGTCGGGCCCGCTGGTGCGGTCCTCGTACCGGGCCGGCCGGCTGTACCGGCAGGCGCTGGAGCGGCGCGAGCAGGCCGCGGTCTGACCACGCGCTGACGCCGGTCAACCGCGCGCTGACGCCGGCCTCGCGGTCCACCGACCGGTTCGAGCCATGGGAAGGGCGGAGCTTCGGCTCCGCCCTTTCGCCTTCACCACGCTTTGACGGCCTGGTCACGGGCTGGTAACACGGAGTGGGGACGCTGGACGCCTGATGGGCGTTCGATTCTTCTCAGCCACGGGAGGAGCTGTTCGGCATGCGGATGCGGATCCGGTCGGTGGGGGTGGCGCTGCGGTTCGCCGAAAGCGTCCTGCTGGCCCCCGGCCAGCGGCACGCGCGCCGCAACGCGTGGGCGGCGGTGTGCGAGGACCGCCGGCACGCGGCGGACCGCCGGCACGACCACGCGGCGGCGGAGACGGTGCCGACACGACCCGTTCGGCGGTAACGCTCCGGCACCGCCGGGACCGCCATCCCCACCCCGGCGTCGCTCTGCGCGACGGCGTGTGGGCGCGCGGGTCACGGTTGGGGCGAACGGGTACCCGGGCTTGGATATCCCGTACCCGTGCCACGTACCATGAGCGTTATGGCGAGGGAAACATCCGAGAACCCCGGGCGACTGAAGCAGATCCGCCTGGCGTACACCATGACCAAGAAGGTCGACACCAAGATCGGCCTGATCATCGCCGGCATCGGCCTGCTGACCTTCGGCGTGTTCCTCGCCATCGGCTTCGCGATCGAGCATCCCGTCTACCTGGGCGTCCTGGGCTTCATCGTGGCCGTGCTGGCCATGGCGATCGTCTTCGGGCGCCGGGCCGAGCGCGCCGCGTTCGGTCAGATGGAGGGGCAGCCGGGCGCCGTCGCCGCGGTGCTGAACAACATCCGGCGCGGCTGGAGCTCCAACACCACCCCGGTCGCGGTCACCCGTAACCAGGACGCGGTCTACCGCGCCGTGGGCCGGGCCGGCATCGCGCTGATCGGCGAGGGCAACCCGAACCGGGTCCGCCAGCTGCTGGCCTCCGAGAAGAAGAAGATGGCCCGCATCGTCGGCGACGTGCCGGTGCACGACATCGTGGTGGGCAACGGCGAGGGCGAGATCCCGCTGAAGAAGCTCCAGATCCACCTGATGCGCCTGCCCCGCGCGATCACCGCCGCCCAGGTCACCGAGACCAACGACCGCCTGCGCGCGCTGGGCGACCTGCTCTCCAAGGCGCCGATCCCCAAGGGCCCGATGCCGAAGGGCGCCCGGATGCCCAAGGGCGGCCAGGCCCGCTGACCCTCCCCCTCCCCTGACGACACGAGAACGGCCCCGCCGCGGAAGCTCCGCGGCGGGGCCGTTTCGACGTTCGTACAGCGGGCTAGACCCGGACCTCGACGGTGCCGACCGCCTTGTCGTGCAGGCCGCGGGTGTCGCGGTCCCAGACCAGCGGCGGCACCACCAGGCAGAGCAGCAGGGTGCGCAGCAGGACCTGCGGGATGGTCGCGCGGCGGCCGTCCAGGCGGACCACCCGGAGGCCGAACAGCCGCTTGCCGACCGTCGTGCCGGTGGTGGACAGCAGCAGGGACACGACCAGGAAGTACAGCGGGCTGGTCCACAGGTTGGCCTCGGCCTGGTCACCGCGGGCGAGCAGCCCGTACGCGATCAGGGAGACCAGCCAGCCGTCCACGAACAGGGCCCCGATCCGGCGGCCGGGGCCGGCGATCGAGCCGGAGCCCTCCTTGGGCAGCCCGAGGCGTTCGCCGCGGTAGCCGAAGTCGGCGCCCATCTTCTCGGCGGCCGCCCGGGGGCCGTCGATCCACGATCCCAACGCTTCTCTGGTGTCCACGAATCCACACTAACCGGGCTGACGGCCCGCTCCGCCACCGGCTCCCCTCCCCGCCGGGCATCACCCCCGACCGGGTGAATCGTCGTTCCGGGGCTTTCCCGGCAGTTTTCGAATGGTCCAGACCACTTGCGGAAGGGTGCCCAGCTGGGCGGGGTGATTTGTACCGTCCCGTACGCCTTTGCCATGCGCCCGGCGACCGTGGTTAACATCTAGGAAACGAGCGGGTCACCGAGTGGAAACGGCCCATTCCTATGGTGAGCCCAATTCGCACGCCGAGGAGGATGGATGTTCAACAACGCCGCCGAAGTGAAGCAGTTCATCCAGGACAACGACGTGAAGTTCGTCGACGTCCGCTTCTGTGACCTGCCGGGCGTCTTGCAGCACTTCTCCGTACCTGCGGCGACCTTCGACCCGTCCGAGATCCTGATGTTCGACGGCTCGTCGATCCGCGGTTTCCAGGCCATCCACGAGTCCGACATGGCCCTGGTCCCGGACCTCGCCACGGCCCGCCTCGACCCCTTCCGGGCCGAGAAGCACCTCAACATCAACTTCTTCATCCAGGACCCGGTCACCGGCGAGGCGTACAGCCGCGACCCGCGCAACGTCGCCAGGAAGGCCGAGGCCTACCTCGCCTCCTCCGGCATCGCCGACACCGCCTACTTCGGGCCCGAGGCCGAGTTCTACGTCTTCGACTCGGTCCGCTTCGAGACCAGCGCCAACGCGTCCTTCTACCACATCGACTCGGAGGCCGGCGCCTGGAACAGCGGCGCCGCCGAGGGCGACGTGCGCGGCTACAAGGTCAAGTACAAGGGCGGGTACTTCCCCGTCCCGCCGGTCGACCACTTCGCCGACCTGCGCGCCGAGATGTCGCTGGAACTCGCCAAGGCCGGGCTGGAGGTCGAGCGCCAGCACCACGAGGTCGGCACCGCCGGCCAGGCCGAGATCAACTACAAGTTCAACACCCTGCTGCACGCCGCCGACGACCTGATGCTGTTCAAGTACATCATCAAGAACGTCGCCTGGCGCAACGGCAAGACCGCCACCTTCATGCCGAAGCCGATCTTCGGCGACAACGGCTCGGGCATGCACGTCCACCAGTCCCTGTGGGCCGAGGGCACCCCGCTCTTCTACGACGAGCAGGGCTACGCCGGGCTCTCCGACACCGCCCGCTACTACATCGGCGGCCTGCTGCGGCACGCCCCCTCGCTGCTGGCCTTCACCAACCCCTCGGTGAACTCCTACCACCGCCTGGTGCCGGGCTTCGAGGCGCCGGTCAACCTGGTCTACTCCCAGCGCAACCGCTCCGCCGCGATCCGCATCCCGATCACCGGCTCCAACGCCAAGGCCAAGCGCATCGAGTTCCGCGCCCCCGACCCGGCCTCCAACCCCTACCTGGCCTTCGCCGCCATGCTGATGGCCGGCCTCGACGGCATCCGCAACAAGATCGAGCCCCTGGAGCCGGTCGACAAGGACCTCTACGAGCTGGCCCCCGAGGAGCACGCCAACGTCCCCCAGGTGCCCTCCTCCCTCCCCGCCGTCCTGGAGGCCCTCGAAGCCGACCACGAGTACCTCCTCGCCGGCAACGTCTTCACCCCGGACCTCATCGAGACCTGGATCGACTACAAGCGCACCAACGAGATCGCCCCGATCGCCCTCCGCCCCCACCCGCACGAGTTCGAGCTCTACTACGACCTGTAGAGGGCCGTCCGGCCCGCGGGAGCGGACAGGGACCGGTGCCGTTCGGCGCCGGTCCCTTTCGGGTTTTGTGGGGTCGGGTTCGTGGGGGCGGCCCGGTCACTTCGGGGGGCGCGGCGGCGCGGCGCGGACGACGGCGAGGGACGCCACGGCGGCCGCGAAGCCGAGGAGGGCGCCGGCCGCGACGTCGCCCGGATAGTGCACGCCGGTGTGGACCCGGGAGTAGCCGACCGCGGCCGCCACCGCGCCGAGCGGGACCGCCATCGGCGGCAGCAGCACGCCGACCGCGGTGGCGAAGGCCGTCGCCGAGGCCATGTGACCGGACGGGAAGGAGGCCGACTCGGGCATCGGCACCTGCCGGCCGACCACCACCCGGGCCTGCTCCCGGTCGGGCCGGGGGCGGCGGACCAACTGCTTGCCGACCAGGTTCGCCGTCACCGAGGCCAGCGCCACCGCGCCGACCCCGGCCACCGCCGCCTGCCGGGGGCGGCCGGGGACAAGGGCGAGGAGCGCGGCGACGGCCAGCGAGATCTTCGAGTGGTCGGCGGCCCGGGAGAGGCGGCGCAGCGCGGAGTCCAGGGCCGGGGTGGGGGTGCCGGCGACGGCCGCGTAGACGGCTCCGTCGAGCGTCCGCAGGTCGGTGAGCACGGCCTGCGGGGCGGGCGGAACCGCGTGGTGCTTCGGATCAGTCACGGGTCGGCCCCTCGGTGGTCGGCCCCTCGGTGGTCGGGCCGGAGTGGCGGTGGGCGCCGGGGAGGCCGCGGCCGAGCGCGAGGTCGGCCAGCCGGTGCCAGTTCACGGGCGGCGCGGAGGCGGGGACGCCCGGGCGGTCGCGCGGCACCAGGACCCGCAGCACCCGCGGGCGCAGGGTGCACACGACCGGTACGGGCATCCGCAGCGCCTCGCCGTCGACCGCCACCGGGATCTCGCCCCCGTCCGCGGTCACCTCGACCCGCCGGGCGGTCAGCGCTCTCAGCCCGGTGGAGCGGCTGCCGCGCACGACCACGTCCGCGGCCTCGGTCACGCCCTCCACCCGGATGCCGAGCACGCCGAGTTCGCCGCCGTCGAGCCGGGGGCGGCGGTCGCCGATGCCGAGGCCCTCGGTCGAGCCGTACGGGTTGTTGCTGACCAGCAGCGCCTGCTCGCCGGTGAGCACGGTGGCGTCGGCCCGGACGTCGATGCGCGGCACGCCCTCGCCGACCAGCAGCTGGGGCAGCAGCGCCAGCACCGTTCCGACCTTGTCCTCCCGGTACTCGGGGCGCTGCACGATGTCGGCGTACACGCCGAAGGAGACGGTGTTGACGAAGGCCCGGCCCGAGACCTCGCCGAGGTCGACCCGCAGTTCCTCGCCGTCGGTCAGCGCGTCCAGGGCGCGGGACGGGTCCGTCCGGTCGAGGCCGAGGTCCAGGGCGAAGTGGTTGCGGGTGCCGGCGGGGAGCACCAGGAACGGCAGGCCGTGCTCGGCGGCGACGGCCGCGACCGGCGCCAGGCTGCCGTCGCCGCCCGCCACGCCGAGCAGGTCCGCGCCCTCGGCCACGGCCGTACGGGCGAGCGCGACGGGATCGGTGGGGGCGGTGCGGTCGAACAGGACCACCCGGGCGCCGAGTTCCTCCGCCCGCTCGACCAGTCCGAAGCGGCCGACCTTCCCGCCGCCGGACTTCGGGTTCATGATCAGGACCGGCCGCTGCGGACGGGGCGCGGCAACCGCCTGCATCGGCGGTTCCGGAGTGGCCCTGCGCAGTGCCGCGCGGGCGAGTACCAGCGCGGCTCCCCAGCACAGGACGAGGACCAGGGCGGTCAGCCACAGCCGGTGGTGGGCGAAGAGCACCAGCACCGCGACCGGCGCCGCGATCGCGACGAGCAGCCCGAACACCCGGACCGCGCCCCGGTAGGCCAGGAACCACCAGATGCCGGCGGCCCAGACGACCAGTCCGAGCAGCCCCGCGGCGACCACCAGCAGTCCGCCCTCCCCCAGCGCGAACAGCAGCATCCCGATTGCCCCCGCCGCCGCCAGCAGGGCGCCGCGCGCCAGCAGCCGCGCGCCGGCTCCCCCGCCGGTGTCCGCCGTCCGTGTCCCGTCGATCTCGTCCTCCCGTGCCGTGCCCTCGGGGCCCGGCCGGGCCCGGTGGTTGCCAGCAGCCTGCGCACTCCCGCGCCCGGGGGCATCCCGGCGGACCCGTCCGGGTGACGGGGGGAGGAACGGGGAGAGGCCTCGCCTACGGGGCGTCCGGGGTGAGGGCGAGGACGGCGAGGTCGTCGGCGAGGAGGCCGGCGTAGCGGTGGACGTCCTGGGCCAGGAAGGAGACCACCCGGTCGGGGGCGGTGCTGCCGAGGGCGGCGAGGCGGGGGGCCAGCGGGTAGAAGGCGCCCGTGGTGTCGCGGGCCTCGCTGACGCCGTCGGTGTAGAGCAGGACGGTGTGGCCCGGGGGCAGCGCGACGGCGATCGCCTTGCTGCGCTCGTCGGCGGGGCCGAGGTGGCCGAGGCCGAGCGGAAGCTCGTCGGCGCAGGACACCGGGGATATGCCGCCTCCGCCGAGAAGCAGCGGCCTGGTGTGGCCGCGGTTGACGATCTCCACGCAGTCCGAGCCGGGCCGGTACTGGAGCAGGACGGCGGTGACGAACAGCTCGTCGTCGCCGCGGTCGGCGGCGTCGCGCAGCACCGCGCGGTCCAGCTGGTCGGCCAGTTCGACCAGCCCGGGGGTGTCGTACGCGGCCGCCCGGAAGGCGCCGAGGACGTCGGCGACGGTGCGGACGGCGCCCAGGCCCTTGCCGCGGACGTCGCCGAGCAGCACCCGCGCGCCGAAGCGGGTGTCGCACACCTCGTACAGGTCGCCGCCGACCAGCACGTCGGCCTGGGCCGGGCGGTAGAGGCCGGACAGCCGCAGCCCGCCGGTCCGCTCGGGCACCGGGCGCAGCACGGTGCGCTGCAGGGTCTCGGCGACCGTGCGGGCCTGGATCAGGTTGCGGTTCTGCCGGGTGCGCTGCCAGGACAGCGCGGTGCCCATGACGCCGGAGACCAGGGTGGTGATGTAGACCCAGACGTGGTGCTGCTCGGAGATGTGGTCCATGCGCAGCGCCAGGAGGAGCTGGAGGGCCAGCGAGCCGACCGTGGTGACGGCGGTCAGCACCGGTCCGTAGCTGAACGCGGCCACCACGGGCAGCGCGGTCAGCAGGAAGCCGGCGGCGACGGCCTGCGGGACGACGGCCTCGGCGATCAGGTCCAGCACCAGCAGGATCGCCGGCAGCCAGGGCACCCACCGCGGCACCTCGGGCTGCGGCGCCGCGGGGCGCGGCGGGCGGGGTGCTGTGGGCACGGTGGGGACCTCCTGGCGGGTGGCCGTTCCGGGTGATCGGTCCGGATTGGCCGCTTTCATCCCCCATGATCTCCCATGAACGGCCCCGCCACGAACGGCCGAACGTCCCGGCCACCGGGGCCGGAGGAGCTCGTTCCGGTCCCGGCGGCCGCTGGTCGACGCACCCTCAGCGCACCCTCAGCGGACGGTCACCGGACGGTCACCGGACGGTCACCGGCAGGGTCTCGAAGCCGCGCAGCACCAAGCGGTCGCGCCGGGTGGGGACGCCGCCGGGGGCGAGCCGGGGGAAGCGGTCGAGCAGCGCGGGCACCGCGACCTCGGCCTCCAGCCGGGCCAGCTGGGAGCCCAGGCAGAAGTGGGCGCCGCCGCCGAAGCTGAGCGGCTGGCTGTCGGTGCGGGTCGGGTCGAAGACCTCGGAGCGCTCGTACCGGGCCGGGTCGCGGTTGGCCGAGCCGACCAGCAGGGTCACCCCGTGGCCGGGCGGGATCGGCACGCCCTCGATGACCAGGTCCTCCCCCAGCGCGACCCGGCCGCTGACCTGGACCGGCGAGTCGAAGCGCAACACCTCGTCGGTGAACCCGGCCGGGGTGATCGCGCCGCTGCGCAGCCCGGCGACCGCCTCGGGGTGGTGGAACAGCAGGTTCAGGCCGTTGCCGAGCAGGTTGGTGGTGGTCTCGAAGCCGGCCACCAGCAGCAGGACCAGGTTGGCCAGCAGCTCCTCGGCGGAGAGCCGCTCGTCGTCGGCGGCGGCGATCCGGGCCAGGTCGGTGACCAGGTCGTCCTGCGGACGGGCCAGGCGCTCGACGGCCAGCTCGGTGAAGTAGCGGGTCAGCTCCTCGGCGGCGCTGTCGGCGTCGGTCAGTTCGTCCAGGTCCTGGACGAACTCCAGGGCGACGGTCAGGTCGGAGGCGAGGCCGCGGAAGCGGTAGCGGTCCTGCTCGGGCACGCCGAGCAGCTCGCAGATCACCCCGACCGGCAGCCGGAAGGCGAAGGCGTCCATGAAGTCCACCGGCGAGCCGTCGGCGCCCTGCTCGGCCATCTCGTCCAGCAGCCGGTCGACCGCCGCCACCACGGCCGGGCGCAGTGCGGCGACCCTGCGGGCGGTGAACACGGAGGCGATCAGCGAGCGGACCCGGGGCTGGTCGGGGGCGTTGCGCTGGAGGATCGAGCGGCCGAACAGGTCGAGCGAGGAGTGCTCGGTGTAGCCGGGGGTCAGGTCGGCCAGCAGCTCGGCGGTCGCGACGCCGAAGGCGGGCATGCGCAGGATCTTGTTGGCCGCGGCGTAGCCGCTCACCATGAACATGCCGTCCCCGATCGGGGCCACTGGCCCCAGCTCGCGGGCCTTGGCGTACAGCGGGTACGGGTCGCTCCTGCCCTCCGTGGTCATCAACTGCTCGATGATCGCCGCGCCGCCCATCCGGTGCTCCCCTCCGCGAGGTCATGCTTCCTGCATGGTCAACCGCCGGTGGGCGCAGTGGAGTTCCCGTACGGGACGGGCCGGGCGCGCGCGGCGGGACGGGCCGGGCGCGCGCGGCTCGGTAGGGTGGCCGGCATGGAGATCTGGATCAACCCCCGGTGCGGCAAGTGCCGGACCGCGCTCGGCGAGCTGGACGGCGCCGGGGTCGAGTACACCGTGCGGCGCTACCTGGAGGACCCGCCCACCGCGGCCGAGCTGGTGCGGGTGCTGGAGCGCCTGGGCCTGGAGCCGTGGGACATCACCCGCACCGACGAGCAGGCCGCCAAGGACCTGGGGATGAAGGACTGGCCCCGGGAGGCGGGTGAGCGGGACCGCTGGATCGCGGCGATGGCCGAGCACCCGATCCTGATCCAGCGCCCGATCATCACCGCGGACGACGGTCACGCCGTCGTGGCCCGCACCCCCGAGGCCCTCAAGTCTGTCCTGCCGTAGGGCGGTTGCCGGCGGACCGGCGCCGGTCAGTGGCGCTGGATCCGCTCCACCGGCCGGCCCGGGTGCCAGTTGTGGACGAGCAGGTGGTCGCCCTCCACGGTGGTGTGCACCACCTGGTCGAGCTCCAGCCGGAACGCGTGGAACGGGGTGGGCGGCGGCTCGGGCAGATCGGCGGCGAAGGCGGCGAGTTCGGTCTCGTCGGCGACCTCCACCGCCCGGCCGGACACCTTGGAGTCCCCGCCGGCCATGGTCTCGTCCCCCGGGTGCGCGTGCAGTGCGAAACGGGCGTCGCGCTGGAGGTCACGCGCCTTGACCGCGCCGTACATCGACCCGATCCACAGGTCGGCGCCGACGAAGTCGACCTCCGTTCCGCTCACCCGGGGCGATCCGTCCTTGCGCAGTGTCGCCAGGACGTGGTGCTTGTTCGCCTCGAACCGGGCCCGGACCAGCGGCGCCAGATCGGGGGCCTCGTGCTCGAAATCCTGCCAGGTAGCCATGGCGCCAGTCTGGCACCCGGCACCGACGGCCGCCGTCCGCGGACCGCCCGGACGGGCGCGCGGGGGAGAGCGGGCAGGAGCGGACGGACCGGGGGCGCCGGACCGTTGTCGGTGGCCGGTGCCAGACTGGCGGGGTGACCACCACGACCACGTACATCGCCTTCCTGCGCGCCATCAACGTCGCCGGCCGGACGGTGCGGATGGAGCGGCTGCGGGGGCTCTTCGCCGAGCTCGGGCTGGGCGGCGTCCGCTCCTACATCCAGAGCGGCAACGTCTTCTTCACCACCGACGAGCAGGACCGCGCGGCGCTGACCGGACGGATCGAGGAGCGCCTGGAGGAGGCGCTCGGGTACCCGGTGCCGGTGCTGCTGCGGACGGTGGACGAGGTGGCCGGCCTGCTCGCCGCCGAGCCGTTCCGGGGCGTCGAGGTGACGCCGGACGTCCGGCTGGTCGTCGCCTTCCTCTCCGAGCCGCTGCCGGCCGACCTCGCCCTCCCCCACCGCTCGCCGAAGGGCGACGTCGAGGTGCTCGGCGCCGATCCGGGGGCCGCGTACGTCGTGATCCACCTCCAGGACGGCAAGTGGGTCACCAAGGACATGTTCGGCAAGGCCTACCGGGGCGCGGTCACCTCCCGGTTCCTGCACACCACCGAGAAAATCCTGGCCGCCGCCCGCAAGGGCTGACGACCCGTACGGCCGCCCCGAACCGGCCGGCACGGCACGGCACCGGGGAACGGGTCGTACGGCACCCGGGAGCGGGGCCGGCCGCACGCCCCGAGCGCGCGGAACCGCCCGACGGGAAAGGGCGTCTGGACTGCCGTGACGTACGAACCCCGCGCCCGGGCACGGCGCGATCTGGACAGCCGGAGTCGGCCGCGCCGAGAATTCGGCCATGACGCCTCCTGAACTCCCCACCGGCGCGGGCGGGCCGACCGGCGCGGTCCGCCCCTCCGACGCCGAGCGGGAGCAGGCACTCGGGGTGCTGCGGGACGGCGCGGGCAGCGGGCGGCTCTCGCACGACACCTTCCTCGGCCGGATGGACATCGTCCTGCAGGCCACCAGCCGCGGCGAGTTGGACGCGGCGGTGGCCGGGCTGCCGACCGGCGGACCGGTCGAGCGCTTCGTGCTGCGCACGGTCGGGCGGGTGTCCGCCTTCGGCGACCGGATGGGCCGGGCCTGGCGCACCGAGCGGCTGCCCGGGCTGAGCCTGCCCCAGGCCGGGGCCGGGCAGTTGACGATCGGCCGGCTCCCGGGTTCGGGGCTGCGGCTGCACGACGCCTCGGTGTCCCGGAACCACGCGAAGCTGCGGCACGAGCAGGGCGGCTGGGTGCTGTACGACCTCGGCTCGACCAACGGCACCCACGTGAACGGGCGCCGGATAGCGGGCGGCGTACGGGTCCACCCGGGCGACCAGGTGCGGTTCGGGAACCTGGAGTTCCGGCTCGTCGCGTTCTGACCGACCCACCGACCCGCGCTCCCCCACCCGCCGACCCGTGCTCCGGACCGGCCCCGCCGCCGCCCCGCGTCAGTGCGGGAACTGCCGGGGCGGCCGCTGCCGGGGCAGCTCGTCCTGGAACTCCGCGATGACGGTGGCGATCTGACGGGTCACCACGGTGCGTTCCAGCCGGTCCAGGTACCGGTGCTCGGCGACCAGCGCCTCGACCGTGACGCCGAAGTAGAGCGTCATCAGCGGATTGACGAAGAGCTGCTCGCCCTTGGTCCGGTCGGTGAAGCGGACGTCGCCGAACTCGCCGCGCAGCGCGGCCGCCACCGAGCCGTTGACGATGCTGGGATGCTCCGGGAAGGCGGCCCGGGCGTGCTCGACGGCGTCCAGGTAGAGCACCCCCTCCCGGCTGTCGCGCGGGATGGAGAAGGCGCCGAGGTAGCCGCCGGCCCGGTCGATCGCGGCGAGGTTCTCCAGCACCAGGGAGTGGTTGACGCCGTGGTGGGCGTCGACGCCGAAGCCGAGGCAGGCGACCAGCCGCTCGGGCACCTCGGTCAGGCCGGCCACGGCGCCCAGACTCGCCATGTCCTCCTCCGGGGTGCCGAGTCCGACCTCGTCGCCGCGCATCAGGATGTCGGTGCCGCCGTCCACCAGCAGGATCGCGTCCACGCCGAGGCGGCCGACCAGCGCACGGTAGGCCTCGCGCAGCGGCTGCACGCCCACCGTCGGGAAGGCCCACACGGTGTCGGGCATCCCGTGCCGGTTCAGCCAGCGGGCGAGGGTGCGCTCCGGGAAGTAGCCCTCGGGGGCGGCGGTGTCCGGTCCGATCCGGGCCACGTCGGGCTCCGCCCAGACGTCGAGGGGCAGGCCGTAGAGGTGGGTGAAGGAGAGGTTGGCCAGGTGCACCTCCTTGCCGGCGGCCCGCAGGGCGAGGGCGATCGGCAGCCCGGCGTACACGTCGAAGCCTCCGCCGGCTCCGGCGACCAGGACGCGCTCGGCGGCCAGCAGCCGGGTGATCAGCGGCGGTTGCAGCAGAGAAGTCACCGGGCGGACGGTAGCAGGGCGACCGCGCCGGCCGCCCTCGGATTGTCAGTGGCGGGTGCGAGGATGCGGACATGACCGAGGAGACGGTTCTCACCCCCGACGTGCTGCGCGACGCCCAGGAGCGGGCCCGCGAGTTGATCCGGTGCGGCTTCCAGGAGCCGGACGAGATAGCCGAGTCCCTGGTCGACTTCCTCGACGACCAGGGGCTGACGCAGGAGGAGGCGGAGCGGATCGTCGCTCCGCTGTGGACCGAGCGGCTGGCCGAGCAGGCGGCCTGGCCGGAGACCACCGAGGTGGACCGACTGGCGGACGCCTTCGACGCGCTGGAGGACCAGGGCATCGTCGCGGCGATGGACTTCACCTGCTGCGCGGGCTGCGGCTACGCGGAGATCGGCGGCGAGGCCGCGGCGGACTCGGTCGGCTTCGTCTTCTTCCACCAGCAGGACACCGAGGCGGCGGCCGCCGGGCGGGGGCTGATGCTGCGTTACGGCGGCTTCCGCCCCGAGGAGGAGAGCACCGCGGCCTCGGAGTGCCGGACGCTGGAGGTCGGGCGGGCGGTGGTCGCCGCGCTGGAGGCGGTCGGGCTTCCGGTGGAGTGGGACGGCTCGCCGCACACGGCGATCCGGGTCGCCCCGCTCGAGTGGCTCAACCGCCTGCCGGATTAGGGCCTGTCTCTTGGATTTTGTCGGATCAGGCCGCGGCGTTGGGGTGCGTGCATCGCAAGGCGGAGGAGGGAGCCACTGCGGAGCATTGGCGACCGACGACAACGCGGCGAGGTGCGTGCCTCGGCGTCGCGGACCCGGCAAGGATCCAAGAGACAGGCCCTGGGCGCCGGGGAGCGCTTTGCCGGTGTCGGGAGCCTGCGGTCGAGGCCGGGGTCAGTCCCGCTCGACGTGCAGCTCGGCGTAGCGGTCGGCCTTGTTCACCTTGCGCAGGGTGATCCTGACGCTGTTGACGGAGGTCTCGGAGTCCATGGCGGCGGTCTTCTTCCGGTCGCCGATGGTCACCTCGGCCGAGTTGTCGGTGATGTGGCCGACGGTCATCTCCATCGGGTTGTCGCCGCCGAAGACCTTGACGGTCTTGGTGCCGTCGGCCTTGTCGGTCTTGATGCCGACGGTGCACTTGTGGTCGTCCAGGCAGAGGGCCACGCCGCCCTCGCAGGCGGTCAGTCCGGCGCCGAGCACCAGGACGGCGACGGCGGCGAGGAACGCGGGGCCGCGCCGGGAGCGGGCACGGGACCGAGTCCCGAAGTGAGCCCGGAAACCTGTCCGGGGGCGGGGGCGGTGCGGGTCGGGCGTGCTGCGCGCTGTGGTCATGCCGTCGACGGTAGGGCGGCGGGCGCGGCCCGCCATCGACCGCCGGCGTGACGCCTTCCCTGGCACGGCCCGGAACGTCCGGGGCGCCTGGACCCCGAGGGCGATGGGTCGAATCCCCTAGGGGGCATGGGGAGTTGAGGTGTCACCCGATTCCCGACGGCTTCTGGCATATGCCGGAGGCCTGTTCCGGAGGCTCATGCCACGCGCGTAGATCAACGGCCCGCGAAAGCTCCCCGGGTCAGTCGGTGACGCTCCCCAGGCCGACACTCCCGACGCTCCCGACACTCCCGACACCACCGACCCCCGCGACGCCGCCGACCGGACCGTCCGCCGGCCCCCACAGCGGCGAGGTGCAGCGCTGGTAGGTCGCGTGCCAGTGCGGCCAGTTGCGGGCCACGTCGTCGTCGCACTCGGCCAGCAGCCGCTCGACCAGCGCGGGCTCCACACCCTCCAGCAACCAGACCAGCGCGTCCGCGACGCCCGGGCCGTCGGCCAGGCGCAGCAGGTCCAGCAACTCGCCCAGCCCGCCGAGCCGGGAGCCCTCGGCGACCACCCGCTCCATCCGGGGCAGCAGCTGCCGCTCCTCGATCCGCAGATGGGTCTCCAGCCGGGCGGCCAGGTCCTCCATCGCGTACGCGACCGGCCAGGCGCTGCCGGTGTCCCGGCTGGCTATCCGCACCAGCGTGGTGACCCGGGTGAAGGAGTGGTCCAGGTTGTGGTGGTCGTCCTCCAGCCAGTTGAGCAGCAGCCGCAGCTCGGGCGCGAAGCGGCGCACGATCGGCCAGAGCCGGGTGTCCTGCTGCTCGTGGTGGCAGGTGAGCATCGCGGTGACGAAGTTCCAGTGCCGCAGCAGCGCCTCGCCCTTGTCGTCCTCGTCGGGCTGGAGCAGTCGCAGCGCGTTGGGCAGCCGGGCGAGGTCCCGGCGCAGTGCGGCGTGCACCAGGCGCAGCCCGGCGAACCGCAGGGTGGCCGGTTCCTCGTCCGCGGCCCGTCCGTACGCGTCCGCACCCAGTGGGACGGCTCCGGACTGGCCCTGCGCGGGCACGGTGGGGACGGGCTGGGGCACCAGGTGGATCGGCATGGCACTCTCTTCACGGCTTGGGGCACGGCGGGTGGTGGCGGCCGGTGGAGGACCGCCCCAGCCAAGGTGCTGGCAGTCGATCAGAAGCGAATCAATGTCCGATTGACGCGCAGGTCACGGGCCTGTGGACGAGCCTCGGCCCCGGACGGAAAACAGCGGGGGACAGCGGGAAACAGTGGGAGACGGAGGGGGAAAACCCCGGAAAGCAGGACCGCCGGCACCGGGAGCGCCGAATGCGCCCCGGCACCGGCGGCGGCAGGTGCGAACGGGTGGGAGCCGGGGCCTCAGTCGGACTCCGGCGGCGCCAGGTGGGCGGTGAGCCAGACCAGGGTGTCCGGGATCATCTTCTTGAAGTCCGAGGTCAGGTGCTTGCCGCCGGGCTGCTCGTAGTACTCGATCTTCACCGGCGCGGCCGCCTTGGCCACCCAGTTCTTGACCACCTTGGTCTCGTACGGGTTGGCGCCGCCCGCGGTGACCAGCATGCTCACCTCGGCCTTGCCCTGGGCGACCAGCACGTCCGGGTTGTTGGCCGCGCGCTCGGCGTCGTGGCCCTTCCACAGCCCCGAGTCCGGGATGAAGTAGCCGTCGATCGGCACCGCGGCCTTGTAGACCTGCGGGTACTGGAGGGCGAGCTTGGCGCTGCAGAAGCCGCCGGTGGAGGCGCCCATCACGCCCCAGCCGTCGCGGCCCTTCACGGTGCGGAAGTTGGCGCGGACGAAGTCCGGGATGTCCTCGGCCATCCAGGTGCCCATCTTGGGCTGGCCCGGTATGTCGGAGCAGTCCAGCGCGTTCTTCTCGTCGCCGTTGAAGTTCTGCACCGGCATGACCATGATGAACGGGTGGGACTTGCCCTCCTTGACCAGGCGCTCGTTCTCCTCCTGGATCGGCAGCTGGTTGTCGGTCCAGGTGTTGTAGCCGTTGCTCTGGCCGCCGGCGAACAGGGTGAGCACGGGGAAGCCGGTCTTGGCGAACTTGGGGTCGTTGTACTCGGGCGGCAGCCAGACCCAGACCTGCCCGGTGACGCCGGACTTCGCGCCGGTCACCTTGGTCATCATGATCGGGCCGGCGGAGGTGTCCCGGACCTTGTTGAGAGCGGCGGCGGGCCCGGTGGGCATCAGCACCTTGCCGGCGGCGGTCGGGGTCGCGCTGCCGGTCGTGGCCGGGCTGGTGCCGGCGGCGCTCGGGCTGCCGGCCGAGCTGCTGCCGGCCGGGGTGGCGTTCGCCGCGGCGCCGCCCCCCTTCCCACCGCCGGAACTCCCGCAGGCCGCGAGCGAGGCGGCCAGGGCGAGCACGGCGGCGCCGGACAGGACGGCGCGGGAACGGGACGACTGCCTAAGCACGGTGAGGACTCTCCGACCGATGTCGCGCCCGGTCCGTCTGGCCGGGCGGCGGCCCCCCGGTGGGGCCGGACAGACCCGGGGGCACAGCGATGGCACGTCCCCCGGAGCGATGGCGCGCCGCCCCTCGCGGGGGTGCGCCTTCCTGCGATCTTATGACGTAGGCCGGGGCGGCCCGGTTGCGAGGTCGCCACCGGAAATCCAATGTTTGTTCGCGATCGGGTAAAGACCGTCACCGGTCCCCCCGACCGGCGGGGGCCGGACGGCGGGGGTGGCCGTCGCACCCGCGCCGGGCCGTCCGGATTTCGGGGGCTTTGCCCGGTGACGGACGGCCGTGCGGTCCACGAGGATCCACAGGACACGCCCGACACGGACCCGGGGCACGCCGGCGAGCGAGGCCCCGGGACCGACCGGGAACTGCCATCGAGGAGGGTGCCATGAAGGGTGCCGCGAACCCGCGGATCGCCGTCGTCACCGGAGCCGGGAGCGGCGTCGGCCGAGCCGTGGCCGTCGAACTGGCCGCGGCCGGCTGGCGGACGGTGCTGGCCGGCCGGCGGCCCGGGCCGCTGCGGGAGACCGCCGGGCTCTGCGCCGCCCCGGCCGACGTGGTGCCGACCGACGTCACCGACCCGGCCGCGGTGGACGCGCTGTTCGCCGCGGCCGCCGGGCGCCACGGCCGGGTGGACCTGCTGTTCAACAACGCCGGTGCCTTCGGCCCGGCCGTCCCGGTGGAGGAGCTGGCGGTCGAGGACTGGCGGGCGGTGGTCGACCTCAACCTGACCGGCGCCTTCCTCTGCGCCCGGGCCGCGTTCCGGCAGATGAGGGCGCAGGACCCGCAGGGCGGCCGGATCATCAACAACGGCTCGATCTCCGCGCACGTCCCGCGCCCGCACTCGATCGCCTACACCGCGACCAAGCACGCCGTCACCGGTCTGACCAAGTCGCTGTCGCTGGACGGCCGCCCGTACCGGATCGCCTGCGGTCAGATCGACATCGGCAACGCGGCGACCGACATGACCGCCGCGATGGGCTCGGGCGTGCGGCAGGCGGACGGCCGGATCGCCCCCGAGCCGACCATGGACGTGGCCGACGTGGCGCGCACCGTACGGCACATGGCCGGGCTGCCGCTGGAGGCCAACGTGCAGTTCGCCACCGTGATGGCGACGGCCATGCCGTACATCGGGCGGGGGTGACGGACGGATCCGTCACCCCCGCCCGTCGCCGCCACCACCCGCCCCGGGAGCGGCGGCGACGGGGATCCCCGCCGGAACGGCCGGCGGGGATCCGGGACGCCCCGAAGGCCCGGGCCTCACGGCCGCCAGGTGTCGTTCAGCGTGACCGTCCCGCCCGAGGGCACCGTCGCCGTCCGGTTGGCGCCGGACTCCCAGGTCACCGCGCCGCTCGCGTCCTTGCGGACGTACTTGTACTGGAAGGACGTGCCGGCCGGCAGCGACAGCGCCAGCGACCAGACCGGGTAGCCGGCCGAGGAGAGCGGCAGTGCCTTCGCCGGGTCCCAGGCGCCGAGCGCCGCCGCGTCGCCGACCACGTAGATGTTCTGCCCGGGCGAGGTGGTCGCGTTGACGTTGAACGAGGCGGCGGAGACGCTCGCGCCGGACTGGACGTACAGCGCGACCGCGTCGCCCGCGCCGACCGTCGCGGTGAACTGCCCGTTGGCGCCCACCTGGTACGTCGGCCCGGTGCAGCCGCCGCCCGCCTGCGGGTCGCCGTGCTGGACATCGCAGTAGGTGCCGGCCGGCAGCCCGGTCTGGAAGGTCCGGGTGATCGCGCCGCTCTCGTGGTTGATCGCCACGTAGCCCCTGTTGCCGCGGCCGAAGGCGATCGCGTTGTTGCCGTTGGACCACCAGTCGGTCACCCCGGTGCCCGCCACCGCGTTGCGGAAGCCGACCATGTTGGCGACCTGCCGCCAGGCGTGGGTGCAGTTCCAGCCGTCCTGGTAGCAGGCGTTGACGGTGCCGCCGTTCGGCGGGCCGTCGTCCTTGTTGGTGAAGGAGTAGCCGGAGTAGACGTTGGGGGCGCCGTACGGCGAGGCCAGCAGGAAGACGTTGGCCAGCGTGTAGGTGTTGCCGTAGGTGTAGTTGAGGGTGGAGCCGTTGCGCTCGGTGTCCCAGTTGTCGACGAAGCCGCGCGCCTGGCCGCTCGGCAGGTAGCCCCAGGAGGCGCCCCAGCCGCTGAGGTTGGCGAGCTTGTCGGCGGTGAACATCCGCTTGAGGTCCATGCCGACCCGGAACTCGTCCACGTCGCCGGTGCCGGTGTACTCGGTGGGCTGGACCGGCTCGCCGGCGCCGTAGATGACCTCCTGGACCCAGTAGGCCTTGGGGTTGGCCATCTTGGCCTTGATCGCGGCGAGGTCGGCGGCGGCGATGTGCTTGGCGGCGTCGATCCGGTAGCCGTCGACGCCGAGCGAGGCCAGGTCGTCCAGGTAGTGCGCGATGGTGCTCTGGACGTACGTGCCGGCGGTGTCGAGGTCGGAGAGGCCCTCCAGCTCGCAGTTCTGGACGTTGCCGCGGTCCTGGTAGTCGGTGATCGGCTGGCGGCAGCTGTGGAAGTCCTGGTTCTGGTACGTGCCGGGGTAGTTGTACTTGGTGTACGCGGTGCCGCCGGTGCCGGTGCCGGAGCCCGCCGACATGTGGTTGACCACCGCGTCGGCGATCACCTTGACGCCGGCCGCGTGGCAGGTGGCGACCATGTTCTTGAAGGACGTGCGGTCGCCGAGCCGCCCGGCGATCTTGTAGCTGACCGGCTGGTAGGAGGTCCACCACTGCGCGCCCTGGATGTGCTCCTGCGGCGGGGAGACCTCGACGAAGCCGTAGCCCTTGGGGCCGAGGGTGGAGGTGCAGGCCTGGGCCACGGAGTCGAAGCGCCACTCGAAGAGGGTGGCGGTGACGTCCTTGCCGTTGGTGGCGGGCGGGGCGGCCTGGGCGGTGGGGGCGCCGAGGGCGGTGCCGAGCGAGAGCGCGAGCGCCGCCGAGGCGGCGAGCGCACCGGCCGCGCGGGCGGGCCGGCGGGCGGGGGCGGTGGTGACCACGTCGTCTCCTGAGGGTGGCTGGGGTGGGGCAGCCGAAGGGGGCGAAGTCTGCAGGAATTTTCTGTAACTTGCCGGAAACTTGCAGCGCTGAACCTAGAGGCGCCCGGAGGGACCGTCAAGACCCCGGCACGACGGGACCCTGGTCCGACGACACCCCGGTCCGACGACACCCCAGCACGACAAGGGCCCGGCAGCCGTAGCCACCGGGCCCCTCACCTGTCCTGGTTCACCGGCCCGTCAGGAGCCGGTCCGGGCTCAGCCGGTCTGGACGGAGGTGTCGTCGATCACGAAGCTGGTCTGGAGCGAGGCGTCCTCGGTCCCGGCGAACTTCACCGTGACCGTCTGGCCCGCGTAGGACGACAGGTCGAAGGTGCGCTGCTGGTAGCCCGCCGCGGCGTCCACGTTGGAGTAGGTCTTCAGCGTGGTGCCGTTGACCGACACGGCCAGCTTGTCGTACGCGGTGCTGCCCGACTCGGCGGTGTCGATGTGCAGCCAGAAGCTCAGCGTCGCCTTGCAGCCCGCCGGGATGGTCACCGTCTGCGACAGCGAGTCCGAGTGGGTGGAGCCGTAGCCGTTCATCCACGCCTTCCAGGAGCCGCTGTGGGCCGCCTGGGAGGTGCTGCTGTCGATCACGCCGCTGGACGCCGTCCACGGGGTGGCGCTGCCGGTCTCGAAGCCCGCGTTGCCCAGCAGCTGCGCCGGGGTGCAGCCGCCGCCACCGGTCGAGACGGTCCAGGTGAAGCTGGTGCTGCCGGTCTTGCCGGCCGAGTCCTTCGCGGTGACGGTCACGTTGTAGGTGCCCGCGGTGGACGCGGTACCGGTGATCGCGCCGGAGGAGGAGATCGACAGGCCGGTGGGCAGGCCGGTCGCGGTGTAGGTCAGCGGCGCGGTGCCGCCGGTGGCGTTGATCTGGAGGTTGACCGCGCCGCCCACGGCGGTGGACTGGTTGCCCGGGTTGGTGACGGTCACGCCGCCGGAGGGCGCCGTGCCGACGTTGACGCCCGCCCAGGCGGTGCTGACCGCGGTCAGCTCGGCGCTGCCGGCACCGTACAGGTCGGTGGCCGCCTTCTCCGTCGCGATGCGCGCCGCGGCGTAGTTGGTGCTGGAGGTCATGTAGGTGGTCAGGGCGCGGTACCAGACGGCCGCCGCCTTGTCCCGGCCGATGCCGGTGACCGTGATGTTGCCCTGGGTCGGCGAGTCGTAGCTGACGCCGTTGATGACCTTCGCGCCGCTGCCCTCGGACAGCAGGTAGAAGAAGTGGTTGGCGACGCCGGACGAGTAGTGGACGTCCTTGTTGCCGACGGTGGAGGACCAGTAGTCGGCCGAGGCGCCGTCCTTGGACGGCTTGTCCATGTAGCGCAGCGGGGTGCCGTCCCCGTTGATGTTGATCAACTCACCGATCAGGTAGTCGGGGTTGTCGGTCGGGATGTTGGCGGAGAACTCGACCATGGTGCCGAAGATGTCCGAGGTGGCCTCGTTGAGGCCGCCGGACTCACCGGAGTAGGTCAGGTTGGCGGTGGCCGCGGTGACACCGTGGCTCATCTCGTGGCCCGCGACGTCCAGTTCGGTGAGCGGCGCGGTGTTGTTGCTGCCGTCGCCGTACGTCATGCAGAAGCAGGAGTCGTCCCAGAACGCGTTCACGTAGTTGTTGCCGTAGTGGACGCGGCTGTAGGCGCCGACACCGTCGTTGCGGATGCCGTTGCGGCCGAAGGTGTTCTTGTAGTAGTCCCAGGTGGCCGCGACGCCGAAGTGGGCGTCGACCGCGGCGGACTCGCCGTTGTTGACGGTGCCGTCGCCCCAGGTGTCGGTGGACTTGCTGTACAGCGTGCCGGTGCCCGAGGTCCCGTGGTTCAGGTTGGTGGTGTACATCCCGCCGCGGGCGGCGTCCTTCATCTGGTACGTCGAACCCGACTGGGTGGTACCGATGGTGACGTTGCCGACGAAGACGCCCTTGCCGGAGCCGGTCTCGATGCCGTCCCACTGCTGGATGACCTGGCCGCTGGTGGCGTCGGTGACGACGTGCATCTTGCTCGGCGTGCCGTCGGACTTGGTGGAGGAGACGACGGTCTCCCAGGCCAGCCGGGGGCTGTTGTCGGCGGCCCAGACCACCAGGCGCGGCGCGGTGTCGACCGCGGTGCCCGACTCGGCGGCGAGCGCGGCGCTCTGCGCGGCCGGCGCGGCCAGCTTCGGCGTGGTGCTGACACCGCTCAGCGAGGCGGTGCTGGCCCGGTCAACGCTCTTGGTCGCACCGGTGGGCGCCTGGTGCACCACCAGGTCCCCACCCAGGACGGGCAGTCCGTTGAGGGTGCGCTCGTACCGCAGGTGGCGGGTGCCGTCCGCGTCCTGGATGACGTCCCTGGTGACCAGCTTCTCCTCGCCGCTCAGGCCCAGGCTCTGGGCGAGGGTGGCGGTCTGCTGGTTCGCGACGGAGATCAGCTGGGCACGGCTGGCCTGCTGGGCCGCGACGGCGGCCGGCGCGTCCGGGGTGGCCGCCTGGGCGATCACCGGGAACCCGGTGACCAGCAGCGCGGCGGAGGCGGCCATGACAACCGCCGCCTTCCGGGCGTGAGCGTAACGGGACATGCGGACTCCTTTTCCGACCGGCGCTGGGTCGCGCACGGTGGAGAGAAAACCTGGGCCGCGGTTGCGGCGCAGTGGGGGCCCCCGCCGGGTGCGACGGGAGTGCGGGATGCGGTGCTCACAACTCGTTGCAGGGTCGGGACGCGCTGCACCTGAACTGGAACAGCTGCACCGGGGGGTGGGGCCCCCTCGTCTACAGCCGGGGGAATCGTGGCAGCAAACGAGCCGTTAATGACAGATGCATGCCACGGATTGGCCGATTCATTACCGAAACCGTATGCAGGCCGGTTCGTCAGTTGTGTTACCCCGCGACGAACTCGTGAACACGGTTTTCATGCCCCGAACAAAGTTCGATCACTGCCGGAGGTCGGTGACCAGCACTCAGGTCCGCTTCCCCCGGCCGCCGGTGGCCGACAGCGCCCGGCAGACCCGGCACGTCACAGTTCCGGCCGTGCCATCGACGGTTTCCGGCCAGAGTGCGTCCGGAACGGAACCGGCCCTCCCCTACACGCAGCCGGGCCCCGCGCCACCTGAACGGTGGTACGGGGCCCGGGAGTTGCAGAGGTGTACGAACCGGTGTCGGACGAACCCGCACCGGACGGACCGGCGTCGGACCGGCCGGTGTCGGATCGTCAGCGCTGGACGAACACCGCCACGGTGCGGCCCGGCACGGTGAAGGTCCCGGTCGCGGCGTCGAAGCCGGACCGCTGCACCACCCGGTCCGCCCCGCCCGCCTGGACGGGGTGCAGCGCCTGACCGGTGCCCCGCAGCGCCGGCACGGTCTGCGCCTGCGCCGTGGGCGTGGCGTTGAAGACCACCGTGACGCCCTTCTCCGCCCCCGGCAGCCCGGTGCCGTCCAGGTGCAGGGTGATCACCCCGGGCGTCTCACCCGCGGTGCCGGAGAGCGGGTAGGAGAGCCGCTGCTGGACGGCGGCCAGGGTCGGCAGCGAGAACAGCGGCGAGGACTGCTTGATCCGCAGGAACTCCTGGTACTGCGCGGAGGTCGCCCGGATGTCGGCCGCGCCGACGATCAGCTTCGGGTCGGCCAGCAGGGATCGGGCCGCCGCCCACTGCTCCTGGTTGTCCTTCGCCATCGGCAGGCCACGGCCCCAGCCGTTGCCGTCGGCGGGGTCCCAGTGGATCGCGTTGAACCAGTCCCCCGAGTCGTAGGAGTTGGAGTCGAGCGACTTGGAGCGCAGCAGGTCGCTGCCGGCCTGGGCGAAGCCCGCGCCCTGGGTGAGCGCGGTCAGCGAGAGCCCGAGCGCCTGCATCCGGGCCCGGTCGGCGGGCGCGGTGCCGGTCGGCAGCTTGTACGCGAGCGCGTCGAAGAGGTCGGTGTTGTCGTGGGCGTCCACGTACTCCACCGCCTCTCCGGGCTTGGCCGCGTACCCGGTCGGGGCGCCGTTGTAGTCGACCTGGGCACCGGTGACGGGCTTGCCCGAGCTGTCGGTGAAGGAGTAGCCGGCCAGGTTGCCGGTCAGCCCGACCTTCAGCTGGTCCATCTGGTGCAGCAGCCGGGCCTTCTGCTCCTCCGGGGTGCCGTTCGCGGCCGAGCCGTTAGGGTCGGTGTACAGGCCCGAGGCGAAGCCCTGCTGCTGGGCGGAGTTCAGCATGAAGTTGCCGCCGCGGGCGGCGTCCCGGATCCGGTCGTCGAAGGTGGCGATGCCGGTGCCGGCCATGTTGACCTGGGTGGCCTGCACGAACCGGGCGTCGTTGGCGACCACGCCGAAGTTCCAGCCCTCGCCGTAGAGGAGGACGTTCCGGCCGTCCACGCCGTCCGAGTCCGGCGTCATCTTCCGCAGCGCGGCCTGCACGTCCAGCATGGTGGACTTCGGGTCCAGGCCCATCAGGTCGAAGCGGAAGCCGTCCACCTTGTACTCGCGGGCCCACAGCGTCACCGAGTCGACCACCAGCCGGTTCATCATGGCGTGCTCGGGCGCGGTGTCGGAGCAGCAACTGTCCGCCGTCACCTTGCCGTTGGCGTCCAGCCGCTGGTAGTAGCCGGGCACCACCCGATCCAGCACCGAGTGCTCGGCCTGGCCGCTGGCGGCGGTGTGGTTGTAGACCACGTCGAGCACCACCCGCAGCCCGGCCGCGTGCATCGCCTGCACCATCTGCCGGAACTGCACCGTACGGGCCGTACCGTTCGGATCCGTCGCGTAGGAGCCCTCCGGCACGTTGTAGTGCAGCGGGTCGTAGCCCCAGTTGTACGCGTCGTCGGCGGCCACGGCCGCCACGCACTCCTGCTGCTTCGGGCCGTCCGCCGCAAGGGACTTGAGGTCGCAGGCGGGCAGCTTCTGGTCCGCCCGGTTCTCCCGGACGGTGGCGATGTCGAAGGTCGGCAGCAGGTGCACCGTGGTCACCCCGGCCTTGGCGAGCTCCCGGAGGTGCCGCATCCCGGCCGAGTCCGACTCGGTGAACGCCAGGTAGGTGCCGCGCTCGGCGGCCGGGACGGTGGGGTCCTCGACCGAGAAGTCCCGGACGTGCAGCTCCTGGATCTGCTGCTGCGCGGGCGGGACGGCCTGCGGGCGGGCGTGGTCGTCCCAGCCCTTCGGCTTGAGCTCCCTGGCGTCCAGGTCGGCGACCAGGCTGCGCTTCGAGTCGGTGGACAGCGCCACCGAGTACGGGTCGGTGACGGTGTTGACGACGACCTGCTGCACCGAGGGCGCCCAGACCTTCACCTGGTACAGGTAGTACTTGCCGTCCAACTCGCGCTTGTCACGGACGACTTCCCACACCCCGGTCTCGTCGTCCGGCTTCAGCGGCAGCGTCTTCGGGGTGCCCCCGGTGGCGCTGTCGTAGACCTGGACGGAGACCTCCTGCGCGGTCGGCGCCCACAGCGACAGCGCCACCTTGCCGTTGTAGTGGGCCGGTCCGAAGTCGACCTTGCCGGTCTTCCCGGCGTACAGGTCGTCCAGCACGCCCGGGATCTGCACGCCGGTGGCGGCCGACACCGCGCCGCTAGGCAGGTGTTCGGTGAACAGCAGCTGGGCGCGCAGCGCGGCCGGGACGCGGGCGGCGTCCCTCGGGTCCACGGTGAAGGCCCGGTAGCCCGCCAGGTGCGGGTACTTCGCCTTCTGCGCGTCGGTCAGCCCGCCCTTGACCGGGGTGAGCCGCAGCCACTTGCCGGGCTTGGTCAGCGCGCCCCGGTCGGCCCGGATGCCGCCCTCGGGGTCGTACACCAGCTGGGCGCTGGTGCCGCCGGCCAGGGCGTCGTCGCCCGAGCCGTAGTTCGCCGGGACGACGACGGTCCGCGCGTCGATCCACTGGGCCTTGGCGGCGGTGAGGTCGACCTGCGAGGAGGCGGCCGGGTTCTGCGGCAGCAGGTAGCCCTCGCGGCCGCCGAGGATCCAGACCTCCTTGCCGTTGACGGCGAAGTCCAGCGACTGGTCGGCGGGCAGGTCCTTGTCGTTGCCCTTGTGCAGGATGTAGCTGAGGCTGGTCGCCCCGGGGGCCAGCGGCACCTCGAAGACGGCGCCGAAGGCGTCGCGGCGCGCCGGCGCCAGCGGCTTGCCCCAGTCGGTGGGGGTGGCGGCGCCGGTCCAGTCGTGCAGGCCCCAGCCGTCGTAGTCGCCGTCGGCCCGGTTGTAGTGGATGACGGCGGTGTTCGCGGGCCGGCTGTTCGGCGGCCCGGGGTCGGCGGTGCGCACGGCCGGGTCGCCCTGCCGGAGCCACACCTCGCCGGTGCTGCCGACGTCGAGGTGCCGGTCGGCGTCGACGTCCTTGACGCCGTCCTTCTCCACGATGAACCCGACGTCCGAGGCACCGGGCTTCAGCCGCACGTACGCGAAGGCGCCGTACGCGTCCCGCCCGGTGAAGGCGTGCCCGGCCGGCCACTGGGTGGACTCGCCGTCGGCGAGGTCGCCCCAGGCGTAGAGGTTCCAGCCGTCGTAGTCGCCGTCCGGCCGGTTGTAGTGGACGACGGCGTACGGGCGGGAGCCGGCGGTGGGTACCGGCTTGGGCGCGGGGGCGCCGGTGGTGAAGCTCGCGGTGGCGGAGCGCAGGTGGCCGCCGGAGTCCTGCACGACGGCCTTGTAGCGCACCACCGTGCCGGGGGCGACGGCGCCGAGGTCCTGGGTCACCGCGTACTTTCCGGTGTCGGCGGTGCCCAGGGTCTGCCAGGGCCCGTTGCCGATCTGGGCGGCGAAGCTGACCCGGTTGAAGCCCTTGTCCGTCGTGGCGCCGACGGTGACCAGCCCGGTCGAGCCGTCGGCCGGGGGCTGCACCGAGAGCTGCGGCGCCGAACCGACGGCCGCGAGCTTCCCACCCGCCTTGAACACCACGGAGGAGAGCGCCGGCACGGTGACCGTCACCTTGCGGTCGGCGCCGCTGGTGATCCGTTCCCCCGCGGACGGGTGGATCCGGTCGAAGCCCATCCCCGCGGAGAAGGTGTCCAGGGTGACGGTCTTCGCCTCGGTGGCGTTGTTGACCGCCACCAGGTACTCGACCTGCTGCCCGGCGTCGATCCGGGAGAAGGCGTACACGCCCGCGCCGTCGGCGGCGTACCGCTCGATCTGGGCGCCGTCGGCCAGCGCCGGGTTGTCCCGGCGCAGCTCGGCCAGCCCGGCGACGCCCTGGTAGAGCTCGCCGCCCTGCCCGTACCGGTCGGCCGGGCCGGCGGGGCCGCCGAGCACCCGGTCGGCGTTGTAGGAGTCGGTGCGCGAGGCGAACATGTCCTGCCGGGCGTCCTTGTCGCCGCCCGCGCCGGTGAAGCCCTGCTCGTCGCCGTAGTAGACGACGGGCTGGCCGCGGGTGAGGAACTGCAGCTCGTTGCCGAGCCGGTCCTTCTTCAGCAGGGTCGCCTCGTCGGCGCCCGGGTTGTCGGCGAGCAGGAAGGAGCCGAAGCGGCCCATGTCGTGGTTGCCGAGGAAGGTCGGCAGCTCGTACGCGTCGGTGTCGGCGCTGGTGTAGCGGTAGTCCTGGGCGTAGACGTCGGCGAGGTTGCGCGCCGAGCCGCCCTGCGAGACGTAGGAGCGGGCCGCGCCCTGGAACGGGAAGTCCAGGGTGGCCTGGAGCCTGCCCTTGGTGACGTACGGCGAGGTGACCGCCGGGTCCCCGGAGTAGACCTCACCGAACATGAAGAACTTCTTGTTGCCCTGCTTGGCGGCGAAGTCCTTGAGCGCGGGGGCCCACTGCTGCCAGAACGCCATGTTGACGTGCTTGACGGTGTCGATCCGGAAGCCGTCCACGCCGGCGTCCTTGACCCACTGCTGGTAGACCTTCTCGAAGCCCTTCACCACCTTGGGGTTCTGGGTGTCGAGGTCGTCCAGGCCGCTGAAGTCGCCCTCGGTGGCGGACTCGCCGACGAAGGTGGAGTCGCCCCGGTTGTGGTAGAGCGCCGGGTCGTTGAGCCAGGACGGGGTCTTGGCCGTGGCGTCGGCCGGGGTGCGGAAGACCGGGGTGTAGGGGAAGGAGTTCCCGGTGGTCTTCGGCCAGGGCGAGCCGGCGTCGGCGACGGCGGTCTCGTCCACCGGGTTCCCGTCCGCGTCGAGCGTCGGGTAGGCGCCGGCGGAGCGGTAGCCGTACTGCTTCTCGGCGTAGTCGATGACGTCGGCGGTGTGGTTGGTGATGACGTCGAAGAAGACCTTGATGCCGCGGGCGTGCGCCTTGGCGATCAGCTCCTTGAGCTGCTCGTTGGTGCCGAAGTGCGGGTCGACCTGGGTGAAGTCGGTGATCCAGTAGCCGTGGTACCCGGCCGAGACGTCGGCGCCGCTGCCCTGCACCGGCTTGTTCTTGAAGATCGGGGCCATCCAGATCGCGGTGGTGCCGAGGTTCTGGATGTAGTCGAGCCGCTGGATCAGCCCGGCCAGGTCGCCGCCGTGGTAGAAGCCCTTGTCCGCGGGGTCGAAGCCGTTCTCCAGCCTCCCTCCGGTGATGCCATCCGGGAGTTTGGCTCCGGTGTCGTTGGCGGCGTCGCCGTTGGCGAAGCGGTCGGGCAGGACGAAGTAGAACTGCTCGCGGCTGAGGTCGTGCCGCCCGGCGGTGGCCGCCAGCGCGGCGTCCGAGGGCGGGGCCGGCGGGGCGGCGGCGAGGGCCGCGGGGGCACTGCCGAGGGTGGCGGCGGTCAGTGCGGCGGCCAGCAGGACGGCCGTGCGGCCGGGCGGTCTGCGACGGCCGGTGGTTCGTCGGGCAGTGCTCCGTCGAGGGCGGAGCGGGGCATCGGCCACTGAGGGCTCCCTTAGGGGAAGGGGCGATCGATTTCCCAGGAAGCTAGCGGCCTGCAATATGTTTCAGCAAGATGCAGAAACCGTTTCGTAGCGGGAAATTCCAGGTGGGCGACCGTCTCCGACCACCCCGATTACTCCCCTGGAGCGACGAGCGTGACAATGGAACGCATGTCCGTCCCACCGGTATGCACCCAACCCCCGAACACCCCCTACCCCGGTGGGAGCCGGCCCGTAGCCCTCAAGGGGGACAGCCGGTGAAGAATCCACTTCCAGAGGATGAGCAGACGGCTACGAGCGGTCTGGCAGACTTGCCGTCCATGGGGGAACCGACCGAGATCCAGCGAGGCGGCGCCGGGCGCGCCGACGCGGCGAGCGGTGGCGGTTCCGAAGCAGCGAAGGCCGTCCCCGGCCGCCTGCCCGATGGAGCCACCCGTGCCGCCCAGTCCCGTACCGCAGCCCTGCGCGCGCACATCAGCGCCCAGCGCCGTTCGCCGGCCAGACCGCGGATCTGGTTCGAGCTGGCGCTGATCGGGATCAGCTACTGGATCTACTCGATCGTGCGCAACGCGGTTCCCGAACAGGAAGCGATAGCCCAGAAGCACGCCCGCTGGATCTGGGACCTGGAACACCACCTGGGCATCGCCGTCGAGCACTCGATCAACCACGCCGTGGACAGCGTCGGGTGGCTCATCACCGGGATGAACTACTACTACGCGACGCTGCACTTCGTGATCACGATCGGCGTGCTGGTCTGGCTCTACCGCAGCCACCCCGGGCGCTACGTCGCGGCCCGCTCGGTGCTGTTCGTCACCACCGGCATCGCCCTGGTCGGCTTCTACTTCTTCCCGCTGGCCCCGCCCCGGCTGATGACCGACGGCGGCTTCATCGACACCGTGAAGGTCCACGGCACCTGGGGCTCGATGGCCTCCGGGCCCGCCGCGCACGTCTCCAACCAGTACGCGGCGATGCCCTCGATGCACATCGGCTGGTCGATGTGGTGCGGTCTGGCGATCTTCTTCCTGGCCCGCCGGACGTGGGTCAGGGTGCTCGGCCTGCTCTACCCGGCCGCCACCCTGGTGGTCATCGTCTCCACCGCCAACCACTTCTGGATGGACGCCGTCGGCGGCGAGCTCTGCCTGGCGGTGGGCTTCCTCGCCGCCCGCTGGATGTACCACGAGTGGGTGTACCGACTGCCCAAGGTGCCCGCCCGGGAGGCGGTGGCCGAGCAGCCGATCACCGTCCCCGAGCAGTGGAGCGAGCCCGCGGTCAGCAGCGCCCGCCGCTAGGGCCTGTCCCCAGGACCTCCCGGAAGGGGCCCCTGAACAGGGGCCCCTTCCGCGTACCCGCCGGCGCTCACCCCTCGGTCGCCCCCGCCGGTCGTGCCCGTCAGCCGACGCCGTAGAACAGCCGGTCCACCACCGCCCGGGCCCGGCGGGTGGTCCGCCGGTAGTCGTCCAACAGTTCGCCGCTGTGCCCGGAGCCGTACCCGAGGTAGCGGGCCACCCCGGCCAGCTCCCGGGCCTCCCCCGGGAAGCTGTCCCCCGGCCGCCCGCGCACCAGCATCACCGCCGCCCGCACCCGGGAGGCCAGCACCCAGGCCGCGTCCAGCACCTCGGCGTCCTCCGGCTCGACCAGCCCGCCCGCCCTGGCGGCCGCCAGGGCCGCCCTGGTCCGGGTGGTGCGCAGGCCCGGCAGCTCGTGCCCGTGCCGGAGCTGCAACAGCTGCACCGTCCACTCGACGTCCGCCAGCCCACCCCGGCCGATCTTGGTGTGGGTGGTCGGGTCGGCCCCGCGCGGCAGCCGCTCGGCCTCGATCCGCGCCTTGATCCGGCGGATCTCCATCACGTCGCGCTCCGGCACCCCGCCGCCCGGGTAGCGCAGCGGGTCGATCAGCTGCCGGAACCGCGCGCCCAGCTCCTCGTCCCCGGCCACCGGCTCGGCCCGCAGCAGCGCCTGGCTCTCCCAGGCGTGCGACCAGCGCCGGTAGTACGCCGCGTACGAGGCGAGGGTGCGCACCAGCGGTCCGCTGCGGCCCTCCGGCCGCAGGTCGGCGTCGACCAGCAGCGGCGGCTCGGTGGAGGGCGCGCCCAGCTGGGAGCGCAGCTCGTGGCAGACCGCCTGGGCGGCCCGGGCGGCCTCCTCCTCCAACGAGCCGAGCAGCGGCTCGTGGACGAAGAGCACGTCCGCGTCCGAGCCGTAGCCCAGTTCGTGGCCGCCGAAGCGGCCCATCGCGATCACCGAGATCCGGGTCGGCAGGTCCCCGTGGTCGGCCTCCCATCCGGCGACGCAGGCGCGCAGCGCGCCGCCCAGGGTGGCGGCGTTGAGCGCGGTCAGCGCCTCCCCCGCGGTGTCCAGCGCCTCGGCGGGGTCGTCCCCGAGCCGGCCGAGCACGTCCGCGGCGGCGGTACGGAACAGCTCCCGGCGGCGCACCGAGCGGGCGGCGGCCACCGCGGCCCGGGTGGAGCCGGCCCGGCCGACGGCGGCCAGCACCTCCGACTGCAGCGCCGCCCGGCCGCGCGGTTCCAGGCCCTGCGGGTCGCCCAGCATGGCCACCGCCTCGGGGGCGCGCAGCAGCAGGTCGGGCGCGAGCCGGCCGGCCGACAGCACCCGGGCCAGCTGTTCGGCGGCGGCGCTCTCGTCGCGCAGCAGCCGCAGGTACCAGGGGGTGCGGCCGAGCGCGTCGGAGACCTGCCGGAAGTTGAGCAGCCCGGCGTCCGGGTCGGCGGACTCGGCGAACCAGCCGAGCAGCACCGGCAGCAGGGTGCGCTGGATCGCGGCCTTGCGGCTCACCCCCGAGGCGAGCGCGCTGAGGTGGCGCAGCGCGGCCGCCGGGTCCGCGTAGCCCAGCGCCTCCAGCCGGGCCCGGGCCGCCTCCGGGGTCAGCCCGGTGGCTCCCGGCGGCAGTTCGGCGACGGCGTCGAGCAGCGGCCGGTAGAACAGCTTCTCGTGCAGCCGCCGGACCTCCACCGCGTGCCGCTTCCACTCGCGTTGCAGGGCGGCCACCGGGTCGGCGCGGGTGTCGTCGTTGATCAGCGCGGCGAGCGAGCGGGCGAGGCGGCGCAGGTCCTCCTCGGCGGTGGGCATCAGATGGGTGCGGCGCAGCCGGTACAGCTGGATGCGGTGCTCCAGCGAGCGCAGGAAGCGGTACGCGGTGTCCAGCGAGGCGGCGTCCGCCCGGCCCACGTACCCGCCGCGGGAGAGCGCGGCCAGCGCCTCCAGGGTGTTGCCGCTGCGCAGCGCCGGGTCGGTGCGGCCGTGCACCAGCTGGAGCAGCTGTACGGAGAACTCGACGTCGCGCAGCCCGCCCGGGCCGAGCTTGAGCTGGCGGTCCAGTTCGGTGGCCGGGATGGAGTCGACGACCCGGCGGCGCATCTGCTGGACGTCGGCGACGAAGTTCTCCCGGGCGGCGGCCTGCCAGACCATCGGGGCGAGCGCCTCGACGTACGCGGCGCCGAGCTCGGCGTCCCCGGCGACCGGGCGGGCCTTGAGCAGCGCCTGGAACTCCCAGGTCTTGGCCCAGCGCTGGTAGTAGGCGAGGTGGCTGGCCAGGGTGCGCACCAGCGGGCCGTTGCGGCCCTCGGGGCGCAGGTTGGCGTCCACCGGCCAGATGGTGCCCTCCCCGGTGGTGTCCGAGCAGAGCCGGGTGAGGGCGGCGGCCAGCCGGGTGGCGGCCCTGACCGCGTCGTGCTCCTCGACGCCCTCGCGCGGCTCGGCGACGAAGATGACGTCCACGTCGGAGACGTAGTTGAGTTCGCGGCCGCCGCACTTGCCCATGCCGATGACCGCGAGCCGGCAGGCCGCGGCGGCCTCCGGGTCCTGCTCGGCGGCGAGGTCCAGGGCGGTCTGGAGGGTGGCGCCGGCCAGGTCGGCGAGTTCGGCGGCGGCCTGCGCGAGGTCGGTGGTGCCGGTGAGGTCGCGGGCGGCGATGGCGAGCAGGCAGCGGCGGTAGGCGACGCGCAGCGCGTTCGCGGGGCCGAGGGACAGGTCGTCGCGGACGCCTTCGGCGAGGGCGCGGCGGAAGTCCTCCGGGCCGGGGTGCATGTCGCGCAGCTCGAAGGTGACCAGCACGTGCCAGTCGTGCGGGTGCCGGGCCAGGTGGTCGCCGAGCGCGGTGGAGACGCCGAGCACGCCGAGCAGCCGGTCGCGCAGCGGCTTGGAGGTGGTGAGGGTGTCGCGCAGGGTGTGCCGGTCGGCCTCGTCGGCGGCCTCCAGCAGCCGGGCCAGGCCGAGCAGCGCGAGGTCGGGGTCGGCGGTGGCGCCGAGCGCGTCCAGCAGCACGGGGTCGTCGGCCAGGCCCTCCAGCCCGGGGCCCTCCAGCAGCCGCACCGCCCGCGCAGGGTCGGTGAACCCGCGCCGGACCAGCCGGTTCTCCGGCCGGCTGACCCGGCTCCCGGCCCGTTGCTCCTCCACCGCCATCGACCCCTCCATCCGTCCGCCCCAGCAGGTTACGCGCCTGTGGGCCGCCCCGCCGGGCATGCCACGGGCCCTGTCCGCCCGAGCGCCGGCGGGCCGGGCGGCGCGCCCCCGGGCACGGCGTGGCGTGTCGGCTTGCCCGCCGGCTCGACGGCGCGGTGGAGTACGCATGACCGGCCGGGACGCCCGCCGGGGCGGTGCCCGGCACGGCCCCGCCCGCCCCCTCCCCCGCATTTCCGCCCGAAGGGACGACCCCATGGCGACCGAGCACCCGGCCGAGCGGAGAGCCCCGCGCCGACACCCCCTGCGGCTCGCGATCGGCGCGCTCGGCGACCTGCTGTTCACCCTCGGCGTACTGCTCGCCCTGCTGGTCGTCCACTCGCTGTGGTGGACGAACCTCACGGCCGACCGTCACGCGGACCTCTCCGCCGCCCGGCTGCGCCAGTCCTGGTCGGCCCCTGCCCCGGCCGCCCCGCCGACCGACGCCGCACCACCGCTCGGCCAGGGCGACGCCGTCGGCTTCCTCCACGTCCCGGCCCTGGGCGCCGGCTACCAGGTGCTGATCAAGGTCGGTACCGACGGGGAGACCCTCGCGGACGGGGTCGCCGGGGCCTACACGGCGCCGTACCGCTCGGCCATGCCCTGGGAGGCTTCGGGCAACTTCGCCCTGGCCGCCCACCGCGACGGTCACGGCGCCAGGTTCCACGACCTGGACCGGCTGCGGCCGGGCGACCCGCTGGTCGTGGAGACCAGGGACCGCTGGTACGTCTACCGCGTCGACGCCACGCTGCCCGAGACCGCCAAGGACGACACCGGTGTCATCGCCCCGGTCCCCGTCGGCTCGCCGTACGGCGGGCCGGGCCGCTACATCACCCTGACGACCTGCACGCCGGTCTACACCTCGCTGTACCGGATGGCCGTCTGGGGCAGCTTCGTCCGGGAGGAGCCGATGGACCCGGACCGCACGCCGCCCGCCGAGCTGCGCTGAGCCGGTCCGGCGGACACACGACGGACGGGCGGTGCGCCACGCGCACCGCCCGTCCGCCAGTCGGTCAGATCCGTCGGTCGGTCACCGGGCACTCCGGTCGGAGCGCCGGCCGGCGCGCATGGCCACCGCACCCGCCGCGATGAGCGCCGCCGAGAGGCCGAACAGGGCCGGCGAGGTATCGCTCCCCGTCTCCGCCAGCTCCCAGTGGTGCCAGCCGTGCTCCTCCTCGTGACCGCCGTGGTGGCCCTCGTGGCCGCCGTGGTGTCCCTCGTGCCCCTCGTGCCCCTTGTGCCCCTCGTGCCCCTTGTGGCCTTCGTGCCCCTCGTGCCCCTTGTGGCCTTCGTGTCCCTTGTGGCCTTCGTGCCCCTTGTGGCCTTCGTGGCCCTCGCCGAACTTGGCGTTGTTCACGTTGGAGTTGTTGTTGGTCTGCGAGGCCGACTGACTGTTGCTCGCCGTGTTCTGCGAGGAGTTGTTCGCGCTGGCGGTGGCGCTGTTGTTCGCGCTGTTGTCGACGGTGTTGACGACGGTGTTCTGGACGACGACCGTCACATTGACGTTCTGGTCCTGGCTCTGCTGGCCGTTCTGGGACTGTGCCTGGTTCTGGTCCTGGTCCTGGTTCTGGTTCTGGTCCTGGTTCTGGCTCTCGGACTGGTTGCCGCCGCTTCCGCCGTTCCCACCACCGCCGCCGCCACCACCGTGGCCCCCGCCGCCGTGGCCCCCACCGTGGTCGCCGTGGCCCTCGCCCCCACCGTGGTCACAGGGCTTGCAGGGGCAGGCGTGGTGGTGGTGGCAGTGCTTGCCGGTGAGGCCCGACAGTCGGTCCAGTTCGCCCAGTTCGCCGAGGTTCCCGAACGTCGACGGCAGGGCCGTGTTCCGACCGCGCTCGCCGTCCTCCTCGGCCGGCGGCTCCTCCTCGCCCGGCTTGGCAGCGGTGACGGCCGGGGCCGCAGCCGGAGCCGCGGCCGGCGCCTGAGCGACGGCCGGGGCCGGGGCCTGGGCCGGGACCGCCGCCGGGGCCTGGGCCTGGGCCTGGGCCGGAGCCGGGGCCGCCGCCGGGGCCTTGGCCGCGGGCGCTTCGGCCGTCGCCGTCACTGTCTTGGTGCCCTCCGTCCGCGAGGACTGACGGGCCACCAGCTCGGACGGGGCGGCGCCACGGCTGTCGAAGTTCCAGGTATGGGTGGCTCTACTGCTGCCCTCCGCCGCCGCACGGAGGAGCCCGTCGACCCATTCACCCTGGGCCTCCGCCGGTACGGCGGCTGTGTGGTGGTCGGTGGCGGGCGAGGCGTAGGCCGCGGAGCCGGCACCCAACACGAGGGCGGCCGAGGCCAGTCCGGACAGGGCCAGGGCGGTGATTCGAGTACGCATGACACTCCAGGATGATCCGCAGAACGGATCTTCTGCTTACGCCTCCGCGTCACCCCGCCATGGCGCGCACCGCTGCAGAGTAACCTCATCGGCCCAGCGGATTAGCGTGCGTGGGGTACACCGCCCGAACGGCCCGAACCGGCCGACGAACCGTCAGAGAACCTGGAGGTTCTTGCGCAGTTCGAAGGGCGTCACCTCGGAGCGGTACTCCTCCCACTCGTGCTTCTTGTTGCGCAGGAAGAAGTCGAAGACGTGCTCGCCGAGGGTCTCGGCGACGAGCTCGCTGCGCTGCATCAGGTCGATGGCCTCGCCGAGGTTCTGCGGCATCGGTTGGATGCCGAGGGCGCGCCGCTCGGAGTCGGTGAGCGCCCACACGTCGTCGTCGGCGCCGGGCGGGAGTTCGTAGCCCTCCTCGATGCCCTTCAGGCCGGCCGCGAGGGTGACGGCGTAGGCGAGGTACGGGTTGCAGCCGGTGTCCAGCGAGCGGACCTCGATGCGGGTGGAGCCCTGCTTGCCCGGCTTGTACATCGGGACCCGGATCAGCGCCGAGCGGTTGTTGTGGCCCCAGCAGATGTAGGACGGCGCCTCGCCGCCGGCTCCGGCGGTGCGCTGGGAGCCGCCCCAGATCCGCTTGTACGAGTTCACCCACTGGTTGGTGACGGCGGCGGTCTCGGCGGCGTGCTTCAGCAGGCCGGCGATGAAGGAGCGGCCGACCTTGGACAGCTGGTACTCGGCGCCGGACTCGTGGAAGGCGTTGCGGTCGCCCTCGAACAGCGAGACGTGGGTGTGCATGCCGCTGCCGGGGTGCTCGGAGAACGGCTTGGGCATGAAGCTCGCGTACACGCCCTGCTCCAGCGCGACCTCCTTCATGACCAGCCGGAAGGTCATGATGTTGTCGGCGGTGGACAGCGCGTCGGCGTAGCGCAGGTCGATCTCCTGCTGGCCGGGGGCGCCCTCGTGGTGCGAGAACTCGACCGAGATGCCCATCGACTCCAGCATGGTGATCGCCTGGCGGCGGAAGTCGTGGCCCACCCCGCGCGGGGTGTGGTCGAAGTAGCCGGACTGGTCGGCGGGGATCGGCGGGGTGCCGTCGCCGGGCAGGTTCTTCAGCAGGAAGAACTCGATCTCCGGGTGGGTGTAGAAGGTGAAGCCCTGCTCGGAGGCCTTCTCCAGGGTGCGCTTGAGCACGAACCGGGGGTCGGCGTAGGACGGCGAGCCGTCGGGCATCAGGATGTCGCAGAACATCCGGGCGGTGCCCGGGGTCTCCGAGCGCCACGGCAGGATCTGGAAGGTGGTCGGGTCCGGCTTGGCGATCATGTCGGACTCGTACACCCGGGCGAATCCCTCGATCGCCGAGCCGTCGAAGCCGATGCCCTCCTCGAAGGCCTGTTCCAGCTCGGCCGGGGCCACCGCGACCGACTTCAGGAACCCGAGCACGTCGGTGAACCACAGCCGGACGAACCGGATGTCACGCTCTTCGAGCGTCCGAAGCACGAACTGCTGCTGCTTGCCCATGGGGACAGTCTCACCTCTGCTCTTTACGCTCGTGTTACGCCTCGGAGGTCCCCGCAAAGACCTCGTAAAGCGGCTGCCCCCATCATGGCCGATCTCCGCCCACCCCGGCAGCGCCGACCCCCGCCGTCACCCTCCGCCCAGGACATAGCGTCAGTTAGACGATTACACTCGGGGCATGCCCAATCTCCGTCTCGCCCTGAGCCAGATCGACCCGTGGGTCGGTGACCTCGACCGCAACGGCGACGAGGTGGTGCGTTGGACCAGGCTGGCCGTGGAGGCCGGCGCGCAGTTGGTCGCCTTCCCCGAGATGGCCCTCACCGGGTACCCGGTGGAGGACCTCGCCCTGCGCGGATCCTTCGTCGAGGCCTCCCGCGCCGCGCTGGTCGGGCTGGCCGGCCGGCTGGCGGCGGACGGGCTGGGCGAGGTCCCGGTGGTGGTCGGCTACCTCGGGCGTTCGGAGCACGCCTCGCCGCGCTTCAACCGCCCGGCCGGCTCCCCGCAAAACTGCGCCGCGGTGCTGCACCGGGGCGAGGTGGTGACCCGCTTCGCCAAGCACCACCTGCCCAACTACGGCGTGTTCGACGAGTTCCGCTGGTTCGTCCCGGGCGACCAGCTGCCGGTGCTGCGGGTGCGCGGGGTGGACGTCGCCCTGGCCATCTGCGAGGACATCTGGCAGGACGGCGGGCGGGTCACCGCCGCCCGCGAGGCCGGCGCCGGGCTGCTGCTGGTGGTCAACGGCTCCCCGTACGAGCGGAACAAGGACGACCAGCGGCTGGAGCTGGTGCGGCGCCGGGCGGCCGAGGCCGGCTGCACCCTGGCGTACGTCAACATGGTCGGCGGCCAGGACGAGCTGGTCTTCGACGGCGACTCGATCGTGGTCGGCGCGGACGGCGAAGTCCTGGCCCGCGCACCGCAGTTCGAGGAGCACCTGGTGGTGCTGGACCTCGACCTGCCGGCCGCCGCGAGCGATGACACCGACGGGCTGCTGCTGAGCGACGGCCTGCACCTGGTCCTCACCGAGCTGGGCGGCGAGCCGCAGGCCGCGCCCGCGGTGCGGCTCACCGCCGGGGTGGCGCCGCGGGTCTCGGACGAGGCCGAGATCTGGGCCGCGCTGGTCTCCGGCACCCGGGCGTACGTGACCAAGAACGGCTTCCGGTCGGTGCTGCTCGGCCTCTCCGGCGGCATCGACTCCGCGCTGGTGGCCGCGATCGCGGTGGACGCGGTAGGCGCGCGGAACGTGCACTGCGTCTCCATGCCCAGCCGCTACTCCTCCCGGCACTCCCGGGACGACGCGGCCGAACTGGCCCGCCGCACCGGGCTGTCGCTGCGGACCGTCTCCATCGCCCCGATGTTCGACGCCTACCTGGGGGCGACCGAACTGACCGGCCTGGCCGAGGAGAACCTCCAGTCCCGGCTGCGCGGCACCCTGCTGATGGCGATCTCCAACCAGGAGGGGCACCTCGTGCTCGCGCCCGGCAACAAGAGCGAGCTGGCGGTCGGCTACTCGACCCTGTACGGGGACTCGGTGGGCGCCTACGGGCCCATCAAGGACGTCTACAAGTCGCTGGTCTTCCGGCTGGCCCGCTGGCGCAACGAGGAGGCCGAGCGGCGCGGCGAGGTGCCCCCGATCCCGGAGCACACCATCACCAAGCCGCCGTCCGCCGAGCTGCGGCCGGACCAGGTGGACACCGACTCGCTGCCCGACTACGACGTGCTGGACAGCGTGCTGACCCGCTACATCGAGGGCGACGAGGGCCGGGACGCGATCGTCGCGGCCGGCTTCGACCCGGCCCTGGTGGACCGGGTGGTCCGGCTGGTCGACACCGCCGAGTACAAGCGGCGCCAGTACCCGCCGGGCCCGAAGATCTCGGCCAAGAACTTCGGCCGGGACCGCCGCCTGCCGATCACCAACCGCTGGCGGCGCGGCTAGCGGACGGGCTGGTAGCGGTAGGTGGCGGCCACCCCGAGGTGGTCGCTGCCGTCCCGGGGCAGGGTGCGGGAGTCCACCGGGTCCAGCCCGCCCTTGCTCATGATCTGGTCGATCCGGGCCATCGGGAAGGCGGCCGGCCAGCTGAAGCCGAAGCCGTCCCCGGCGGCGCCCTGGGCCGAGCGCATCTGCGAGGTCACCGGCGCCAGGCTGCGGTCGTTCATGGTGCCGTTGAGGTCGCCGAGCAGTAGGACCTTCTTCAGCGGCTCGGCCTCGATCGCGTCGCCGAGCGCCTGCGCGCTGAGGTCCCGCTGGTTGACGGTGAAGCCGCCCTCGGCCTTCAGCCGCACCGAGGGCAGGTGCGCCACGTACACCGCGAGCGGGCCCTGCGGGGTGGTGACCTCGGCGCGGAAGGCCCTGGTCCAGCCCATCTTCAGGTCCACCGGGGAGACGTCCCCGATCGGGTACTTCGACCAGAGCCCGACCGTGCCCTCCACGGTGTGGTGCGGGTAGGCGGCGGCGAGCCCGGTCTCGTACGAGCGCAGCTGCCGGCCGGCCAGCTCCTGGAGGGCGACGATCTGGGCGCCGGAGTCCACCAGGGTGCGGATGGTGCCCGGCACGTCGGTGTTGGCGGCGGCGACGTTGTGGCTGACCACCGTCCAGTCGCCCTTGCCGCCGCTCTTGTCCGACAGCAGGCCGCCGAACAGGTTGACCCAGAGCACCAGGGGCAGCAGCAGGGCGAGCAGCGCGGTGGCGGAGCGGCGCAGCAGCGCGGGCACCAGCAGCACCGGGACGGCCAGGCCCAGCCAGGGCAGGAAGGTCTCCAGCAGGCTGCCGAGGTTGCCGACGCTGTTCGGCACCTCGGCGTGGAAGGCGAGCAGCGCGGCGGCGAGCACGGCCAGCGCGGCGATCACCAGGCCGCGCCGCCAGGTGCCGCTGCCGCGGGCGTCCCGGCCCCAGTGGCGCAGGCCGAGGAAGCCGCCGCGGCGCGCCGTGGGGGCCGGGCCGTCGGCGCCGCCCCCGGGGGCCGCGATCCGCTCGGTCCTGTCCGCCTGCGCCATGAAGTGGCTCCCGTCGCTCGTGCCGTCGCCGTTCCGGTGCCCGGCCCGTCGAGGGTGCGGGCGTGTACCGGGTCGGTGCCGGTGTGGTCGGATACCCGGCTCAGCCTATGCCGGGACAGACGTCGGGCCTGCTGAGCGGGTTCCGGCGTGGCCCGGTTTGGTGAGGGAGGCCACGTCCGGGGCGGGGGCGGGCGAGACCGGGCGGGGGCGGGCGAGACCGGGCGCGGGCGGGCGGAGCCAGGCGGGGGCGACCGGGACGGCCTCGGTCAGCGGGGCGCGAGGCCCTCGAGCACGGAGTCGACCAGCTTGCGGGCCAGGTCCGGGTCCTCCAGGTCGGAGTCGTCCCACAGGATGCTGCGGTAGAGGATCGGCCCGAGCAGCAGGTCGTTGAGCAGTTCCACGTCGAGGTCGTCGCGGATCACGCCCTCGGCGACGGCCTGGCGGATCAGGCGGAGCCCGACCTCCCGGCGCGGTTTGATCACCCGCTCGCGGTAGGCGGAGTACAGCTCGGGCAGGGTCTGCATCTGGCCGAGGGCGGCCTTGAGCACCCAGCGGGTGCGCTTGGCCAGGCCGCGCCGGCGGATGTGGTCCACCAGGGCGATCAGGTCGGCCCGGGCGCCGGCGCCGCCGGACTCGGGCAGCGGCTCCTCCAGCCGGCTGACCACGTCGACCAGCAGGGCCTCCTTGTTGGGCCAGCGCCGGTAGATGGTGGCCTTGCCGACGCCGCCCGCGGCGGCGATGCCCTCGATGGTGAGCTCCGACAGCGCGGTGCCGCCGGCCATCAGGTCCTCGACGGCCGTGAGGATGGCCTGCTCGGCGGCCTCGCTGCGGGGCCGGCCACGGCGTGCCTCGGCGCAGTGCTGCCCGGTGCCGGCGGTCGGCGTGTCCGTCTTCATCCCCGCTGTCTCTCCCTCGTGGGTCGGCCCCGCCACCCGGTGGCGTACCCGGGTGACAGGGCCATTGTCACTCAGTCACGGCGCGTTCCGGCCGCAGGTCAGGCGTCCGCGGCCGCGGCCTCCCGTGCCTGGCCGCGCTGTTCGGGGGCCGGACCGGCCGGGCCCGCGGGGGTGGCCGGGCGGCGCGGCAGCAGGAACCAGGCGACCACGGCGCCGACCAGCGAGACGCCCGCCGAGAGCGAGGCGACCACGTGCATGGCGTGGATGAAGGAGTCGTTCGCCGGGGCGATCAGCGCCTGGCCGCCGGGGATGCGGTCGGCGATGGCCAGGGTGGCCTCCAGCGACTCGCCGGCCTTGTCGCGCAGGTCCTCGGGCAGCCGGGCGAGGGTGTCGGCCATCCCGTCGCGGTAGGCGGTGGAGAGCACGGCGCCGAGCACGGCGACCCCGAGCGAGCCGCCGACCTGGCGGAAGGTGTTGTTGACGGCCGAGCCGGCGCCGGCCTTCTCCCGGGGCAGCGAGGCCATGATCGCGACGGTGACCGGCGGCATGACGTGCGCCATGCCGGCGCCCATCACCAGGCCGAGCAGGACCAGCACCCAGATCGGGCTGGTGGCGGTCAGCACGACGTAGCCGAGGAAGCCGAGCGCGACCAGCAGCATGCCGCCGGTGGCGGTGGCGGCGACGCCGAGCCGGTCGACCACCAGCCGGGCCCGCGGGGCGAACACCAGCTGGGCGGCGGCCAGCGGCAGCATCAGCACGCCGGCCTGGAGGGCGCTGTAGCCGCGCACGCTCTGGATGTAGAAGACGCCGAAGAAGGAGACGCCCATCAGCGCGAAGAAGATCACGCCGACGACCACCACGGAGGCGCTGAACACCCGGTTGCGGAACCAGGTGACGTCCAGCGCGGGGAACGGGGTGCGGCGCTCGAACCAGACGAAGGCGGCCAGCGCGAGCACGCCGACCAGGGTCGGCACCCAGGCCTCGGCCGCGGTGAAGTCGGCCAGCTCGCCGCCCTTGATGATGCCGTAGATCAGCGCGACCAGGCCGACGATCGACAGCAGCACGCCGACGGGGTCCATCCGGCCCGGGGCGGGGTCCTTGGACTCGGGGACGAGGATCACCATCGCGACCAGCGCGACGACCACGATCGGGACGTTGACCAGGAAGACCGAGCCCCACCAGAAGTGCTCGATCAGCAGGCCGCCGGTGATCGGGCCGATGGCGATGGCCAGACCGACCGCGCCGGCCCAGATCCCGATCGCCTTGGGCTGCTCGGAGCGCTCGAAGACGTTCATGATGATCGCCAGCGTGGCGGGCATCGCGAGTGCGCCGCCGACGCCCATCAGGGCGCGGTAGCCGATGAGTTCACCGGGCGAGGCGGCCAGCGCGGACAGCAGCGAGGCGACTCCGAAGACCAGCATGCCGGCCAGCAGCGCGCGCTTGCGGCCGAACCGGTCGCCGAGCAGGCCGGAGGTGAACAGCAGCCCCGCGAAGACCAGGGTGTAGGAGTTGATCGACCATTCCAGGTCGCTCTGGGTGGCTCCGAGGCCGACCGGCGCGGGGGTCGCGATGGTCTTCATCGCGACGTTGAGGATCGAGTTGTCGAGGACGACGACGAGCAGGGCGAGCAGCAGGGTGGCGAGGATCACCCAGCGCCGACGGTGGATGGCTTCCGGCACACGGGGTGGCGCGGCTGCGGTGGTCATGGTTCTTCCCGTCCGTGTTGGCGTGGCACTGGCGGGCATTTACGAGCCGAGCACGTCTCGCAACCCCCCGCACCAGAGTAGCGGCCGATACGATACGAGCCGAATCCGTTTCATAAAGGGCGGGCAAATTCGGGAGGCTCCCGCGCGCCCCGGCCCGGGGCGGCCCGCACGCCCGGTGTGTCCTGGATCGCACCGGGACGACCGCACCCCTCTTTGCGCCGGAGCCGGGGCGTGCAAGCATGGAGGTGATCCGGGGACGCCGTACGGCGCCACGAGACGACAACCCTTCAGGAGTCCGTTCGATGAACGCTTCTACGCCTTCGCCTGCCCAGAACCAGGCGTCGACCACCTCCCTCTACGGCGGGGTCACCAACCGCCGGGTCACCGTCCGCGACCTCGCCGCCGCCAAGCAGCGCGGCGAGAAGTGGTCGATGCTCACCGCCTACGACGCCCTCACCGCGGGCGTGTTCGACGAGGCCGGCATCCCGGTGCTGCTGGTCGGCGACTCGGCGGGCAACTGCCACCTCGGCTACGAGACCACCGTCCCGGTGACCATGGATCAGATGGTGATGCTCTCCGCCGCCGTCGTCCGCGGCACCAAGCGGTCCATGATCGTCGCCGACCTGCCGTTCGGCTCGTACCAGGAGTCCCCCGCGCAGGCCATGCACAACGCGGCCCGGCTGATGAAGGAGGCCGGGGTCGGCGCGGTCAAGCTGGAGGGCGGGGAGCGCAGCGCCCGCTCGATCGAGCTGCTGGTCGAGGCCGGCGTCCCGGTGATGGCCCACATCGGCCTCACCCCGCAGTCCGTGCACGCCCTCGGCGGCTACCCGGTCCAGGGGCGCGGCGACGAGGCGGCGCACCAGCTGCTGCGCGACGCCAAGGCCGTCCAGCAGGCCGGCGCCTTCGCAGTGGTCCTGGAGGCCGTCCCGGCCGAGCTGGCCGCCCAGGTCACCGAGCAGCTGGCGATCCCGACCGTCGGCATCGGCGGCGGGCCGGACACCGACGCCCAGGTGCTGGTCTGGACCGACATGGCCGGCATGACGGCCGGCCGGGTGCCCAAGTTCGTCAAGCAGTACGCCGACCTGCGGACCGTCCTCGGCGACGCCGCCCGGGCGTACGCCGAGGACGTGCGCACCGGCGCCTTCCCGGCGGCGGAGCACAGCTTCCACTGACGCAACGGCGCCTTCCGCCGACGCACGGCCCCACGGCCCCGCTCCACAGCCCGGAGCGGGGCCGCTGTCGTGCCCGCGGGCGCGGCCGGGAACCGGTGACAGCGGGGTGACAGCGGGCGGGGCGGGCCGACAGGGAGCTGACAGCGGCGGCGGACAGCCTGGGGGCATGACACGAATCGCGACGGCCCCGAACGACCGGGGAACCACCTCCGCACACGCCGTGGAGGTGCACGGCATCGTCAAACACTTCGGTGAGACCAAGGCCCTCGACGGGGTCGACCTCACCGTCAGGGAGGGCACCGTCCTCGGCGTGCTCGGCCCCAACGGCGCCGGCAAGACGACCCTGGTGCGCATCCTCTCCACCCTGATCAAGCCGGACGCCGGCACCGCGTACGTCGGCGGCTACGACGTGCTGCGCCAGCCCAAGCAGCTGCGCCGCACGATCGGCCTCACCGGCCAGTACGCCTCCGTGGACGAGCTGCTCTCCGGGTACGAGAACCTCTACCTGATCGGCCGGCTGCTCGACCTCTCCCGCCGCGACGCCAAGGCCCGGGCCACCGAGCTGCTGGAGCGCTTCTCGCTCACCGAGGCCGCCAAGCGGACCGCCAAGACCTACTCCGGCGGCATGCGCCGCCGGCTCGACCTGGCCGCCAGCATGATCGGCCGACCCCGGGTGCTCTACCTGGACGAGCCCACCACCGGCCTGGACCCGCGCACCCGCAACGAGGTCTGGGACGAGGTGCAGCGGATGGTCTCCGAGGGCACCACCGTGCTGCTGACCACCCAGTACATGGAGGAGGCGGAGCAGCTCGCGAACGAGCTGACCGTCATCGACCGCGGCCGGGTGATCGCCAACGGCGCCGTCTCCGAGCTCAAGGCCAAGGTCGGCGGCCAGACCCTCCAGGTGCGCCCGGCCCGCCCGGCCGAGCTGCCGGACATGGCCCACTGCCTGCGGGACATCGGCATCACCAACGCCACCGTGTCCACCGACACCGGGCTGCTCGCGGTGCCGATCACCGACGACGCGCAGCTGACCGCGGTGATCGGGGTGCTCGGCACCCGCGGCTTCGCCGTCGCCGGCATCGACACCAAGGTGCCCAGCCTGGACGAGGTCTTCCTCGCCATCACCGGCAAGCCCGCGTCCACCGCGGACACCGCGGACACCTCCCCCAGCCTCGCCAAGGAGCCCGTCGCATGACCACCGCCACGCTCGCCCCCGCACCGGGCCGCACCACCCGGCCGTCGGCGGAGGACAGCCGGATCGGCCTGGCCGGCACCCTGCGCCACGTCGGCGCGCTGACCCGGCGCAACCTGATGCGGATCAAGGCCGACCCGGAGTCGATGTTCGACGCCGTGCTGATGCCGATCATCTTCACCGTGCTGTTCGTCTACGTCTTCGGCGGCGCGATGGCCGGCGACCAGGACACCTACAAGCAGTACCTGATCCCCGGGCTCCTCGGGCAGACCGGCCTCACCCTCGCGATGGCCGTCGGCACCGGCCTCAACAGCGACTTCCAGACCGGCGTGATGGACCGTTTCCGCACCCTGCCGATCGGCCGGTCCTCGGTGCTGCTGTCCAAGATCGCCGCCGAGACCCTCCGCGGGCTGCTCTCCTTCGCGATCCTGATCGGCTTCGCGATGTGCATCGGCTTCGAGGTGAAGACCGGCCTGCTGGAAGTGCTGGCCACGATCGGCCTGGGCCTGGTGTTCGGCATGTCGATCGTCTGGATCTCGATGCTGCTGGGCATGGCCCTGCGCAGCGCCCAGGCCGTCCAGGGCGTGGCCATGCTGGTCCTGATGCCGATGCAGTTCGGCAGCTCGATCTTCGCCCGGACCGACACCATGCCGGGCTGGCTGCAGGCCTTCACCAAGATCAACCCGCTGTCGGCGCTGGCCGACGCCTCCCGCTCGCTGCTCAACGGCGTGGGCCCGGTGGCCCATCCGGTGATGATCGTGCTGATCTGGTCGGCCGCCGTCACCGCGGTCTTCGCCCCGCTGGCGGTCGCCCGCTTCCGCAAGCGGACCTGACCCACCCGACCACCGTCGGCCCCGCGGGGGAAGAGCCGACGGGCAGGACGGCCGGCCGCCCGGGACGGGGGCGCCGGCCGACGTACGGGCCCGTGCGGCCGGTGACCAGGGGACGGGCGCCGGCCGTACGGGCTCGACCGCGCGGCGCCACACCGGCTCGACCGCGCGGGCTAGCCGATCAGCTCCTCCAGCACCTCGAAGACCTGCTCCTGGGTCATCCCGACCCCGCCGGCCCGGGCCTCCTCGTACCCGGCCCCGCCCAGCAGCTCCCGCAGGACGGCCTCGGTGCGCGCCTGCTCGGCCCGGTCCAGGTAGCCGCCCTTGGGGCCGTTCAGGCCGCCGTGCGCGGCGGTCAGCACGGCCGCCCCCCGGGCCCGCTCCAGGTCCCCGTCGCGCTGGGCGAAGGCGCACAGCACCGCCGTCACCGCGGGCACCACCAGGACCGTCATGTGTTCGGCGAAGCCGCTCGCCGCCGTCACCGCCCGCAGCTGCCGCCAGCCGTCGCGCAGCAGTTCGAACCCCGCCTCCGGATCCCCGGCCCGGGCGATGATCCAGCCGCGGGAGCTCCGCAGCATCCCGCTCACCAGGCTCGGCGCGAAACCGCCGACCCGGACCGTGTCCAGCCTGTCCAGCTCGGCCAGCGCCTGCGCGAACTCGCCGCGCTGGGCGTGGATGCCGCAGAGCGCCATGTGACCGAACATCAGTGCCCCGGTGGTGGACTGGTTGAGGCCCGGGGTGTCGATCGAGGCCAGCGCCTCGCGGATGACCCGCTCGCCGCGGTCCATGTCGTGCTCCAGGAGGGCGCTGCCCAGGTTCACCCGCAGGATCGGCACCTCCTGCGACGCGCCCAGCTCCTCGACCAGCTCGATCGCCCGCGCGTACGCCTCGGTGGCGGCCGCGGACTCGCCCCGGTTGGCCAACGACTCGCCGTGCGCGGACAGCGCCTGGGAGGTCCCCCAGAGGTCGCCCGACCGCTCGTACAGCTCCAGCGAGCGCTCGCCGTCCACGATGCTCTGCTCCGCGCCGCTCGGCCAGTCGTTCATCATCCTGGCCCGCACCTGGAGGATGAAGGCCAGGTCGCTCACCTCGCCGTACTGCTCGCAGCCGCGGACGGCGTCGTCGATCAGCTCCTTCATCACGTCCGTGCGGCCGGCCAGGAAGGCGCCGAACACCCGCATCAGCCCGGGGAAGCGGTAGGCCTGCGGCAGGTCCGGGGTGTAGGCATCCATCAGCCGCTGGGCGACCCGGACCGCCTCCGGGTCGCCGAGGACGTCCAGGTTGCCCTCGAACAACCCGATCAGCCGGAACATCGCGAGCAGCCGGCGGGCCTCCTCGACCACCCCGGCGGACAGCGGCAGCTCGTACGCGAAGACGCTGCGCTCCAGCGGCACCGCCCGCGGGGCGTCCGGGCCGAACGGGTCCGGGCCGAGCGCGGCGACCGCGTTGTACCAGGTGCGCGCCTCCAGGCTGTAGCCGCGCAGCGACCAGTACCAGCTCATGCCCACCGTGATGAGCAGCGCCTGCTCCTCGTCCCGCAGGTCGATCGCCCGGCGCAGCGCCGTCCGGATGTTGTCCTGCTCGCGCTCCAGCACGGCCAGCCAGTGCAGCTGCCGGGGGCCGTGGATCTGCCCGTCGGAGACGGCGACCACGGTGCGGAAGTACGCCAGGTGGCGGGCCTCGGTGGCGGTGCGCTCGGCGGCGGACTCGGCGAGGCGCTCGGTCGCGTACTCGTGGATGGTCTCCAGCATCCGGTAGCGCGGCAGGCTGGCCCCGTCCAGGTCGGCCACCAGCAGGGACTTGTCGACGAGTGACAGCAGCAGGTCGGCGACCTCGCCGGAGGCCACCTCGACGCCGTCGGCGCAGACCGTCTCGGCGTCCTCCAGCTGCCAGCCACCCGCGAACACCGCGAGCCGGCGCAGCACCGCCCGCTCCCGCTTGCCCAGCAGGTCCCAGCTCCAGTCGACCACCGCGCGCAGCGTCTGCTGGCGCGGCAGCAGGGTGCGGCTGCCCGCGGTGAGCAGCGCGAACCGGCCGTCCAGCCGGTCGGCTATCTGGCGCGCCGTCATCACCCGCAACCGGGCGGCGGCCAGTTCGATGGCCAGCGGCAGCCCGTCCAGCCGGCGGCAGATCTCCGCGCAGGCCTCCGGGTCGCCCTGCGGGTCGAATCCCGGACGGGCGGCGGCCGCGCGCTCGGCGAACAGCCGCAGCGCGACCGGGTCGGGCAGCGGCTCGACCGGCAGCACCGTCTCCCCGGGCACGCCCAGCGGCTCGCGGCTGGTGGCGAGCACCGTCAACCCGGGGCACTCGGCGAGCAGGGCGTCGGCGAGGTCGGCGGCGGCCTGGATCAGGTGCTCGCAGTTGTCCAGGACGAGCAGCATCCGGCGGTGGCGGCAGTGCTCGACCAGCCGGCGCACCGGGTCCTCGGCCCGCTTGTCGATCACCTCGGCGACCATGCTGGTGCTGTGCAGCACGATCTCGCGCAGGCCGAGCGCCGAGACCACGGCGGCGGGCACCGCGTCCGGGCTCTCCAGCGGGGCGAGTTCGGCCACCCAGACGCCGTCCGGCCAGCCCCCGGCGGACTGTTCGGCGCGGCCGGCCTCGGTCGAGAGGCTGGTCTTGCCGGAGCCGCCGGGGCCGGTCAGGGTCACCAGCCGACGGTCCGTCAGCATCCCGCGCAGCGAGGCGAGATCGTCCTCACGGCCGACGAAGCTGGTCAGTCGGCCGCGCAGGTTGCCGCTGGGGCGCGGGAGTTGGGGCGCGGGTGCGGCGTCGGGCCCGGGGGGCGGGGTGCCGGCGGGCTCCGGCTTCGGCGCCCGCTGCTCCGCGGGGGTCGCGGGGGCTGCGGGCGTCGGAGACGTCGCGGGCGTCGGAGACGTCGCGGGCGTCGGAGACGTCGCGGGCGTCGGGGCGAGCAACTCGGCGTGCAGGGCGCGGAGTCCGCGGCCCGGGTCGACGCCGAGCTCCTCGGCCAGCGCGCGCCTGGTCCGCTCGTAGTGGCGCAGCGCCTCGGCCGTCCGCCCGCTCCCGTGCAGCGCCCGGATCATCAGCAGCTGCAACGGCTCGTCCAGCGGCTGCCGTTCGCACAGCTCGGCTAGTTCGGCGACCAGCTCCGCGGCCCGGCCGAGGCCGAGGTCGGCGGTGATCCGGTGGCGGCGGACCTCCTCGCGCTGGGCCTCCAGCCGGACGGCCGGGCCGCCGCGGTCCGGCAGGTCGGCCAGCGCGGGGCCGCGCCACAGCGCCAGCGCCGCGCGCAACCTCTCGGCGGCGAGCGCGTCGTCCCCGGCGTCCAGGGCGCGGCGGCCCTCGCCGGTCAGCCGCTGGAAGTCGGCGAGATCGGAGGCCGGGCCGGTCAGCCAGTACCCGGCCGGGCCGGAGCCGACCTCGTCCCGGCCGATGGTGCGGCGCAGCCGGCCGACCAGGGTCTGGAGCGCGGCGGAGGAGTCCTGCGGCGGATCGGCGTCCCACACCTCGTCCACCAGGAGGTCGGCCGGGACCGGACGGCCCTGCCGCAGGGCGAGGGCGCTGAGCAGGGCCCTCAGCCGGGCGCCGCCGATCGGCACCGGAGTGCCGTCGTCGTGGTGGGCCGTCGTCGTCCCGAGAATGCCGTAGTACACCGGACCATTCTGGTCGATCGGCGGGGGAAGGGCCGCACATTTGTCCTGGGCCCTCCCCCGCAGGCGCGTAGGGTGGAACGCCACCGCGCTCCCGGACGTTCACCGGGAGCCGCTTGTCCGGCCACCGGACCGCCCGGCATGATCGACCACGGTCCGAACCCGATCCTCTTCCCCTGCCCACGGAGCACCCACACCATGACCTTCGCCGCCACGCCGCGCTCCCGCAGCGAGGACCGCCGGATCAGCCCGGTGTTCTGGGTGCTCCTCGCCGTCCTCGGCACCTCCGGCTGGGCGGTGTACCAGGGTTACGGCAACGCCTCGTTCGGGGTGTTCCTGTTCGTGGTCGCGGGCTGGATGGTCTCCCTCTGCCTGCACGAGTACGCCCACGCGCGCACCGCGCTGCACGGCGGCGACATCACCGTCGGCGCCAAGGGCTACCTCACGCTCAACCCGCTGAAGTACACCAACGTACTGCTCAGCTTCGTGCTGCCGATCGTCTTCGTGATCCTCGGCGGCATCGGCCTGCCCGGCGGCTCGGTCTGGATCGAGCGCCACCGCATCCAGGGCCGGCTCAAGCACAGCCTGATCTCGGCGGCCGGCCCGCTGGTCAACCTGCTCTTCGCGGCGGCGCTGCTGATCCCGATCGGCGCGGGCTGGCTGGACGACCCCACCGTGCACGCGTACTGGAACGGCTACGAGCTGATCATCTCGCCGTTCTCCGGCGCGCTGGGCTTCCTCGGCTTCCTGCAGCTGAGCGCCGCGGTGCTGAACCTGCTGCCGGTGCCCGGGCTGGACGGCTACGGCATCGTCGAGCCCTGGCTGTCGTACAAGACCCGGCGCGCGGTCGAGCCGTTCGCGCCGTACGGGATGCTCGCGGTGTTCGCACTGCTGTGGCAGCCCCAGGTGAACCAGTTCTTCTTCGGGATCGTCCACGGCCTGATGACCCTGTTCGGCGTGGACCAGGACTACGCGACGCTCGGCCGGTACCTGTTCAGCTTCTGGAAGAACTAGCCCCGGCTGGTCGCCGGGCCGGCTCAGCCCTGCTCGGCGACCGCGGCGGCGATCTTGGCCCGGCGGCGGTTCATCCACAGCACGTTGCTGGCCACCCCGGCCAGCGGCAGCCAGATCAGGCCCAGCCAGAAGCCCTGGACCAGCGAGACCACGAGGGCCACGAGCGCGAGGACGACGGCGGCCAGAGCGAAGACGGACGTGCGAGGCATGGCGGAAGGCTCCTAGAACGGGTGCGGGCGGCCGGGTCACGGCCGCCACCCATTGTCGCCGACCTCACCTCCGGCGCCGGGCCAGGGGTGAGGTCGACACGGCCGTCGGGTCCGTCCTGTCGGTCAGGACGGACCCGGGGACGACCGATGGGACGGGCCGTCGCTCAGACGTCGGTGATCCGCAGACCCGCGTGGGCCTTGTAGCGGCGGTTGACCGAGATCAGGTTGGCCACCAGCGCCTCCACCTGGTGGGCGTTGCGCAGCCGGCCCGCGAAGACGCCGCGCATCCCGGGGATGCGGCCGGCCAGGCCCCGGACGACGTCGGTGGCCTCCCGGTCGTCGCCGAGCACCATGACGTCGGTGTCGATGGCCTCCACCGACTCGTCCTGGAGCAGCACCGCCGACAGGTGGTGGAACGCGGCGGTGACCCGGGAGTCCGGCAGCAGCGCGGCGGCCTGCTCGGCGGCGCTGCCCTCCTCCGGCTTCAGCGCGTACGCGCCCTGCTTGTCGAAGCCCAGCGGGTTGACGCAGTCGACGACGATCTTGCCCGCGAGCTCCTCGCGCAGCGCCGTCAGGGTGGCGGCGTGGCCGTCCCACGGGACCGCGATGATCACCACGTCGCTCTCCCGGGCGACGGTGGCGTTGTCGGCGCCGCGCACGCCGAGGCCCAGCTCGGCCGCCGAGGCCTCGGCCCGGGCGGCGGCGCGGGAACCGATGATCACCTGCTGGCCGGCCTTGGCCAACCGCAGGGCCAGGCCCCGCCCCTGGTCGCCGGTGCCGCCGAGGACACCGACCACCAACTGCGAGACGTCGGGTACCTCGTGGGCCGGGTTTGTCGCTGAATCGAGGGAAGTCATGGGCCGATCCTGCCAAATCCCGGGCCCCGCGGGACATCCTGGCCCGCATGGACGCGGTGAGAGTTTCGGCACTCCGGGAACGGCTGACGGGAACGGGCTGGCTGGAGGCGGTCGGCGGCTTCGCCGGGGCGCTGCGCCGCTCGGTGGACCGGCGCGGGGCGAGCGGGCTGCTGCTGGTCGGCACCGAGGCGTACGAGCCCTGGCACCTGGCCGCCCACCTGGACGACCAGGCCGCCTGGTCGGACGTCCCCCGGCTGGCGCCCACCCTGCTGCGGCACAGCCCGCCGGCCGACGCCCCCGCACACCTGACGCACGATCTGCGCAGACTCGCCGAGGCCGGGCGCGGCGCCACCGTGCTGCTGGTGGTCCCGCGGGCGGCCGGCGCCCCGCTGCTGGAGCGGGTGCACGACGCCCGGCGGCACGGCGCGACGGTGCTGGCGCTGGACGGGGGCGGGCCGGGCGGGCCCGGTCAACCCGGCGGCCTCGACCGTCCTGGCGGTCTCGACGGTCACGGCGGTCACGGTGAGCTCCGCGAGCTCGCCCACGAGCGGCTGGTCGTCGGCACCGCCGCCGAGGAGCCCTTCGACCTCGCCCAGCACCTGGTCAGCCTCGCCGCCGGGCAGCGGGCCGGCCACCGCTCCGTCCGGGCCCGGCTCGCCGACCTCGCCGGGCGGCTGACCTCGACCCCCGCGATCAGCCGCTGGTAGTCGGGGGCGGCTCCGGGCGGCCCTTCGGTCCGTCACCACGTGTCGGTCCGTCAGCAGGTGGAAAACCCTTTGCGGGAGGCATGACCGCCACCCGAGGATGACGGTTCGTGAACGTCGACGAACCCCCGCATCCCCCCGTGCCCGGACGCGCCCGGAAGCTGGTGCGCTCGCTGACGCCCGACCTGTCCCCCTGGCGCGCCTCCCGTGACTTCCGCTACCTGTGGACGTCCGGCTGCGTCACCAGCTTCGGCAGCTTCCTGACCTTCATCGCCGTGCCGATGCAGATCAAGGAACTCACCGACTCCTCCTTCGCGGTCGGCCTGATCGGCGCCGTCGAACTCGTCCCGCTGATCGTCTTCGGGCTGTGGGGCGGCGCCCTCGCCGACGCCCTGGACCGCCGGAAGCTGGTGCTGCGCGCCGAGGCCGCGCTCGGCCTGCTGGCCGGGCTGCTGCTGCTCAACGCCCTGCTGCCGCACCCGCTGCTCTGGCCGGTCTATGTGGTCGCCGCACTGGCCGCGGCCGCCGACGGCCTCCAGCGCCCGGCGCTGGACTCGCTCACCCCGCGGGTCGTCCCGCACCAGCACCTGACGGCCGCGTTCGCCCTCAAGTCGCTCTACCACAACGTCGCCTCGATCGCCGGACCGGCGCTGGCCGGTGTGGTGGTGGCCTTCGCCGGGGTGCAGACCGCGTACGCGCTGGACATCCTCACCTTCGCCGCCTCGCTGCTGCTGCTCGTCCGGATCAAGGCGGTGCCGCCGCCCACCGGTGCCGAACGGCCGTCCGTCCAGGCGGTGTTGAACGGCGTCCGGTACGCCTGGAGCCGCAAGGACCTGCTCGGCACCTACGCGATCGACACCTGCGCCATGCTGTTCGCCTACCCGGTGGCCGTCTTCCCGTTCCTGGCCTCGGAGTTGGGGGCGGACTGGGCGCTCGGCCCGATGTACGCGGCCTCCGCCCTCGGCGCCCTGCTGGTCGGCGCGACCAGCGGCTGGACCTCCCGCGTCCACCGGCACGGACGGCTGCTGGTGGCCGCCGCCGTCGGCTGGGGCGGGGCGATGGCACTCGCCGGCCTGTCCGAGCACATCTGGCTGGTGCTGCTCGGCCTGGCGCTGGCCGGCGGCGCCGACGAGATCAGCGGGCTCGCCCGCTCGACCATGTGGAACCAGTCCATCCCGGACGAGCTGCGCGGCCGGATGGCCGGCGTCGAACTGCTCAGCTACTCCGTCGGCCCGCAGCTCGGCCAGGTCAGGGCCGGCACCATGGCCGGACTGATCGGCGTGCGCGCCGCCGTCTGGACCGGCGGCGTCGCCTGCGTCGTCGCCGTGCTCGCGGTCGCCGCCGCCCTCCCGAAGCTGCTCGCCTACGACGACCGCACCGACCCCCACGCCGCCGCCGTCCGCGCCGCCCACGAACACGCCGAACCCGAGGCCACCCCGGCGACATGACCGCCGCCCGCCCCGGGGCTACTCGGCGTCGTCCTTCGGCTGGTCGCTCCAGCGTGGGTCGTTCTGCCACTCGCGGTTGCGCTCGTCGGCGATGCGCAGGGCCTGGGCGGCCTCCTCGGGGCTGGCGTAGGGGCCGAGGCGGTCCTTCGCCGGGCACTCCGGGCCCTCTTCGACCTTGTCGTGCTTGATGCAGTAGAACCACTCGCCGGGCTTGCCGGTCGGCTTGCGGTTGAATCCGAGGGGCATCGCGCTCTCCTGTTCAGAAGGCCGGAAGGACTGGGTCGGTACCGATCATTCCCCGCCCCGGGCCGGGATGCACACCGCCCTGGACCGGCCAGGGACCGGCCGGGGATGGCCCAGGGTCCGGCTCGGCCCGGCGACTAGACTCGCGGCATGGCTCTCGTACCCGGCATCCAGTCCCCCATCCGCAAGGTCCCGGCGAACATCGCGCGCCCCGAGTACGTCGGCAAGCCCGCGCCGACGCCGTACACCGGGCCCGAGGTGCAGACCGCCGAGACGATCGAGAAGATGCGGATCGCGGGCGGGATCGCCGCCCGGGCGATGGAGGAGGCGGCCAAGCTGATCGCCCCCGGTGTCACCACCGACGCGCTGGACGCCGTCGCCCACGCGTACATGTGCGACCACGGCGCCTACCCGTCCGACCTGGGCTACCGGGGCTTCCCCAAGTCCGTCTGCACCTCGATCAACGAGGTGATCTGCCACGGCATCCCGGACTCGACCGTGCTCCAGGACGGCGACATCGTCAACATCGACGCCACCGCGTACATCCACGGGGTGCACGGCGACCTCAACGCCACCTACCTGGTCGGCGACGTGGACGAGGAGTCCCGGCTGCTGGTCGAGCGCACCCGGGAATCCCTCAGCCGGGCGATCAAGGCGGTCAAGCCGGGCCGTCAGATCAACGTCATCGGGCGGGTCATCGAGTCCTACGCCAAGCGCTTCGACTACGGCGTGGTGCGGGACTTCACCGGGCACGGCATCAACACGTCGTTCCACTCCGGCCTGATCGTCCCGCACTACGACAGCGAGCGGGCCACCGAGGTGATCAAGCCGGGCATGACCTTCACCATCGAGCCGATGCTGACCCTGGGCACCTACGACTACGAGATCTGGGAGGACGGCTGGACCGTCGTCACCAAGGACCGCAAGCGCACCGCCCAGTTCGAGCACACCCTGGTGGTCACGGCGGACGGCGCGGAGATCCTCACCCTGCCGTGACCCGCGGCGCCGTGACCCGCGCAGCGGTGTCCCGCGCCGCCCGGTGGGCGTCTAGCCGATCAGCCACTGCTCCTCGGCGACGGCGCCCACCTCGGTGCAGGCGTCGGTGAGCACGTCCAGGACGCGCAGCGGGTCCGGCAGCGGCTGCTCGGGCCCGCGCAGCCACCGCACGTGGGAGCCGTCCGGCAGCGCGGCCGGCGGCAGCAGGGTGTACGAGCCGCGGCAGTGCCAGCGCAGGCCGGGGTGCTCGGACATGGTGTCCGGGGTGGAGTCGAGCGCGCTCGGCCACCACTCGTCCTCGTCCTGCGGGGTGCCGCGGGTGGCGGTGAAGAAGAGGTAGCGGTCCTCGCCGACGGCGGCGACCGGGCCCTCGACGCCCAGCGCCGTCAGCCGTTCCAGCGCCAGCCGGCCGGCCTCCGCCGGGACGTCCAGCACGTCGTGCACCCGGCCGGTGGCGGTGACGAAGTTGGCCTGCGGGTCGCGGGCGAGCCAGCGGGAGAGCTGCTCGGGGTCGGTGGTGGCCTGGGTCTGCCAGGCGAAGGAGACCGGGTGCTGGGCGGGGGCCGGGCAGGCCACCCGGTCGCAGGAGCACCGGTAGCCGGCCGGGTGGGTGGCCGGCGCGAGCGGGAATCCGGCGCGCACCGCGCCGAGCAGCTGATCGAGTCCGGCGGCCGGGTCGTCCGAGCCCCCCGCCCGCTGACGATCACGCTTCTGCCACCAGGTCGTCCACCTGCTGCCGGCTTCCATCGGGCCCCTTCCGCGCAACTGCCGTGCCTGGTGCGACACAGCGTTCGACGTACCACTCGACGCAACGCACGGCGCCCCCGGCTGCTTCCCGGGGTGCTCGGCCCTGACGTCCGCGCCCTGCCGGCCGCGGCCCGGAGTCACCGGACGGCCGACGCCCGGGTCACGGTACGCAGTCGCGGCAGCACGCTGTCCGCGCCAAGTCGGCCGGAGGGCGCGCGGATTCGCGCCTCGCCCGGCCCGTACGGGGCCCGCTGACCCGGGTGGACCCCGAGGGCGTAACAGGAAGGATAAGGGTGCGGAGGGCTTCCGGATGACCGGGGGCGGTGCCTCTCCGGTCACACTCTCGGCGCGGTCCCGGTCGCTCCGGGACCACTCCCGGGCCGGCGCCGGGCCGGTGCCGGGCCGGTCCCGGCTCCTCGGCGGAGGTGAGACCCTGGAGGGATGAAGAGCGCGGACACCGAATTCGTCGGCGGCCCCCTGGACGGAACGATCCTCCCGATCCCGCTGGGGCCGATACTCGGCGTGCCGAAGAAGTACAAGGTCCCGGTCCCCGCGCACGGCGAGGCCCCCGCGCGCACACTGGTGTACGTCCGGAGCAAGCAGGTTCGGGGCCTGAGCTGGTTCTGGCGCTACGAGTACGACGAGGCGGCCTCCGGCTGACGGCCGCCTCCTTCCTCCGCACGCTCCCCCCGGGAGGTCGGCATGGCGAGGACGGTACGGCACCCGAGGAGCCGCTCCCGGGCGGTCGAGCACCACAACCGGCAGGTGGCCGGCGTCACCGGGGTGCTGCTGCTGGCGGTGTGCGTCCACAGCGTGGTCATCGGGCCGAGCGCCTGGCTCTGGTTCGGCTGGGCGGTGCTGCTGCTGGTGTGCGTGGCACTGTTCGTGGTCCGGCCGTGAGGCCCTCCCCCGGACCGCCCGGGCAGCGGCACCGCCCGCCCCGTCCCCCCGGACCGGTCAGTCATCCTCGGCGAGGATGAGGTACAGCTTCTTGCGGGCCTCGGTCAGCACCGTCAGCCCCTTGGCGCGCTGCGCCTCGGTGCCGGTGGCCATGACCTGGCGGATCGCCTGGTCGACGGCGGCGAGCGCCTGGCCGACCTCCTGGACGGCCTCCCAGTCGACCTCCCGGCCGGCTTCCGCCCACGGCTCGGCCGGCCCGGCGTCGGCCTCGGCCCGGCCCGCCTCGGTGAGCGAGACCAGCCGCTTGCCGCCGACCTCCTCCGCGGCGATCAGGCCCTCCTCCTCCAGCAGCTGGAGGTTGGGGTAGATCGACCCCGGGCTGGGCCGCCAGGCCCCGCCGGTCCGCTCGGTGATCTCGGCGATCATCTCGTAGCCGTGCATCGGCCGCTCCTTGAGCAGCGCCAGCAGCGAGGCCCGGACGTCACCGCGCCGGGCCCGCCCGCCGCGCCGCCCGTGCGGACCACCGCGCCGGCCACCGTGCCCGCCGAAGCCGTGCCCGTACGGGCCGCCCATCGGCCGGCCGGGGCCGCCGAACGGCGGGCCGAACCCGCCGAACGCCTCCCGGCCCTCCGCGCCCTCCCCGGGCATCCCCCGGAACTCCGGGCCCGGGCCGCGGCGCCGACCGCCGCCGCGCGGGTCCTCCCAGCGGAATCGCCTTCCCTGACGTTCTGAGCGCATCGCGCCCACCTCCTCGAATCCCAGAGGTTCAACGAGGCAGTCGAGTCACTGTCTCGATAGTTCGACGATATATCGGTGACTATCGCTCGTCAACGGATTCCGACACGCCCGCGGAGCACCGCGCATCCCCCGCCCAGCCGCTACGGTGGCGGGCATGGCCGCAGAACGAGACCTCGCGACACTGCTGCGCGCGATGAGCCCGCAGCTCAACCCGGGGCGGTACGTCTACTGCACGCTCCCCGCGCGGGTGCCCGCCGGCATGCGGCCGGTGGTGACCGTCGCCGAGCCCGAGGGGGTGACGATGGTGGTCGCCCAGGAGGAGGCGGACGCGCTCGGGCTGCGCTACGAGTACGTGGCGGCCTGGATCACCCTGCGGATCCACTCGGCGCTGGAGGCCGTCGGACTCACCGCCGCCGTGTCCGGCCGGCTCGCCGAGGAGGGCATCAGCTGCAACGTGGTGGCCGGCTTCCACCACGACCACCTGTTCGTCGCCGCCGACGACGCCGACCGCGCCGTCCGCGCCCTGGAGGAACTCTCCGCCCGTTCCGCCTGACGGCGACGCCGAGTGGCCGTCTCCCCGGGAGCCTCCAAGACTGGAAGTGACCGCGCGACCACCCCGGGCCGCGGCCCCACCGGAAGGAGACGGCCGCCATGGCAATCTGCGTCACCTGCGGCAACGACTACTGGCTGGCCTTCGAGATCAAAACGGTCAGCGGCGACACCTACACCTTCGACAGCTTCGAGTGCGCGATGGAGAAGCTCGCGCCACGCTGCGAACAGTGCCAGGTCCGCATCGTCGGCCACGGCGTCGAGGTCGCCGGCATGTTCTTCTGCTGCGCCAACTGCGCCCGCGTCAGCGGCGGCCTCGGCGACCAGATCCGCGACGCCGTCGGCGCCCACCCCGCCTGAGACCGCCATGCCCGCCCCGGCCGGGGCGGGCATCGCCGTACGGGACGTCACCGCGTCCGTCAGTGCGGGGGGACTGCGCACTCCTGGTCGTACTTGTGCTGGAGGTCGGACAGCCGCTTCTCGTCGTACGACAGCTGTCGGCGGTCCGCGGCCAGTCCCGCCTCGGCCGCGGAGACCTTCACCGGGTCGGGATTCTGCTGGGCGTTCAGCTGGTCGAGCCCGGCCACGTCGTTCTCCACAGCCGTGTGGTCGCGGTCCACCGCGTGCTCGGCCGTGGTCATCCACACCCGCATGCGACTGCACGGGTCTGGTGCCAGAGGGGCCATGGTCGCGCCCCCTTCCTCTCGGATTCGGGCGTTGCCCGCTGCCTCCATCGTGGCGCCGCCCCGCCGCGGCACGCATCCGGAACTCCCCGGGGAGCCGGACGGGACATGACGAAGGGCCCCGCGACCTGTCGTTTCCGCAGGTCACGGGGCCCTCGTGAAGCCAGGGGCGGAAGAGTCGGCCTGTACGCCGGGTTCTGTCTCCCGGGTTGCTCGCGCGGCCCGGGGAGGCGGCCATCCATCTAGGGCTGCCGTTGCCGACAGCCTCGTGCGGTCCACCCGCGGACTCGGGCGAGCAGCCTTCGAACGTCCGCGCACGGTGCCCGAGGGCACCGATCTTGACCTTGCTCCAGGTGGGGTTTACCTAGCCGGCCGGGTCACCCCGGTCGCTGGTGGTCTCTTACACCACCGTTTCACCCTTACCCACCACGAAAAGCGGTGGGCGGTCTGTTTTCTGTGGCACTGTCCCGCGGGTCACCCCGGGTGGGCGTTACCCACCACCCTGCTCTGTGGAGCCCGGACGTTCCTCGGCGGGTCTGGGACCCGTCGCGACCGCCCGGCCGGCTCTTCCGCCGTAGTGGTCATCGTAGCCGCTCGGGCGGTGCCTCCCGTACACCGGACCGGACGGGCGGTGCCTCGGAGCCGAGGCGGGCCGCCACCCGGGCGGCCGTCGCGCTCGCCCAGGCGGTGGTGGTGGCCAGTCCGAGGACGAGGACCGCGCCGCCGAGGCCGACCAGGATCCACCAGCCGGCGTGGCTGGCCGGGGCGAAGCCGGTCGCGACCGGCCCGACCACGGCCGAGGTGACGACCGTGCCGATCACCGCCACGCCCAGCGACTGGCCGACCTGACGGCTGGTCGAGGCGACCGCGGCCGCCACCCCCGCCTGGGCGCGCGGCATGCCGGCGACGGCGGAGTTGGTGATCGGCGCGTTCACCATGCCGAAGCCGAAGCCGAACAGCCCGTACGCGACCAGCAGCAGGGCCGGCGGGGAGTCGGCGGCGAGCCGGGTGAGCAGCAGCCCGCTCGCGGCGATGCCGAGGCCGGCCGCGACCAGCGGCAGGCGCGGGCCCCGGACGGCGACGATCCGTCCGGACAGCGGCGCGCAGACCAGCATCATCCCGGCCATCGGCAGGGTCCACAGGCCGGCCTCGACCGGGCTGTAGTGGCGGACGTTCTGGAGATAGAGGGTGTTGAGGAAGAGGAAGCCGCCGAGCGCGGCGAAGGCGCAGACCGCGGTGACGGTGGCGCCGGTGAACGGCGCACTGGCGAAGAACCGCGGGTCCACCAGCGGCTGGGCCACCCTCCGTTCCCAGAGCGGGAAGGCGATCAGGGCGGCCCCGGCGGTCGCGGCCAGGACGAGGATCAGCGGGGAGGTCCAGCCGTTGGCCGGACCCTCGATGATCGCGGCGGTGCCGCAGCCGAGCAGCACGATCATCAGCAGCTGCCCCACCGGGTCCAGCCGGCGCGGCCGGGGCGCGCGGGACTCGGGGACGAAGCGGGCGGTCAGCGCGATGGCGGCGAGCGCCACCGGGACGTTGATCAGGAAGATCGACGGCCAGCCCGCGCCGTCCACCAGGAAGCCGCCGAGCAGCGGTCCGAGCGCCATCGAGATGCCGACCACGCCGCCCCAGACGCCGATCGCCCGGGCCCGTTCCTTCGGGTCGGTGAAGGTGTTGGTGATGATCGACATCGCCACCGGGTTGAGCATCGAGCCGCCCACCGCCTGCAGCGCGCGGAACGCCACCAGCCAGCCCAGGCTCGGCGCCAGGCTGCACAGCAGCGAGCCGAGCGCGAAGCAGACCAGGCCGGTCTGGAACACCCGGCGGCGGCCGAAGCGGTCGGCCACCGAGCCGAACAGCATCAGCAGCGAGGCCAGCACCAGGGTGTAGGCGTCGATGATCCACTGCAGCCCGGACGCCGGGGCGCCCAGGTCCCGCTGGATCACCGGAAGGGCGATGTTCACCACGGTGTTGTCGAGGCCGACGATGAACAGGCTCAGGCAGCAGATCGCCAGGACGAGCAGACGGCGGCGGGGCCCGAGGACGGGCGCGGGCGCGGCGGTGCGGGGCTGGGGGGCGGGCACGGACCGATCCTCCCACCGCGGGACGTGCCCGGGCGGGTGGGCGGCGCGTCCGGGTGGCGGCGCCGGAGCGGCGGCCGGCGCGTCGCGGGCGGGCGCGGGAGCGGCGGCGGGCGCGGCGCGGGCTTCCCCGGCTCCGGCGGGCGGGGGGCCGGACCGACGTAAGCGCTCGTACGGTGGGGGCAGCCGACGGTGTACGAAGGGGGTTCGGGCGATGAGTGGTGCGGTGCGGGCGGCCGGGGGCGCGGTGGCCGCGGTGCTGGGGGCGACCGGGGTGCTGCACGCGGTGTGGACGGTGACGCCGTGGCCGCTGGGGTCCGCGGAGGAGTTCGCGGACGCCGTGGTGGGCCGGGGCGACGGGGTGCCGCCGGTGTCCGCGTGCCTGGCGGTGGCGGGGGCGCTCGGGGCCGGGGCGTACCTGGTGGGGGCGGAGGCCGGCGTGCTGCCGGCGGTGGGGCCGCGGCGGCTGCGGCGGGCCGGGGTGCGGACGGTGGCGGGGGTGCTGCTGGCGCGCGGGCTGGCCGGTCCGGTGGTGTTCGGGCGGGTCAGTGAGCGCTCGGAGCGGTTCCGCCGGCTGAACGCACGGTACTACTCGCCGCTCTGTGCCGCGCTGGGGGCCGGGGCCGCGGTGGTCGCGGGGGCGGGGTCGGGGCGGCGGCCGCAGTAGGGTTGCGGGGTTCGTCTGCCACAGATTGTTGAGGTGTCCGCTGTGCTGGTGCTTTTGCCGCCCTCGGAGGGCAAGTCCGGGTCCGGGGACGGCGCGCCGGTGGAGCTGGAGCGGCTGTCGCTGCCCGGGCTGACGGCGGCGCGCGGCGCGGTGCTGGACGCGCTGGTGGGCCTGTGCCGGGGCGACGAGGACACCGCCGCCGGGGTACTCGGTCTCTCCCCCGGCCTGCGCGGCGAGATCGCCAGGAACGCCGCACTGCCGACGGCCGGCGCCCGCCCGGCGGGCGAGGTGTACACCGGGGTGCTGTTCGACAACCTCGGCCTGGCCACCCTGGACGAGGCCGCGTACGACCGGGCCGAGCGTTCGCTGCTGGTCTTCTCCGGCCTCTGGGGCGCCGTGCGGATCTCCGACCGGATCCCGTCCTACCGCTGCTCGATGGGCGTGAAGCTCCCCGAGCTGGGGGCGCTCGGCGCGTACTGGCGGAGCGCGACGGCCTCCGTGCTCCCGGACGTCGCGGACGGGCTGGTGCTGGACCTGCGCAGTTCCGCGTACGCGGCGGCCTGGAAGCCGGCCGGCGAGGTGGCCTCCCGCACGGCGACCGTCCGGGTGCTCCAGGAGCGCAACGGCAAGCGCACCGTGGTCAGCCACTTCAACAAGGCGACGAAGGGCCGGATCGTCCGGGACCTGCTGCTCGCCGGCGCCGAGCCGAAGACCCCCGACGCGCTGATGGAGGCGCTGCTGGACCTGGGCCACCACGTGGAGCTGGCGGCCCAGGGCACGGCGCGCAAGCCGTGGCAGCTGGACGTGGTGGTCACCGAGGTGCACTGACCCCTCCCCCGAGGGGCGGGTCAGCGCAGGTGCGAGGTGTCGTTGAGCAGCCGCAGCGAGGCGTTGCCGTCCGCGTAGTACTGGACGGCGCAGATCGAGGCGGCGGACAGCTCCATCCGGTACATCGAGTCCGGCGGGGCGCCGAGCGCCAGCCGGACCAGGGTCTTGATCGGGCTGACGTGCGAGACCACCAGCACGGTCTTGCCCGCGTACCGGGCGAGGATCTTATCCCGGGCGACGCCGGCCCGGTGGGTGAGCGTGGTGAAGCTCTCGCCGCTGCCGGTCGGCTTGGCCTTGGCGGAGCCGAGCCAGGCGGTCAGGTCGTCCGGGTACCGCTCCCGCACCTCGGCGAAGGTCAGGCCCTCCCAGTCGCCGAAGTCGACCTCGCGCAGCCCGTCCTCGTACCGGACCTCCAGGCCGAGCCGGGCGGCGACGGTCTCGGCGGTCTGCCGGGTGCGGCGCATCGGGGAGGCGACGACCGCCTGGACACTGCCGCGCGCGGCCAGCGCCTCGGCGGCCCGCTCGGCCTGCCAGCGGCCCTTGTCGGAGAGCTCCGGGTCGCTGCCGCCGCTGCCGGAGAAGCGCTTCTCCGGGGTGAGCGGGGTCTCGCCGTGGCGCAGCAGGACGAAGGTGGTGGGGGTGCCGAGGTCGGCGGGGGCGGCCCAGCCGGCCTTGGCGGCGGGGGGCTCCGGCAGGGGTTCCTCGACGGTGGCCGCCGCCGGCTTGCGGGGCTCCCACTGGCGCCCGGCCTTGCCCGCGTCCATCGCCTCGTTGGCCAGCCGGTCGGCGTCCTTGTTCCGCTCGCGCGGGATCCAGGTGTACGTGACCCTGGCGCGCGGGAAGACGGTGCGCGCCTCGGCGGCGAGCGGCTGCATGTCGGGGTGCTTGATCTTCCAGCGCCCGGACATCTGCTCGACGACCAGCTTGGAGTCCATCCGGACGTCCACCGAGGCGTCCGGGTCCAGCTCCCGGGCCGCCTTGAGCCCGGCGATCAGGCCCTTGTACTCGGCCACGTTGTTGGTGGCGTGGCCGATGAACTCGGCGGCCTCGGCGATGATCTGCCCGGTGTCCCCGTCGCGGACCACCGCGCCGTAGCCGGCCGGCCCCGGGTTGCCCCGGGACCCGCCGTCGGCTTCGACGATGAAGCGCGCCGTCACCGGCTCAGACGCCCGAGTCGGAGGTGCGGACCAGGATCCGCGAGCAGTTCTCGCAACGGACGACCTTGTCGGCCGGCTCGGCCTTGATGGCGTTCAGCTCGGTGATCGAGAACTCGGTGCGGCAGCCCTCGCAGCGGCGCTGGTAGAGGCGGGCCGCGCCGACGCCGCCCTGGGTCTCGCGCAGCTTGGTGTAGACCTTCAGCAGGTCGGCCGGGATGACGGCGGCGACGGTCTCGCGGTCGCGCTTGACCTTGTCGGCCTCCGTGTCGATCTCGGCGAAGGAGGCGTCGCGGCGGCCCTCGGCCTCCTTGAGCACGACGGTGGAGTGCTCCAGGCGGGCGGACAGCTCCTCGACCCGGCTGATGGCGCTCTCCTGGCGCTCCATGATCCCCAGCACGACGTCCTCCAGGTCGCCCTGGCGCTTGGCGAGCGAGCCGATCTCGTGCTGGAGGTTCTCCAGGTCCTTCGGCGAGGTGATCGCGCCGGAGTCCAGGCGCTGCTGGTTGCGGGCGGCACGGGAGCGGACCTGCTCGACGTCCTGCTCGGCCTTGGTCAGCTCGCGGGCGGTGTCGCCCTTCTGGGCCTCGGCGGCGACGACGAGGTCCTTGAGGGCGGTGTGGTCGGCGGTGGCCTTCTCGATCTCGGCGTGCTCGGGCAGGCTCCGGCGCCGGTGGGCCAGCTGGTCGAGCTTCGAGTCGATGGCCTGGAGGTCGAGCAGGCGGATCTGGTCGGCGGGCGCGGCGTTCAAGCGGAGAGCTCCTGTGAATCGGGTCAGGCGGTGAAGGACATGGGGGCGTGCGCGGTCCACGGGTCGGTGACCCGGTGGGAGACCTTGGTCTCCACGGCCCAGCCGCGCTTGTCGGCGGCGGCCAGCAGGGCCCGCTCGGCCAGGGTGAGCCAGGGCCACTCGGTGGCCCAGTGGGCGGCGTCGAGCAGCGCGACGGGCGCCGCCTCGGCGGCCTCGGAGGCCGGGTGGTGACGCAGGTCGGCGGTCAGGTAGGCGTCCACGCCGGCCGACCGGACGTCGGCGAAGAAGCTGTCGCCGGAGCCGCCGCACACCGCGACCCGGCCGATCAGCCGGTCGGGGTCGCCGGAGACGCGGACGCCCGCGGCGGTGGCGGGCAGGCCCTCGGCCACCCGCGCGGCGAAGGCGGCGAGGGTCAGCGGGGGCTCCAGCAGGCCGATCCGGCCGGAGCCGCGGCGGCCCAGCGGGTCGGTCGGATCCGGCACCAGCGGGCCGGTCACCCGCAGGCCCACCGCCTCGGCGAGGGCGTCCGAGACGCCGGGGTCGGCGTGGTCGGCGTTGGTGTGGGCGACGTGCAGGGCGATGCCGTTGGTGATCAGCGTGTGCACCACCCGGCCCTTGAAGGTGGTGGCGGCGACGCTGGTGGTGCCGCGCAGGTAGAGGGGGTGGTGGGTGACCACGAGGTCGGCGCCCCACTCCACGGCCTCGTCGACGACCGCCTGGACGGGGTCGACGGCGAACAGCACGCGGTTGACCTCGGCCTGAGGGTCTCCGCAGACCAGGCCGACTGCGTCCCAGGACTCCGCCCACTGCGGGGGGTAGACCTCTTCGAGCGCGGTGATGACGTCGGACAGTTTCGGCACCTGTCGAGACTACCGTGCGCGCGGGGGCGGTCGGGCCTCGGCCGTTCGGCGGGCTGCCGGGGGAACCGTCACCGCCGTTCGGACGCGGGAGCTGTGGGCGTACGGGTGCGCGTCAATCCGCGACGGGAGGCGCCCGGCGGTCTCCACGCGCTCCGTACGCGGCCGCGCGCCGGGCGCCCGTTACTCACAGCAGTGTTCTCGTACGAATTCGAAACCGCGCCCTGATCACCCTTACGAGTGAAGTGACCGGCTCTGCATTGAGGCTTCGGCTGGCTCGAAAGTAACTTCACTCCTGCGAACGGGAGTTGCCCCGGCGGCAGCCACGGCCAGGAGTCGGGCGGATGCCACGCCGGGCCGGACGGGATCCGGGTGGGCGCTCCCGCACCGGGGCGGCACCGCCGCTCCTTCCGAGGGAACCGATCAGGCCGGGCCGCGCACCCGGGTGCCGAGCGAGCAGTGGGCACCCTGGGACGGCGGCCGTGACGAAGGGATGTGGTGGCGGATGGCGGCGGGCACATCGCTGCGCACGGCCGGGGAGAGGGGATCGGTGGACCGTGGACCGGGAGCGGCGGGTTCGTGGCCGGAGACGACGCGGGCGGCACTGGCCGGTGCCGGAGGCCGGGGAGGTGGCGGGGACTGGGACGTCACCGTCGGTGGCTCCTGGTGCACGGCCAGGCCGTCCGCGTCCGCGCCGCTGCCGGAGCGGGGCTGGAAGCTCCGGGTGAGCGCGGCCTCGGCGGCGGGCGAGGCGGTGCTCTCGGCGGTGGTCCGGGTGCTCGCCGGGGACCCGTGCCGCTTCAGGTTCGCCGCCGCCCAGGAGCACCTGAGCGAGCTCAACTCCCGGAACGGCGACCGCGGCGCGGCGGGCGAGTTCATCACCGTCTACCCGGCCGACGACGCCCAGTTCCAGCGACTGGCGGCCGAACTGGACCGGGCCACCGCTGGGCTGCCGGGCCCGGTGGTGCCCTCCGACCGGCCGTACCGGGCCGGGAGCCGGGTGCACTACCGGTACGGCGCGTTCGCGCCGCCGGCGGAGCCGGGCGAGGACGGCCGGGAGGTGGCGAGCGGCGCCGAGGTCGTGGTCAAGCAGGCCCGGGCACACCTGGAGGTGGGCCGGGCCGGCACCGACGCCCGCGAGGCGCTGCGACACGAGGCCGCGCTGCTCGACCGGCCGGCGGGGCGGGGGCTGGCGCCGCGCCCCCTCGAACTGATCGAAGAGGAGGACTCCCTCTTCCTGGTGCAGGAACGAATCACCGGGCAGCCCCTCGGCTGCTGGGTGGCCGCCCGGCTGCGGCGCGACGGCGGCCCCGGCGTCGACTGGGCCGAGGCCGGGCCGGTCGCGCACGGCCTGCTCGACCTGGTCGAGCGGGTCCACGCCCAGGGGCTGGTGCTGCACGACCTCTCCCCCGGCAACGTCATGGTCCGCCCGGACGGCACGCCGCGGCTGGTCGACCTCGAACGCGCCACCGAGGCCGGACGGCTCGCGGGCGCGGGCTGCACCCCCGGCTACCGCGCCCCCGAACACGGGCCCGGCCGGCTCGCGCTCGCCGCCCGCGGCCGCGTCGCCGACCCGGCCGTCGACCTGTACGCCCTCGGCGGCCTGCTCTTCCTGCTGGCCACCGGCCACGACCCGCTGCTGCCGGAGGACCTCCCGCGGGCCCGCCCGGCCGCCGAGCGCCTCGGCCGCTGGCTCGCCCTCGCGGCCAGGACCGGCGGGACGGCGCGGCGGCTGGCGCCGGCGGTCCTCGGGCTGCGGGCCGAGGATCCGGAGCGGCGATGGGCGGTGGCCCGGGTACGGGCGGCGCTGAACGAGGACGACCCGGCGGGCCCGGCGGCCTTCCCGCGGCGACCGCGCCATGGCGGGCCCCGGCTCCGGCCGGCCCCGGCACCACCGGCCGTACGCCGGCAGCCGCCCGACCGAACGGACCCGTCCGGCACCACCGGGGTGAGCGGAGCATGAACGTGGCCACCCGGACCGCGACCCAGGCCCTGCGCCGGCTGAGCTTCGCCTTCGCCGCCGACGGCAGCCACGCCGCCTGCCTCGCCTCCGCCGCCGACAGCGGCTGGTACGTGGAGAGTTGGCGACTGCCGCCGGACGGAGAGCCGGCCGCGCCGACCCCGCTGCCGCTGCCCGGCAACCGCTCGGAGAGCCCGCGCTCGCAGCTGGTCGCCCTGTCGGACGGCTCGGTGCTGACCTGCCGGCACGACGGCGACCGGCACGACCTGGTCCGCCTCTCGCCCGGCGAAACCGGCACCCTGGAGCAGCAGTCGGGCTCACTGCGGATGGCCGGACTGCGCCTGCTGCCGCTCCCGGCGCGGGACGACGCCGGTCCGCGGACGCCGGTGGCGGTCGCGCTCGGCAGCGACACCCGCCCGGCGACCACCGCCTGGCTGGTGCGCACGGACGGCAGCGAGCCCGAACAGGTCGCCGAGATCCCCGGGTTGCACGGCGGCGGCACCTGGCTGGACCGTACGGGCACACTGCTCGCGCTGGACCGGGTGAACGCCGGCCTGGTCCGCAGCGTGGTGCTCGACCTGCGCACCGGCCGGACCAGCCCGCTGCTGGAGATCGGCCCGCAGAGCAACGACCGCCTGGTGCTGTTCGACCCGGACAGCCGGTTCGCGATGGTGCGCAGCGACGCGCCCGGCACCGACCGGCTCGGCTGGGGCGTCCTCGGCGCCGGGCAGCCGCTGCGGTTCCCGGAGTGCCTGCACGTCACGGGCATGGTCCTGCGGCCGGTGGCGCTGCGGGTGGCGGCGGACGACCCGCGGGTCGCGGTGCAGATCGACCACGGCGCGGGGTCGGCGCTCGCGCTGTGGCGGCCCTCGACCGGGCGGCTGGACCCGCTGCCGGTGCCGCCCGGGCGGCTCGGCGCGGTCGGCCACTGGGACGCGGCGGGGCTGCGGCTGCCGTACTCCTCGCCCGACCACCCGACCGCGCTGGCCACCCTCGACGTGGACGCGCTGCTGGCGCACGGCCCGCTCCCGGCCGCCTCCGGACCGACGCCGCTGCCGCTGCGACTCGCGCCGCTGGCCTCGGGGCTGCCCGGCCCGTGGCGGGACACCGTCCTGCCCTGGCAGCCCGGCGGGGTGCGCCCGGTGCGGACCGAGCCGCCGGGCTGGCGACTCGACGGCAGCACCCCGCCCGGCGACGGCGGCCGCTGGCAGCCCGCACAGAGCCTCGAACTGGCGGGACCGGCAGGCCCGTTGGAGGCCGTGGTGTACGGCGGGGACGCCTGGCTGAGCAGCCCGCACCTGGTGCTGGCGCTGCACGGCGGCCCGGCGGACGCCTGGCGGCTGGAGTTCGAGCCGGCGCTGCAGCGGATGGCCGCCGAGGGCCTGGCGGTCGTCGCCCCCAACCAGCGCGGCTCCACCGGTTACGGCGTGGCGCACGCGCTGGCCATCCGGGGCGCCTGGGGCGGCCCGGACCTGGACGACGTCCTCCACCTGCTGGACGGCATCGCGGGCCAGCGCGCCGCCCTCGGCCTGGAGCCGCCGGCCCTCTTCGGGGTCAGCTACGGCGCCTTCCTGGCGCTACTGGCGGCGGCGCACGCGCCGGCCGAGCAGGTCGCCCGCTGCGCGGTGGTCGCGCCATTCCTGTCCGGCGCCCGGCTGCTGGCCGAGTCGGCGCCCCCCGTACGGGCGTTGACCACCCGGCTGGGCGGCGGCGAGCCGATCGCGGACCCCCGCGGACCGCGCGACGTGCTGCAGCTGGCGCACCGGCTGAGCGCGCCACTGCTGGTGGTGCACGGCAACCGGGACGAGGTCGTGCCGGTGAGCCAGTCCCGCTCGCTGCGGCACGAACTGCTGCGGATCGGCCGGGTCGAGGGCGAGGACTTCCGGTACGTCGAGGCGGCCGGCTCCGGGCACGAGGTGCTCGCCGACGAGGGCGCCGCCGTCCTGCACGAGCTGCTGGCCACGTTCCTGCGGACCGGCCGTCCGGGCTGAGCGGGCGGTAACCCTCCGGTGCCGGAGGCGCCGCGCTAGGCGATCCGAGTGAACCCGCCGCGGGTGAGCGCCGGTTGTCGGCCCGGCCCGTCCCCCGCCGCGGCGTCCCCGACCCACCCCGAACCGGGCGGCCGTCGGCTCGCTTCCGGGCCCCCGACCAGCCCGGGACTCGCGTCACGATCTCGATAGGATCTCGTCCGTCCCGGCCGTTATGGTGGCCGGGGCACGGGCCGCGATCACTGGCTGCGGGCGCGTACCGAGCGCCCGATCGGGGACCCGACCGTGCGCCACCGGCGCCGGCCGGGCGCCGATGACCTGCACCCTCCGCACGGAAAAGACGATTCTCATGTCCGACACCCTCACCGACACCACCGGACCCGCGGTTACCGGGACCGACGCCGACGAGAAGACGGCCAAGGACACCGCGTCGCACGGCCGCCACCGCGGTGGCTCCGCCGCCGACGACAGCCCGGAGACCGACCCGCACGGCCGCCACCGCGCGGCCGGGGCGCGGGGCTGACCGAACCGGCAGCGGGCCCGCCGGGAGTGCACCCACTCCCCCGGCGGGCCCGACCCGTTTCCGGAGCCCGCCGGGGGAACGGCGCCCTCAGTCCATCGTCACGACCGTCCGCAGCGCCTCGCCGCTGCGCATCTGCGCGATCGCCTCGTTGACGTCCGCGAGCCCCACCCGGTGGGTGACCATGCCGTCGAGGTCGACGCGCCCGGCGCGCCAGAGGTCCACGACGAGGCCGATGGTGCGCGACACCGTCGCCCCGCCGTAGAGCGAGGGCAGCAGGCGCTTCTCGTTGAAGAACAGCTCGCCCATGGTGAACTGCGCGAGGTCGTCCTGCGCGCCCGCGCCGATGACGACCACCGCGCCGCCGCGCCGGGCGGCGTCGTAGCCGGCCCGGACGGTGGCCGCGCGGCCGACCGCCTCGAAGACGTGATCGAAGCCGCCGCCGGGCAGCTTCTTGGCCACCGCCTTCAGCTCCTCGGGCGCGATCGCCTCGGTGGCGCCGAACGCCAGGGCGCGCTCGCGGCGCGAGGCCACCGGGTCGACGACGGTGATCCGGCCGGCGCCGCAGACCCGGGCGCCCTGCACGGTGGCCACGCCGACGCCGCCCGCCCCGATCACCGCGACGGAGGCCCCGGGCTGGACCCCGGCGGTGTTCACCGCGGCGCCGATGCCCGTGGTCACCCCGCAGCCGATCAGCGCGGCGGCCTCGTAGGGGAGGTCGGCGGGCACCTTGATGACGGCGTTCGCCGCGGCCACGACCTCCTCGGCGAAGGCGCCGGTGCCGTAGAAGCCGGAGGCGCTCAGCTCCCCCTCGGCGATCAGGAAGCCGGGGGCGCCGAGGCCGCGCAGGCTGGCGACGCACAGGTGGCCGCGGTCCTGGCGGCAGTGGTCGCAGTGGCCGCAGGGGGCCATCCAGCAGAGCACCACGCGGTCGCCGACGGCGAGGCCGGTGACGCCCTCGCCGACCTCCACCACGTCCCCGGCGCCCTCGTGCCCGGGGACGAACGGCGCGGGCTGCGGCAGCACGCCGCTCATCGCGGAGAGGTCCGAGTGGCAGAGGCTGGCGGCGCGCATCCGGACCCGTACGGTGCCCGGCCCGAAGCCCACGGCCGTCACGTCCTCGCGCACGTCGAGGGTCTCCTGGCCGGTCTCGTGCAGGACGGCTGCGCGCATGGTGCTGCTCCCGGGGTGCCGGTGTTCCTCGGATCGACGGTCGCGCCGATTCTGGCACGGTCGGCGCAGCGCGACTAGAACGCGTTCCACGCCCCGACCGGCCCGGACGCCCCGGCCGGCACCGGCGCCCCGGGCGCCACCGCTCCCGCTACCGTCGAGTAGGGTCCGTGCACGTCCGCCCGCGTCCCGACCCCGAGGAGCACCCATGTCCGACCTGCTGCTGAGCGCCGAACCGGCGCCCGAGGTGCTGGCGGCGTTCGAGGGGGCCACCGGGTTCATGCCGGTGGACGAGGGGCTCGCGCTGTACGCGGCGGCGGTGGCGGCGGCGTCCGGCACCGGGCTGCCGGTGCTGGAGATCGGCACCTACTGCGGCCGCTCGGCGATCCTGCTCGCGGCGGCGGCCCGGGAGGCCGGGACGGTCGCGCTGACCGTCGACCACCACCGCGGCTCGGAGGAGCAGCAGCCCGGCTGGGAGTACCACGACCCGACGCTGGTCGACCCCGAGGTCGGGCTGATGGACACCCTGCCGAGGTTCCGCCGCGCCCTGCACGCGGCCGGGCTGGAGGAGCACGTGGTGGCCCTGGTCGGCCGCTCGCCGCGGATCGCCGCGCTGTGGGGGCGCCCGCTGGGCCTGGTGTTCATCGACGGCGGGCACACCGACGAGCACGCGACCGGCGACTACGAGGGCTGGGTCCCGCACCTGGCGCCGGAGGGCCTGCTGGTGGTGCACGACGTCTTCCCGGACCCTGCGGACGGCGGCCAGGCCCCGTACCGGGTGTACCTGCGGGCGCTGGCCGAGGGCTTCAAGGAGGTCTCGGTGACCGGCTCCCTGCGCGTCCTGCGCCGCGCCGCCCGCTGAGCCCGTCCCGCCGGCTGAGCCCCGCCGACCGGTCACCCGTTCGTTCCCGCCTCCCCGAGCCGATGCTCTAACGTCGTGCCAGGGCTGTCGGGCGGGGGTTCGACCGGTACGGTGGCCGCGCAGCACCAGGCAGAGCATCGGCGGACGGTGGGGGCCAGCAGCGACATGACGGACCAGCAGAACAGCGCTCCGGCGGTCTGGGACCCCACCGCGCGCGGTGGCGCCGGCGGCTGGGTGCGCGGCCCGCAGCAACCGGCCGACGCCCGGTCCGCGCCCGAGGCCTCCGCCGCCCCGGCACCCGCCGCGCCCACCGCACCCCTGCCGCCCGTGCCCGGCGCCGTCGGCGACCAGGGCCCGCCACCGGGCGCCCGCCCCTACCCGGCCACCCCGCCCGGCTACGACCCGCCGACCGCCCGGCTGTTCCCCGCCACCCCGCCGCCCCCGGCCGCCCCGCCCGCGGCCTCGCCGTTCCCCTCCCACCCGGGCCCGCAGGCCCACGTGCCGCAGCAGGACCCCGGCCACGACTACTTCCTGCAGCCGCCCGCCGCTGCGCCGCCACCTCCGTACGCCTTCCAGCCCGACTACCCCACCGGCCCCGTCGGCGAGGAGGAGCGGCCGGCCAACCGCAGGGCCCCGCTGCTGATCGGCTTCGCGCTGCTCCTGGTGCTGGCGGTCGGCGGCGGCCTGCTGTTCGCCGTCCGCGACGGCGAAGACAAGGGCGGCCAGGCCGCGCCCGCCCCGGCCTCCGCCCCGGCGACCGGCGCGGACAGCCTGCCGCCCACCCCCGCTCCCACGGGTACGGACGGCGCGCCGAGCGCCGCCGCGAGCGCGTCCGGCGCGCCGTCCCCGACCTCGACCGCCCCCGGTCCCGGCGCCCAGGCCCAGGCCCAGGCGCTGGACGCCCTGCTCAGCGAGGGCGAGAGCGCCAAGGCCCCGATCGGCAGCGCCGTCGCCAAGGTGACCAGCTGCCCGCCGAAGGCCGACATCGAGAGTGCCGCGCAGACCTTCGACAACGGAGCGACCCAGCGGACCGCCCTGCTGGCCAAGCTCTCCCAGCTGAGCGTCACGGACGTGCCGGGCGGCGCGGACGCGGTGAACTCGCTGAAGTCCGCCTGGCAGCTGTCCGCCGACATCGACAAGGCGTACGCGAGCTGGGCGCGCTCCGTCGCCGCCCAGGGGTGCACCGGCAGGGCCCCGGCCACCCAGGACAAGAAGCACGCCGACGAGCTCAACCCGCAGGCCACCCAGGCGAAGACGGACTTCATGAACAAGTGGAACGCGATCGCGAAGAGCTACGGCCTGACTCCGCGCACCCAGGACAGGATCTGACCGACCAGTGACCGGCTCCGCCCCCCGACCGCCCCGTCGCTCCGCCCTGCTGCGCGCCACCACGGCCGCCGCGGTGGCCGTTCCGCTCTGCACGGCGGGCTGGTTCGGCTGGCGGGCACTCGACCGCTCCGACCCGGCGGGCGCCACGGCGGCCCCGGCCACCCGGGCCGCGGCGCCCGCGACTCCGGCAGCGACCGCGACTCCTGCGACCGGACAGCCGGGCACCGCCGACAGCGCGGCCGCGACGCCCCTCACCCCGCCCGTCGCCCCGGCGCCCACCGACAGCGCACCCGCCGGGACCCCGCCCCCGCCCGCCGGCGGTGAGGGCGCCGCCCTGGCCGGCCGCACCGTCCTGCTCGACCCCGGCCACAACCCCGGCAACTCCGCCCACACCGCCGAGATCAACCGCCAGGTGGACATCGGCAACGCCCGCAAGGAGTGCGACACCACCGGGACCGAGACCAACGCCGGCTACACCGAGGCCGAGTACACCCTGGACGTCTCCCGCCGGGCCCGCGCCATCCTGGCCGCCCGGGGCGCCAAGGTGGTGCTGGTGCAGGACGGCGACCGCCCGTGGGGCCCGTGCATCGACGAACGCGCCCGCGCGGGCGCCGACGCGCACGCCGACGTCGCGCTCTCGGTGCACGGGGACGGCGGCCCGGCGGGCGGCAGCGGGTTCCACGTGATCATGCCCGCCAGGGTGGTGGCCGGGAAGGCGGACAACGCGGCGATCGTCGATCCCTCGCACCGGCTCGGGCTGCTGCTGCGCGACCGGTTCCACGCCGCGACCGGTGAGCCGTACGCGGACTACATCGCCAAGGACGGCCTGGACACCCGCTCCGACCTGGGCGGCCTCAACCTCTCCACCGTCCCCAAGGTGTTCATCGAGTGCGGTAACATGCGCAACTCGACGGACGCGAAGCGGATGACGGACCCTCAGTGGCGCCAGCAAGCGGCCCAGGGGATCGCCGACGCGCTGACCGCGTTCCTGACGACCCAGGAGAAGGCCGAAGAGCGACGCGGGAGTTGAGCCGCAGACCCCCGGAGGACGACGCTCCGACCGGACCGCACGGTTTGCAACGACTTCGCCCCATTCCCGGTCCCGCCGTGCACCGGCAGGACGGTTGGGCCTAGGCTTCTGGTCCGTTCGGGAGTTTCGGCCGGTCAGCCCGACCGTACGAACCACCGTCCACGACACGTCAACGAGGGGAACGTTAGTGAATCTGCGCGCTCTCACGAGGGGAGACGCCGCCGTCGCGGGCGCGGCCGTCCTGCTCTTCATCGCCTCCTTCCTGCCCTACTGGACCGTGGACTGCAGCGGCCGGTACTGCGGCGACACGACCCAGAACGCGTGGAGCACCGAACTGTTCCCCGTCCTGCCCTCGATCTACCTGCTGGGCATCGCCGCCGCCCTGCTGATCCTGGTGCAGCGCTTCCAGGGCCCGGCCGCGGCCACCCGCCAGGTGCTCGGCCTGCGGCTGGACCAGTGGGGCATCGCGTTCTCCGTGGCCGCGCTGTGGACCTCGCTCTGGTCGCTGGGCGGCGGCCCGAAGGCCCCCAGCTTCAGCCACGGCTTCGGCGCCTGGCTCGGCGTCATCGCCCTGGTCCTGCTGGCCGGCGCCGCCGCCGCGAGCCCCCTGGTACCCGCGCTGAAGGCCCCGCTGGTCGCCGACCGCCCGGCGGCCGTCCCCGGTCAGTACGGCTACCCCGGCCAGCCCGGCCACCCGGGTGCCGGCCAGCCCGGTCAGTACGGCTACCCGGCCCAGGGCCAGGACCCGGCGTTCGGCGGCCAGGGCGGCTACGGCTACCCGGGTGCCGGCCAGCCGCAGCCCGGCCAGCCGGTCCAGGCCGCCCAGCCGCACGACGCCGCCGCCCAGGCCCCGCAGCCGACCCCGGCCGCGCAGCAGGCGCCCGCCCCGGCGGACTTCCAGCCCTTCTGGTTCGCCGTCCCGGCCCCGCGCCAGCTGGCCCCGAAGGACAACCCGGCCGGCGCCCCGGTCGGCGAGGTCGTGCCGGGCACCTGGTACCTGGCCGTCGAGCAGCGCGGCGCCGCGCTGGTGGCGCAGCTGCCGGACGGCAGCCAGGGTGTGCTGGCCGACACCACGGGCATCCAGCGCGGCTGACGGCCCGGCCGGCCGCACGGCCGACCGCGGGCCGACGCGCTCGGACGCACACGCGAAGGGGCGGGACCGGAGAACCGGTCCCGCCCCTTCGTCGTTCGCGCGTTCGGCGTTCGCCGACTCAGCAGCAGTCCTCGACCACCAGCCCGGCGGGCAGCTGCTCCCCGCCGAAGACCGCGACCGTCGCCGGGTCCCCGCCGAGCGCGGCCACCGCGAGCAGCAGCGCCCCGGCCGTCCAGGTGGTGCGCTCCTCCGGCCAGATGGCGTCGTCCTCGAAGACGTACCCGGTCCAGTACGAGCCGTCCTCGTGCCGCAGGTGCTTCTGGATCCAGCGCAGGATGTCCACCGCGCGGTCGGACTGGCCGATCGCCCAGAGCGCGAGCGCCAGCTCGGCGCTCTCCCCGCCGGTCACCCACGGGCGGTCGCTGACGCAGCGCACGCCGAGGCCGGGGACGACGAAGCGCTCCCAGTCCCGCTCGATCCTGGCCAGCGCCGCGTCGCCGCGCAGGCCGGTGCCGAGCACCGGGTAGTACCAGTCCATCGAGTAGCGGTCCTTGTCCAGGAACCGCTCGGGGTGGTGGGAGACGGCGTGCCCCAGCCGCCCGGCCGCGAGCTCCCAGTCGGGCTGCGGCTCCTCCAGGTACTCGGCGATGGCCAGGCCGCAGCGCAGGGCGTGCAGGATGCTGGACGAGCCGGTGAGCAGTGCCTCGTCGGTGGCGGCGCCGTCCTCGTCGACCCGCCAGGCGATCGGGCCGCCGGGCAGCCGCAGTCCGACGATGAAGTCCAGGGCGCGCCGGACGACCGGCCAGATCCACTCCAGGAAGGCGTCGTCGCCGGCGCTGAGGTGGTGGTGCCAGACCCCGACCGCGATGTACGCGCAGAAGTTGCTCTCCTTGGCCCGGTCGGTGACCGCGCCGTCGGTGTACGCCGCGTACCAGGAGCCGTCCGGGTTCTGGGCGGCCGCGAGCCAGCGGTAGGCGGACTCGGCGGCGGCGTGCTCGCCGGCCGTGTCGAGGGCCATCGCGGCCTCGGTGTGGTCCCAGGGGTCGAGGTGGTGGCCGGCGAACCAGGGTATGGCGCCGTCGGGGCGCTGCTCGGCCAGGATGCTGCGCACGGTGTCGGCGGCCTGCACGGCGTCGAGCACCCCGTCGAGCAGCAGCACCTCGGGGACGGCGGCGGTCATGCCGACCCGCCCGGCGCGTGGTCGGCCTCGGCGTGGTCGGCCGCGGTGCGGTCGGGCTCGATGCGGTCGGGCTCGATGCGGTTGGGCTTGGAGGCGTACGCGACGAAGCTCTTGCCGATCACCGGGTTGAGCGCCCGCTCGGCGGCCTTGGTGAGGGTGCTGATCACCGGGGTGCCGACGATGTCCCAGACCAGCAGCTGGTGGTAGGCCTTGACCGGCAGCGCCTTGTCGTTGTCGACGCCGACCGCGCACTTGATCCACCAGTACGGCGAGTGCAGCGCGTGCGCGTGGTGGGTGCCGTACGGCTCCAGGCCGGCGTCCTTGAGCTTGCCGAGCAGTTCGTCGCCCCGGTAGATCCGGATGTGGCCGCCCTCGTTCGCGTGGTACTCGTCGGACAGCGCCCAGCAGATCTTCTCCGGCAGCCAGCGCGGCACGGTGACGGCGAGCAGGCCGCCCGGCTTGAGGACCCGGAACATCTCGTTGAGCACGCCCTTGTCGTCCGGGATGTGCTCCATCACCTCGGAGATGATGATCTTGTCGAAGTACTCGTCCTCGAACGGCAGCGCCAGCGCGTTGCCCTCCATCGCGACCGCCGACGCGCCCTCGGGGGCCTCACCGGCCTGCTCCATCGCCGCGAACCACTTCCTGACCTCGGCGATCTCCTCGGCGTTCTGGTCGAGGGCGATCACGTTGGCGCCGCGGCGGTAGCACTCGAACGCGTGCCGGCCCCCGCCGCAGCCCAGGTCGAGCACCCGGTCGCCGGGGGCGAGCGGAAAGCGCGAGAAATCGACGGTCAGCACTTCAGGACTCCCATTCCTTTTGCTACCAAGCGTTCTTGACGCTCCGTCGGACAGGCCACGCCTGCCCGACAACGGCGAGGCCGTGGCTAGGCCACGTACCGCCAGCCCGGCCCCGAGCGGGCACGGGCGCCGACGCCGGTGGCGATCGCCGCGCGGTAGGCCTCGGCGGTCAGCTCGGCCGCCCGCTCCCAGGTGAACCGGGCGAGCACCCGCTCCCGTCCGGCCGCACCGAGCGCGGCCCGCAGCCGCGGGTCGTCCAGCAGCCGGCCGAGCGCCGCGGCCAGCGCGTCCGCCTCCCCCGGCGGGACGGCCAGGCAGGTCTCCCCGTCCGGTCCGGCGACCTCGGGGATCGCCCCGCCGGTGGTGGCGACCAGCGGGGTGCCGGTGGCCATCGCCTCGGCGGCGGGCAGCGAGAAGCCCTCGTACAGCGAGGGGACGCAGGCCACCTCGGCCGAGCGGTAGAGGTCGACCAGCTCCCGGTCGCTCAGCCCGCTGCGGAACTCGATGTGCTCGGCCAGTCCGAAGCGGCGCACCGCCTCGGCCACCGGCCCGTCCTCCTTCTGCGGCTTGCCGACCACCACCAGGTGGGCGTCCCGCTCGGTGCGGACCTTGGCGAGCGCCTCGACCAGGAAGACCAGGCCCTTCAGCGGGACGTCCGCGCTGGAGGTGGTGACGATCCGGCCGGGGACGCGCTCGACCGCGTCCGAGGGCGACCAGAGCCGGGTGTCGGCACCGACCGGCACCACCGAGATCGCGCCCGGTGCGGCGCCCAGGTGCTCGGCGATCTCGCGCTGCGAGGTGCCGGAGACGGTGATCACGTGGTCCAGCCGGGCGGCCACCCTGCGCTGCATCCGGGTGAAGGCGTACCAGCGGCGCAGCGAGAGCCGCTTGCCCCGGGTGGTGGCGGCGTCCAGCTCCAGCTGCCGGTCCACGGTGATCGGGTGGTGGATCGTGGTGACCAGCGGGAAGCCGTGCCGGGCCAGGCCGAGCAGGCCGTAGCCGAGGGTCTGGTTGTCGTGCACCACGTCGTAGCGGCCCCTGTGGGCGGCCAGGTACCGGCGGGCGCGCAGCGAGAAGGTGAGCGGCTCGGGGAAGCCGCCGGTGCGCATGGTGGCGTACTCCAGCACGTCCACCGGGCCGCGGAACTCGTCGCGGGCCGGGGTGCGGAACGGGTCGTCGGCGCGGTAGAGGTCCAGGCTGGGCAGCTCGACCAGGCGCACCGAGCCGGGGCCCTCGACCTCGTCCAGCACCGGGAAGGGCTGGGCGCCGATCACGTCCACGTGGTGGCCAAGCCTGGCCAGCTCCCGGGAGAGGTGTCGTACGTACACGCCCTGACCGCCGCAGAAGGGGTCACCGCGGTACGACAACAGGGCAATCCGCAGCGGCTGCGCGATCATCCTGGGCCCTCTTCTCTAGCTGCTGACGGTACTGCCGGTCGTGCTTCCGGTCGCTAAAGTAGATCAGGTTCCAGTGGCCGGGGAACTCGTCGTCGACCACGTGAACAATGAGAGACCTCGAAGATACCGGCCCGTAGCTTTTCCTCAGGAGCCAGGGCTGGTGATTCCCACCACGCGAATCCTGCCGACCATGTGGAGCACGCCGCCACTCTCGCCCGCCCGGGAGCACCCTTGCCGCCACCCCCTCCTTCGACGCTGCCGCCGGTCCCGCCGACCGTACCGCCGCCCGGCGAACCGCCGCTGACCGCGAGCCAGGCCGAACGGCGCCGGCGCATCCTGCGGGCCGCCACCGCGCTGGCGGTGCGGGGCGGGTACGAGGCGGTGCAGATGCGGGAGGTCGCGGAGGGCGCGCACGTCGCCCTCGGCACGCTCTACCGCTACTTCCCGTCCAAGGTGCACCTGCTGGTCGCGGTGATGCTGGAGCAGCTCCAGGGCCTGCGCGAGCACATCCGGCGGCACCCGCCGACCGACCTCGAACCGGCGCCGAGGGTCGCCGACACCCTCACCCGGGCCTTCCACGCGCTGCAGCGCGAACCGCTGCTGGCCGAGGCGATGGTCCGGGCGCTGTCCTTCGCGGACCGCTCGGTCGGGGCCGAGGTGGACCGGGTCAGCGTCGCCACCGGGCAGCTCATCCTGGACGCGATCGGCCAGTCCGAACCGCCCACCGAGAGCCAGCGCGCGGCGGTGCGGGTGATCGAACACACCTGGCACTCGGCGCTGGTCGCCTGGCTCTCCGGCCGCGCCTCGATCGCCGAGGTGCGGGCCGACCTGCACACCGCGGCCCGGCTGCTCACCCTGCCGTGAACCGGCCGACCACCGCGCCCCGGAACAGCCCCCGCGCACCCGCCGACTGGAACCTGTTCCTGCCGGGCCCGGGCCGCTCCGCGCGCTCCGGCGGCTAAAGTCGACAGGCAGCAGAACTCCATCCCGCTCCTCCCCCGGGGAAAGCCGGTGCGAATCCGGCGCTGACCCCGCAGCCGTGAGTCCGGCGCCGTACGCGGCCGCCCGGGCGAGTCGGAACACCCGGGGAGGGGCGAGCGGCCAGTCCGGACGCACGCGCCCGGCACCGTCGAGGACTACGGACCGGCCCCGCCCGGGCCACCACCGCTCACCGAAAGGCACACCGCACCATGCTGACCGCCGCCCGCCTGGGCGCCGCCGCCCTGTCCGCCGCGCTGCTCACCGGCCTCGCCGCCGGCCCGGCCCTCGCCGACAGCCCCGCGCCGACCCCGCCCGCCGCCGACGGGCTGTACGGCAAGAGCGACCCGACGTACGACGGCGTCTGGCGGCAGTCGCTGGCGCTCACCGCGCTCACGGCGGCCAAGGTCACCCCGGCCGACTCCGCGGTCGGCTGGCTGACCGGGCAGCAGTGCGAGGACGGCGGCTGGCCCTCGTACCGGGCCGCCGGCGCGGCCTGCGACCCCAAGACCGAGGACAGCAACGCCACCGCCGTCGCCGTCCAGGCCCTGGTCGCCCTCGGCGGGCACCAGGACGCCGTCGACAAGGGCGTCGCCTGGCTCAAGGCCAACCAGAACGCCGACGGCAGCTGGGCCTACAACCCGGGCAGCCCGGGCGACGCCAACTCCACCGGGCTCGCCGTCAACGCGCTGTTCGCCGCCAAGGCCGACCCGGCGGGCGTCGCCAAGGCCGGCAAGTCCGCCTTCGACGGGCTCGCCCTCTTCCAGCTCGGCTGCGCCGCCCCCGCCGACCAGCGCGGCGCCTTCGCGTACCAGCCCGACCCGGCCTCCGGCGCCCTCACCCCGAACGCCCTGGCCAGCGCCCAGGCCGCGCTCGCCGCCGGCGGCGGCCACCTGCCGGTCGCCACCTCGGTGCGCGCCGACGCCGCGCCCAAGGCCCTCGCCTGCGCCTCCGACGCCGCGGCGGCCTCCCCGGCCCCGGTCGCCCACGCGGACTCCGGCGAGGCCGTCGGCGCCTACCTGACCGCCCAGCTCGCGGCCGGCGGCAACCACCTCAGCCTCACCACCCCGGGCGCCGCCCCCACCCCCGACTACACCGCCACCGCCTGGGCCGCCCTCGCCCTCACCCAGAGCGGCCACCCCCAGCAGGCCGCCGGCGCCGTCGACTGGCTCGGCAAGGAGGGCGCCACCTGGACGAAGGGCGGCACCGACGCCGGCGCCACCGCCACCCTCCTGCTGGTCGACCAGGCCGCCCAGCGCGACACCGCCGCCCTGACCGGTCAGCTCACCGCCCTCGGCCCGACGCCCAAGGCCACCGCGACCGCCGCGGCGACGCAGGCCCCGAAGGAGAAGAAGGACGGCGGCATCGGCCAGTACTGGCTCATCGGCGTCGGCCTCCTCATCGGCGTCGGCGGCGGCCTCCTGCTCAGCCTCCAGCGCAAGCGCAACCAGCACCTCTGATGCGCGCCGCTCCCCTCCCCGCCCCGGGCCGGCGGTCCTCCACCGGCCTTGCCGCGCTGCTCCTGCCCCTCCTCGGGGCGGTGCTGCTGCTCGCCTCCGCCGCGCCCGCGCAGGCCGCCGGGTACCGGTACTGGTCGTTCTGGCGCGGCGGCGAGGGCGGCGGCTGGACGTACCAGCAGCAGGGGCCCGCCGTCGCGGTGCCGCCGGACGGGGCGGTGGACGGGTGGCGATTCGCGCTGAGCCCGGACGGCGGGCAGGACGCCGCGAAGCCGCGGGCCGCCGGGAGCTTCGCCGGGATCTGCGCGGACACCCCCGCGCAGGAGGGGCGCAAGCGGGTGGCCGTCGTGCTGGACTTCGGGACCGCCGAGGACACCGGCGCGTCCGCCGCCGGCTCTTCGGCCACCGCGCCCGAGCAGCGCACGACCTGCGCGAGCGTCGCGCCCCGCGCCACCTCGGCCGAGGTGCTGGCCGCCGTCGCCCCGCCGCTGCGCTACGACACCAACGGGCTGCTGTGCGCCATCGCCGGGTACCCGAAGGCGGGCTGCGGCGACCAGGTCGGCGCGGCGGGCGCCGCCCAGCCGGACGCCGGCGCCGCGTCGGCCGACCAGGGCAGCGGCAGCGGCCCCGACGTCGGCCTGCTCGCCGGCGGCGCGCTGGTCGCCGTCCTCGCCGGCGGAGCCGTCTGGCAGGCCCGCCGCCGCCGTCACTCCTAGCCCCCCACTCAGGAAACCTCCGTGAGCAGCACCGCCGCCCGTAGCACCCGGCCGCCCACCGGCCCCCGTCAACTGCACCCCGGGGCCTGGTGGTTGTGGGCGCTCGGGCTGGGCGCGGCGGCGACCCGCACCACCAATCCGGCGATCCTGCTGCTGCTCACCGCCGTCGCCGGGTACGTGGTCGCGGCCCGGCGCGGCGACGCGCCGTGGTCGCGCTCGTACGGGGCGTTCCTGCGCCTGGGCCTGCTGGTACTGGGCATCCGGCTGGTGTTCGCGGTGTTCCTCGGCTCGCCGATCCCCGGCACCCACGTGCTGTTCACGCTGCCCGAACTCCCGCTGCCCGCCTGGGCGCAGGGCGTGCGGATCGGCGGACGGGTCACCGCCGAGGGGCTGCTCGCGGCGCTGTACGACGGGCTCCGGCTGGCGACCCTGCTGATCTGCGTCGGCGCCGCCAACTCCCTGGCCAGCCCGGCCCGCCTGCTGCGCACCCTGCCCGGCGCGCTCTACGAGGCGGGCGTCGCCGTCGTCGTGGCGATGACCTTCGCGCCGAACCTGATCGCGGACGTCCGCCGGCTGCGCGCCGCCCGCCGGCTGCGCGGCCGCACCGACAAGGGCATCGCGGCCGTGCTGAGCGTCGGACTCCCGGTGCTGGAGGGCGCGTTGGAGCGGTCCATCGCGCTGGCCGCCGCGATGGACACCCGGGGCTTCGGCCGCACCGCCGACGTCCCGCGCCGGCTCGCCCGGGCGACGGCCGCGCTCACCCTGGCCGGACTGCTCGGGATCTGCCTGGCCGCGTACGGGCTGCTGACCGCCGACGGCGCGGGCTGGGCGCTGCCCGTCCTGGCGCTCGGCCTGGCCGCCGCCTTCGCCGGGCTGCTGCTCGGCAGCCGACGGTCCGTCCGGAGCCGCTACCGGCCCGACCCCTGGGCCCTTCCCGAGTGGCTGACCGCCGGTTCCGGAGTGGCCGTGGCCGCCCTCACCACCTACCTGGCCGCGCAGGACCCGGCCGCGTTCGCCCCCACCGTCGTCCCGCCGACCGTCCCCGCGCTGCCCCTGGCCGCCGTGCTGGCCGTCCTGCTCGGCCTGGTACCGGCGTTCGCCGCCCCGACCCCGCCCCGGAGGGCATCGTGATCACCTTCGAGCAGGTCTCCGTCCGGTACGCGGACTCCGCCGCGCCCGTGCTGAACGGCGTCGACCTCACCGTCCCCGAGGGCGAACTCTGCCTGCTGGTGGGCCCGTCCGGCTCCGGCAAGTCCACCCTGCTGGGGACGGTCAGCGGCCTGGTGCCGCACTTCACCGGCGGGGTGCTGCACGGCCGGGTCACCGTCGACGGCCGGGACACCCGCGAGCACCGGCCGCGCGAACTCGCGGACCTGGTCGGCACGGTGGGGCAGGACCCGCTGGCGCACTTCGTCACCGACACGGTGGAGGACGAACTCGCCTACGGCATGGAGTCGCTGGGCCTGCCGGGCGACGTGATGCGCCGCCGGGTCGAGGAGACCCTCGACCTGCTCGGCCTCGCCGACCTGCGCGACCGCTCCCTGAACTCCCTGTCCGGCGGCCAGCAGCAGCGCGTCGCGATCGGCTCGGTGCTCACCGTGCACCCGCGCGTGCTGGTGCTAGACGAACCCACCTCGGCGCTCGACCCGGGCGCGGCCGAGGAGGTGCTGTCCGTCCTCCAGCGGCTGGTGCACGACCTCGGCACCACCGTGCTGATGGCCGAGCACCGGCTGGAGCGGGTCGTCCAGTACGCCGACCAGGTGCTGCTGCTCACCCCCGACGCCCCGCCCGTCCTCGGCGAACCCGCCGAGGTGATGGCGCACTCCCCGGTGCACCCTCCGGTGGTCGGCCTCGGCCGGCTCGCGGGCTGGCGGCCGCTGCCGCTGTCCGTCCGCGACGCCCGCCGCAAGGCCGCCCCGCTGCGCGCCGAACTGGACGGCCGCGGCCCGGCCCCCGCCTGCGCCCCGACCGCGTCCCCGCTGGCCGTGACCGACCGCCTCGCCGTCCGGCGCGGCCCCGTCCCGGCGCTGCGCGGCGTGGACCTCGCCCTCCACCCCGGCGAGATCACCGCCCTGATGGGCCGCAACGGCGCCGGCAAGTCCACCCTGCTGGGCAGTCTGGTCGGCCTGCACGCCCCCGCCTCCGGCAGCGTCCGGGTCGGCGGCCGCACCCCGCACCGCACCCGGCCCGCCGAGCTGATCCGCGAGGTCGGCCTCGTCCCGCAGGACCCGCGCGACCTGCTGTACGGCGAGTCCGTCGCCGCCGAGTGCGCCGCCGCCGACACCGACGCGGGCGCCGCCGCCGGCACCTGCCGCGCCCTGGTCGAGCGCCTGCTGCCCGGCATCGCCGACGACGCCCACCCGCGCGACCTCTCCGAGGGCCAGCGGCTCACCCTCGCCCTCGCCGTCGTCCTCACCGCCCGGCCCCCGCTGCTGCTCCTGGACGAGCCGACCCGCGGCCTCGACTACGCCGCCAAGGCCCGACTGGTGGAGATCCTGCGCTCGCTGGCGGTCGAGGGCCACGCCGTGCTGCTCGCCACCCACGACGTCGAACTGGCCGCCGAACTCGCCCACCGCACGGTGATCCTGGCCGAGGGCGAGATCGTCGCGGACGGCCCGACCCCGCAGGTGGTGGTCTCCTCCCCCGCCTTCGCCCCGCAGGTCGCCAAGGTGCTGGCGCCCGGGCCGTGGCTCACCGTGCGGCAGGTCGCGGAGGCACTGGGCGCATGAGCACTCGTCCCGTCCCGCTCGGGCGCCGGTCCGTCACGGCACTGCTGTCCGTCTCCTTCGTCGGCGTCGCCGCCTTCGGCTGGCCACTGCTCGCCTCCACCAGGTCGGCGCTGGTCGGCCACTCGGCGGACGCGCCCTGGCTGTTCGCGCTGCTGCTGCCGCTGCTCCTCGCCGTCGTCGTCGCCCAGATCTCCGAGGGCCGTACGGCGGGCGGCGGGGCGCCCGGGCTGGACGCCAAGTCCGTGGCCCTGCTGGGGGTGTTGGCGGCGGCGGGCGCGGCCTTGCGGCCGCTCGGCGCGGGCACGGCCGGACTGGAGCCGATGTTCTTCCTGATGGTGCTGTCCGGGCGGGTGCTCGGGCCTGGCTTCGGCTTCGTGCTCGGCTCGCTGTCGATGTTCGCCTCCGCGCTGCTCACGGGTGGGGTCGGGCCGTGGCTGCCGTTCCAGATGCTCGCCATGGGCTGGGTGTGCCTGGGCGCGGGCCTGCTGCCGGGGGCCTCTTCCCTGCGTGGCCGCCGTGAACTCCTGCTGCTCGCCGGGTACGGAGCCGTCGCGTCGCTGCTGTACGGCACGATCATGAACCTCCAGGGCTGGCCGTACATCGGCGGCCTGGCCGGCTCCATCTCCTTCGTGCCGGGCGACGCGCTGCCCGCCAACCTGGTCCGCTTCGCGGCGTACTGCCTGACCACGTCCCTGGGGTGGGACCTTCCGCGGGCTGCCTTGACCGTCGTCCTGTGCCTGACCCTCGGCACCCCCGTCCTGCGCGCCCTGCGCCGCACGACCCGCCGCGCCGCCTTCGACGCCCCGGTCGCCTTCCACCCGCCGGAGCGCTGACGGCGGCACGCTCCGCACACCTGCCCCGCCCCGGCGACGGGCCGCCCGCACATCCCGGCCCGCCCGGGGCACTCGTGCCGGCGCACCTCGCCGCGTCACCCTGGTGCGCGAACTCGCACCGGCCTTCAAGCCCTGTGCCCGGGTCGACGGCGTGCCCGAGTTCCCGGAACGGCTGCGCGGCGTCCGAGCGCACCTCGCCCGGACGACCGCGGCCACGACACGCGGCCGACGGAGGCCTGCCGACCGGGGCCGTGAGCGCGGGCCAGGATGGCGTCGACACCGACGCCGTCCCCCCGAGGAGCAGAGCGATGACCGAGCAGGAATCCGGGCAACTCCCCGCCGTCGCCGTCGCGATCGTCGTCAAGGACGGCCGGGTGCTGATGGTGCGGCGGCGGGTCGCCGAGGGCGAGTTGTCCTGGCAGTTCCCGGCCGGGGAGGTCGAGCCGAACGAGTCCCCCGAGGAGGCGGCCGTCCGGGAGACCGCCGAGGAGACCGGCCTGCACGTGGCGGCGGCGAGGGTGCTCGGCGAGCGGGTGCATCCGCAGAGCGGGCGGCGGATGTCGTACACGGCCTGCGAGGTGGTCGGCGGCACCGCCAGGGTGGCGGACTCGGACGAACTGGACCGGGTGGTGTGGGCCTCGCACGCCGAGCTGGCCGAGTACGTGCCGTTCCCGATGTTCCCGCCGGTGCGGGAGTACCTGGAAGGCCTGCTCGCCGGCTAGGGCCTGTCTCTTGGATTTTGTCGGATCAGGGCGCGGCGTTGGGGTGCGTGCATCGCAAGGCGGAGGAGGGAGCCACTGCGGTGGGGGCACCTCCCGGCCGAAGGCTGGGGGCCATTGGCGACCGACGACAACGCCGCGAGGTGCGTGCCCCGGCGTCGCGGACCCGGCAAGGATCCAAGAGACAGGCCCTAGGGGCGCGCGGGTGGCAGACGAACCCGCGCGGGAGGTCGGCCCGCCCGACTTCCCGACCTCTCGCGAGCCGCTCCGCGGAACCGCGTCGCCGATGTCCGGAACTCGTTCCGGCTGTGGGGGCGTTCGGGTTGGAGACCCTCGTGCCCCACCCCGGAAGGAAGCGCGTGACAACCACCTGCGGAGCCCCGTCCGACCTCGCCGTGCCAGGAGCACACGCATGAGGCGGGATCCGGTCACCGACGAGACGGTCGCCCGACTCCGGGTCCAGGCCCGCACCGACCCCGCCTCGGGCCTGCCCGCACTGGCCGCGGCTCTGCGGGGCCGGATCTACGGCTCTCCCAGGCCCCGTCCCGAGGACGCTGTCCCGTTCCTGGAGGAGTCCGCCGAGATCTACCGCACCCTGGTCGCCGACGGCGGCACCGAACACCTGGCCGCCGCCTCCCACGCCCTGTCCTCCCTCGCGCTGGAGTACTCCATCGTCCACGCCGACGACCTCGCCCTCGTCGCCCGGCAGGAGGCGGCCGACCTCGCCCGGCGCGCCGAAGTGGTCCGGCCGGTACCGGACCTCGGGCGGGCCGCCGTCATGCGCGCCGACCTGGCCCACGGCCTCGCCGAGGCGGGACGGTTCGACGAAGCCGTGGACGCCGCCCGCGCGGTGGCCGACCGCTCCCGGGCGGTGACCGAGCAGGGCGGAAGCGACCTGACGTGGCGGCTGCTCGACCTCACGCTGCTGCTCCGCCTCGCGGACCGCACCGAGGAGGCCGTGGCCGTCGAACACGAGGCCCTCGCCTGGCAGCGCGACGGCCGCGCGGAACTCAGGGCGCTGAGGGCCGCCGGTGCCGCGCTGTGGTTCGCCGACCTCGGCGACCCCGGGCGGGCCCACCACCTGCTCGCGGAGGCCGTCCGCGCCTGCGAGCGCCTGCCCGCCCGTGGCGGCACCGCCGACTTCGGCTTCAACGAAGGCCTGCGGAGCGCCTTGTTCGCCCGCTCCGGCGTACGGGACGAACAGGCCGCGGCCGACGCCCCGGACCACCTCGCGCTCGGCGTCGACCCGCGCCGACGCCTCCAGCCGGTGCTGGGTCTGAGCCTCCACCACTGGTCCTTCAGCCTGCGCGCGTCCTTCGAGGACGGACTGGGCGTCCTCGTACGGGCCGTCGAGGCCATCACCGGCACGCCCGAGGCCTCCTGCCCGCCGGACGAGGTCTGCGCGCCCGCGCACACCGACGGCCCGGCGCCCCTGCCGGACGACCGCGACCTGCTCGTCACCCTCGGCGCCCTCACCCGGCGGCTCGACCTGCGCCGGGCGGTCCTGGGGGACCACCCGACCTGCTACGCCCACCTCACGCTCCCCCGGCTGCGGCGGAGCGTCGAGATCGAACGCCGCCTCCACGCGGCGGACCCCGCCGACGGCACCCGGCGTCTGGTCAGGGCACTCACCGACCTGGCCATGGCCCAACTCGTCCGCGGCGACAACGCCGACGCGACCGGCACCCTGCACGAGGCCCACGCGCTCGCCGGCTGAACGGAGCAGTCAGCCCCCGATGCCCGTACGGGCGCCGAACTTCCCTCCCCGGGACGCCAGTTCCACGATCAGCGCCGGTGGCCCGCCTGCTCGCCACCGGTGTGGCGCCCCGGGGCCCGGTGGCGACGACCGAGCCCACCCGGGTCAACGGTCACCCGGCGCCGATCCTGCGGATCGACGGGGAGTTCGACCCGGTGGTGGCGATGCGCCTCGACGAGGGGCGGACCACCGGCATCCACTCGGCGCGCAACGCGGAGAAGCCGACCCACATGGACCGGGAGACGCCGGTGACCCTCTCGCCGGTGACCCTCTGAGGCCCCTCCACACCGCCGTCCCCCGTACGCTGTCCCGCAGCACCGGGAGCGAGGGCGTTCGGGGGAGCCAGTGGAACTACGTCAGTTGCGCGTCTTCGAGGCCGTCGTCACCCACCGCACCGTCAGCGGCGCGGCCGTGGCCCTCGGGCTCGCCCCGTCCTCCGTCGCCGAGCAGGTCCACACCCTCGAACGCAGCCTCGGCACCGAACTGTTCGACCGGGCCAGGCGCGACCTGGTCCTCACCTCCGCCGGGGAGCGGCTGCTGCCCTGGTCCCGCCGGCTCCTCGCCCAGGCCGAACAGGCCCGCCGCGAGGTCGTCGTCGCCCGGACCCGCCTGCGCCTCGGCGTCCTCTCGGCCGTCACCGCCGCCCAGCTCCCGGCCGTCCTGGCCCGCCTCACCGGCCACCGGCCCGACCTGGACGTGTCCCTGCGCACCGACACCACCCGGGACGTCCTGCTCGACGGCGTCGCGGCCGGAGCCCTGGACGCGGCCCTCGTCATCGACGCCCCCGGCCCGCTCGGCGCCCTCGGCTTCCACCTGCCGCCCGCCCCGCTCGACCACGTCGACCTCCAGGACGTCCCCCTCGCCCTGGTCGCCGCCCCCACCCATCCGCTCGCCCGCGCCACCGCCCTCACCGGCGAGCACCTCCACGGCCACCGCCTCCTGGTCGGCTCCCCCGGCTGCTCCTACCGCCTCGCCGGCGAGCACCTCCTCGGCCGGCACGTCCGCCGCCTCCACACCGGCGCCGTCCCCGCCACCCGCGCCTGCGCCGCCCAGGGTCTCGGAATCGCCCTGCTCCCCACCCACGCCGTCCACGACCATCTCGCCACCGGCGCCCTCGTCCGCCTCCCCCTCGACCCCCCGCCCCTCCACCTGCGCCTCCTCTGGCCCGCCGACCACACCCCCCTCCCCGGCCTCCGCGCCACGGCCGGCCGCTAGCCGGGTCCGCGAAGCACTCCGGGCCCCTCCCCGTCGAGGGGAGGGGCCCGGCGGAACGGGGCGGCTCAGGCGTTCTTGGGGCCCGCGGACTGGACGACCTCGAAGGACCAGAGGGTGGAGCCGGTGGCGGCGGGGCGCTTGGGGGCCTCGTCGGAGGGGCCGTTCTGGTGGGCGGACTTCATCGGGCCCTCCATCCAGGCCTTGAAGTCCTCCTCGCTGCGCCAGCGGGTGTAGACGAGGTACTGGTCGGTGCCCTCGACGGGGCGGAGGAGTTCGAACCACTCGAAGCCGTCCGAGTTCTCCACCGCGCCGGCCCGGGAGGCGAAGCGCTGCTCCAGCACCTCGCGCTGCTCGGCCGGCACCGTCAGGACGTTGATCTTGACGACGGACATGGGGGCTCCTTGCTGCTCCGCCGGCGCGCTGGTGCGGCCGCCGGTGCGGTGACGGGGACTGCCTACGGGAGCAGTCTGCTACACCTCACGGCCGGGCGGGCCGTGGGCCGTCAAAGGCGTGGACGGGGGCCGGCGCGGCGAAGGAACCCCCTAGGGTGGACAATGACGTTGTCCATATGGTCAATGAGGTTGTCTATCGTGCCAAGTGAACCGCCCCCGCCGGGTTTTGAGCTGCCGCTGCGCCTGCTGCTCGCCTTCCGGACGATCACCGACGAGCTGCACGAGCGCATCACCCGCGAGGGCCATCCCGACCTGCGCCCGATGTACGGCTTCGTCCTCCAGGCGATCGGCCCGCAGGGCACCACCGCCTCCGAACTCGGCCGCCGCCTCGGCGTCACCAAACAGGCGGCGGGCAAGACCGTCGACAACCTGGAGCAACTCGGCTACGTCGAGCGCGCCGCCGACCCGGCCGACACCCGGCGCAAGGTGGTCCGGCTCACCGAGCGCGGGATGGACTGCCTGCTCCGCTCGGCCCGGATCTTCGACGAGCTGCGCGAGGAGTGGTCGGAAGTCCTCGGCGAGGAGCAGCTGAGACTGCTGGGGGACGGCCTGCGCCGGCTCGCCCCCGGCGACCCGTTCCGCCTCGACACCCCGCCCTGGTTCGGCACGCCGTAGGGCCGAACGCCCCCGGCGGATTCAGGACCCGGGCATTCCCCGGGTCGCGAGGGTCTGGTTCTTGTACGCCTTCACGCCGGTGACCTCGGCGCCGAACCACTCCGGCGCCGAGAACGCCGCCGCCTGCGCCTCGGAGCCGAACTCGACCTCGACGGTGCGCAGTCCGGCCAACTCCCCCTGGTAGACGTCCGCGTAGACGGTGACGCCGGAGGCCTCGAAGGTGTACCGGTCCTTGACCAGCCGGGCGCCCTCGGTGGCCGGCCAGAGCTCGGTGAACTCCTGCTCCCCCAGCTCGCGTTCCACCTCGATCCGGACGGGAGAACCCTCCGCGGAAGAAGCGCTCCGCTTGACGCCGAGGACGCGGCTGCCGCCGATCCGCCGCAGCCGTACCTCCGTCCCGTCGTCCTTGATCGCGATGTACCCCTGCTCGATGTGCTGCCGCACCGCCGTCTGCGGCGGCTCGAAGGCGCTCAGCAGGAACTTGCGCTCGATCTCGAACGGCATGCCGCACCACCCTTCCCCATCACGCCGAACGGGCCCGTCGAGCCATCGGACCGTCGGACCATCAGAACGACCGCCCCTCCCCACGGTACGGCCCCTGCGGCCCCGACGGGTCCGGCCGGTCCCGCAGGTCCGCGCACAGCGAGGAGCTGAGCCGGTTCAGCACCCCCGCGATCTCGGCGTGCCGCTGCTCGTCCCAGTCCCCCAGCAGTTCGGCGAGTTGGGTGCGCCGGGCGGCCACCAGCCGCAGGGCCGTCTCCTCGCCCGACTCGGTGAGCCGCAGCGGCAGCCCGCCGGACCGCGCCGCCAGCCCCCGGCCCTCCACCTCCCGGACGGCCTCCTCGACGGTGGCGATCGGGACGACCCGCGCCTCGGCCAGTTCGGCCGGCTCGACCGAGCCGTGCTGGTGGATCTGGAGGAGCAGCCAGCTGGAGGCGGGCAGCAGGTCCAGCCCGGCCGTCTCGGTGATCCGCCGGAAGAGGTCGCGCCGGGCCTCCCGGCTGTTCAGCACCGACAGGGCGCGGGCGATCTCGTCCAGCGAGCTGCGCTCCACGGGGTTGATCCCGATGGACTCGCCGAGGTCGGGGGCGGTGACGGTGGAGCGCAGCTTCTGTTCGCGCAGGAACAGCGACAGCACGAAGGCGACCACCGCGACCGGCACCGCGTACAGGAACACCCGGGTGATCGACTCGGCGTACGCGTGGTAGACCCCCGGCTGGACGGCGGCCGGCAGCTGGGGGATGACCCGCGGGTCGGCGGTGATGACCTCCGGCCGGAAGCCGGGCGGCAGCGGCACCCCGGCCAGCGCGTCGGCGAGCCGGCTGCGCAGTCCGCTCGCGAAGACCGTCCCGAAGATGGAGACGCCGAAGGAGGCCCCGATGGAGCGGAAGAAGGTGGCGCCCGCGGTGGCCACGCCGAGGTCCTCGTAGCCGACCGAGTTCTGCACGATCAGCACCAGCACCTGCATCACCAGGCCCAGTCCGAGGCCGAAGACCAGGAAGTAGAGGCTCATCTCGGCGGTGCTGCTGTGCTCGTCCAGCCGGGAGAGCAGCAGCAGTCCGACGGTGGTCACGGCCGTCCCGACGATCGGGAAGATCCGGTAGTGGCCGGTGCGGGCGACGATCTGGCCGGAGCCGATCGAGGTGAGCAGCATGCCGAGCACCATCGGCAGCATGTGGATGCCGGACAGGGTGGGCGAGACCTGCTGGACCACCTGGAGGAAGGTCGGCAGGTAGGTCAGCGCGCCGAACATCGCGAAGCCGACCACGAAGGAGATCACCGCGACCAGGCTGAACGTCCGCGAGCGGAACAGCCGCAGCGGCAGCACCGGCTCCACCGCCGTCCGCTCGACCAGGACGAAGGCGAGCAGCAGCACCAGCCCGAGCACACCGAGGCCGACGATCTGCCAGGAGGTCCAGGCCCAGGTGGTCCCGCCGAGCGAGGTCATCAGCACCAGGCAGGTGGCGACGGCGGCGATCAGGACGGTGCCGAGGTAGTCGATCCGGTGCTCGCGCCGGACCTCCAGCCCGTGCAGCACCGTCGCGATCACCACCAGGGCGACGATGCCGATCGGCAGGTTGATGTAGAAGACCCAGCGCCAGCTGAGGTGGTCGACGAACAGTCCGCCGAGCAGCGGCCCGAGCACGCTGGTGACGCCGAACACGGCGCCGAACAGGCCCTGGTAGCGGCCGCGGTCCCGGGGCGCGACGAGGTCGCCGACGATCGCCTGGGAGAGCACGATCAGCCCGCCGCCGCCCAGGCCCTGGAGGGCGCGGAAGGCGATCAGCTCGCCCATGTTCTGGGCGATCCCGCACAGCACCGAGCCGAGCAGGAAGATCACGATGGAGGCCTGGAAGAAGCGCTTCCGGCCGTACATGTCGCCGAGCTTGCCCCACAGCGGGGTCGCGGCGGTGGAGGCCAGCAGGTAGGCGGTGACCACCCAGGAGAGGTGTTCGAGGCCGCCGAGGTCGCTGACGATGGTCGGCAGCGCGGTGGAGACGATGGTCTGGTCGAGCGCGGCGAGCAGCATCGCCAGCAGCAGGGCGCCGATCGGCACCCAGACGTTGTGCACGGTGACCGCCGGCGGGCCCGGCTCGCCCGCCGGGCTCCGGTCGGACGCGGTGCTCGGCTCCGTCACGGCGTCTCCGCGGGCGTCACGGCGTCTCCGTGGGCATGGCGTCTCCATGGGGTCGCGGCCCGTCGGCCGGGCCGTGCGGATGATCACTCCCAGCTGACCACGCTGGTCGTTTCGTCCCGATTCGTTCCGTCGGTGTGAGCCGAGCGTAAGCGCCGGGGACAACCGCCGCGCTCCGGGCGTTCCCCGAAGGGCCGACCGGCACCAACCGGCACAACACCCCGCCGAGGGACGGACGCCCCTGTCCACCCCTCGGACGGTCCTGCATAATCAGGCGCGTCCGCGCGCCGCCCGGGTCCGCCCGGAGCGTGCTCGGGACGACCGAACGCCGGCCGGCCGACCGACCGGCGGACGACCCGAACGACCCGAACGACCGCCCACGAAAGTCGACGCGAAACCGAGGAGGACCGGCCGATGCCGGACCAGCACTGCCCGACGTGCGGCACCGCACGCTCCACCGGGTGCGGCTGCGTCCCGGACCCGAGCCTCACCGAGACCGCCGTCCTGCCCTACCTGGAGGGCCCGCCGCTGGTCCGCCCGTACGTCCCGCGGACGGCCGACCAGGTGGCCGACGAGGCCCACCCGGGCACCCCGGTGGTCGACCCGTTCGCGACCACGGTGCTGCCGCCGGTGCCCCCGGGGCAGCCCACCGCGCCCGGGTCACCGGTCGTTCCCCCGCTGGGACCGGACGCGGACGCGTACGCCACCACCGTGCTGCCGCCGGTCGGCCAGGGGCAGGCTCCGTACGGTCCGGACGGGGCCTACCCGGGCGCCGGCGCCCACCCGGACGCGTACGCCACCACCGTGCTGCCGCCGGTCCCGCCGGCCGGGCCGGGCGGGTACCCGGCGGCGGCCGCGCAGCCGCGGACACCGGCTTCCGCGCCGGACGGGAACGAGATCGGCCTCTTCCCCTTCGGGCAGGCCCAGGACTTCCGGCAGGCCCCGGCCGGGCCCGGCCCGGAGGCGGGCGGCCGGGCCGCCCGCCGGGCGGCCGAGCAGGCCGGGCGCCGCCCGCTCGCCCAGCGCAAGGGGCTGCTCGCCGGGGTCGGCGCCGCCCTGGTGGCGCTCACCATCGGCGTCGCGTACGCGGTGACGCCCTCCGCCGAGCCGCCGGCCAAGCAGGCGCAGCCGCTGCCCACGACCACCCTGGCGCCCGCGCCGGTGGACCCGCCCACCCTGGCCGCGCCCGCCCCGAGCACGCCGCCGCCGACCAGCGAGGCGCCGAGCCCGACGCCCACCCCCACCCGCAAGCCGAGCCCGACGAAGACGGCCACCCCGACGCCGGTCGCGACGCCGACCGTCGAGGCCCCGGCCGCTCCCCCGGCCCCGGCCCCCACGCCGACCGCGCCCCCCGTCCCGAGCCCGACGCCCACCGTCACCCCGACCCCGCGGGTCCTGCAGTACGGAATGAGCGGCCCCGATGTCACCGCTCTCCAGCAGAAGCTCGCCGCCGCCGTCAGCTGCTTCGCGTCCATACCGGTGACCGGGGTCTACGACGACACCACCGTGAACACCGTCGACTACGTCCAGTGGAAGTGGAACGTCAAGGGCGACAAGCGGGGCGTGTACGGCCCCAACACCAGCGCCGCCCTGGACAAGCACACCTCCTGCTGACGGCGGAGCGTCAGCAGGAGGTGTGCACGGGAATCAGCCGGCGCCCGGCCCGGGGATCAGCCGGTGATCGCCCCGAAGAGGCTGTAGCCCGCCAGCGCCACCATGATCGCTGCCGCCACCCGGATGATCAGCTTCATCGGCACGTACTTGAGCAGCTTCTGCCCGCCGACGATGGCGATCCCGCCGACCGCGCACAGCGCCAGCCAGGAGCCGATGCCGACGGCCAGCGGATCGGCGTACTTGGCGGCCAGGTTGGCGGTCATGATCTGGGTCAGGTCGCCGAACTCGGCGATCGCGACGACCACGAAGCTGGCCCCGGCCACCTTCCAGAAGCTGTTCGAGGACGGCTCCTTGGCCGCGTGCCCGTCCTCGTCGTCGCCCCCGCCGTGGAACAGCAGCATCGCCGCGCCGACCAGGAACAGCACGCCGGTGACGCCCTCCACCCAGCGGTGCGGCAGCAGCGAGAGCAGGTGCCCGGCGACGAGTGCGATGCCCACCTGGAGGGCGAAGGCGGCGGCGATGCCCGCGAAGACGTAGCTCGCGCGGTATTTCGTGCCGAGCACGAGGCTGGCCAGCGCGGTCTTGTCCGGCAGTTCGGCCAGGAAGATGATGCCGAAGGTCAACGCGGCAACGGTGATACTCATCAGGAGTTCCTCGGTCGGGCTGCCCGGCCTCCGCAGGTCCGTCAGGGGACGCTTCGGCCCGACAGCACTGGTCATGGTCACAGCACTGCGGCCGAAGGTCTCGCCGGCAACGCCCCTTCGGGCGGTGCCCCGGGCGCCGGGCCCCTGGGGGCCAGTATGTCGACGGTCCGGTGGAGGGCTACTCCCCTTCAACGGCCCCAAGCGTACCCGACCGCGCCGACCGGCCCGCCGCTACCGGAAGCCCTCCTCCGGCTCGGCGGCGACCAGCCCGCGCCCGACCAGTTCCAGTACCACCACGATCGCCACCGACTCCACCGCCAGCAACCCGATCAGCACGAACAGTTGCACCGCCCCCGCCTGGACCGGCGAGGCCCCGCCCAGCAGCATCCCGACGAAGGCCCCGGGCAGGGTGACCAGGCCGACCGTCCGGGTCTGGTCCAGCGCCGGGACGAGCGAGGTCGCGGCCGCCGTCCGGCAGATCTCCAGCCGGGCGTCGCGCTCCTCGAAGCCGAGCGCCAGCGCGGCCTCCACCTCGCCGCGCCGCAGCCGCAGCTCGTCCAGGGCCCGCCGCCCGGCCAGCGAGGTCGCGCTGAGCGCGCCGCCGATCAGGATGCCGGCGACCGGGATGACGGACAGGCCCTCGGGCGGCAGCAGTCCGACGCCCAGCAGCAGGGCGAGCACCGGCAGCACCCCCGCGCCGATCGGGGCGGCCGCCCAGACCCAGCCCGGGCCGCGGGTCATCCGCCGCCCGGCGGTGCGCACCGCGACCGAGAACATCAGCAGCACGAACAGCGCCGACCACCAGAGCGAACCGACCACCCAGGCGATCACCGCGGCGACGGCGGCCAGCTGCACCACCGCGCGCAGTCCGGCCCGCAGCACCGCGTGGCCGTGCCCGAGCAGGCCCCACCCGGCCACCGCGACGGCGGCCAGCAGCAGCACGGCCGTGACCACCCCGAGCACCGGGGTGACGGGCAGCAGCTGGCTGCCGGACGCCACCGGACCGGCCGAGGGCACCAGGGCCGAGAGCGGCGTCACGTCCGGCCCGTCAGATCCAGCTGGTGAACCACATCCGGTCCTGCCAGGACGACATCGGGATCACCTCCGCGGTGTACAGCGGGTAGAAGAAGGCGAAGCAGCCGACGATCGCGAGCACGATCACCCCGGCCCCGATCGCACCGATCCGACGGCGCTCGGGGCTGCACCCGGCCGGGCCGAGCATCGCCCCGAGCATCTGGGCGACGGCCAGGCACAGGAACGGCACCAGCACGACCATGTAGAAGGAGAAGATCGTCCGCTCCTGGTACTTGAACCAGGGCAGGTAGATCGCGGCCACCGCGCAGAGCACCGCGCCCGAGCGCCAGTCCCGCCGGAAGAACCAGCGCCACAGCAGGTAGACCAGCGCGAAGCAGGCCGTCCACCACAGGAACGGCGTGCCGAGGCCGAGGATCTGCGCCGCGCAGCCGCCCGAGGAGGTGCAGCCGTGCTGCCCGTACGGGACCTGCTCCCAGTACATCGACACCGGGCGGCCGTCGACCAGCCAGGCGAAGGGGTTGGACTGGTAGGTGTGCGGCTGGTTCAGGCCGGTGTTGAAGTCGAACATCTGCGAGTGGAAGTGCCACAGGCTGCGCAGCGAAGCGGGCACCCAGCTCATCGGGACCTGCGGCAGCGGGATGCCGAGGACGCTGTCCGGGGAGAGCCCGGCGCGGCCGTCGGCCCAGTGCCGGTCGTAGCCGCCCTGGCCGTTGCCGCCACTGGCCAGCCAGCCGCTCCAGGCGCCGACGTACACCACGACGGCCGAGCCGACCATGGCGAGGAAGGCGGGCAGGGCGTCCCGGCGCAGCATGGAGCGCCAGGGGCGGTGGGCGCCGGCGCCGCGGCGGCCGGCCTGGTCCCACAGGACGGTCAGGACGCCGAAGGCGGCGAGGATCGGGGCGCCGTTCCACTTGACCGCGCACGCGGCGCCGACGAGCACCCCGGCGGCGATCCGCCAGGGGCGCCACCCGAGCCGCACCGCGTCGGCGTCGCCGCCGCCCTCCGCGACCGCGGCGAGCCGGGCGCGGGCGTGGTCGCGGTCGATCAGCAGGCTGCCGAAGGAGGCCAGCACGAAGAACATCTGGATGCCGTCGAGCAGGCCGACCCGGCTCATCACCAACTGGAGGCCGTCCACCGCCATCAGCAGCGCGGCAGTGCAGCCGATCAGGGTGGAGCCGAAGAGGCGGCGGCCGATCCGGGCCAGCATCAGCACGGTGACGGTGCCGAGCAGGGCGGTCATGAACCGCCAGCCGAAGGGGTTCAGCCCGAACAGCTGCTCGCCGATCGACATCACCCACTTGCCGAGCGGCGGGTGCGCGATGAACTCGGGCGCGGAGCTCAGCGGGATCGACTGCGGGACGGACAGGATGTCGGCGTTGGCGTGGTCGGGCCAGGTGCCCTCGTAGCCCTGCTGGAGCAGGGACCACGCGTCCTTGGGGTAGTACGTCTCGTCGAAGACGAAGGCGTTGGGGTGGCCGAGGTTCCAGAACCGCAGCAGGCCGGCGAAGAGCGCGACGGCGATCGGGCCGAGCCAGCCGGAGCGGTCGGCCGCCCAGCGGACCAGACCGCCGCGCGAGGCCTCTGCCGGGGCCGCGGGGGCCGGGGCCGCCGGTGGGTGCGTGAGCGCCGCTTGCGTCATAGCCTCGCCGATTCGCCTGTCTGCTCTGCCCGGGTCCTGGCTCCGCCCGGGGTCGTGCCGCTCCGGCCTGGGCCGGGCGGTCAACAGCCACTGACACTATGTGGCGGTGCGCGCGAAGCCAAGCGCGACGGGCGCCGACCAGGTGACCTGGCCGGCGCCCGTCGCGAACGCCCTCGCGGGCCGTTCCGCTACGCGGCGGTCTGCAGTTCCCGCACCTGGACGGTGTGGACCACGGCCGGGGCCGCGTTGTCCTGCTCCGGCGTGAGGTACGGGCGCAGCCGCAGCGCCAGGGTGACGATCAGCAGGGTGCAGCCCGCCATGGCCGCCAGGTAGAGCGGCCAGGCGCCGGAGCCGACCAGCAGCACGCCGACGGCCGGACCGACCGCGACCGCGATCTGCTTCACCAGGGAGTACCCGGCGTTGTAGGTGCCGAGCAGCCGGGCCGGGGCGAGGTCCGCGACGATCGGGCCCATGGTGGGCGCCAGCAGCGACTCGCCGACGCCGAACAGGGCGTAGACGGAGACGATGGCGATCGTGGCGGCCATGGTCTCGGTCCGGATCAGGCCGGCCAGCAGGGCCATCGCCCAGGCGCCGAGCCAGACCAGGCCGGCCGCGGCCATCGCGGTGGTGCGGCGGCGGCGCGCGGTCATCCGCACCACGAACATCTGCAGCACCACGATGGTCAGCGCGTTGGCGCCGATCGCGAAGCCCAGGGTGGACGGCGCGGTGTGGACGGTGGAGGTGGCGAAGGCCGCGACACCGGACTCGAACTGGCCGTAGCAGGTGAAGAAGATCAGCCCGGCGAGCAGGCAGAGCCGCAGCATCGCCTTGTCCGCGACCAGCGCGCGCAGGCCCGTCGGGCCGTCCGCCTTCTCGTGGACCGCCGTCAGCTGGACCCTCGGCATCCGGGCGGTGCCGGTGACCAGGGCGAGGCCGAGGAAGGTGGCCGCCTCGATGGTGAACAGCCGGGTGAGGCTGGCAGGGTCGGCCACGTTCACGATCTGGCCGCCGACCAGCGCACCGATGCCCATGCCCAGGTTGACCAGGGTGAACTGGAGCGCGAAGGCGTGCGAGCGGGTGGCCGCCGTGGAGCAGCGGACGATCATCGTGGCGAGCGCCGGCTGGCAGGCCGTGACGCCCGCGCCGAACAGGAAGGAGGAGACCAGCAGACCCGGGGTGCCGGTGGCGTGCCCGAAGGCGAACGCGCCGGTGGCGGCGAGCGCCGTACCGGCCAGCAGCACCGGGCGGGGGCCGTACCTGTCGATGCCGCGGCCGATGAACGGGAGGACGGCGAGGGCGGCCAGCGCGAAGAGCGTGAACACCATCCAGGCGACCATCGATCCCAGCCCGCGCACCTGCTCCACGTACACGTACATGTACGGAAGCGTGAATCCGCTGCCGAACGCGCTGAGCGCGTTGCCGATCTGGACGCGGCGCAGCGGGCCGCCCGCTCCACGCCGCTGCCTCTGCTGCTTCACCGTGCCGGTCACCGTGCACATCCCTTCCTGGTTTCGACTGGATACTCTTAAGTCCAGAAGATTTCAGAGCTAAAGTTTGACGAGATAAAGTCTTAGCACCGGAAGAGTGCGGAGTCAAAGGCTTAAGGGGTGCACGCACGTGGGACACTGGTCGGCATGACTACGGACAAGCCGCGGCCGGATGCCGACAAGCCCGCCCCGGCCACCCGCCTGGAACTCGGCATCGCCGAGCAAGTGGCGCTCTACCAGCGGGAGTTCCCCACTGTCGACCCGCAGGTGGAGACCATCGTGCAGACCCTCCTACGGGTCTCCCGGCGGATGGGCGTGGCGTACGACCGGCAGCTGACTGTGCTCGGGATCACCTCCGCCGAGTGGGAGGTGCTCAAGGCCCTGGTGGTCTCCGGCAGCCCGTACCGGCTGGGGCCGGGCGAGCTGGCCAAGCGGCTCGGGCTCACCCCGGCCGCGATGACGCACCGGATCGACCGGATGGTGGCCGACGGCCTGGTCACCCGGGAGCGGGACGAGACCAACCGGGTGCGGGTGATCATCGAGCTGACCGAGACCGGTCGCGTCAAGTGGCTGGAGTCGATGCGGATGGCGGCGGTGTTCGAGGAGGAGTTCCTCCAGGACGTCGCGGGCGAGGAGCGCGCCGAGCTCTCCGCGACGCTGGGCCGGATGCTGCGGCGGATCGAGGAGAGCCAGCCGGACGCGCTCGGGCGCACCGACGACCTGGTGTAGCCGCTCCGGGAACGCGAACGGGTCCGGCCCGCCGGGAGGATGATCCTCCCGGCGGGCCGGACTTCGTCACTTCAGGTGCTGCGAGGGGTCCGTCAGGCCCTCGGCGGCCGGTCGGCCGTCAGCAGGGACCGTTGTCGGTCCAGACGCCCCACTGGCCGCTCAGGCTCGGGTCGTCGCCCTTGGTCCACCACTTGTTGGTGTAGTAGTGGCCCTTCCACGAGACCTTGGTGCCACCGGCCGCGTAGGTGGTGTTCGCGTCCCAGCTCGGAGCCGCCGAGCAGGCCGGCGCCGGCGTGGTCTGGGTGCTGGTCGGGGTCGGGCTCGGGGTGCCCGAGCCGGTCGGGGTCGGGGTCGCCGAACCGGTCGGGGACGGCGGGGCCGGGCAGCCGGCGGCGGAGCCGTTGGTGGCGCTCACCATCTTGTCGAACAGGGCGGTCTTGGTGCCCAGGTCGTACAGCGAGAAGGCGAAGGAGCCGCCGAGGCCGTTGCAGTGCGCGTAGTCGAGCTTGGCCTGGATCGACTTGGCGTCCTCACCGCTCCAGAAGGTGTTGCCGTCGTAGAAGTACGTGGCCTGCGCGGCGTCGTCCCAGAAGGTCTTGGACGGGTTGTCGACGAAGCCCGCGAGCTCCTTGTACATCTGGATGCCGGGGACGTTGCCGGACATCGCCGCACCGGCCGCCGGCTGGGTGGCGGGCTGGAACAAGCCGTGCTGGCCGTTGTCCTTCACGCCGGTCCAGCCGCGGTAGTAGAACGGCACACCCATGTTGATCTTGCTGGCGGGGAAGCCGCCGGGGATGCCGTAGTCCTTGTCGCCGACCGTCCACGCCTTGATGGCGTTGTCGATCGAGTACTTGCCGTTGCCCGGCTTGACCGGGGTCGACGGGTCGTTCGGGCCCGCGTAGAGCGCGGCCTGGTGGTTGGTCGGGCCCTGCGCGTCCCAGCCGCCGTGCATGTCGTAGGTCATGACGTCGAGGAAGGTCAGGTACTGACCGATCTTGTCGGTCTCGACGTTCATGATCTTGTCCTGGCCGGCACCGACCGCCGCCGACAGGGCGTAGGTCTTCTTGTCGGCCGCGCCCTGCGCGTCCAGCTGGGTGCGGAACTCCTTCAGCAGCGCCGTGAAGTTCTGCTTGTCGGCCGGGCTGGAGATGTTGCCGGTGTGGCCGCCGCCGCCCGGGTACTCCCAGTCGATGTCGATGCCGTCGAAGACACCGGCCGCCGAGCCCGGACCGCCGAAGCCCGCGTCGACGGGCAGGTTGCCCTTGATGAACATGTCGATGCAGGACGACACCAGGTGCTTGCGCGAGGCGTCCGTGGCGGAGGCCGGCGAGAAGTACTTGGAGTAGGTCCAACCACCCAGCGAGAGCAGGACCTTGAGGTTCGGGTTCTTCGCCTTCAGCTTCTTCAGCTGGTTGAAGTTGCCCGCGATCGGCTGGTTCCAGACGTCGCCGACGCCGTCGACCGAGATGTCCGCGCCGAAGCTCTTCTGGTAGTCGGCGAACGCGTCGGCGGCGCCGTCACCCGCGTTGGGGTTGTTGTCGTTCGTGTCCGCGGCCTTGGTGGCCTCGAAACACCCCAGGTCGGTCGGGTGGATGTTGGCGAAGTCGTAGATCAGGTAGTCCAGCTTCCCGGCGACGCCGGTGTCCTGGATCGTCTTGGGGTAGTACGCGTTCGCGTAGACCGACCACTGGTCGTAGTACGCGACCTTGATGCCGCCGCTGGTGGCGGGCGCACCGGTGGAGTTGGTGGTCGCGGCGTTGGCCGCGCCGCCGCCGGACAGCGCGAGGCCGGCGCCGAGCAGCAGGGAGGCGGTGGTGCCGGCCGCGATGGCGGCCATGCTCTTGGGGCGACGTCGGCGGCCGCCCTGCGGAGCCGGGGTCCCGGCCCTTTCAATGCGTGAGCGCAGCATGGGTGCGTGACTCCTGGTTGTGGGGGTTCCCGCCGCCCCGGGGGCACGCGTCCGGGGTGGGGCCGGACGACCGGGACATGACAGGCATGGGTGGGGAATCGAGCGGATCGGGCCATGACGGACTACCGGGATGTGCCGAACCGGCGCCAGCGACACACGGTCGCTGACGCCGGTTCAGGGGCTCCCTGCACCTGGGCAATAAAAATGGACTAGACCAACTCACCCGTCAAGGGGTGCCGTTGGGCCTTGAGACCCGCTTAAGGTTCCGCCCCCGCGCCGAACTGGGCGGCCGCACCCGGATCCGGCACCGGAGATCAGTAGCCGACGGCGTTGGCCACCTCGGCCTTGACCGTGCCGGAGAGGTCCCGGTGGGCGTGCGCGGTGGCCTGGGCGCTCTGCCCGGGGGCCACGTCCTGGACGGTCACCGCGGCCGCGTCCAGCACCTTGCCGGACTCGTCGGTGAAGTTCACCTGGATCGCGTACCGGTACGACTGCTGCCCGTGGTTGGTGATGCTCAGCGGCGCCTGCGGCTTGCCGTCCGAACCGGTGGTCACCGCCCCGACGGTGATGTCCCCCTTGGCGTCCAGCCCGCCCTTGATCCCGGCGATGGCCGAGGAGGCCGCCGACACCGCCGCCGAGGCCTGCGCCTGGGCCGAGGCGATCGCCGAGCCCGCCCCGCCGGCCGCCGAGGCCAGCGCCGAGGCGGCGGAGGCGGCGGCGCTCGCGCCCTGCTTCACCGCGGCCGCCGCCGAGGAGGCCACGCTCTCCGCGCTCTTCTCGGAGGAGCAGCCCGCGAGCGCCGCCGCACCGACCACCGCCACGGCCAACACCCCTGCCACCGCACGCCGTCGGCGGCTCAGCGGCGGCGCGTCCAGATCCTGCGCGGTGGCCCTCGGCGGGGTCGGGTGGCTGGCTCGGGTGAGCGGCTGGCGGTCCATGCGGTCCCTCGTTTCCGGTCGGTGCCGGGCTGCCCGGCACACCTCCCCGCCCACCCTCCGAGGACCGCCGGACCGCCGCCAGCAGGGCTGCTGCCTCCGGGTGACCCGGCCACGCCGCCGTGAGTCGGCCGCGGGCCGGCGCCCGGGGCGGCTCCCGGCCAGGGCCTCGCCTGGATCCCTGCCGGGTCCGCCGAACCCAAGAGACCGTCCGGTCCCTAGGAGAGCCCCGAGCCCTCCTGCGCGTCCGCCTCGACCGCGGCCCGCTCCTCGCGCAGCCGCATCACGTGCCGGCGCCGCGCGACCGTGCCGTACGCCCCGGCGGCGCTCGCCACGAAGGACACCAGGCCGACCCACGGCCGGTCGAAGACGTGGCCGGTCAGGTGGTCCAGCGAGTAGCGGCCGGCCCCGGCCAGGCCGATCGCCAGCCCGGTCGCGCCGAGGAAGGCCGGGTACTCGTAGCCGCCGGACATCGCGAAGAAACCGGCCGGGGCGTGCACCGACACGGCGCCCGCCATCGTCCCGGCCACCACCGCGCCGGCCGCCGGCGTGGCCAGCCCGGCCACCAGCAGCGCGCCGCCGCCCGCCTCGCCGAGGCCGGCCGCGAGCGCGCTCTGCCGCGCCGGGTGGAAGCCCATCTGTTCCATGGCCTGGGTGGCGCCCTCCAGGCCGCCGCCCCCGAACCAGCCGAACAGCTTCTGGGTGCCGTGCGCGATCAGCACCCCGCCGACCGCGCCGCGCAGGGCCAGCAGGCCCAGGTCCTTACGGTTCAGGCACGTGCCCATGTCGCATCCTCGCTTCCGCGGCGGAGTGGTCCTGCTCGGCGGCAGTCCTGCCTCCATGGGACCCGAGAGCGCCCGCCCCTTCGAGCCGGGGCCGCCATCCGGGCGAATTCCTCCGCGACCGGGAATGAACCGCGGCCGACGAGACACACGCCACGCCCGGACGCGGAGCGTGGCGGACCGGCCGCCCGAAGCCCCGCGGTCATGCTTGGCCCATGTTCGTCTTCAACCTGAGCAGCGCCTTCATCACCTTCTTCGCCGTGGTCGGCCCACCGAAGACCCTGCTGTCCTTCGCCCGGCTGGCCGGGACCAGGAGCAACCTGGAGCTGCGCCGGCTGGCGGCCCTGAGCACGGCCATCTCGTCGGTGATCGGCCTGGTGCTCGGCTTCGGGGCCGACGAACTGACCACCCTGTTCCACATCAGCGACCAGTCCCTGCAGCTCGCCGGCGGGGCGATCTTCTTCGTCTACGCCGTCGCGCTGGTCTTCGGCGTCCACCTCGGCTCGGACGGCGACGAGGACGAGCACCTGGCGAACCCGCTGGTGGACGGCATCCGCGAACTGCTGCTGCCGTACATCGCCAGCCCGCTCGCCATCACGGCCGTCCTGGTCGCCTCGCTCAACCAGGACAGCTGGGGCTGGAAGGCCGCCGTCTCCGGGGCGTACGTGGCCGTCGCGGTGATCAACTACCTCTGCGTGGCGATGCTCGCCCCGCTGATGCGGCGCACCCACCGCACCTCGTTGGAGGTGCTGTCCCGGCTGCTCGGGCTGCTGCTGGCGGCGGTCGGCGTCGAGCTGTTCCTGGAGGGGCTGTCCGGGCTCGGGGTGCACCTGCCGGACGGGCACTGAGCCGGGCCACCCTCAGCCCGGCCCGTCGGCCGTCCCGTCGGCCAATCCGCCGGTCAGTCCGCCGGTCAGCCCGCCGCGAGGCGGGCCAGCACCTCGCCGATCCGCTCGCGCACCAGCGGGTCGGCGACCAGCCCGTCCGGGCCGACCGCGCCGCGCTCCAGCGGAAGCCGGACGCAGGCCTCGTCCAGCACCGCGGCGCCGGTGTAGCCGAGGACGGTACGCAGGGTGGCCTCGGCTCCCAGACCGCGGCCCGGGCCCGCGGCGTTGATCCAGCCGGTGGGCTTGTCCGAGATCTCGACCCCGCCGACCGTCCAGTCCAGCAGGTTCTTGAACGCGCCCGGCAGCGTCCCGGCGTACTCGGGCGTGCAGACCAGCAGCGCGTCGGCCGCCTCGATGGCGGCCCGCAGCGCGGCCACCGGCTCCGGCAGCGGGTCGGTGTCGTGGTCCGGGTTGAAGTGCGGCAACCCGGCCAGCCCGGCGTAGTACGTGGCCCGCAGGCCCGGGATGGCGGCGGCCACCTCGGCCGCGGTGCGCAGCACCGTCTCGTTGGTGGAACCGGCCCGCAGGCTCCCGGGCAGCAGCAGGATGTGGCGCTCGTTCGGCATGCCGGGCAACCTACTCCTTGACGCCCGCGTCAACGCCGGCGGACGCCGAGGACCGCCCGGGGAGCGCCCGGGGACCGCCGGGGACCGCCCGGGCCGCGCTCAGCGCGGCACCACCGGCCGCCAGGGCACCGGGCTGGAGAGGATCATCGAACTGGACGGCTGGCCGTAGCCGCCGAGCCGGTCGCACACCGCCTCGAACTCGGCCATCGTCGACACCGCGACCAGCAGCACGCAGCACGCCCCGCCGGTGACCCGGTGCAGCTGGACCACCTCCGGCCAGGTCGGCACGTCCGGGTCGCGCAGCACGCAGCGCGGGCCGTAGCACTGGATCTGGACCAGCGCGGTGATCGGCAGCCCGGCCCGGGTGAGGTCCACGTGGGCGTGGTAGCCGCTGATCACGCCCTCCGACTCCAGCCGGCGGACCCGTTCGGCCACCGCGGGTGCGGACAGGCTCACCCGGCGGGAGAGTTCGTTGTACGAGAGCCGGGCGTCGGCCTGGAGCTCGGCGAGCAGGCGGCGGTCGACGGCGTCCAAGGCGGCCTCCCGGGCGGTCGGGATCAAGGGGTTTCCGTTCGTAAGGCGGATCGGCGGAACGCCTCGCGAACGACAGCTCAAAGGGCGGTTGCGATGCCCGTCACCCATTCAAGCGGGGGCCACCGCCGCCGCACAATGGGCACCCGGTGGAACCCGGCAGTCCGGCTGGTTCACCGGACCGGGCGACGGGGCCCGGAGGATCAGGAGGATCGGGATGGGGCACGACACGGTGGAGACACCCAACCTGTCGTTCGGTCGGGGCGGAGCGCCGGGTCGGGGCACCCCGTACGCCCAGTACGTGCGCCTGGACGAGCTGCACGGCCTGCAGCACCCGCGCAGCGAGGAGCCGGCCGAGCTGTCGTTCATCGTCACCACCCAGGTGATGGAGCTGCTGTTCGACCTGCTGCGGCACGAGTGGACGCTCGCCCGGCGGGCGCTGCGCGAGGACGACCTGGCGGCCGCCCTGGCCGCGCTGCGCCGGGGCACCCACGTGCAGGACGTGCTGGTGGAGTCCTGGGGCCTGCTGGCCACCATGACCCCGCACGAGTTCAACTCCTTCCGCGCGCTGTTCGGCGAGGCCTCCGGCTTCCAGTCCGCGGCCTTCCTGCGGCTGGAGTTCCTGCTCGGCAACAAGAACGCCGCGCTGCTGGCGATGTACGACGGGATGCCCGACACCCAGGCCGAGCTGACCGAGGCGCTGCGCTCCCCCGGGCTGTACGACGAGGCGCTGGCGCTGCTGGCGCGCCGCGGCCTGGCCCCGCACCGGGCGCCCTCCGAGCAGCGCTACCAGCCGTCCGCGGAGGTCGAGGCGGCCTGGCGGCGGGTCTACACCGAGCCGGAGCTCGCCGCGCTCCAGCCGCTCGGCGAGGCCCTGCTGGACGTGGCCGAGCGGGTCACCCGGTGGCGCCAGCGCCACCTCTCGGCGGTCAAGCGGACCATGGGCGGCAAGCCCGGCTCGGGCGGCTCCAGCGGGCTGACCTGGCTGCGCAGGTCGGCCGAGCAGGACGTCTTCCCGGAGCTGTGGACGATCCGGGACGGGCTGTGACGGGCCGTGACGGGCCGTGGCTCGCCGTCGCGGGCCGCGAGACGGGGCACGACCGGGACGGGACCGGACGTGACCGGACGTGACCGGACGGGACTGGACGGGACTGGACGAACCGTGCACACGGATGACGAGGGAGGGACGGGCATGACCACGCGCGAGGACTGCGCGGCGCTGGACGCCGTCGACCCGCTGGCGGAATTCCGCAAGGAGTTCACCCTGCCGGACGGGGTGATCTACCTGGACGGCAACTCGCTGGGCGCGCTGCCGGTGCGCACGCCCGAGCGGGTGCGCCGGGTGGTCGAGGAGGAGTGGGGCCGGGAGCTGATCCGCAGCTGGAACGACGCCGGCTGGTTCGAGCAGCCGTACCGGCTGGGGCGGCGGATCGCGCCGCTGGTCGGCGCCGATCCGGCGGAAGTGGTCGTCTGCGACACCACCTCGGTCAACCTGTTCAAGGTGCTGTCGGCCGCGCTGCGGCTGCGCCCCGGCCGGCGCACCGTGCTCGGCGACGCCGAGGCCTTCCCGACCGACCTGTACATCGCCGAGGGCGTGACCGGCCTGGTCAAGGGCGCGCGCAGTGCGCTGATCCGCCCCGAGGAGCTGGACCGGCACCTGGACGGGGACGTCGCCGCGGTCGTCCTCTCGCACGTGGACTACCGCACCGGCGAGCTGCTCGACATGCCCGGGATCACCGCCCGGGTGCGGGCCTCGGGCGCCCTGATGATCTGGGACGTCTGCCACTCGGTGGGCGCGCTGCCGGTCGAACTCGACGCCGCCGGAGCGGACTTCGCGATCGGCTGCACCTACAAGTACCTGAACGGCGGCCCCGGCTCACCGGCCTTCCTGTACGTCGCCGAGCGGCACCTGGCGGCCGGCCCGCTCCAGCCGCTGAGCGGCTGGTTCGGCCACGCCCGGCCGTTCGCCTTCGAGCCCGGGTACGACCCGAAGGCGGGCATCGGCCGCTTCCTGACCAGCTCGCCCTCGCTGCTCGGCCAGGCCGCCCTCGGCGCCTCGCTGGACGTCTGGGAGCGGGCCGACCTGGCCGCGGTGCGGGCGAAGAGCCTGGCCCTGACCGACCTGTTCGTGTCGCTGACCGAGGGGCTGGACGGCGTCGAGGTGGTGACCCCGCGCGAGCGCGCCCGGCGCGGCAGCCAGGTCGCGCTGCGGCACGCCGACGGCTACCCGGTGGTGCAGGCGCTGATCGAGCGCGGGGTGATCGGCGACTTCCGCGCGCCGGACCTGATGCGCTTCGGCTTCACCCCGCTCTACCTCTCGTACACCGAGGTCTGGGACGCGGCCCGGCAGTTGGCCGAGGTGCTGGAGAGCGGCGAGTGGCGGGCGGAGCGCTTCTCCCGCCGGGGCGAGGTGACGTAGCCCGGGAGCCGGGAACCGAGCCCTGGGGCCGAGCCCTGGGGCCGGGGGCCGGTCGTGACGCAGCTCATGTCCGGGCCGAGTTCGATCCCCTTCGCCCTTGGGGAGGCTCCGGACCGACGGAACGTCACACCCTGGGGAGGTCGTGCGTGAACCTCGAACTCGGCCCGCTCAAGCCCGAACCGGCCCCGCTGCTCCTGGGCCTGGCGCTGTTCTTCCTGCTGCTGTGGACGCTCGGCCGCCATCTGCTCCCCCGGATCGAACGGGTGCAGTCCGAACGCTGGGAGGCCACCGAGGGGCGCGCCGAACACGCCGAGGCCCTGCTCGCCGAGGCCGAGGCCACCCGGGAGGCCCGCCTGCGGGAGCTGGCCGAGGCCCGGCACGAGGCGGCCCGGATCCGCGAGGAGTACGCCGAGCGCGGCGCGGCGGCGATGGTCGCGGCCCGCGCGGAGGGCATCCGCGACCGGGACGAACTGCTCACCGCCGGCCGCGCCCGGATCGCCGCCGACCGGGCCGAGGCGGCCCGGGTGCTGCGCCGGGACGTCGGCGAGCTGGCCGTCACCCTGGCCGGCCGGGTGATCGGCGAGCCGGTGCACGCCGTCGCCGCCCGGCGGCGCACGGTGGAGCGCTTCTTCGAGGCGAACTAGCCGGCACGGGGAGCGAGTTCGCCGTCCGCCCCGCCGGCTTCCGTCAGCTCGGCGACCAGCTCACGGTAGACGGCGAAGGCCGGCTTGGGCGTGTAGTCGTCGCGCAGCAGGCCGAAGTGCGGGAACAGCCCGGCGCCCGCGCTGTCCGCGTCCCGCAGGGCGAAGAACGCGTAGCCGGTGACGTTGAGTTCGGCGGCGAGCCCGGCGACGGCCCGGACCACCTCCGCCACCACCTCGGCCTGCCGCGCCTCGCTCCGCCCGGGGCCGGTGGGCCAGCCGTTCTCGCAGATCCGCACCGGGACACCGGGCCCGATCCCGGCCCGGGGCAGCGCGCCCTGGCGGAAGCCGGTGAGCACCGCCCTTACCGCGTCGGCGAGTTGCTCCGGTGGGACGGGGCGGAAGACGTCCGGGAAGAAGTCCAGGCCGACGTAGTCCAGGGCACGGTGGAAGCGCTCGTCGGCGAGCCGGCCGAGCTCTGACCAGAAGGTGTCCGCGGGGTCGAAGGAGGGCACCGCGTTGAAGCCGACGGCCAGCCGGTCGAATCCACAGGCCAGCGCCTCCTCCTTGGCCGCGACCACGCCCTCGACCAGCGCGCGGCGGACGTTCGGGATACTCCCGTCCACGGGCGGGAGGTCGAGGTTGGGCTCCTCGCAGATCTGGAGCAGGGCGAGCCGGTGGCCCTCGGTCCGGACCGTGCGCCGGACGAAGTCCAGCCAGCCCGCCAACTCGCCGCCGCGCTCCCGGTACTGCACCACCAGGTCGAGCCGGCGGCCCTCGCCGGCGTACTGCTCGGGCCGTTCCGGGGTGTGCTCGCCTCCCGGGTACGAGCGATAGGCGCGGACCAGGAACTCCCTTTCGCCGCCCTGGAGTTCGCGCAGCGCCGCGGCGATCCGGGCCGGCTCGTCGGGGCGGGCGGCCGCGATGACGCCGGTGTCGTCGCCGAGGAGTCCGCCGGGATAGATGCCGAAGGTGAAGGTCATGCCGTCACCGTAGCCGATATTTTTGGTGTCACTACAAGTTTCAAGTGACACCATGCTTCGCGGATAGAATCCGGCCATGGGACTTCGCGAACTCAAGAAGCAGCAGACCCGGGAACTGCTCTCCGACACCGCCATGGGCCTGTTCGCCGAGCGCGGCTTCGACCGGGTCACGGTGGTCGAGGTGGCCCGGGCCGCCGGGGTCTCGCCGAACACGGTCTTCAACTACTTCCCGACCAAGGAGGACCTGTTCTTCGACCGGCAGGAGGAGGTGGTCGCCCGCCTCGCCGAGGTGGTCCGCCGCCGCCCCGCGGGCAGCTCGGCCGTGGACGCCGTCCGGGCCGACCTGCTGGCGGCCTTCGCGGAGGGGGAACCGACGGTCGGACTGAACCCCGGGGTGGCGGCGTTCTGGCGGATCGTCGAGGACAGCGCCGCCCTGCGGGCCCGACTGCTGGAGCTCGGCGACCGGGCCGAGGCGGGACTGGCGGCCGTCCTGGCCGAGGAGTCGGGAGCCGACCAGGACGACCCGCTCCCCCGGATCGTGGCCGGAGCCGTCGCGGGGGCCCACCGGGCGGTGCTCGGCGAGGTCCGGCGGGCGATGGTGGCCGGGGAGCCGGCCGGGACGGTACGGACCCGGGTCGAGGCCGCGGTCGAGCGGGCCTTCGGGCTGCTCGCCTCGGGCCTCGCCCACTACCCGGCCGGGCAGTAGGCGGCCCGGGCGGCGGAACGGGGCGGCGGCGGAACGGGGCGAGGGCGGGGCGGGGCGGCGGCGGAACGGGGCGAGGGCGGGGCGGGAACGGCGCAGGCCGCCCGGTCGGGTCGACTCGGGCGGCCTGCGCGGCAGTTCGGCTGTCCGACTGGCCGGCTGTCCGGTTTCTCGGCCGTACGGGCCGTACGGCCGTCATCCGTGGCGGCCGCGACGGCGGCGGGCGGCCAGCACGGCCAGACCGCCGAGGCCGAGCAGGCCGACGCCTGCCACGCCGAAGACCACCGGGGCGTTGCCCGCGCCGGTGGAGGGCAGCTGACCACCGCCACCGGGGTGGCCGGTCGGCTCCTCGGTCGGGTGGAGGCCGGTCGGGGCCGGGCCGGCGCTCGACGTCGTCGCACCGGCCGACGGCGAGGTCGGCGCGGACGAGGTCGGCGAGGTGGGCGAGGTGGGCGCCGGGGAGGTCGGAGAGGTCGTGGCCGAGGAGGTCGGGCTCGGCGAGGTGGGCGCCGGGGAGGTCGGCGAGGGCGACGGCGTCGACGAGGTCGGCGACGGGCTGGGCGTCACGGCGCAGTCCGGCAGGTCGCCGTCGAACGGGTAGCTGTGGATCTCGTAGCCGCCGGTGCCGGTGTGGACCAGGCTGCCCGCGAGGTACACCCGGCCGTTCATGCCCGGTTGGGCGATGGTCGTGGTGCCGCCGGGGTTGCCGGCCAGGACCGAGCCCTGGAACTGGGCACTGCCGAGGATCTGCGCCGAGGTCGCGGTCGGGAAGTTGTACATGAGCTTCGAGCGCATCTCGGTGGTCTGGTCCCCGGCCAGGCCGGTGCCGGTGTAGGTGTTGACGACCGGGCTGTCCCCGAGCATGTTCACCACGACGGTGGCGCCGGCCGGTATACCGGCGAAGACCAGGCCGATCTGCCCGCCGGACGGCGAGGCGAGGTCCTGGGTGACGTTGAAGACCTGCTTCGCGCTGGTCCCGTCGCCGGTGAAGGTCGCCTCGCTGGAGGTGACGGCGACGGTACCGGTCGCGGTGGCCCGGCCGACGCAGCCGGAGACCTCCTCGATCCGGGTCAGCACCGACCGGTAGGGCGCGGCGGCGTTCGGGTCCTGGATCGACTCACCGGTGGGGTCGATGTTCACGGCGCCGGCGACCGAGCCCGCGTGGCGCAGATTGCCGAAGGCCGGGCCACGCGAGTCGATGCCGCCGATCAGGACGGTGTTGCCGGTCCTGACGTCGACGTCGCCGCCGGTGGTGACGAAGTCGCTGCCGTTCGGCGGCACCACGCGCGAGCCGACGCCGACGACGCCCATGTTGTAGGCGCCGCCGCCGTTCTTGTCGACGGTCAGGTTTCCCAGCGCGACGATCCTGCCCTCGGCCTCCGCGGCCCGGCCGTTCACGGTGTAGTCGCCGCCGGTGAAGACGTTGACGGTGGCGTCCCGGCCGGGGAAGTCGCCGTTGTGCGCCGGCGGCCAGGTGCCGGGGCAGTCGGGCCCGGAGCAGGCGCCCAGCGGCGGGGCCGGCGGAGCGGCCGAAGCGACCGTCAGGACCGCGGCCAGCGGCAGCGCGGTGACGGTGGTCGCCACCGCGACCAGGACGGCCCGGCGCCCGCGCGGGGCCGGAGTTCTCACGGTTGTCGTTCTGTGATCCGGCGAACCGGTGGCCTGACCCATCGACAATTCCTCCGTGCATGAGAAAGGGCAGGCCGGGACGACCTGCCGTGATGTCTGCGCTGCTGCGATGCCTGCGATGTCTGCCGGCGATTCCAGAGATTCGGGACATCAAACATCAAATCAGACATTCTCACCCTACAGATCCTCAGATCTGATCCGAAATTCATCCGTACGGAGCAGCGATCGCCCGGGCGGACGCGAGTTCGAGGGAAGCCTTAGGTTGGAGTCATGAGCACCGAGGCCCAGGAAGAGAGCGCACCGCTCGTCACCGTCGCGTCCGCCGACGCCGTACTGCGACACCCCGAGGCGGGCGAGCACCTGCTGACCGCCATGGAGCGGGAGCGCGCCGCGCGCTTCCGGCACGAGTCCGGGCGGATCGACTTCACCGCCGGACACCTGCTGGTCCGGCTCTGCGCCGCCCGGCTGCTCGGCGTGCCGGTGGCCGGCCTCGTCCTCGCCCAGCAGTGCCCGGACTGCGGGCTCGCCGACCACGGCAAGCCCTACCTGCCGGACCACCCCGGGGTGCACGTGAGCCTCTCCCACACCCGGGGCGTGGTCGCGGCCGGTGCCGGCTTCCAGCCGGTCGGGGTGGACGTCGAGCTGTCCACCCGGGGCGGCTCGCTGCGTTCGGTCGCCCGCCGGGTACTCGCCCCGGCCGAGCTCGCCCTCGTCGAGGCCGACCCGCAGCCGGAGCGGGCGTTCCTGCGGCTCTGGGTGCGCAAGGAGTCGCTGATCAAGATCGGCAGGGCCACCCTGGACACCCTCGGCCGGGTCGACCTCTCCGCCCTGCCGCTGGCCGTCCCGCCGGGCGCGCCGCTGCGCAGCCGGTACGAGGACCTGCACCTGCTCGACTGGACCGACCGGACCGACCCGGAGCACGTCGCCGCCGTCGCGGCCGTCAGCACCGCCCCGCCCCGGATCGTGGAGCTCACGGCTTCGAGCTAGGCGGGGCGGGGGTGGGCCCTGAGGCGGGCCCGCGCGGTGGGCCGGCGGATAAGCGGTGTTAGCGTGCCTGGTCGTGGGCACGCCGAACGCGCGCCCGCCGACCAGCTGCCCACCGGATTCAAAAGGGTGCCCCGCCATGGCCAAGTTCCTGCTGAGCCTGCACGTCCTCGTGTCGGTCCTGTTCATAGGCCCGGTCGCGGTGGCCGTCAGCATGTTCCCCCGCCGGGCGAAGGCCGCGCTGGCCAGCGGACCGGACCGGGCCTCCGACGCCGGTGTACTGCGCGTGCTGCACCGGATCACCCAGGTCTACGCGCTGCTCGGGGTCGCGGTGCCGGTGCTCGGCATCGGCCTGGCCCAGGTGATGGACGTGCTCGGGCAGTCCTGGGTGATCGTCTCGATGGTGCTGACCGGCCTCGCCGCGCTCGCACTGCTGCTCTTCGTGCTGCCCGGCCAGCAGGCCGCCGTGGACGCGCTCGAACTGGACCCGTCGGACGAGCAGCACGGCAAGGCCGTCAGCGGTCTGAAGCTGCTGCCGATGACCGCCGGGGTGTTCAACCTGCTGTGGGCCGTGGTCGTGGTGATCATGGTCATCCGCCCGGGGTCGAGCACCGGCGTCTGAGCCGCCGCTCCCCTGCTCCCCTGCTCCCTGGCTCCCCGGCTTTCGGGCCGCTGGTCCCCGGCCCCTGATCGCCACCGCCCCCTCCCGCCGACCGGGGTCGTTCGAGTACCGTCCTGGGCCATGACGATCATGGCGGGCATGGGCAGCCCGACGGGAACCGGCGTCGGCCCGCTGCTGCGCGGCTGGCGGGAGCGACGACAGCTCAGCCAACTGCAACTGGCGCTGCGGGCCGACTCCTCGGCCCGCCACCTCAGCTTCGTCGAGAACGGCCGCTCCCGGCCGAGCCGGGAGCTGGTGCTGCGGCTGGCCGAGCACCTGGACGTGCCGGTGCGCGAGCGCAACACCCTGCTGCTCGCGGCCGGCTACGCCCCGCACTACCCCGAGACGCCGCTGGACGACCCGTCGATGGCCGCGCTGCGCGGCGGGCTGGAACGGCTGCTGGCCGCCCACGACCCGTACCCGGCGGTGGTGGTCGACGGCTCCTTCCGGGTGCTGGCGGCCAACCGCGCGCTCGGACTGCTGCTGGACGGCATCGCCCCGCACCTGCTGGAGCCGCCGCTCAACGCGATCCGGATCACCCTCCACCCGGACGGGCTGGCACCGCGCATCCTCAACCTTCGGCAGTGGCGGCAGCACCTGCTGGAGCGGATGGAACGGCAGCTGGAACTGGTGCGGGCCGAGCCGCTGCGCCGGCTGTACGAGGAGGTCCGCGGCTACCCCGAGCCGGCCGGCGACCCCGTGGACGACCCGGGCGCGGGCGGCGGCGCGGCTGCGGGCGCTCCGGGGGGCGCCGACGGGTTCCCGTTCGCGCTGCCGATGCGGGTCCGGCACGACGGGCAGGTGCTCTCCTTCCTCTCCACCATCGCCACCTTCAACACCCCGCTGGACGTCACCGTCTCCGAGCTGGCCTTGGAGACCTTCCTGCCGGCCGACGCGGAGACGGTGCGGTTCCTGCAAGCCGCGATCGGGCCGGACCGTTAGCCCTGGGCCCGGGTCTGACCCCGGGTCTGGGCCCGGGTCCGGCCTTGGGCCCGGCGCCGCAGGGCGGTGAACTGGAGGACGGCGAACAGGCCCACCGCCGCGGCCTGTGCCGGGATCCAGACGAACCCGGCGGTGGTCGGCTCCAGCCACAGCTCCATCGCGACCAGGCTGAGCACCACCCAGACGAGGTTGAGGTCGATCACGGCCCGCACCCCGAGCACCGGCGGCCGCCGACGGGCGGCCAGCGCGCCGACCGCGAGCGCGTAGCCGAGGAGGAGGAGCCCGAGGTCGACCAGGGTGGTGCGGCCGGCGCCGAGCAGTTCGCCGAGCGGGCCGGAGAAGGCCAGGTAGGCGAGGCCGTTGCCGCCGGTGACCAGGGCGTCCAGGGTGAGGGCACCGCGCACCGTCCACGGCGAGAAGGCGGAACCGGGTCGGGCGGGCGTGAGGGTGTTCGCGTGGGCGGACATGGCGGATCGCCTCCTGTCAGGGGGTGGGAGCCCGGGGCCGTGGCGGCCGCACCGGATGCCACCACCCTGCCCGGTGGGGCGGCGGGCGTCGATTACCCCTCAGGTAACGGCGGGCCGGGGGCAGGGCTGCGGGGCCGGGCCGGGGAGCCGGGCCGGGGGCTGAGGGCCCGTCTCCCCCGCGGGTGACGACCGGCCCGCTACGGCCGCCGGGCCGGCTGCCGGAGCAGGACGCCGGCCCGCTTCACCGCGCGGGCCGTGATGGTGGTCTCGGCCCGGGCGGCACCGAGCGGGCCGAGGGTGTCGGTGAGGAAGCGGTACAGCTCGCCGTGGTCCGGACAGAACACCGTGGCCAGCAGGTTGGCCGGGCCGCTGGTGGCGAACACCCCGTGCACCTGCGGGTGCCGGGCCAGCGCCGTGCCGACCTCGGCGATCCGGCCGGGCGGCACGTCCAGCCAGAGGTTGGCGTCCACGGCCATGCCGAGCAGCCGCGGGTCCACGGTGGCATGGGTGCGCAACAGCCCGGCCTCGTCCAGCCGGTGCAGCCGGCGGCGCACCGTGGACTCGGGCGCGCCGACGGCCGCGGCCAGCACGGCGTGGGACTGCCGGGCGTCCTCGCCCAGCCGCTCCAGCAGCGCGCGGTCGAGGCCGTCCAGCGGCGGCGGCGCGGTGGGGCGGGGAGCGGTGGGCCTGGCGAGTGCGGCGGCCTCCTCGTCGGTGAGGTACCCGGCCCGCCACTGCCCGGCGTCGGCGAAGGCGTGCAGCACGGCGTGAGTGGTGGTCTCGGTGACGGCACCGGTCGCGGGCAACTGCCCGTACAGCAGCCGGTCGCGGGAGCCGGCGTCGGTGAGCACCACGGCGCCCACCTCGTGGCCGCCGAGCATCACGTCGACGAACGGGACGTCGGAGCGGTCGGCGAGGGCCTGGGCGATGGCGTCCACCCGGCCGCTCAGCACCCGGACCCGCAGCAGCAGCGCGCCCACGGCGGCGTCCTCGACGTCCGGCAACCGGACCACCCGCAGCACCCCGGCCTGCCGCATCCGGCCCAGCCGGCGGGTGACCGTCCGGGCGGAGACTCCCAGCACCCCGGCGATCCGGCCGGGCTCGGCCCGTCCGTCCACCTGGAGGGCGCACACCAGGCGGCGGTCCAGGGTGTCCAGCACGCTGTCCGGATCGGCGATGGAGAGGTCCATGGTGTCCGATTCCCGTTACTTTCGGCAGCAGTCGCGTCCTGATCGGCAGCCTGACGGTACTCCTTGTCCCGACCGGCCGGAGCAAGCGGAGCGGCCGGAGCGGACGCCGGGCCGGAGCCCCTCCCGGCGTGAGGAATCGAGCGTGAGGAATCGAGGAGGAGTCGCCGTGACGAAGGAACTGTGGACGCTGGCGGACGGTGTGGAGGCCGCGGTGCGCGAGGTCGGGGCGGGGCTGGCGGCACGCCGGTCCGCCGACCCGGTCACGGCGCGGACCATCGAGGAGGCGGCGGCCGCCTTCGCCGAACTGGACGGCCCGGCCGCCGCGGCGTTGCGGGAGCGGCTGACGGCGCTGCGTCCGCAGGCCGGCTGGGTGCCCGAGGAACTGGACGGCACGGTGCCCGCGGAGGGCGAGTGGTGGCTGTGCGACGCGACCGACGGCGCGGTGCAGTACCTGCTCGGGCAGCCGCACTGGGCGGTGACCGCCACCCTGGTGCGGGACGGCACGGCGGTACTGGCCGTGGTGCACGCCCCGGAGCAGGACGGCCGCACCTACCGGGCGGTGCTCGGCGGCGGGGCCCGGCTGGACGGGCGGCCGATCGCGCCGATGGAGCGGGAGTTGGCCGTCACCGTCGCCGCCACCAGCCAGCCGCCGCGGGTGGCCGCCGACCCGGTGGCGCTGCGCCGGGCGGGCGAGTCGCTGTCCGCGATGGCGGGAGCGGTCCTGGCGGTACGCAACCTCGGCCCGACCGCGCTCCAGGTGGCCCAGGTCGGCTCGGGGCACCTGGCGCTGTTCTGGGAGTACGGCCTCGACGCGGGCAACCTGTTGCCCGGCGCGCTGATCGCGCGCGAGGCGGGCGCGGCGGTGACGGACGCCGCCGGGTCGGCCTGGACGGCCGGCTCCGACGGCTTCCTCGCCGCCGCGCCCGGGCTGCACGCTCGGGCGCTGGAGGTGCTGCGGACGGTGCGGTGATCGGTGGTGCGGTCTTCGGTGGTGCGGGACCTGTGGCGCTGGCCTGTGCTGCCGGATCAGTGGTGCCGGCTCGGTGGTGCGGTGATCAGCCTTCGGGCTTGATGCCGAAGAGGGCGGCCGCGTTGTCATGGCAGACCGCCCGTAGCCACTCCTCCCCCAGCCCCAGCCCGGCCAGCGCCTCCAGCTGGTGGACGTACCGGTAGGGGATGTTGGGGAAGTCGCTGCCGAGCAGGACGCGGTCCGCCAGCCCGCGCAGGCGCGGCAGTTCCTCGCGCGGGAACGGGTCGTCGGCCTCGGCGAAGTCGGTGAACGCGATGGTGGTGTCCAGCCGGACGGCCGGGTGGCGCTCGGCCAGGTCGAGGAAGCCGCGGTACTCGGGCATCCCGAGGTGGGCGACCACCACGACCAGGCCGGGGTGCCGCTCCAGCACCGCGCCGATCGGGCCCGGGCCGGTGAACCTGCCCGGCACCGGCCCGGATCCGCAGTGGGTGACCACCGGGGTGCCGGTCTCGGCGAGCAGCCCCCAGACCTCGTCCAGCAGCGGGTCCGCCGGGTCGTAGCCGCCGACCTGGAGGTGCGCCTTGAACACCCGGGCACCGTCCTCGATCGCCCGGGCCACGTAGCGGGGCGCCTCGGGCTCGGGGAAGAAGGTCGCGGTGTGCAGGCAGTCCGGGGTGCGGATGGCGAAGTCGGCGGCCCAGGCGTTCAGCCAGCCGGCCATGCCGGGCTTGTGCGGGTACAGCATGGACGTGAACGCCCGGACGCCGAAGTCCCGCAGCCGCCGGACCCGTTGCTCCTCGGCCTCGCGGTAGGTGATCGGCCAGGGACGGTTCACCAGCGGACCGGCCGCGTCGAAGTAGGCCCACACCTTGTCGAGGACGTTCTTCGGCATGAAGTGGGTGTGCACGTCGATCAGCCCGGGCAGGCCGAGCGCCTGCCAGAACTCCCTGACCTTCTCGGCCTCCTGGCCGTCCGTTTCCGGACCGTCCGCCTCGTGGCCGTTCACCGCCCGGTCGTTCGCCGTTCGGTCGTTCGCCGCTCGGTCGTTCACGCGGGCACCGGCAGGGCGCGGTCGATGATCGCTCCGGTGTCGACCCCGGCCGGCAGGGTGCCGAAGGCCGCCCCCTGGTCGCCGCCCAGCCGGCTCGCGCAGAACGCGTCGGCCACCGCCGGGCTGCCGTAGCGGACCAGCAGCGAGCCCTGGAAGGCCAGCGCCATCGACTCGACCAGTCGGCGGGTGCGGTACTCCAGGTCGCCCAGGTCGGTCAGCTCCTTGCGCAGCGCGGCGACGGCCGCGTCCAGCCGGCGGTCCGCACCCGCGGCGGCGTCGAGTTCGCCGAGGAAGGCCTCCACGCTCTCGGGACGCTTGGCCATGGCGCGCAGCGCGTCCAGGGCGGCGACGTTGCCGGACCCCTCCCAGATCGACACCAGCGGCGCCTCCCGGTAGAGCCGGGGCATCCCGGACTCCTCCACGTAGCCGTTGCCGCCCAGGCACTCCAGCGCCTCGGCGGAGTGCGCCGGACCGCGCTTGCACACCCAGTACTTGGCCACCGCCAGGCCCAGCCGCCGGACCAGCGCCTCGTTCCCGTCCCCGGCGAGGGTGCGGTCGGTGGCCTGGGCGAGCCGCATGGCGACGATCGTGGCCGCCTCGGACTCCACCACCAGGTCGGCGAGCACGTTGCGCATCAGCGGCTGGTCGACCAGCGCCTTGCCGAACGCCCGCCGGTGCAGGGCGTGGTGGACCGCCCGGGTGGCGCCGTAGCGCATGCCGGAGGCCGCGCCGATGGTGCAGTCCAGGCGGGTCATGTTGACCATCTCGATGATGGTCGGGACGCCCCGCCCCTCCTCGCCGACCAGCCAGCCGACCGCGCCGTCGTACTCCAACTCGGCGGAGGCGTTGGACTTGTTGCCGAGCTTGTCCTTGAGGCGCATCAGCTGCAGGCGGTTGCGGCTGCCGTCCGGCAGGACGCGCGGCAGCGCGAAGCAGCTGAGGCCGCCCGGCGCCTGGGCCAGCGTCAGGAAGAGGTCGGACATCGGGGCCGAGGTGAACCACTTGTGGCCGGTGAGCCGGTAGGTGCCGTCCGGCTGCGGAGCGGCGGTGGTGGTGTTGGTGCGGACGTCCGAGCCGCCCTGCTTCTCGGTCATCGACATGCCGGCGATCAGCCCGCGCTTGGTGCGCGGCTCGCGCAGCCCGAAGTCGTACTCCCGCGCGGCCAGCAGCGGCTCCAACTCGGCGGCCAGCGCGGGGTTGGCGCGCAGCGCCGGGACGGCGGCGTAGGTCATCGAGATCGGGCAGGTGTGGCCGGCCTCGACCTGGCCCCAGACGAAGAACCCGGCGGCACGGGCGGAGTGCGCGCCGGGACGCTCGTCACGCCAGGGCGCGGCGTGCAGGCCGTACGAGACGGCAGTGCGCATCAGCTCGTGCCAGGCCGGGTGGAACTCGACCTCGTCGACGCGGTTTCCGAAGCGGTCGTGGGTGCGCAGCACCGGCGGGTTCTCGTTCGCCTGCCGGCCCCACTCGGCGGCCTGCTCGGAGCCGGCCAGCCGACCCAGCTCGCGCAGCTCGGGCTCGGCCCAGCCGGCGTCGGCCCGCTGGAGGGCGGCGAGCAGGGTGGGGTCGGCGGCGGTGTCGTGTCCGTACGGCAGGGGCACCTGGTTGGTGACCTCATGCGTCGCTGTCATCGCGTCCTCCCAGGGCACGCAGGGTGAAGGAGACCAGGGCGGGGACCACCGTGGTGTTCTTGCTGTGTTCGGACTCGCCGTTTCCGGGCTCGCTGTGCCCGGGCTCGCTGGGTTCGGGCTCGCTGGGTTCAGGCCCGCCGTTCCCGGACTCGCCAGGTCCGGGCCGGGCGGTTCCGACCGGTGCGGCGGCGAGCGGGCCGGCCAGCGCCTCGCCGACCGCGCCGACCAGGGCGGCCGCGGTCAGCACCGGGTCCTGCTCGGGCAGTTCGCCGCTCGCCACCGCGGCGGCGATCTCGGTGGCGATCACGTCCCGGAACGCCCGCCGGAACACCAGGCGCTCCTCGTCCACGACCGCGTCGGCCGGCTCGACCAGCAGCGCGTACGCCAGCCGGGGTGCGCGCAGGGCGCGGGCGGCGAAGGTCTCGACCACGGCGGCGATCCGCTGCCGCGGGGTGCCCCGGAGCGCGACGGCGGCGTTGACCGCGTCGATCTCGTGCGTGACCACCCGGCGGAACAGCTGCACCGACAGCTCGGCCTTGCCGCTGAAGTGCTGGTAGAGGCTGCCGGTGGCGATCCCGGCGCGGTCCGCCACGGCGGCCATCGTGCAGCCGCCGTAGCCGCGCTCGGCGAGCAGGCCGACCGCTGCCTGGAGCACCGCTTCGCGCTGGGCGTCCAGGCGGGCTTGTACGGCGGGCGTGCGTCGGTAGGCCATGGAAGCATTGAAGCACTGATTCACTGCTTCGGGGAGGGGCCGGTCCGCTGCTTCTTCGGCTGTGCCCGCCGTTCCCCGAACGACGCGAGGAGGCCGCCCCGGAACCCGGGGCGACCTCCTCGACTGCGTGCCTGGTGGTGCGGCCTGCTGCGCGCGTCGGCGTTACAGCGGGCGGCGCTCCTGCTCCAGCCGCTGGCCCTCGACGTCCAGCGGGCCGAAGTCCGCACCCGCCCGCGGCGACTTGGCGAGCGAGCGGGCGGCGTTCGGGTCGCTCAGGCCCGCCCACTCCAACACCTTGGCGGTGGCCTCCGCCGACTGCGCGGCGGGCAGCTGCCCGATCTTGGAGCCGTGGTTGCCGCCGGGCACGGTGTAGACGTAGCTGTCCTCGCTGCCCCGGCCGAGGCGGAACGGCTTGGCACCCCACGGGTCGTTGCCGCCGTAGACGTACATGATCCGCTCACCCTCGCGCTTCACCCAACGGTCGATGTCGGGCATCGCGTTCGGGTTGAAGACGGTCGGGATCTCCTTCGGCACGTAGCTGCGGACCGAGTAGAGCTCCTTGTAGTCGTAGTGCAGCACGCCCTTGAGGTGCGAGACGTCGAAGAACGGCGCGCCCAGCTCGGTCGCGGCCTGGTAGTAGTACGCGGTGTACTTCGCCAGCGACTGGTCGCTGTTGCCGGTGATGCCGGACTGCGAGTCGAACCAGGCGTACAGCTCGTCGTCGGTCGCGGTGGCCGCCACCGGGACCTTGGCGCAGTCGGACTCCAGGCTGTACTGCCAGAACGCCCAGACCACGTCCAGCACGCCGGCCTCGTACGCGCGGTCCGGGGTGCCGAGGGTGTTGAAGGTGGAGCCGGCCGCCTTGTTGTCGGCGACGTAGCGGGCCTCCAGGCGGTCGCGGCGCACCAGCAGCTCGCGCTGGGCGTCGTTCAGCCGGGCCCGGCACTCGGGCGTGCCGACGGTGCGGAAGAACTCGCTGTACGCCGCGTAGTCGTTGACGTTGGTGTTGTTCGGCGCGACGTAGGCGATCGTGCCGGCCACGTCGTCCGGGTAGAAGCGGCGGTAGTAGGTCGAGGACATGCCACCCTTGCTGGCGCCGGTGGACAGCCACTCCTCCTGGTAGATCCGCTTGAGCGCGGTCACCAGCCGGTGCGAGTCCGCGGCGCCCTGGCGGATGCCGGCCTTGGACCAGTCCGCCGGGTCCGGGCGGGAGGGGGTGAAGAACCGGTACTCGATGGACACCTGGTTGCCGTCCACCAGCCGGGTCGGCTCGGTGCGGGACGGGCTGGTGCCCAGGGTGTAGCCGTTGGTGTAGAAGACGGTCGGGTGGTCGTAGCCGCGGTGCAGCAGGCTGAAGCGCTGCTGGAAGGTGCCCAGCCAGGGGCGGTTGTGGTCGATCGGCTGGGTGTAGGTGGCGATGAAGTAGCGGTGACCGGTGGTGGTCGGCTTCTCCTCGGTGACGGTCACCCCGGGGATCGCCGCCAGGCGGTCCTTGATGTCTGCGGTCGGGTCGTCGGCGGGGCTCCGGCCGTGGCGGGAGCCGTTGCCCTGGTCGTTCTGGTCACCCTGGTCGTTCTGGCCGCCCTGGTCGCCCTGCGCGCCCTGGGTGGCGCTCCGGCCGTCGGCGGCGGACGCCGGGCTCGCCAGGCCGCCGACCGCGAGCAGCGGTATCAGCAGGGCGGAGGCCAGCAGTCTTTTCACGGTGGTGGTCATCAACTCTCCATATCTGCGGTGCAGGTGGTGCGATCGGTACGGCGGCCGGTGTGACAGGCAGTACGGCGGCCGGTGTGGCAGGCGGTACAGCGGTCGGTACGGCAGTCGCTACGGCAGGCGGTACGGCGGCCGGCCGATGGACGGCCGAATGGGCCACCCGCCGTTCGCGGATGGCCCATCGGGAGGAAAGTGCTGGTCAGCGGGGTTGCCTGGTGCTCTACGGGCGGGGCAGGGTGCAGCCCGGGAGGGTGAGGTCGAAGCGGTTGCCGGCGGCGAAGCAGGCCGGTATCCCGTAGGTCTCCTGGGCGTAGCCGATGCCCGGGCGGACCGTCACCGCGCCGTTCTGGTCCACCTCGCAGGGGTTGTCCAGGGTGCAGGTCTCGCCGTTCTCGTTGATCGTGTTGTTCACCGCGACCACCTGGTTGGTCGAGGCGTCGACCACCGGCGAGCCGGAGGTCCCTCCGATCACGTTGCAGGTGGAGGTGTAGCGGAGCGAGTCCTTGAAGGTCCAGTCGGCTTCCTTCAGCCGGTAGGCGAAGCCGTCGACCGAGCAGGAGTAGATCTTCTTCCAGTAGCCGGAGACGACCTTGATCGAGGTGCCCTGGACGGGGTGGGTGGCCGCGATCGTCAACGGGGCTATCCCGTACCGGGACTGGATCGAGGCGTAGGTGGTGTTCAGCTGGTAGATCGACACGTCGGTGTCGGTCATCGCGCCGTACACGATCTTGGTCGCGCGCAGCGTGGCGACACCGCTGCCGCTCGCGTTGAGCAGGGTGAAGCTGCGGCTGGAGGACTGGTTGAGGACCACCTGGCCCGGGCCGGGCATGCCGGTCTCCAGGCAGTGCCCGTTGGAGAGCACGAGGGCCGGGTCGCTCGCGGCCGAGCCGGGCATCCGCACCAGCGAGCCGGAGCAGTTGCTGAGTGCGACCGTCCCGGCGAAGTTGACGGCGGCGACGGGCTTGGCGACGGACTTGTCAGCGGACGTGACAGACGTGGCGGCAGGGGCGGCGGCCTGAGCCGGAACGCCACCGACGAAGGCGGCGGCCCCGGCGACCAGGAACGTGGCGACCGTGCCTATGAGCGGCTTCTTCATGAGAGACCTCTCGCTGTGGGGGTCCACGGGTGGGGGTGCACCAAAGCTGTCGCGGACATGACCCACTGTCAAGAGTCAAAGCAACACCAAGAACCGCCCAAGCCTCAATGGCCGGTTACCGCCGCCACCCGGCACGAGGCTCGGCCCGCCTCGGCCCGCGACCCGGCCCACCCGTCACGCGAAGTGACCGTCAACTCCCCGACGGAGGCGCTCAGCCCGCCTGCCAGTGCTCCCGGCCGATGCTGATCAGGCGCAGCTGGAGACGCGCGGCGGCGGCGATCCGCTGCTCCCGCGCCGGGTCCGTCTCCAGCGCCTCCAGGAAGGCGGCGGCCGTGGAGACCATGTGGTCGACGTACAGCTCGGCGAGCATCCGCAGGTCCTGCTCGCTCCACCCGCGCGACTCCGGCTGCAGCGCGAGGGCGGTTCCCACCTCGGCGGCGAAGCGGCCGAGTTCGGCGTCGATCGCCTCGCGCACCTGCCGCACTCCGCCGTGCCGCTCGCGCGCCAGGAAGCGTACGTGCCCCCGGTGTTCGCGGACGTGCCGCTCGATCACGTCCACCGCACGGTCGATCAGCTCCTCGGCACCGCCGGACTCGGCGAGCACCGAGCGGATCATGACGTGCAGGCTGGCCAACGACTCCTCGACCAGCGCCACCCCGAGGGCGGCGAGGTCCGGGAAGTGCCGGTAGAAGGCGGCCGGCGAGAGCCCCGCCTCCCGGGTGACCTCGCGGACGCCCAGGCTCGCCAGGTTCTGATCGGCCAACAGGTGCAGCCCGGCGTCCAGCAATGCCCGCCGACTCTGCTGCTTCTGGGCCTGCCTGGCCCCAACGGTGTGACTCACGCCATTCAGTAAACATTCGTTTGCCGAACTTGGCCAGCCGGGCATACAGTGAGGACGAAGTCAGTGAACAGTTGTCAACCGAAATCGGCGCAGTCCCAGCCGCAGCCGAAGGAGCCAGCCGTGATCCTGCTCTCCGCCCTCGTCGCCATGGGCATCCTGACCGGCACCGCCGCCCACACCTCGCTCCCGGTCTTCCTCACCGCCTCCGCCGCCATCACCGCCTGGCTGCTCGCCTTCGGCGCACGCGAGGGCATCGCCCGCCTCCGGCACCGCTGACCCGGCCGCACCGCCGACCCAGCCGCACCGCCGACCCAGCCGCACTGCCGACCCGGCCGCTCCGCGGACCGCCCCGCGGCCACTCCCCAGAGAGGACCCGCACCACCATGAGCATCGTCACCGACCGCCAGGCGATCGGCCCTCGGAGCACCAGCCGCCCGGAGACCCACAGCCAGGCGACCACCCGTCAGAGCCCCGCCGAGGCCGACGGCCTCGCCATCGCCTCCTTCCTCCTCGGCCTGCCCGGCCTGCTGCTGTTCAACATCGTCCTCGGGCCGATCGCCATCACCCTGGCCACCCTGGCCCTGCTCCGCGGCACCCGCCGACGCGGCCGCGCCCTCCTCGGCCTGACCCTCGGCATCACCTCGCTGGCGATCCTCGCCGTCACCACCGTCACCTCCCACGGGGTGATCATCGACATCGGCTCCTGAACCCGATCCAACTCCCCTTGCGCTACCGACTCCTGACTCCGTCTCCCCCTCCGCTCCGCTCCCCCGGCCCGCGCCTCCCGTTCGTCTCCGCGCCACCGTCCGCCCCTGAAGCACCGGGCGGACCTCGACTCCCGAGCCGACGGTTCGAACGACTGATCCCGTCAACCCGCCCCGATCCCCCGGCCCGCCACATAGAGTGGGCCCATCGGCCGCACCGGCCGGACGACCTCAGGGGGCCGGAGTGACCACGGAGAACCGCAGCGCCGCACAGCCGACGCGGCCCACCCCGACGGGGGGACGGCTGCTCGCCGTGAGCGATCTGCACATCTCCTACCAGGAGAACCGCGACCTGGTGGAGAAGCTCCAACCCTCCCACCCCGACGACTGGCTGCTCGTCGCCGGTGACGTCGCCGAGCTCACCACCAGCATCGAGTGGGCCCTCGGCCTGCTCGCCGAACGCTTCGCCCGCGTGGTGTGGGTCCCGGGGAACCACGAGCTGTGGACCCACCCGGAGGACCCGGTCCAGCTGCGTGGGGTGGAGCGCTACGAACACCTGGTAGAGCTGTGCCGCCGGCTCGGCGTGGTGACTCCCGAGGACCCGTACCCGCTCTGGGAGGGCCCCGGCGGACCGGTCCGCATCGTCCCGCTCTTCCTCCTCTACGACTACACCTTCCGTGCTCCCGGCACGACCACCAAGGAGGCCTCCCTGGCGGCCGCCTACGAGAGCGGCATCGTGTGCGCGGACGAGCGGATGCTCTACCCGGACCCGTTCCCGGACCGCGACTCCTGGTGCCGCGAGCGCGTCCGGCTGACCGAGAAGCGGCTGGCGGCCTGTGACCCGGACGTCCCGCTCGTCTTCGTCAACCACTACCCGCTGGTCCGGCAGCCCACCGAGATCCTCTGGTACCCCGAGTTCGCCCAGTGGTGTGGGACCGAGCTGACCGCGGACTGGCACACCCGGTTCAACACCGCGGCGATGATCTACGGCCACCTCCATATCCCGCGCCGGACCACCTACGACGGCGTCCCGTTCACGGAGGTCTCGCTCGGCTACCCGCGCGAGTGGCGCAAGCGCGGCCTGCCGGACCCGCTGCTGCGGGACGTCTTCCCGCAGGCCGCGGGCTGAGCCGCCCCGCCACCGCCTTCGTTCCGCCGCCTCCTGCCGCCTCGCCTCCGGCTCGGCCGAGGTCGGCGCCGCCGACGCCGTGGCCCTTCACAGTGTCGGCGGGGCCGACCGCGGCGCCCCGCACGACCTCCGGGGTGGTCACCTGGCGCCACCTCCCCCGGCGTCGCCCTTGGACGACTCGCTGAGTACGGCCCGCTTGGCGCGGTACTCCTCGGCGTCGATCTCGCCCTCGGCGTAGCGGCGGCCCAGGACGGCCAGCGGATGCTCCGCCGCGGCCCCGGCTCCGAACCCGGCTCCGAACCCGCAGGCGCGCCGCCGCCAGACCGTGCGGCGCAACAGCGCGATCACCAGGACCACCACGGCGATCCAGGCCAGAGGGATCAGCAGGATCCACGGGCCGGGGCCGTACCAGTCGGCCAGCTGGGTGTACATGGTTGGTTCAACTCCTCGGTGGTGGGCCTCCAGGACCTCGAGTGGTTCCCGAGATGCCTAGAGCGTCCCTCAGAGAGGTCTCATCACGCGTCCCACCAGCGGCGGCAGTTGGGATACTCCCCGGAGAGTAGGCACCGTCCGCGACACGCCGGGCCGGAAGCAGGCCCGCTCACGGAGCAAGACCCGCTCACGGACGGCGACCCGCTCACGGACCATGCCCCGCTCAGCCCAACCACCCCGGCCGCACCAGCCCCGACTCGTAGGCCAGCACCACCAGTTGCGCCCGGTCCCGCGCGCCGACCTTCACCATCGCCCGGCTGACGTGCGTCTTCGCCGTCAGCGGGCTGACCACCAGCCGCCGGGCGATCTCCTCGTTGGACAGCCCCATGCCGACCAGCGCCAGCACCTCGCGCTCCCGCTCGGTCAGCATCGAGATGTCCGGCAGCCCCTGCGGCCCGGCCTCGGGTGCCTTCGACCGGGCGGCGAACTCGCCGATCAGCCGCCTGGTGACCCCCGGCGAGAGCAGCGCGTCCCCCGCGACGGCGACCCGGATCGCCCGCAGCAGGTCGGCCGGCTCGGTGTCCTTGACCAGGAAGCCCGCCGCCCCGGAGCGCAGCGCCTCGAAGACGTACTCGTCCAGCTCGAAGGTGGTCAGCACGACCACCCGCACGGAGGACAGCGCAGGGTCCTCGGCGATCCTCCTGGTCGCCTCCAGCCCGTCCATCCGCGGCATCCGGATGTCCATCAGCACGACGTCCGGCACGAGTTCGCGGGCGAGCCGCAGCGCGGCCTCCCCGTCGTCCGCCTCGCCGACCACCGTGACGTCGTCCTGGAGGTCCAACAGGGCCCGGAAGCCCGCCCTGACCAGCAGTTGGTCATCCGCCAGCAGTACCCGAATCAATCGCTCTCCACCTTCGGTGTCGGCAGCTCGGCCCGGACCCAGAAGCCGCCGTCGGGCAGCGGCCCCGCGCTGATGGTGCCACCGAACGCCGCCGCGCGTTCCCGCATCCCGACCAGCCCGCTGCCGGATCCGCCCGCGTCACCGAGCACCGCCGGCCCCGGGTCCTCCACCCGGACCACCAGCACGGCCTGGTCCGTCCAGTCCAGCACCACGACCGCCTGCCGGGCCGCCGAGTGCCGGACCACGTTGGTGAGCGCCTCCTGGACGATCCGGAAGGCGGTGAGGTCGACGGTGGCGGAGAGCGCTCGCCGCTCGCCGCGCTCCTGCACCTCCGCCTCCAGGCCCACCCGGTCCGCCTGCTCGGTGAGTTCGTCCAACCGGTCCAGCCCCGGGGCCGGCCCGCGCGGCGCCGCCCCGGGCCCACGCAGCGTGGCGAGCACCTGGCGGACCTCGCCGAGCGCCTCCTTGCTGGTCGACTTGATGGTCACCAGCGCGCTGCGGGCCTCCTCCGGCCGCCGGTCGAGCAGCGCGAGCGCGACCCCGGCCTGGATGTTGATCAGCGACAGGCTGTGCGCCAGGATGTCGTGCAACTCCCGGGCCATCTTGAGCCGTTCGTCGTCGGCCCGGCGCTCCTCCAGCTGCTGTCGGTAGGCCCGGTGGGCGGCGAACCGCTCGCGCCGGAACCGGACCAGCTCGCCGCCCGCCATCACCAGCAACAGCCAGGCCAGCAGCCCGAGCTCCTGCGGCCAGACGCTGCCGGACGGCGGGGCGGCGCGCTGCCAGCTCTCCGGCAGGGCGAAGGAGCCGAGCAGGTGCACCAGGTAGACGCCGCCGGCGCCGGCCCAGGCCGCCCGGCGGTGCCCGGAACCGATCGCCACGCAGCAGGCGATCAGCCAGCTCACGAAGACCGGCCCGTACGGGTACCCGGCGGCCAGGTACCCGGCGGTGACCACCGAGGTGCCGGCCACCACCGCGACCGGCCGGCGGTGACGCAGCACCAGCAGGGCCGGCCCGATCAGCAGCAGCAGGTAGCCGAAGGCGTCCAGCGGGGCCCGCCCGTGCTGTTCGTGCGCGGCGAAGGTCGAGCCGACCACCTGGAGCACCGCGACCGCCGCCGCGACCCCGAGCGGGTACCCCGCCCCGGCCGCACGCGCCCACGGCGGGCGCCACGGCTCGGGCGGCTCCTCGGGCGGCTCTTCGGACGGCCGCTCCGGTGGCTTCCCGGGCGGCTGCCCCGGTGGCTGTTCCGCCGGCCGCCGCGCCCGGGGCGGCTCGGTCGGCGGGGGCGTGAGCGGCATCATGCCCACAAGCTAGACCCGCGCCCCGTCACCACGCGTCCTCCACCAGTGGCGTTCAGGCGTACTCCCGCTGGAGTACGCCCCCGGGAAGTACGCCCTCGGGAAGTACGCGGCCGGTCGTCCTCAGCCCTCCGCGGCGGCCGCGCCGGCCCCGGCCTTCGCCTCCGCCTCCGCCTCCTCGAAGGTCGCCGACGCCTCCGGCCGCGCCAGGGTGACCACCAGCTCCCCGTCGCTCACGTCCGCGATCAGGGTGTCCCCCTCCCGCACCGAACCGTCCAGCAGCAGGTTGGAGATCCGGTTGTCCAGCTCCGACTGGATCGTCCGGCGCAGCGGCCGGGCCCCGAACTCCGGTTGGTAGCCCAGGTTGACCAGGTACTCCTTGGCCGCCTCGGTGACGTCCAAGTGGACGTCCTGGGCCCGGAGCCGCCGCCGGCTGCGCTCCAGCAGCAGGTCCACCACCGACAGCAGGTGCTTCCGGGTGAGCGCGTGGAAGACGATCACCTCGTCGATCCGGTTGAGGAACTCGGGACGGAACTGCTGCCGCAGGTCGCGCATCAGGTCGTCCCTGAGTGTCTGATCAGGAGCTCCGCTCCGGGCATCCACGTTCCCGACACGGTCGAGGATCCGCTGCGAACCGATGTTGCTGGTCATGATCACCACGGTGTTGCGGAAGTCGACCGTACGCCCCTGGGAGTCGGTCAGCCGCCCGTCGTCCAACACCTGGAGCAGCAGGTTGAAGACGTCCGGGTGCGCCTTCTCCACCTCGTCGAAGAGCAGCACGCTGTACGGCTTGCGGCGCACCGCCTCGGTCAGCTGCCCGGCCTCCTCGTAGCCGACGTACCCGGGCGGGGAGCCGACCAGCCGGGAGACGGTGTGCTTCTCCTGGAACTCGCTCATGTCGAAGCGGATCATCCGGTCCGGGTCGCCGAACAGCAGCGCCGCCAGCGCCTTCGCCAGCTCGGTCTTGCCGACGCCGGTCGGGCCGAGGAAGAGGAAGGAGCCGGTCGGCCGCTCCGGGTCGCCCATCCCGGCCCGGCCGCGGCGCACCGCCTGGGCGACGGCGGTGACCGCCTCCTCCTGACCGATCACCTTCTCGTGCAGGTGCTCCTCCAGCTTGAGCAGCCGCTCCCTCTCCGTCGCGTTCAGCTCCGCGACCGGGATGCCGGTCCGGGAGGACAGCACCTGCGCGATGTCGTCGGCCGTCACGTCGACGACCCCCTCGTGGGACTCGGTGATCGCCGCCAGCTCGTCCTCGGTCTGCCGCAGCTCGGTCTTCAGGTTGGCGGCCCGGACGAACTCCTCGTCCGCGACGGCCTCCTCCAACTCCCGCTTCAGCTTGGTGATCCGGCCCTGCACCCCGGTCGCCTCGGTGGACCCGCTCAGACTGCGCAGCCGGACCCGCGCACCGGCCTGGTCCAGCAGGTCGATCGCCTTGTCGGGCAGGAAGCGGTCACTGACGTACCGGTCGGAGAGCGTCGCGGCGGCGTCCAACGCCTCGTCGGTGAACCGCACCTGGTGGTGCGCCTCGTACGCGTCACGCAGCCCCTGGAGGATCTCGATCGTCTCCTCGACGCTCGGCTCGGGCACCAGCACCGGCTGGAAACGGCGCTCCAGCGCGGCGTCCTTCTCCACGTGCTTGCGGTACTCGTCCAGCGTGGTCGCGCCGACCACGCTCAACTCGCCGCGCGCGAGCGCCGGTTTGAGGATGTTGCCGGCGTCCATCGAGCCCTCGCCGCCGCTGCCCGCGCCGACCACGGTGTGCAGCTCGTCCAGGAACAGGATGACGCTCTTCTCGGCCGCGGTGACCTCGTCGATCACGTTCTTCAGCCGTTCCTCGAACTCGCCCCGGTACTTGGAGCCGGCCACCAGCGCGGTCAGGTCGAGGGTGACCACCCGCTTCTCCCGGAGGCTCCGGGGCACGTCCCCGGAGACGATCCGCTGGGCCAGGCCCTCGACGATCGCGGTCTTGCCGACACCCGGCTCGCCGATCAGCACCGGGTTGTTCTTGGTCCGCCGGGAGAGGATCTCGACGGTCTGCTCGATCTCCTCGGCCCGCCCCACCACCGGGTCCAGCCGGCCCGAGCGCGCCTCCTCGGTGAGGTCGCGCCCGTACTCGTCCAGCGTCGGCGTCTCGCTCGGGTGGGCTCCCGTGCTGCTGCGCTCACCGCCGGTGCCGTGCCCCTCCAGCACCGACTTCAGCGCCTCCTGCGAGGGTGCGGCGTTGCGCAGCGCCACGCCGGCGCCCGAGCGCTCCTGGTCGAGCAGCGCGCCGAGGATGTGCTCGGGACCGATGTACGAGGCGCCGACCTCCTGCGAGCGGGCGTGCGCGGCGAGCAGCGCGCGCTTGGCCGAGGGGGTGAGCGCCGGCCGGCCGTCCACCACGTCGGGGCTTCCGGACGGCAGGGCGTGCTCCAGGTCGCCGGAGAGCCGGTCCGGGTCGATGCCGGCCCGCTCCAGCATCCGGCGCGAGGGCTCCACCCGGGTGGCCGCCCAGGCCAGGTGCGCGGTGTCGAGGTCGCTGGAGCCGTCCTCGGCGGCCCGCCGCGCGGCCAGCGTCAGCAGTTCCTGCGAGGACTCGCTGAGCAGCCGCCCGATCGGCACCCGCTGCACGGCGGGCGGAGAGGCCAGCGGGCTCATCCCGAAGAACCGGCTGAGCAGATCGGAGAACGGATCGTTCGATCCGAACGGGGGCATGGTCACGGCGATTCACCTCTCCCAAGCGGTTTGCAGCCACACAAACACAGGCCGCACCCGCTCGCCTGTCGAGCCGCCCGGCGCCGTCACCCGGCGTGCCCGGGCCGCGCCCGCGCCCGGTCGGCAGGCCGGGGGCACAAGGTCACCCCGTGACCTGCTCCAGCAGCACACCGCCGCTGTACGTCACCGCCATCGCCAACAACCCGCCCACGACGTTGCGCAGGACCGCCCGCCCCGGGCCGGCACCCCCCAGCCGGGCGCTCGCCCAGCCCGACAGGGTCAGCGCGGCCACCACCGCCGCCACCGTCACCTGCAGCCGCCACGACTCCGGCGGCAGCAGCACCGCCAGCAGCGGCACCAGCGCGCCCAGCGTGAACGCCGCCGCACTGGCCAGCGCCGCCTCCCAGGGGTTGGTCAACACGTCCGGGTCAATGCCGAGTTCGGTCTGCGCGTGAGCGGCCAGCGCATCCCGCTCGGTCAGCGCCATCGCCACCTCCCGGGCCAGCCCGTCCGTCAGCCCGCTCCCCCGGTAGTAGTCGGTCAGCTCGTCGAGCTCACCCTCCGGGTCCTCCGCGAGCTCCCGCCGCTCCTGCGCCAACGCGGCCCGCTCGGTGTCCCGTTGGGTGCTGACCGACACGTACTCGCCGGCCGCCATCGACATCGCCCCCGCCAACAGCCCGGCCACCCCGGCCGCGAGCAGCGCCGTCCGCGAACCCGCCGCCCCCGCCACACCGGTCACCAGACCGGCCGTCGACACCACGCCGTCATTGGCCCCCAGCACGGCCGCCCGCAGCCAGTTCAGGCGCGAGGACAACTCCGCCCGCGACTCCCCGACCTGCTCAGCCATCCGCCACCGCTCCCAGGGGTCCGTCCGGTCCCCCCGATCCTCACCCGGCGCCCCGACCCCCGCCACCCACACCCGCACGCCGCCCAGCGGTTCGTCCGACAGGCGCGCGACGATCTCGCACTCCGTCTGCATCGCCTGCACCACGCTCCGGTCCAGCACCGGCGCCAGCGCCCGCCGCAGGTCCTCCGGCCCTCGGTAGCGCACCCCGGTCATGCCCATCGCCACCGCCGCGTCCACGTTCTCCTGCCGGTCGTCCACGAACAGGCACCGCTCCGGCGCCATGCCCGCCCGCTCGACGGCGATCTCGTAGATCCGCCGGTCCGGTTTGGCGCTGCCCACCCGGGAGCTGTTCACCACCTCGTCCGCCAGGTCCGTCAGCCCCAGCAGCGCCAGGTCCTCGTCCAGCCACACCGTCGCATTGGTCACCAGCACCACCCGGCAGTGCTCCCGTGCCCGCCGCAGCAGGCCCACCACCACCTCGTCCGCCCGGAACGGCGAGTCCGCGAACGCCTCCGCCAGCCCGCGCGCCCGCGCCCGCGTCACCCGGCCGGCCAGCCCCCGCGCGATCGAGTCCACCCACTCCGCCTTCCCGATCCGCCCGAGCAGCAACGGCAGATCGTTCTCCGGCGCGAACCCGATCGCCGCCGTACTCCCCTCCCCCAGCCCCGCCGCCCGCTCCAACGCCGCCACCCGGTCCCCGTCGAAGAACCGGATCACCCCGTCCACATCGCACAGCACCGCATCGAACGCCCTGGTCAGCATCCCCCCTCCCTACCACCGGCCCGGGCCCGGCCCACGGCCGGGCCCGGGTACGACCGACGGGGACCAGCAGGTGCGGCGGGACTATCACGATCTAGGTGTACGGCACCCGGTTGGGCTAGGTGTTGATCTTCCTGGCGGGCGTGGGCCGGGTGGCCTACGCCCGTCCGGCTGACAGGCGTCCGTCGAAGGCGATGTCGAAGGCGTTGAGGGCGGCCATCCAGCGGTTGCTCCAGCGTTGTCGGCCGCGTCCGCTGGGGTCGAGGGCGAGGGTGGCCAGGTAGAGCCGTTTGAGGGCGGCCTGGTCGTTGGGGAAGTGGCCGCAGGCGCCGGCGGCCCGGCGGTAGCGGGAGTTGAGGCTCTCGATGGCGTTGGTGGTGCAGATGATCTTGCGGATCTCGGCGTCGAAGGCGAGGAAGGGGACCATCTCGGACCAGGCCTTCTCCCACAGTCGCACCACGGCCGGGTAGGTCGCCTCCCAGGCGGCGGCGAACTCGGCGAACCGGTCCAGGGCCGCCTGCTCGTTCGGCGCGGTGTAGACGGGCTTGAGATCCCGGGCCACGGCCGCCCAGTCCCGCTTGGCCGTGTAGCGGAAGGAGTTGCGCAGCAGGTGGACGATGCATGTCTGGACCACGGTCTGGGGCCAGACCTGGGCGACCGCGTCGGGCAGGCCCGCCAGACCGTCGCAGATGAGGATCAGGCAGTCCTTCACACCGCGGTTCTTGATCTCGGTCAGGACCGACTGCCAGTACTTGGCGCCCTCGCCGCCGCTGGAGGTCCACAGACCCAGGATGTCGCGGTAGCCGTCGGCAGTGACGCCCAGGACCACGTAGACGGGCCGGTTGGCGACCTGGCCGTCGCGGACCTTGATGTTCACGGCGTCCACGAACAGGACCGGGTAGACCGCGTCGAGGGGGCGCGTGCGCCAGTCGGCCATGCCTTCCAGGACCCGGTCGGTGATGGTGGAGACGGTCTCCTTGCTGGTCGCCATGCCGTAGACCTCGGCCAGGTGCGCGACGATCTCCCCGCTGGTCAGGCCCTTCGCGGTCAACGAGACCACGAGGTTGTCCAGGCCCTCGGTGCGGCGCGCGTGCCGGGGCAGGACCTTCGGTTCGAACGTGCCGGCCCGGTCCCGGGGCACTTCGAGGGTGACCGGCCCGGCCTCGGTCATCACGGTCTTCATCCGGTAGCCGTTGCGCGCGTTGCCGCCCTTGCGGGCCGAGCGGCCCGGCTCCGCGGTCGAGGCCAGGTGCTCGTCCATCTCGGCTTCCAGGGCTTCCTGGAGCAGGTGCCGGGTCAGTTGCTGGAGCAGCCCGCCCTCACCGAGCAGTTGCATCCCGCCGGCCCTGGCCTGCTCGGCCGCCAGCTCGGCGACCGACGCCACCACATCCGACCCGCCGGTGTTCTTCCTCGGACCCATGTCCAAGGCATCGGCGTCTGCGGACTCCGACGAAACCGTTCCATCAGGAACCGACCCGATCTGGTGATCCGTCAGCGAGCTCATCAGTGTCTCCCTTGATCAGGGTGTCCACCTGATTCATGACACTCCCGGTGCGGCAGATCGGCAGGACACCGGAAACGGCCGAGGGCCGGTCCGGGAGGTGTACACCTCCCGGACCGGCCCTCGGGTCTGTGGGCGCGGACGGTTTCGAACCGCCGACATCTGCTTTGTAAGAGCAGCGCTCTACCACTGAGCTACGCGCCCCCCGTCGTGGCCCGGCGGGCGCACGACGAGTGCCTAGGGTACCTGGTCCCGGGGGGTGGTGGGGGACGGGTGTCAGGTGGGGCGGCGGGTGAGGGGGCGGGGCGCGGTGGGGTGGGCGGGGTGGGAGGGGGTGACGGGCCGGTGGGGGGATCGGGGAGAATGGGGCCGGATCAGCGGTTCGGAGCAGGGAGCGCGCAGTGACGGTGGCCGGCGGGAGCGGGCGGGGGCGGCGTCGGGCGGGGAGTGCGCTGGCCGACGCACTGGTGTTGCCGGTGGTGCTGGCGGGTGCGCTGGGGGCGGTCGGGCTGGCCTCGGCCGGGAGTACCGGCTGGTGGGGCCGGCGCGGCGGCGGTGAGGGCGGACGGGCGCAGGCCCGGGAGGCCCGGGCGGCTGCCCAGGAGGCGTTCTACGAGCTGGAGGAGACCCAGCGCGAGGTGCAGCTCGCGGTGGAGACGGTCCGCGCGGCCGAGGAGGGCCATACGGCGCAGCGCGCGCTGGCCGATCTGGCGGCGATCTCAGGTCGGGTCGAGCAGGTCACCGTGAACTACCTCGCCGCGCTCGACGCCCACAACCTGGACAGCGAGACCCTGGACGCGGGCACGGCCGCGCAGGCCAAGCGCCTCCTGGAGGACGTGAAGGGCCAGCTCGGCTCGGCCCGGGCGGAGCTGAACGACTTCCTGCGCCGCCTGCAGCCGACCATCCAGCACGCCGAGCAGCAGCTGATGCGGGTCACCCCGGCGGTCGAGCAGGCCAAGCGCGCGCTGCTCGCGGCCACCACCGCGCTGGACGAGGCGCGCGGCGTCGGCCTGCGGGCGGACGACCTGGCGGCCCGGCTGGCGGAACTGGCGCCCGAGCTCGGTCGGCTGAACGAGGGCCCGGCCCGGCACGGGGTCACGGGCACCCTGCGGCGCGCGGACGACGTGAAGCAGCGCGCCGAGGCGATCGCCGCCGACGCCGGGCAGCTGCCGGAGCGGGCGCGGGAGATCGACCGGCGGGTGGCGAGCCTGCGCACCCGCATCCAGGCACTGGAGACCAAGGCCGAGACGGTCGAGCCCGCCCTGAGCGAGCTGCGCCGCCGGTTCAGCACCGCCTGCTGGCAGGATCTCCAGCGGGTCTCGGAGCAGGTCGCGGAGACCGGGCGCGCCGCCGAGCGCAAGCTCGCCGAGGCCGCCCGGGCCCGGGACGAGCAGCGCTGGGCGGACGCCACTGCCGCGATCGGGACGGTCCGCGCGCTGCTGGAGACCGCCGACGGCTCGGTGTCCGCGGTGAACGACCGGCTGCGGCAGCTGAACGAGGTGCAGCACGACCCCAACCGGGAGATCGAGCGCGCCCGCTTCGCGATCCGGGACGCCCAGCGGCTGGCGATGGCCGGGCGCAGCGCGCCGGACCCGCGGCACGCCGCCCCGCTGGACGAGGCGGTGGCCCGGCTGGACCGCGCGGTGGCCGTGCTGGAGGCGGCCGGCCGGCACCCCGACTACTGGCACTTCCTGACCGAGCTCGCGGCGGTGCGGGACACGGCGGCCCGGGTGATCGAGCTGATCCGCGGGGACCTCGGCGGCCACCGGTAACGCGCGGCCGGGCGACTATCGCCAACACCGTGACCGGGCGACCGGTGGGCGCCCCGCTGGGTACGCTGCCGGTATGCCTCGCTACGACTTCCGCTGCCGCTCCTGCGGCGCCACCTTCGAGCTCCGCCGTCCGATGGCCCAGGCCAACGATCCCGCCGTCTGCCCCCAGGGCCACGAGGACACCGTGAAGCTGCTGTCCACCGTCGCCGTCACCGGCGCGGCCGGTGCCCAGCCGGCCCCCGCCGCCGGGGGCGGGGGCGGCGGGGGTTGCTGCGGCGGCGGCTGCTGCGGCTGACCCGACCCGGAAGCCGTTCCGGACCGGTCAGACCCCGACGGGCAGCGCCGACGCCCCCGCCAGGAACCTCCGGACGATCTCCTCCCCCGCCGTCACCCCCACCTCCGTCAGGGCGGTGACGCCGGGGGCCGTCCAGCCGCTGTCCGCGAGTTCGCCGTGCCCGGGGCGCCAGCCGGCGTCCGCCGCGAGCAGCAGGTCCGCGTCGAGCAGCGAGTCCCCGGCCGCCAGCACGGTGTCCGCGCCGGTACGCCGGACGACCTCGGCCAGCGCGGCGCTCTTGGTGAGCGGCGCGGGCACCGCGTACACCTTGCGGCCCTGCAGGGAGACCGTCCAGCCGCGCTCGGCGCACCAGCCGGTCAGCTCCGCCAGCCAGCCCTCCGGCAGGGCGGCGCGCTCGACCACCAGGTAGGCGAACAGCTCGTCGGCGACCTGCCGCTTGTGCGTCCACTCCGGGTCCGCGCACAGGGCGAGCCGCCGCACGACCTCCTCCAGCGGGGCCGAACCGGCGGCGATCCGCGCGGTGATCTCGGCCCGCCAGTCGCCGTCCGGGACGCCGTCCACCAGCAGTTGCCCGCCGTTGGCGCAGATCGCGTACGCGGGGACCCAGTCCGCCGTCGGTCCCGGCAGGTTGACCCGCCCGTACTGCTCCGGCGTCCGGGTGGTGGCCGGGACGAAGCAGGCCTCGCGGGCGAGTTCGGCGAGCAGTCCGGCGGCGCGCTCGGTCATGAAGGACAGCGGCCGCCCCTGGTACACCTCGACGCAGAGCAGCCGCGGCGCCGACCGGTCGGGGGCCGCCAGGGCCATGGCCCGCTCGGAGTAGATCAGCGTCCGGTCGAGGTCGCTGGCCACCAGAACACCCATCAGGAATCCCTCCCCGGGACCGAAATCGAAACCGAACCCGACAGCGAGCCCGAACCCGAGCCCGAAAACGCGCCCGAACCCGCGCCCGGAACCGCACCGGGAACCGCACCCGGAACCGACACCACGGCGTGCCCGTCGCCCCCGGTCGCCCCGCGGCTGTAGCGGGGGTGGATCAGGCCGACGCAGGTGTACGGCAGGCCGTCCACCTCCTCGACCTCCACGCCGCGCTGGGCGGCGAGCAGCCGGACGTGGTCGAGGTCCGCGCCGGCGCCGCGCCGGGCGAGGATCCGCCAGGGGACGCGGCGCAGCAGGACCCGGGTGGTCTCGCCGACGCCGGGCTTGACCAGGTTGACGTTGTCGATGCCGTACTCGGCGCTGATCCGCTCGACCGCGGCCCAGCCGGCCCAGTCGGGCGCCCGGTGCGGGTCGTCGGCGAGCCGGTCGGCGCCCGCGACGGCCGCGGCGCGGACCTCGCCGAAGCGGGCGGCCACCGCGTCCAGGAAGGCCGCCGAGACGTCGCTCCCGGCCAGTTCGGCATAGTGCTTGGCGCCGTGGAAGTCGTCCGGCCCGATCAGCCCGGCCCGCAGCACCGTGCGCGAAACCAGCCCGGAGACGGTGGAGTTGAGGCAGGCGGACGGGATCAGGAAGTCGTCCCGGGTGCCGTACGTCCGCACGCAGCGGCCCGGGTCGGCGAGCACCGCGAGGTCCGGGTCGAAGCCGGTGCCGGCCAGTGTGCCGGCGAGTTCACGGGTGATCGCGCCCTTGCCGGTCCAGCCGTCCACGAACACCACGTCGCCCGCGCGGTGGTGGGCGGCCAGGTAGCGCAGCGCGACCGGGTCCATGCCACGGCCGCGCACGATCGAGACCGTGTAGTGCGGCACGGACAGGCCGTGCGCGAAGGCCAGCCAGCGGCGGACCAGGATGCCGACGGGCGTGCCGGCCCGGGCCAGCGAGGCGAGCACCAGCCCCGGGCCGCGCTCGCGCAGCAGCGTCTCGGCGACGGTGCCGACGGCGAGCGCGATCCGGCCTGCGGAGTCGCGCAGCGCCTGGTGGAACAGCTCCTGGTACTCGGGGCTGGGCTGGTACTCGACCGGCAGCGACTCGGCGTAGTGCGCGCCGCCGTTCTGGACGGCCTCCTCGCGCTCCTCGGTGGGCGCCTCGAGCGCGACCCCGGAGAGGTCCTTGAGCAGCCAGGCCACCTCCTCGGCCGGGTACGAGGAGAACGCCGGCCCGTACAGGGGCGCGGGCAGCGACGCGGGAACGGATGGCAAAAGGGGCGCCGGCCGCGACACAGGGTCGGGCAGCGCCTCGGCCGCGGACGGCGCCTCGACCATGGACGGCGCCTCGACCACAGACGGGGCCGAGGCGCCCGCGGACGCCGAGGCGGCCACGGCCACCGGCCGGTGCGAGGGCAGCACCGCGAGCACCACCTGGTCGGTCACCCGCCGCAGCTGCCCGAGCAGCGCCCGCTCGCCCTCGTGCAGCGCCGGGGTGTCGGCCACGTCGTCGACCACCAGCACCACGGCGTCGAAGCGCCGCGCCGGGTCGCTGCCCGGGGCGACGTTGTACGCGTAGCGCTCGGGCGAGCCGCCGTCCTGCGGGTCGTCGTGGGCGGGGAAGGCGAGCCGGGTGCGGATGGCGTAGCCGGGGTCGTCCACCGCCAGGACGGGCGAGCGGGTGGTGGTGGAGAACCGGACGCGGTCGCCGCCGAGCCGCTCGGCGAGGGCGTCGGCCAGGCGCAGCGGCGCGTACATCAGCTCCTCGAAGCCGAGCACCAGTACCCGCTGTGCCCCGGCGGGCATGGCCTCGGCCAACTGACCGGCCAGCCGGGGGAGTTCGGCGTCCAGCCGGGCACGGTCGCGGGCGGTGAAGCCGTGCCGGCCGCCGTCCGGGAGGCCGGCGGGCCAGTCCAGCTCGACTCGGGCCAGCGGCGCGACGCCCGCCGCCTCCGGGTGCCCGGCCGCCGCTCGCCCGGCCCCCGGACGCGCAACCCCCGGATCCCCCGGATCCCTCGCCGCCTCCCCCGCCGCCTCGGCGATCAGCCGCTCGGCCCGGCTCGGCAGGTCCTCGGGCAGCTCGACGCCGCCGCTCGCGGTGGCCACCAGGTCCAGCCGGACGCCGAGTTCGGCGGCGGTCAGGTCGAGCCGCCGCCGGTCGGCCGCGGAGCGCAGGTCCACCAGGGCGACCACCACGTAGTGCCCGCGCGGGTGGCGGGCGTGGAGGTCACGGATGGTGTTGAGCACCGTCTGCCCGGTCGAGAACTCGTCGTCCACCAGCACCAGCGGCCCGTCCCCGGCGAGGAGCCCGGGGTCGGCCGGGAGCAGCAGGTGCGAGGTGGCGTGCGAGTGCTCCTCCTCGAAGCCGCCCACCGGGGCCACGCCGGGCACCGGGCGGCGGGTGGAGTGCAGGTAGGGGGCGTCCAGGCCGTCGGCGACGCTGTGGCCGAGGCCGGTGGCGGTCTCCGCGTAGCCGAGCACGACGGCCCGCCCGGCCGCGCGCTCGCCGAGCAGTTCGCGGACCCGGCGGCCGAGTTCGAGTCCGGTGCCGTGGACCACCGAGGGCCGCTGCGGCACGTGCTTGCCGAGCACGGTGGAGACCAGCAGGTGGGCGCGCTTGGGGTTCCCCGAGCGGAGGGCCAGGCCGACGAGTTCGGGGAGGCGCTCGGAGCCGGTCAGCGCGATCCCGGCCCGGTCGGCGACCCAACGGCCGGTCCACGTCTGCGGTGTTGCTGTCACTACTGGTCCTGCCTTCGGTGGTGCGATGGTGCGTTGGTCATATCCGCGCTCACGGATCCGTCATATCCACCCCGGGGAAACCGGAGGGAACGGCTCGGGCTCGGCCACGGAAACAGTCGGCCCCCGGGTACCGGCCACCCGGGGGCGAGCCGTACGGAAGTGAGCCGTACGGGAGTCAGCCACTCCGGAACCGGCCGCACGGTCAGCCGCACAGGCAGGCCGACAGCAGTTCCGCGAAGCTCACGTCCTCCCGGGCCACCCCGAACACCTCCGCCCGCAGCAGCACCCGCTCCGCCCAGGCCCGGTGCGGCCGGGCCTCGTTCATCTTGTTGGTGTACGCCGAGCGCAGTACCCCGCCGCCGCCCTGCTCCTGCCGGAGGATGTCGCGGGCGTCGCAGTACTCCTCGTGCGTGACCACGGAGAGGGCGTGCACGGCCGGAACGTGGCTGGGGTGAATGCAGGTCTTGCCGAGCAGGCCGTTGGCCCGGTCGAGTTCGACCTCCCGGATCAGCCCGTCCAGGTCGTGTTCGATGATCCGCCGGCGGACCTCCTCGCCGGAGGCCCGGAGCGCCCCGGAGGCGGCGGAGAGCGAGGCCCCGGCGAACGGGGTCCGGCGCAGCTGCGGCTTGAACATCCGCTCCTGCACCGGGAAGTACTCCCAGACCGGCCCGGTGACGGTGTACCCGGTGCCGTCCGCCCGGCCGAGCACGTTGACCACGTCCCCGATCACCGCCGCGACCAGTGCCACGTCGTACGCGGTGAGGTCGGGCGAGCGCCGCAGGCCGTACGCGGAGCAGAGGTCTGTGACGCCGAGCCGGACGGCGAGCACCCGGTCGCGGTGGCCGGCGAGCAGCTCGGCAATGCCGAAGAGCTGCTCCCGCCTGGTTTCCAGGTGGGCGAGTTCGGGCGACTCCAGGACGGGCATGGCGAACAGCCGCCGCCCGGTCGCGGCCTCGGCGGCGGCCAGCGCGGCCAGGTACTCACCGCCGTTCGCGGGGGTGAACTTCGGCAGCACGAAGCCGCTGAGCAGCTCGACGGCCGGTCCGAGGCGTTCGGCCAGGTCGAGGATCTGGGTGGCGGCACGGACCCTGATGAAGAGCAGGGGGTGGCTCTGTGTACAGTCGGTGAAATCCTTGACCAGGTCATTCAGCTGTTCGACCAGGTTCCGCTCGCCCGCGTCCACCTCGTGGTCGGCGATCGCGTCCTCCAGGCAGAGCACCATCGACACCACGCCCCGACCAGCGAGTTTGCGGATGTCCGCGGCCAGCGCGGGCCTGGTGGCCGGGCTGTAGAGGGTGCCGCCGAGGGCGGTGGCGAGCACCGTCGGCCCGCTCCGCGCACTGAACGGGCGCGGCTGTTCCAGGAAGAGCCGGCCGCGTACGTCCTCGGCGAGGTGGCCGAAATGGCGCAAGGTGCTCTCCTCCAGGAAGTGGACCGGCCTGCGGCCCGTTGCCGACGACACCCTGGTCAACCGGCCGACCGGGTGCCATGGTTCCCGGGCACGCCTCCGCCGGACGCCCCTGTGCCGACCCCCCGGGGACCTTTCGACCGCCCATCGTACGGACGGGATCCGGCCGGTCCCGGTTCCCCGGCACTGAACTCCCGGAACATCCCGGTCCACTTGGACGATCACGGATGATCACGGTTGTGACGGCCATGAACCTCGGAATCGACGGCGGCAAACCTCGGAAAGCGCAAGTCTTGGCAAAGTCCGACGCGGCACGGACCGCTCCGGTCACGTTGTCCGAAGGGGTGGCGAACAGGCAGGATGGTCGGCTATGACGCACGTGATGGCCAAGGGCGCCAACATCGCACTGCCGGCGGCGGCGGTCCGCGCCGTGCTGCGCTGGAGCGCCACGCCCGGTGCGCCGGACGTGGACGCGTCCGCGCTGCTGCTCGGCGCCACCGGCAAGGTCCACTCGGACGCCGACTTCGTCTTCTACAACCAGCCCCGCCACCCCTCCGGCCTGGTCCGCCACCTGCCCAAGCAGCAGACCTCCGGCGGCGCCGAGATCATCGACACGGTCGAGGTCGAACTGGGCAAGCTGCCCGCCGGGGTGGACCGCGTGGTGCTGGCCGGCTCCTCCGAGGGCGGGCCGTTCCGCGCGGTGCCGGGGCTGCGCCTGCTGCTCTTCGACGCCACGGCCGGCGAGGGCGCGCCCGCACTCGCCGAGTTCGCGATCGACGACGCCGAGAACGTCACCGCCCTGGTCGCGGGCGAACTGTACCGCCGCTCCGGCGCCTGGAAGTTCCGGGCGATCGGCCAGGGCTACACCTCCGGGCTGATCGGCCTCGCCACCGACTTCGGCATCACCGTGGACGACGAGGCGGAGGCCGACCAGGCGCAGGCCCAGGCGCCCGGGTCCACCACCACCGCGGTCGGCACGCTCGATCCGCGCAGCACCCCGATGCCGGACCCGCGCTCGACCACCCCCGAGCCCGGCACCTTCACCCTGGCCCCGGCCGTCCCGCAGACACCGCCCGCCCAAGCTCCGGCCGCCGCCGGCGCAGCGGGCACCGCGCCCGCACCGGCGACCCCGCCGCCGCCCGCGGCCCCGCCGACCATGCCCCCGCCGCCCACCGCGCCCCCGGCCCACCAGCCCGGTCAGCCCGGTCAGCCCGGCAACGGTTACGACTACCCCCAGCCCGGCACGGGCTACGGCTACCCCCACCAGCAGCAGCCCGCCGGCGGCTACGGCTACCCGCAGCCCGGCGGTTACGGCTACCCCCAGCCGAACCAGCCGGTCCAGCCGGTCCAGCCCGTCCCGCAGCAGCAGGGCCCCGCCGGCTACGGCTACCCGCAGCCCGGCACCGGCCAGCAGCCGCCCGTCCCGCCGCAGCCGCCGACGGCCCAGCCCCCGGCACCCACCGGCGAGGAGTTCGCACTGCCCCCGCAGGGCCCGCAGTTCCAGCCCCGCTGACGCCCCCGGTCCCGCCCGCCACAGGACCACCGATCGCCATCGGTCGCCCGGCCGCACTCAACCGCTCAACCGCTCAACCGCTCAACCGCTCAACCACTCAGTCGCTCTTGTACCCGCGCTGCCACTGCATCCCGAACCCGTACAGCCGGTCGATGTCCGCCTGGAACCCGTTGACGTACCGCACCTCGCGGCGGACCCTCAGCTGGTTGTCCCCCGCGTTCTCGATCAGCACCACCGCGCAGGAACGCGCCGCCCGGGCCCGCTCGTCCAGCTTGATCTCGATCCGCGGCCCGGTCTGCGGCACGATCGTGACCACCGCGTTCGACTGCTCGAAGGCCGGCGTGCCGTCGTAGATGTAGACGAAGATCAGCAGCCGCTTGAACTTGTCCTTCTTCTCCAGGTTGACGTACATCGTCTCGCCGGACGGCGCCCCGTACTGGTCGTCGCCGCTGAGCTTGATGTACGGCGCGTTCTGGAGGTCGCCGAAGAGCCCGCCGAGCGGCTGCACCACGCCCGTGCTCCCGTCGGAGAGCTCGTACATGCAGGCCAGGTCGAGGTCGACGTTGGTCGGCTCGGCGTTCTGCGGCGAGTCCGGATCCTGCGGCCGCAGGATCCGCGGGCTGAAGAACCGCCTGACGGACTCCCGCGGGCTCGGCCGGGCGGCGCCCCCGGAGCTCATCGTCCAGTGCAGGTTGACGTAGAGGTAGCCGGTGGTGGCGGCCGACCCGGTGATCGCGTGCTGCGGGGCCGACTTGGTGAGTATGACCTTGTGCTGACCACCGGGGTTGTCGAAGGTGTAGCTCTTGTCCCCGCGCAGGTACTCCCAGATCGAGACCATGCAGTCCTCTCCCCCCTGCTCCCGTCAGGCGTTCTGACGGCCCGCCGACCAATGATCGGGCATCGGCCCGGCCGTCGGATACCCCGTTCACCCCCTCCCCTACCCAACCTGGCCCGACCGGCGGGTCGATTGGCCCCGAGAAGCCGCCCTCCCGTAACATGCCGCCCCTTCGGACGCGATATCGTCTAGCCGCACAGGTGTCCCGTCCGCCCCTGCGCGGGCGCGGCGGGCATGCCGTGCGGCGACGAACGAACCGTCAGGCAGTGCCCGCACGGCGGGTCCTGACCGTCTGTGTCGCACTGTGATCCTGTCCCCTGCGGAAACCCGAGGCCCGACCCGCAATGAACCTGACCTCCATACAGCTGGTCTGGACCGTCGTCGGCGGCGCAGCCCTGCTGTTCGTCGCCCTCCTGATGGCGACGCTGCGCTTCAAGAACTCGAAGAAGGACGAGTCCGGCGACTCCTGGGAGCGCAGCGAGGAGCGCCGCCGCCGCAAGGAGATGATCTACGGCATCTCCTCGTACACGCTGCTCTTCTGCTGTGCCGGTGTCGCCGCCGCGCTGTCCTTCCACGGCCTGGTCGGCTTCGGCAAGGAGAACCTGGGCCTGTCCGGCGGCTGGGAGTACCTCGTCCCGTTCGGTCTGGACGGCGCCGCGATGTTCTGCTCGGTGCTCGCCGTCCGCGAGGCCAGCCACGGTGACGCCGCGCTCGGCTCCCGCCTGCTGGTCTGGGTGTTCGCGATCGCCTCGGCCTGGTTCAACTGGGTGCACGCCCCGCGCGGCGTGTCGCACGACGGTGCCCCCCAGTTCTTCTCCGGCATGTCGATCTCGGCGGCGATCCTGTTCGACCGGGCACTGAAGCAGACCCGCAAGGCCGCACTGCGCGAGCAGGGCCTGGTGCCGCGCCCGCTGCCGCAGATCCGCATCGTCCGCTGGCTGCGCGCCCCGCGCGAGACCTACGCGGCCTGGTCGCTGATGCTGCTGGAGAACGTCCGCAGCCTGGACGAGGCGGTCGACGAGGTGCGCGAGGAGCGCCAGGCGAAGCTGGACGCCAAGGCCCGCGCCCGTACCGCCGACCGCCGTGAGCGGGCCGAGATGAAGGCCATCTCCCGCCAGACCGGCATGCTCGCCCGGGCCCGCGGCGGCCGCCAGGTTCCCGCCCTCACGGCTGCCGGAGACGGCCCGAGCGCTACGGAGCCTGCCCTAGCCGCGGGAACCGACGCCACCACCTCGACCTCGGCCTCCTCGTACTCGGCCTCGAAGCAGTCCGCCGACCCGCTCGAGCCGGCTGCCCTGGACTCCGGCCTCCGGCCGCGCGCCGCCGTCAGCTCCTCGTACACGTCCTCCTCGTACGCGTCCTCCTCCTACACGTCCTCCTCGGTCTCCGGCACCGGGTCGTCCCGCAGCGGCTCGACCGTCGACCTGACGGCCGACGACGACACCCTGTCGATGCCGAAGCTGGACTCGCTGGAGCGCAAGCTGCGCGCGATCGAGCAGCAGCTCGGCTGACGGGCCCCGCACCCCACAGGAACGACCAGGGACACACGACGAACGGCCGCCCCCGGGAAACCCCGGAGGCGGCCGTTTCGCGTGCCGGTCGTCGGACGGCGGTTACTTGTTGCCGCTGCCGACCAGTTCCGGTTCCTCGTCCGCGCCCTCGCGCCGGTTGCGCAGGATCGACGAGCCGAGCGCCAGCCCGATGAAGGCGACGCCGATCAGGCCGGTGACGATCTCCGGGATGTGGTACTTGATCCCGACCAGCAGGATCGCCGCCAGCGCGCCGATCGCGTAGTGCGCGCCGTGCTCCAGGTAGACGTAGTCGTCCAGGGTGCCCTTGCGGACCAGGAAGACGGTCAGCGAGCGGATGTACATCGCGCCGATGCCGAGGCCCAGGGTGATCTGGAAGATGTCGCTGGAGATGGCGAACGCGCCGACCACGCCGTCGAAGGAGAACGAGGCGTCCAGGACCTCCAGGTAGAGGAAGAGGAAGAACGCCGCCTTGCCGCCGACCTGGACGATCGACTTGCCGGCCTTCTCCGCCGCCTCCTCCCGCTCCTCCTCGGCCTCCAGGCCCGACTCGAAGATCGAGGAGAGGCCGTTGACGGCGAGGTAGGTGACCAGGCCGAGGACGCCGGCGAGCAGGACGGTCTCCGCGTGCTCCTCGGCGAAGAAGTTGGAGGCCAGCAGCAGGGCGACCAGGGCGACGACGGTGGAGAAGGCCTCCAGCTTGCCGACCTTCTCCAGCGGCCGCTCGATCCAGGCCAGCCAGTTGTAGTCCTTCTCCTCGAAGATGAAGTCGAGGAAGATCATCAGCAGGAAGACGCCACCGAAGGCCGCGATGGCCGGGTTGGCCGCCTCCAGGTACTGGGCGTAGGTGAGGCCCTCGTGGGTCTTGTCGGAGTGCAGCGCGAGGTCGATGACCGTCGCGGGGCTGAGCTTCGCGGTGAGGCCGACGACCAGCAGCGGGAAGACCAGGCGCATGCCGAAGACCGCGATGAGGACACCGACGGTCAGGAAGATCTTCTGCCAGTACGGGTTCATCCGCTTCAACACCGTGGCGTTGACCACCGCGTTGTCGAACGACAGGGAGATCTCCAGGATGGAGAGGATCAGCACGATGCCGAAGCCTTGGGCTCCCCAGAGCAGTCCGGCCGCGACCAGGCCGATGGCGGTGATCGCGAACGACCAGCCGAATGTGCGGAGGAACACGGGAGTTGGCTACCTTTCGGGTTCTGGCCGTGCCGGGGGCGGCCTCGTCCCGAGACGCCCTGACCGGGCCGGGCCCGGTCAGGTCACCCCCGCACTGCCCTTTGTTCTCATGATCGGGTCGGGTGCGATAAGTCCGATTTCCGCCCTTACTGTACGTTCACGCCGAAGTCGAGCGCGATGCCGCGCAGGCCGGAGGCGTACCCCTGGCCCACCGCGCGGAACTTCCACTCGCCCGCGTAGCGGTACAGCTCGCCGAAGATCATCGCAGTCTCGCTGGACGCGTCCTCGGACAGGTCGTAGCGGGCGATCTCCTGGCCGTCGACCGAGTTGACGACCCGGATGTAGGCGTTGCGGACCTGACCGAAGTTCTGGAACCGCGCCTCGGCCTCGTAGATCGAGACCGCGAAGATCACCTTGTCGGCCTGGGCCGGGACGAGGTCCAGGTTGACCAGGACCACCTCGTCGTCACCCGTGTCGTCGCCGCCGGTGAGGTTGTCGCCCTGGTGCTCCACCGAGCCCTCGGGGCTCTTGAGGTTGTTGTAGAAGACGAAGTACTCGTCGCCGAGCACCCGCCCGCCACCGCAGATCAGGGCGCTCGCGTCGAGGTCGAACGGGGCGCCCGTGGTCGAACGGGCGGACCAGCCGAGGCCGATCTGGACCTGCGTCAGGTTCGGCGCGGCCTTGGTGAGCGAGACGTTGCCACCCTTGGCGAGCGTGACCACCATGACGTTCTTCCTCCCTTGCTTCTCCCGGGGCGCCTTCCAGGTGTAATCCCCCGCGACCCCGGCCGACCGGCTCCGGTCGGCTGAACTTCCTGAACTCACATCCTCGCAGCGCGACGGACCACCGCGGCACCGGGGCGGACGCAACCGGGGCGGCCCCGGACCACGGAGGTCCGGGGCCGCCCCGGCGGAACGGCGCGGGACCCGCGCCGCAGGGTGTGCCCGAAGGCTCAGACGTTGACGCCGAAGTCCTGCGCGATGCCGCGCAGGCCGGAGGCGTAGCCCTGGCCGATGGCGCGGAACTTCCACTCGCTGCCGTTGCGGTACAGCTCGCCGAAGACCATCGCGGTCTCGGTGGAGGCATCCTCGGAGAGGTCGTAGCGGGCCAGCTCCGAGTTGTCGGCCTGGTTCACCACGCGGATGAACGCGTTGCGCACCTGGCCGAAGTTCTGGCCGCGGGTCTCGGCGTCGTAGATCGAGACCGGGAAGACGATCTTCTCCACGTCCACCGGCACGCCGGCCAGGTTGACCTTGATCGCCTCGTCGTCGCCCTCGCCCTCGCCGGTCAGGTTGTCACCGGTGTGCTCGACCGAGCCGTCCGGGCTCTTCAGGTTGTTGAAGAACACGAAGTTGCCGTCCGAGGCGACCTTGCCCTGGGCGTTGCACAGCAGGGCGCTGGCGTCCAGGTCGAAGTCCGCACCGGTGGTGGTCCTGACGTCCCAGCCCAGGCCGACGACCACGGCCGTGAGGCCCGGTGCCTCCTTGGTGAGCGAGACGTTGCCGCCCTTGCTGAGGCTGACTCCCACTAGTCCTCCAAGAATCGGGAGGCACGTCCAGTGGTGCCCCCGGTGGTGCGGTCCGGGGCGTCGGGAGGCCCATCGGCTCCCGCACCCCACCCCGCCAACGGCCCGAGCGTAGTACGGGGTTCCCGTCCGCACCCCTGATCAGGCCGGACACGGCCCGACGGCACCCGGCCGGCGGGTGCCGCGGGAGCGGGCGCGGCGCCGTCGGGGCACTGGGCGGGGGCCTCAGAGCGCCGCGAGGACCTTCAGGTACTCCTGCTCGTCCCGGGCGTCCGGGAGGCCGTTGACGACGCTCCAGCGCACCGTGCCCTCGGTGTCGATCACGAAGGTGCCGCGCAGCGGGCAGCCCCGCTCCTCGTCGAGGACGCCGTACGCGCGGGTGACCTCGCCGTGCGGCCAGAAGTCGGCCAGCAGCGGGAACTCCAGCCCCTCCCGGTCGGCGAAGACCCGCTGGGAGAACTGCGAGTCGCAGGAGACGCCGAGCACCTGCACGGTGTCGTTCTGCAGGCCCGCCAGCTCCCGCTGGATCGCGCCCAGCTCGCCGGTGCAGACGCCGGTGAAGGCGAACGGGTAGAAGACCAGGACGACGTTCTTGCGGCCGCGGAAGTCGGAGAGCCGGACGGTCTCCCCGTGCTGGTTGTTGAGCTCGAAGTCCGGAGCCGGGGTGTCGACCTCGATGGCCATGGACGGGACCTTTCTGACGCGACCACGCCGCGCGGCGGGCGCGGCAGGCCACATCCTCGCATTCGTTTACGGCGGTTCGACCGAACGGATGAGGCGGGCGGTCGCGGCCCCGGTCCGTTCGCCGTGCGCGAACGGGGCGGCGGGCCGTCCGGGTGTGTCGGGGGATGCGGCGCCGGGCAGTGCGGCGCCGGGAAATGCAGCAGGCCCCGCCGGAGGAGTTCCTCCGGCGGGGCCCGGTGCGGGGCTTCAGAGCCCGCTCAGCGCTTGCCGCCCTTCATCGTGGACTTGGTGGCGAGCCGGGTGGCCGCCCAGTCCTTGACGATGTTGATCGAGCTGGTCTGGGAGAGGCCCGCGGTCTTGGCCGCGTCGTTGATCTCGGAGGCCTCGATGTGGCCGTCCCGCCCGGTCTTGGGCGTCATCAGCCAGATCAGGCCGCCCTCAGCGAGGTACTCCAGCGCGTCGACGAGGGCGTCGGTGAGGTCCCCGTCGTCGTCGCGGTGCCACAGCAGGACGGCGTCGGCGACGTCGTCGTAGTCCTCGTCGACGAGATCCGTACCGGTGAGCTCCTCGATGCCCTCGCGGAGGTCCTGGTCAGTGTCTTCGTCGTACCCCAGCTCCTGGATGATCTGGCCTTCTTCGAAGCCGAGACGGGTCGCCGGGTTGGACTTGTCCGCGGGGTCCGCGGTCGCGCTCACGGGAATAACCTCCAGTATTCGGCTCGGCATCCATGCCGAGGCTGTGGCCGTAGTCCACACGGGCGCGGCGGTTCGCGCAAGTACCCGACCCCCGATCCCCTCCAAAGGTTGACGTGTCGCAGCGGGACACGCCGCGCGGCGTGGCGGGAATCACACCGATTTGCCCTTTTCTGCATGGTCCGAGGATGCTTCGGGTGGTCCCGGTCCACAGGCCGTACGCACGACCGAGATGCGAACGGCATTCGGGTCCGCGCGTGCGCGGGCGTAGAGTCTCCTGTTGGCCCTCACCCCGGCCGCCCGCCATCGGGCGGACGGGACACCAGGTCGGACCACCTCTTTTCGTAACACCCGGGGGTGTGCGGAGCGGACGAAGACGCCCGCACCGCGCGCCACCAGACCGGACCGCCCACCAGGCGGAACGGTTACCGGTCGGTAGAGATGACGGATCTCCGAGCGCGGTAGCACGATGGAGGCGGCGCGACACACCTCAGTTTCGACCGACAGTGAAGGAACAGCGTGGCTTCCGGATCCGATCGCAACCCGATCATCATTGGCGGCCTTCCGAGTCAGGTCCCGGACTTCGATCCCGAGGAGACCGCGGAATGGCTGGAGTCGCTCGATGCGGCCATCGACGAGCGGGGGCGTGAGCGTGCCCGTTACCTGATGCTGCGGCTGATCGAGCGCGCCCGCGAGAAGCGTGTCGCCGTGCCCGAGATGCGCAGCACGGACTACGTCAACACCATCGCGACCAAGGACGAGCCGTTCTTCCCCGGCAACGAGGAGATCGAGCGCAAGATCCTCAACGCGACCCGGTGGAACGCGGCCGTCATGGTCTCCCGGGCCCAGCGCCCGGGCATCGGCGTCGGTGGCCACATCGCCACCTTCGCCTCCTCCGCGTCGCTGTACGACGTCGGCTTCAACTACTTCTTCCGTGGCAAGGACGCCGAGGGCGAGTCCGGCGACCAGGTCTTCTTCCAGGGCCACGCCTCCCCCGGCATCTACGCCCGCGCCTTCCTGCTGGACCGACTGTCCGAGCAGCAGCTCGACGCGTTCCGCCAGGAGAAGTCGAAGGCGCCGTACGGCCTCTCCAGCTACCCGCACCCGCGGCTGATGCCGGACTTCTGGGAGTTCCCGACCGTCTCGATGGGCCTCGGCCCGCTCGGCGCGATCTACCAGGCCCGGATGAACCGCTACCTGGAGCACCGCGGCATCAAGGACACCTCCGACTCGCAGGTCTACGCCTTCCTCGGCGACGGCGAGATGGACGAGCCCGAGTCGCTCGGCCAGCTGTCCCTGGCCGCCCGTGAGGGCCTGGACAACCTGACCTTCGTGGTCAACTGCAACCTGCAGCGCCTGGACGGCCCGGTCCGCGGCAACGGCAAGATCATCCAGGAGCTGGAGTCCCAGTTCCGGGGCGCCGGCTGGAACGTGATCAAGCTCATCTGGGACCGCAGCTGGGACCCGCTGCTCGCGCAGGACCGCGACGGCGTCCTGGTGAACAAGATGAACACCACCCCGGACGGCCAGTTCCAGACCTACGCGACCGAGACCGGCGACTACATCCGCGAGCACTTCTTCGGCAGCGACCTGCGCCTGCGCGCGATGGTCGAGAACATGTCCGACCAGCAGATCCAGCACCTGGGTCGCGGCGGCCACGACCACAAGAAGGTCTACGCCGCGTTCAAGGCCGCCCGCGAGCACAAGGGCCAGCCGACGGTCATCCTGGCGCAGACGGTCAAGGGCTGGACGCTGGGCCCCAACTTCGAGGGCCGCAACGCCACCCACCAGATGAAGAAGCTGACGGTCGAGGACCTGAAGCGCTTCCGCGACCGGCTGCACCTGCCGATCACCGACAAGCAGCTGGACGAGGGCTACCCGCCCTACTACCACCCGGGTCGCGACTCGGAGGAGATCCAGTACATGCACGACCGCCGGCAGGAGCTCGGCGGCTACGTGCCGACCCGCAAGGTCCGCCCGCGGAAGCTGGAGCTGCCCGGCGACGACGCCTACAAGGCGGTCAAGAAGGGTTCCGGCAACCAGACCATCGCCACCACCATGGCGTTCGTCCGGGTGCTCAAGGACCTCATGCGGGACAAGGGCATCGGCAACCGCTTCGTGCCGATCGCCCCGGACGAGTACCGCACCTTCGGCATGGACTCGCTGTTCCCGTCGGCCAAGATCTACAACCCGCTCGGCCAGACCTACGAGTCGGTCGACCGGGACCTGCTGCTGGCCTACAAGGAGTCGCCGAAGGGCCAGATGCTGCACGACGGCATCTCCGAGGCCGGCTGCACCGCCTCGCTGATCGCCGCCGGCTCGTCCTACGCGACCCACGGCGAGCCGCTGATCCCGGTGTACGTCTTCTACTCGATGTTCGGGTTCCAGCGCACCGGCGACCAGTTCTGGCAGATGGCCGACCAGCTGGCCCGCGGCTTCGTGATCGGCGCCACCGCCGGCCGCACCACGCTGACCGGTGAGGGCCTGCAGCACGCCGACGGCCACTCGCACCTGCTGGCCTCGACCAACCCGGGCGTCGTGGCCTACGACCCGGCGTACGGCTTCGAGATCGCGCACATCGTCCAGGACGGTCTGCGCCGGATGTACGGCTCCAGCGCCGAACACCCGCACGGCGAGGACGTGTTCTACTACCTCACCGTCTACAACGAGCCGATCAAGATGCCGGCCGAGCCCGAGAACGTGGACGTCGAGGGCATCCTCAAGGGTCTGCACAAGTACGCGCCGGGCACCGCCGGCCAGATCCCGGCCCAGATCCTCGCCTCCGGCGTGGCCGTGCCGTGGGCCCTGGAGGCCCAGCGCATCCTCGCCGAGGAGTGGAACGTCAAGGCCGACGTCTGGTCCGCGACCTCCTGGAACGAGCTGCGCCGCGACGCGGTGGAGGCCGAGGAGTTCAACCTGCTGCACCCCGAGGAGCAGCAGCGGGTGCCGTACGTCACCCAGAAGCTCCAGGGCTCCGAGGGCCCGGTCGTCGCGGTGTCCGACTGGATGCGCGCGGTGCCGGACCAGATCGCCCGCTGGGTGCCGGGCCAGTACCAGTCGCTGGGTGCCGACGGCTTCGGCTTCGCCGACACCCGTGGCGCGGCCCGTCGCTTCTTCCACATCGACGCGCAGTCGGTCGTCCTGGGGGTGCTCACCGAGCTCGCCAAGCAGGGCAAGATCGACCGCTCGGCGCTGAAGGACGCGATCGACCGCTACCAGCTGCTGGACGTGGCCGCGGCCGACCCGGGTGCCGCCGGCGGCGAAGCCTGATCAGCCCGTAGGCACTGAGGGGCCGGACTCCCGTACGGGGGTCCGGCCCTTCGGCGTGCGCCGCGCACTCGCGCGCCTGACGGCGGGAGCACCACGACGGCCCCGGACTCCGAGGAGTCCGGGGCCGTGGCGTTGCGGCGTCGGGGGCGCCCGTCAGATGTGCACGGCCGGGCCCGCGTCGGTGGTGCCGCGGCGGGTGAGCAGGCCGAGCACGGCGGCGGCGAAGGCCACCACGGCGGCCACCGCGAAGGCGAGCGACATGCCGCTCACGAAGGACTCGTGGACGGCGCCGGCCATCGCGTCCACCGCCTGCTGCGGGGTGCCGGCCGGGGCCGGCGGGGCGATGCCGAGCTGGGCGGCCTGCTTGAGGCCCTCGCCCGCCGTGCCCTCGACCGGCGGCAGGCCGGCCTTGGCCCAGTTGCCCGGCAGCACGTCGCCGACCTTCGCGGCCATCAGCGCGCCCAGCGCCGCGGTGCCGAGGCTGCCGCCGACCTGCATCGCGGCCTGCTGGAGGCCGCCGGCCACGCCGGAGAGCTCCAGCGGGGCGTTGCCGACGACCACCTCGGTGGCGCCGACCATGACCGGGCTGAGGCCGAGGCCCAGCAGGACGAACCAGAGCGACATCACGCCGTTGCCGGAGTCGGTCTCCAGGGTGGACATGCCGAACATCGCGGCGGTGGTGATCAGCATGCCGGCCACGATCGGGATGCGCGGGCCCAGCTTGCCGATCGCGATGCCGGCCAGCGGCGAACCGACGATCATCATGCCGGTCATCGGCAGCAGGTGGACGCCCGCCTCGACCGGCTTCATCCCGTGCACGTTCTGGAGGTAGAAGGTCACGAAGAAGAGCGCGCCGAAGAACGCGAAGGCCATCAGCACCATCAGCAGCACGCCCGCCGACAGCGGCACCGAGCGGAACAGGCCGAGCGGGACCAGCGGCTCCTTCGCCCGGCCCTGCCAGAACGCGAACAGCACCATCAGGACCACCGCGCCGCCCAGGAACAGCAGCGTCCTGGTGTCGCCCCAGCCCCACTCGGGGGCCTTGATGATGCCGAAGACCAGCGCGAACATCCCCACCGAGAGCAGCGCGATGCCCGGCAGGTCGAAGGACTTGGCGGCGTTCTCGGCCCGGACGTCCCTGAGGATCCACAGGCCCAGCGCCAGCGCGATCAGGCCGACCGGGATGTTGATGAAGAACACCGACTCCCAGCTGACGTGCTCGACCAGCAGGCCGCCGACGATCGGACCGGCCGCGGTGGAGGCGCCGATCACGCCGCCCCAGATGCCGATCGCCATGTTGAGCTTCTCGGCCGGGAAGGCCCCGCGCAGCAGGCCGAGCGCGGCCGGCTGGAGCAGCGCGCCGAACAGGCCCTGGAGCACCCGGAAGGCGATCACGGTCTGGATGTTGCCGGCGAAGCCGATCGCGGCCGAGGTGGCGGCGAAGCCCACCGCGCCGACCAGGAAGGTGCTCTTGTGGCCGAAGCGGTCACCGATCTTGCCGGCGGTGATCAGGAAGACCGCCAGGGCCAGCAGGTAGCCGCTGGTGACCCACTGGATCTCGGAGGGCGCCGCGTGCAGCTTCTCCTGGATCACCGGGTTGGCGATGGCGACGATCGTGCCGTCCAGCGCGACCATCATGACGCCGACCGCGACGGTCAGCAGGGTCAGCCAGGGGTGCCCCTTGAGGCCGCCCCCCGACGGTGGATTCGGCGGCGGCGGTGCGTCCGCCTCGGAGTTCTTCACGACGGACTGGCTCATCTGGGCCCTCCGGGGGCGTGGCTCGGTTCAGGACGTGGTCGTGGCGCCCCGGCCCACCCGTCCCCACAGGTGCCCCGGCCCGACGGACGCCACCACGGCAGATTATGTCAGCCTCTGACATACGGCAAACAGTGACTTCTGACCAGCACTGACATTTGTCAGAGCGCTAAGGTTGTGCTCCCACCCGCCCCACCCCGCGCTCCGGAAGGCCCCCGCCATGGCCGCTCACGCCCCCCGCACCACCGACGCCCCGGAGGGCCCCGCCCGCACACCGGGGCTGCGCGAGCGCAAGAAGCAGCAGACCCGGACCGCCCTGATCCAGGCCGCCCACGTGCTCTTCCTCCGGCAGGGCTTCGCCCACACGACCGTCGACGAGATCGCCTCCGCCGTCGACGTCTCCCAGCGCACCTTCTTCCGCTACTTCGCCAACAAGGACGAGGTCGCGCTCGCCGTGATGGCCGTGGCCGAGGACTACTTCATCGCGTGCCTGCGCCGCCGCCCGGCCGAGGAGACCCCGCTCCAGGCCCTGCGCGCCGCGATCGTCAAGGCCTGGCTCGACCTCGGCAGCGCGGAGGGCTCCGGCCCCGACTCGATCCACAGCGCCCTCGAACTCATGCGGATGATCGAGGAGACGCCCCCGCTGCTCGCCGCCCACCTGCGCCGGGTCACCGAGCAGGAGCAGGTGGTGATCCAGGTGCTCGCCGAACGCGAGGGCCTGGACCCGGCCGAGGACCTGCGCCCGGCCGTGCTCGCCGCCGTCTTCGCCAGCCTGCTGCGCTCGGCCCACCTGGCCTGGAGCGCCGAACGCGAGCCGGCCGGCCCCGAGGGCATGGTCGCGGTGATCGAGCGCTACTTCGACCAGCTCGGCCCCGCCCTGGCCGGCCACTGGCGCCCGTAGCACCACCCACCCGCGGTACCGCCCGGACCCCGCCCGTCATACCGGGGTATCACCCGATACCCCGGTACCACCCGGAAGTTCGCGCTCCAGTCCGACGCCCGACACGGGCCCGGCCACCTAGGGTGGCCCCCGATGAAAACGCCCACCAGAGCCGACGGCCGCGGGTTCGCGCTGCGCCAACTGCGCACCCTGCGGCACCACCTGACCACCCCGAGCGAGGACCACACCCCGCTGCTCGGGGACTCCCGCCGGCGCTGGGTGCGCCGGCTCCCGTACATCGTCGTGATCATCCTGCAGGCCTCGCTGATCCCCACCGGGATCGTCAACCTGGTCGGCTTCTACGGCCTGGCGGTGCCGGTGGCCGGCGCGCTGACCGTCGCCCAGACCACGCCGCTGTTCCTCGCCGTCACCCGGCCGCTGGCCGCCTGGTGGATCAGCGCCGCCACCCTGGTCGCCACCGCCGCCATCACCGCCCGCCACGAGCAGGTGATGGGCAGCTGGCCGTGGACGGCTCCGATGATCATCGGGTACGTCTTCCTGCTGCTCGCCCTCGCGCTGCGGGAGAGCCGGGCCACCCTGGTCTCGGTCTGGGTCGCCACCATCCTGCTCACCGTGGTCACCACCACCCTCGGCCTGCCCCGGCCCGGCGACGGCACCACCGTGCTGCTGATCGCGCTCAGCGGCGCCGCGCTGCTGCTCGGCTGGGCCGTCCGGGACCGCGCCGTGGCCCGCCGGCTGCTCACCGAGCAGGAGCAGATCAGCGAGGTCGAGCGCGAACGCCGCACGCTGCTGGAGGAACGCGCCCGGATCGCACGGGAGTTGCACGACGTGGTGGCCCACCACATGTCGGTCATCGCGGTGCAGGCGGCCAGCGCGCCGTACCGGATCGGCGGCGTACCGGACGAGGCCGCCGAGGAGTTCACCGCGATAGCCGGCACCGCCCGCGAGTCGCTGGCCGAGATGCGCCGGCTGCTCGGCGTGCTGCGCAGCGAGGAGTCCGGCGGGGACAAGGCGCCCCAGCCCGGGGTCGGTCAACTCGCCCAGCTGGTCGAGACGGTGGGCCGGGCCGGGGTGGCGGCCGAACTGACCCTGGAGCCGGACGCGGCGGACCTGGCAGGCCAGGCGCCGCAGGCCGTCGGGCTGTCCGCGTACCGGATCGTGCAGGAGGCGCTGGCCAACGTGGTGCGGCACGCCCCCGGCGCGCGGACCTGGGTCTCGCTGACCACGGACGGCCCGGCGCTGCTGGTGACGGTGGTCAACGCGCCCCCGCCGCAACCCACCGAGTCGCTGGAGGCCTCGGTGGAGGGCACCGGGCAGGGGCTGGTCGGAATGCGCGAACGCGTCCGGCTGGTCGGTGGCAGGCTGGACACCGGTCCGCTGCCGGACGGCGGCTTCAAGGTGGCCGCCGTCCTGCCCCTCGACCGCCCCGACAGCCCCGACACCCCCCGGGAGACCACCGCATGACCATCCGCGTGATCATCGTCGACGACCAGGCCATGGTGCGCGCCGGCTTCGCGGCCCTGCTCAACGCCCAGAGCGACATCGACGTGGTGGGGGACGCGGCGGACGGCGCCCAGGCCCTGGAGGTCAACGGCCGCACCCACCCGGACGTGGTGCTGATGGACGTCCGGATGCCCGTCATGGACGGCCTGGAGGCGGCCCGGCGGCTGCTCGACCCCGAGGTGCCCGGCGCCCACCGGCCCAAGGTGCTGATGCTGACCACCTTCGACGTGGACGACTACGTGTACGAGGCGCTGCGCGCCGGGGCCAGCGGCTTCCTGCTCAAGGACGCCCCGCCGGCCGACCTGATCGCCGCGGTCCGGGTGGTCGCCGCCGGCGAGGCGCTGCTCGCCCCCTCGGTGACCCGCCGGCTGATCGAGGACTTCGCCCGCACCCGCCCGGCGAAGCGCCGCGACCCCAAGGTGCGGCTCAACGGCCTGACCCCGCGCGAGACCGAGGTGCTGGAGCTGATCGCCCGCGGCCTGTCCAACCAGGAGATAGCCGCCGGACTGGTGCTCGCCGAGCAGACCGTCAAGACGCACATCGGGCGGATCCTCGCCAAGCTCGGCCTGCGCGACCGCGCCCAGGCGGTCGTCCTGGCCTACGAGTCGGGCCTGGTGGCACCGGGTCAGTAGCCGGCGCCCGCCCGCTCGGGCGGCCCCCCTGATACCCGGGTAGCACCCGGGAGTTGGCCCCGCGGTGTGACGTCCGCGGGGCCGTCGCGTTCCTACCTTCCTCTCCACCGGACGCCGAACCGACTCGGCGGCCGCGCCGACGAGGGGGAGCACGGACATGCGCAGGTTCCGGACCAGACGGGCGATCGCCGCCACCGCGCTGGCACTGGCGGTGGCGCTCGGCACGGGCGGCTGGGCCGCCGACACCCAGACCCCCGTCACCGGCCCGCCGCCCGGCAGCGCCGCCTGGACCGCCGACACCTCGCTCGGCCTGCGGCCGCCCGACCCGGCCACCGCCGCCCCGGCCCTTGTCGCCGCGTTCTTCGCCGGGTTGGCCCCGGCCACGCAGGAGGCCCTGGCCGCCCGGCACCCGCTGGTGGTCGGCAACCTGGACGGCGCCCCGGTCGCCCTCCGGTACCGGGCCAACGCCCTCGCCCTGGCCGCCGAACGCACCCGCGAACTCGCCCGGGCCACCGACCCCGCACTCACCCCGCAGGACCACGCGGCCGCCCGCACCCGGGCCGAGCGCTACCGAGCCCTGCTGGACGGCGGCCGCCAGGTCCTCGCCTTCGACCCGCGCGGCCGCGGCCAGGTCGCCGAGGTGTACGGCGACCTCGCCACCGCCCGCCGCACCGCCGTGATCGTCCCCGGCTCGGACATCGACCTGCTCCGCTTCGACCGCGCCTCCGACCCGTACGGCACCCCCGCCGGCATGGCCCGCGCCCTCCTGGACGCCACCGACCGGCAGACCGCCGTGATCGCCTGGGCCGGCTACACCACCCCGCTCGGCCTCGGCCCGGACGCCGCCACCGAGGACCTGGCCCGGGCCGGCGCCCCGCGCCTCACCCGACTGCTCGACGGACTCGCCGTCACCACCCGCCCACAGGCCCCGCCCACCGTGTTCTGCCACAGCTACGGCTCCGTGGTCTGCGGCCTGGCCCGCCCCACGCCCGCGCAGGCCTCCGGCGTGGTGGTGCTCGGCTCGCCCGGCATGGGCGTCGACTCGGCCGCCGACCTCGACCCGGGCGTCCCGCTCTGGGCCACCACCCGCAACGGCTCCGACTGGATCGGCGAGGTGCCCAACGTCCGGCTGTTCGGCCTCGGCCACGGCGCCGACCCGACCGGCACCGGCTTCGGGGCCCGCCCGCTGCCCGCCACCGGATCCCACGGCCACACCGGCTACTTCGCCCCCGGCACCGCCTCCCTCGCCGCCTACGCCGACGTCGCGCTCGGCCGCGCCTGACCGCCCGCACCGGAAGGAACACCACGCCATGGCCGGCACCACCACCCCCAGCCCGCTCACCGCCCTGCGCCGCGCCGCCGCCCGCGTCGACGCGAAGACCCCGGCCGACCGCGACCGCGCCCTGGACGGGCTGCGCGCCCTGGCCCTGCTCGCCGTGCCCGTCGGACACTGGATGCTCGGCGGCTTCACCCGCACCCCCGACGGCGCCCTGCACAACGCCAGCCCGCTCTCCACCCTCGACTTCTTCGCCCCGCTCAGCTGGGTGCTCCAGATGCTCGGGGTGTTCTTCCTGGTCGGCGGCCACTCCTCGGTCCGCTCGCTGGAGCGCGCCCGGGCCAAGGGCCTGCGGACCCGCGACTGGCTGTGGGCCCGTACCGTCCGGCTGCTGCGCCCGGTGCTCGGGGTGGCGGCCGTCTGGGCGGCGCTGGTCCCGCTGCTGCCCGCGCTCGGCGTCCCCGCGGACACCCTGCGCACCGGCGCCACCCTGGTGGTGCAGCCGCTCTGGTACATCGCCGTCTACCTGGGGCTGACCGCGCTCACCCCGCTCTGCGTGGCCGCCGGGCGCCGGCTCGGCGGCTGGTCGGCGGGCCTGCCGGTGGTCGTGGTCGCCGCCGTCGACCTGCTGCGGTACGGGCCGTGGGCCGGGGCGGTGCCGTCCTGGGTGGCGCTGCTGAACATCCTGCCGGGCTGGCTGTTCGGCTACCAGCTGGGCGTGCTCTGGGCGCAGGGCCGGCTCGGCCGCCCGGCGGCCCGGGTGCTGCTGCTCGGCGGCGGCGCGCTGTTCGCCGCGCTGCTGCTGGTCTTCCACTACCCGGCCAGCATGGTCGGCGTGCCCGGGGCCGCGCGAACCAACTCGCACCCGCCGTCCCTGCTGGTGCTCGCCCTGGCCGCGTTCCAGTGCGGCGCCGCGGTGCTGCTGCGGGAGCGGCTGGGCCGGCTGCTGACCCGCCGCCCGCTGCTGTGGCTGCCGGTCGTGGTGGTCAACCTGTCGGCGATGACGGTCTTCTGCTGGCACCAGAGCGCGATGCTCGCGGTCGCGGTGCCGGGCGCGGCCGTCCTGGGCGCCGTCCCGGGCCTGACCACCGCGCCGGACTCGCTCGGCTGGGTGGCCGCCCGGCTGGCGCTGCTGCCGCTGTTCGGCGCCGTACTGGTGGCGGTCGGCTGGTTCACCCGCCGGTTCGACGGCCCGTGGACGGCCTTCTCGCGGGGCGGCAAGGCGGTGGCCGGGGCGGCGGCGGCGCTGTTCGCCGCGTACGCGCTGGGTGTGGTGTGACGGCACGCCAGGCGTGAGCCGCCCCCGGTGCGCCGTGCCGCGCGCCGGGGGCGCGCTGTCGGTGCCCTGCCCTACCCTGCCGCCATGGTGACGTTCGACGAGTTCCGCGCGATGGGTCTGGCCCTACCCGAGGCCGTCCAGGAGCCGACCTGGGACATCGAGACGCTGCGGGTCCGCGGCCGGATCTTCGCGATGGGCGCACCCGACGGGGAGCGCGTCAGCGTGAAGGCCTCCCCCGAGGACCAGGCCGAACTGCTCGCCGCCGAGCCCGAGGTGTTCTCCTCCGCCCCGTACGTCGGGCGACACGGCTGGGTGAGCGTCCGGCTGGACCTGGTGGACCGGGACGAGCTGCACGACCTGGTCACCGAGGCCTGGCGGCGGACGGCGCCGAAGCGCCTGGTGCGCGAGTTCGACGCCTGAGCGCCACCCCGCCGGCCCCTGTCGCACCCGACCGCACGCGCCGCCCGAACCACTGGGAGACGCCGTGAGGACACCCCCGGTTCATGTGATCCATCCCACAGTTTAGGCGTTCCCGCCGCCCCGTCGGGCGCCCTAGGCTTGCGCAGGGAAGTCAGCAGAACCATCGCACCCTCCGGGCACCGCCCGCGAAACGGTGACGGGCCCCAAGGGAGTTGGTGCGGTGCGCAACCGTCGACGCTGGAAGCGGGTACTGATCGGGGCGTTCGCCGGCTGCGCGGTGCTCGCCGACGCCGGAGCCTCCGCCGCCGCGGCCGCGGTCTCCTCCGAACAGCTGGCGATCTCCACGCCTCCGGCCGGCAGCGCCGCCTGGATCCAGGACCACTCCTTCGGCCGCTCCCTGCCCGACCCGGCCACCACCACGCCGGCCGCCGCCGCGGCGTTCTTCGCCTCGCTCGCGCCCACCGAGCTGGACCGGCTCATCCAGGACTACCCGCTGGTCGTCGGCAACTACGACGGCGCCCCGCTGGACCTGCGCTACCGCGCCAACCGGATCGCCCTGGCCGCCGAGCGCGACCAGGCCCGGGCCCGCGCCGCGGACCGCAAGCTGGACTCCGACACCCGCGCGCTGGCCGTCTCCCGCGCCAACGACGTCGAACACCTGCTCGCCCCGGACCGGCAGATCCTGGCCTTCGACCCGCGCGGCCGCGGCCTGGTCACCGAGGTGTGGGGCGACCTCGCCGACGCCGAGCGGATCTCCGTGCTCGTCCCCGGCTCGGACGCCGACCTCGGCCACCACGACCAGGCCGCGGATCCACTGCGCTCCCCGGCCGGGATGGCCCGCGCCCTGTACGCCGAGGAGCGGCACCAGGCGGCGGGCACCCGGACCGCCGTGATCTCCTGGACCGGCTACGTCACCCCCTCCGGCCTCGGCCCGGACGCGGCCACCTCCCGGCTCGCCGACGTCGCCGCCCCCCGGCTGGAGCGGCTGCTCGCCGGGCTCAAGGAGACCACCCGGCCGGACGCGCCGCCGTCGCTGCTCTGCCACTCGTACGGCTCGGTGGTCTGCGGCACCGCCGCCCCGGAGATCCCGCGCGCGGCCGCCTCGCCGTCCGACACCTCCGGCATCACCGACCTGATGGTCTTCGGCAGCCCGGGCATGGGCGTGCAGAGCACCACCGAGCTGGGCGCCGGCGTGCACGTCTGGGCCACCCGCAACCCCAGCGACTGGATCGGCAACGTGCCGTTCCTGGAGGTCGGCGGGCTCGGCCACGGCGCCGACCCGACGGCGAGCGGCTTCGGCTCCGAGCAGATCTCCTCGGCCCGCGCGGTCGGCCACAACGGCTACTTCAGCGAGGGCACCGACAGCCTGCACAACTTCGCGGCGATCTCGCTCGGCCACTACCAGGACGTGCTCCGGCCGAACCCCGACCAGTAGCGGCCCGGCGCCTGGACGCCCGACCCCTAGACGCCCTGCTCCTGGTACAGCCGCAGGGCGTCCGCCGCCGCCCGGGCGAGCTCCCGCCGGGCGGCCGGCGGGGCCAGCACCTCGACCTCCGCCCCGAAGGCCAGCAGCGACCGGACGGCCGCCGGGGCCGGGAAGGCCATTGCCACCTCGGCCCACTCCTCGGCCGGCCCCGTACCCGGCTCCGGCGGCGGGGCGGTGACCCGGCCGCCGTGGATGCGCAGGAACATGTCCAGCCGTCCGCGCCGGACCCGCACCCGCACCGGCACGTCCTTCGGCAGCCGCTCCACCTGCTCGCGCAGCACCGCCCAGACGTCGCCGAGCCCGACCCCGGCCCGGCGCCGCACCGCCTCCTCGGTGGTCTCGGCGGCCAGCACCCGGTCGGCCCGGAACAGCCGCGGCTCGCCGTGCAGGTCGGCCACCAGGTACCAGACCGCGGCCTTGCTCACCAGCCCGTACGGGTCGACGGTGTACTCCACCGGCGCGGGCGTGCCGCCGTGCCGGTAGCGCAGCCGCAGCCGCCGGTCCGCGAAGACGGCGTACTGCAGTTCGCCGAGGTCCGGCCCGGCGGCGGGGCCGGCCGCGCCTGGGGTCTGCATCCAGCGGGCCGGGTCGACCAGGATCCGCTCGCTGATCCGCTCGGCGCCGGGCCGGTGCGGGGCCGGCAGCGCCGCCATCACCTTGCGCAGCGCCGAGCCGAGCGCGCCGTCCAGCCCGAGGTCGCTGTGCGCGCCCTGGGCGGAGAGCACGAACAGCGCCCTGGCCTCGTCCGCGGTCAGGCCGGTGACGTCGGTGCGGTAGCCGGGCAGCAGGCCGATGCCGCCGTGCCGCCCGCGTTCGGTGAACACCGGCACCCCGGCGGCGGAGAGCGACTCGACGTCGCGGTAGATGGTGCGGACGGACACCTCCAGCCGCTCGGCGAGTTCGGTGGCGGACACCTGGCCGCGGGTCTGGAGCAGCAGGAGGATCGAGAGCAGGCGGTCGGCCTTCATGCACCAAGAATCCCAGTAATCCTGACGGCAGCTGTCAGGTTTTACTGGGAGATTGCGTTCCGAGCCCGAAAAACCATCCGACACCAGGGAGTTGAGCACGGATGACCGCCGTCCAGGATGCCCGCCCGCAGTACCGCAGCGCCCTCGACCAGCTGGAGAAGCTGTTCGCCACGATCACCCCGGCCGACCTCGAACGGCCCACGCCCTGCCCCGAGTTCACCCTGCGCGAGCTACTGAACCACGTGGTCGGCGGCGTCCACCGGTTCGCCTACTTGGGCGAGGGCGGCCATGCCCGGGACGCCGTGCCCGCCATCGAGGACCCCTCGGACGAGGGCTGGCCGGCCGCGCTGGGCCGCGCCCGGGCCCGGGTGACCGCCGCCTGGGCGGACGACGCCAAGCTCGGCCGCCCGACCGTCGTCCCCTGGGGCGAGGTGCCCGGCGCGGCGGCGGTGGGCGGCTACCTGATGGAGCTGGTGACCCACTCCTGGGACATCGCCGTCGCCCTGGACAACGGCTTCGCCCTGGACGACGACCTGGCGCGGACCGCGCTGGGCATCGCCGAGTCCGCGCTGCCGGCCGAACGGCGGGTGCCTGGCGTCCCGTTCGCCGCCGTCCGGCCGGTCGCCGAGGACGCCGACGTGCACACCCGGCTGGCCGCCTGGACCGGTCGTACGGTCTGAACCCGACGCGGCGGGGCCGGGGAGCGCCGAACGGACTCCCCGGCCCCGCCGGGCCGTCGGCGTCCGGCTACTCGCGCGCGGCCGAGGTCGAGCTCATGTCCGCGTAGCGGTTGCCCGCCACCCGGTCGGCCACCGGCTCCAGCAGCGCCAGTTCCTCTGCGGTCAGCCGCAGCGTCGCCGCCGCGGTGTTCTCGGCGAGCCGGCTGCGCTTGCGGGTGCCCGGGATCGGCACCACGGCCAGCCCGTGCGCCTCGGCCCGCTGGTGCACCCAGGCCAGCGCGACCTGGGCGAGCGTCACGCCGTGGGCCGCCGCGATCTCCCGCAGCGGGGCGAGCAGTTCGCCGTTGGCGGCGGCGTTGTCGCCGGTGAAGCGCGGGAAGTTCCGGCGGAAGTCGTCCGCCGGGAGCTCCTCGGCGTTCTGGAAGGCACCGGTCAGGAACCCACGCCCGAGCGGCGAGTACGGCACGAAGGCGACGCCCAGCTCCGCGGCGGCCGGCACCGCCGTGCGCTCGACGTCGCGGGCGAACACCGACCACTCGGACTGCAGCGCGGCGATCGGGTGGACCGCGTGCGCCTCGCGCAGCTCCGCCCCGGTCACCTCGGACAGGCCGAGGTGGCGCACCTTGCCGGCCTTCACCAGCTCGGCCATGGCGCCGACCGAGTCGGCCAGCGGCACGGCCGGGTCGCGGCGGTGCATGTAGTACAGGTCGATCACGTCGACGCCGAGGCGGCGCAGCGAGGCGTCGACCGCGGTCCGGATGTACTCCGGGTCGTTGCGGATGCCGCGGACGGAGGCGTCCTCCGCGGAGCGCACGATGGAGAACTTGGTGGCGAGCACCACCTTGTCCCGGTTGGCCCGGACGAAGGGGCCGATCAGCTCCTCGTTGCGGCCGGAGCCGTACATGTCGGCGGTGTCGAAGAGGGTGACGCCGGCCTCCAGGGCGGCGTCCAGGGTGGCGAGCGCCTCACCGGTGTCGGTGTGGCCGTAGAACTCGCTCATGCCCATGCAGCCGAGGCCCTGGACGCCCACCAGCGGGCCTCCGGTGCCGAGTTCGACGGTGGGAAGGACGGTCTGAGTCATGCGCTCTGCTCTTCCTCTACACGGATGTTCTGGCATTGGACCGGGGTACCGGTGCGGTCGGCGACCTTCCCGGCATAGAGATCGATCTTGTGGTCGAGGACGGCGAGGGTGGCCTGGAGGTCCACGATCCGCTGCCGGACCTCCTCGCGCTGGGCCTCCAGGAGCAGCCGCCGGTCCTCGTAGGTCCGCTCGCCCTGGCGGGCCATGTCCACGTATTTGAGCATGTCCGCCACGGACATGCCGGTCAGCCGCAGCCGGCCCAGAAAGGCCAGCCGGTGCAGGTCGGCGTCGCAGTAGCGGCGCCGGCCCCCCGCGGCCCGGCCGACCGGGTCCAGCAGGCCGATCCGCTCGTACCAGCGCAGGGTGTGGGCGGTCAGTCCGCTGGCCGCGGCGACCTCGCTGATGGTGTGCCGCGGCGAGCGGTCCGGATCGCCGGCCGGGCTGCTGAACACCTCGGAGCAGCTGCGCAGGTCGATCTCGACGCGTTCGGGTGTGGCCATCGCTCGTTCCCCCTGTCCTGTGCGACGTGAACGACGCTACCGACTTCGAGTGCACTCCAAGCAAGCCGCTACCCGGGTGGCTCCGCCACCACCTTCTCCGGCGGATTTCCCGGCGACTAGAGTCGGGCCCATGGAGAGCTTGCGGATGATCGAGAACTGGCCGGTGCCCCATGCCGCGGCGGCCGTGGTCCGGGGGGCGGACGGCGCTGTGCTGGGCGCGCACGGGCCGCAGCAGCACCTGTTCCCGCTCGCCTCGGTCACCAAGCTGCTCACCTCGTACGCGGCGCTGGTCGCCGTCGAGGAGGGCGTGTTCGAGCTGGACGACCCGGCCGGGCCGCCCGGGGCGACCGTCCGCCACCTGCTCGCGCACACCTCCGGCCTGGGCTTCGACGAGGACCGGGTGTTCGGTGTGCCCGGCAAGCGCCGGCTCTACTCCAACGCGGGCTTCGACGCGCTGGCCCGGGCACTGTCCGAGGCCGCCGGGATCGAGTTCTCCCGCTACGTCGCCGAGGCGGTGTTCGAGCCGCTGGGCATGACGGACACCCTGCTCCACACCGCGCACAAGTCCCCGGCCGGCGCCGGCGGCCTGTCCACCGTCGCCGACCTCGCCCGGTTCGCCGCCGAGCTGCAGGCGCCCAAGCTGCTGGACCCGTCCACCGTCCTGCGGGCCACCCGCGAGGTCGCCTTCCCCGGCACCAGCGGCGTGCTGCCCGGCTACGGCCACCAGCGCCCGAACGACTGGGGCCTCGGCTTCGAGATCCGCGACGAAAAGAGCCCGCACTGGACCGGCTCCGCCAACTCCCCCGGGACCTTCGGGCACTTCGGCCAGTCCGGCACCTTCCTGTGGGTGGACCCGCGGGCCGGTGTGGCCTGCGTCGCGCTCACCGACCGGGACTTCGGCCCGTGGGCCGTCGAGACCTGGCCGGCCTTCTCGGACGCGGTCCTCGGAGAGCTCGCGAAGGACTGAGCCGAGCCGTGCGGCTAGCCGTACGAGACCGGCGAGTGCATCTCCCAGAGCAGGAGTTCGGCGCCGGTCTCGCCCGCCGCCGGATCGGCGAAGGCCTCGCCGGTGATCCGCACGCTGTCGCCCGGCACCATCGAGCGGCCGGCGCCCTTGGGCCCGGGGACGGTCCGGTAGCCCAGCGAGCCGGCCATCAGGTGGGCGTACCGCCAGGGCGCCTCGGGCAGCGGCGGCAGCGGCTGCCACGGCCCTGCGGTGGCCAGCCAGAGCGCGGCGTCGCCGCGGCGCAGCCGCAGGGCGTCCGTCCCGGCGTCGCGCTCCAGCCCGGAGGCCAGTAGCGTCAACCCGCCGTCCGCCGGTTCCACCTTGCGCAGGCCGTACGCGGGGGGCGCGTCGAACTCGTCCGGTTGGAGCCACATCTGGACGAAGCGGACCGGACCGGTGGCACCGCCGACGTTGCGCTCGGTGTGGGTGACGCCGGAGCCGGCGCTGAGGTACTGGACCGTCCCGGGCCGGACCACCCCGCTGTGGCCCTGCGAGTCCCGGTGGGCCAGCGCGCCCTCCAGCACCCAGGTGAGGATCTCGGTGTCCCGGTGCTTGTGCTCCTCGAACCCGGCCCCGGGGGCGAGGAGTTCCTCGTTGCACGCGAGCAGCGCGCCGAAGTGGGTGTTCTTCGGGTCGTAGTGGCCGGAGAAGGAGAACGCGTGCCTGGTCTCGACGCCCTCGGCCGGGGCGGAGCGGTAGCGCTCGGCGGTGCGGCGCAGGTCGGCACGGGGGCGGGCGGCGGCTTCGGTCACGCCCCCACCGTAGTGGGTGGGCATCGGAGTGTGACTCTTGCCACCGTGCCGCTCCGCCGGGGATTGTGCACGAGCAGTCACTCACGTGAGGCAGTCTTGTCCTTGTGCCAGCCGCCTCCACGAACTCCACGAACGACCCCAGCTCCAGCCCCGCACCCGACCCCACCGGGAAGAGCCCGACCGCCCGGTCGGGCCGCGACCGCCCGGGCCGCGCGGCGCCCCGCCTGACCGCGCAGGAGCGCAGAAACGCCGCCGAGCGCGCCGAGCGCCGGGCGGCGACGCTCAAGCGGCTGGAGAAGTCCTCCGGCAAGCTGGCCACCGCCGCGATCTCGCGGATGGACGACCAGCTCGGCTGGTACCGGCGGATGCCGCCGGAGCACCGGTCCTGGATCGGCCTGGTCGCCCAGGCCGGCATCGCCGCGTTCACCGAGTGGTACCGCCACCCCGACGCCGCCCAGGCGATCTCCACCGACGTCTTCGGCACCGCCCCGCGCGAGCTGACCAGGGCGATCACCCTGCGCCAGACCGTCGAGCTGATCCGCACCACGATCGAGGTGATGGAGGAGGCCATCGAGGAGGTGGCCGCTCCCGGCGACGAGGCCGACATGCGCGAGTCGGTGCTGGTCTACGCCCGGGAGATCGCCTTCGCGACCGCCCAGGTGTACGCCCAGGCCGCCGAGGCGCGCGGCGCCTGGGACGCCCGCCTGGAGGCGCTGGTGGTCAACTCGCTGCTGTCCGGCGACGCCGACGAGGGCGTGCTCTCGCGGGCCGCGGCGCTCGGCTGGGGCCAGCCCAGCCAGGTCCGGGTGGTGATGGGCAGCGCGCCGGACGGCGACAGCGAGCTGGTGGTCGAGGCGATCCGCCGGGCCGCCCGCTACGCCAAGCTGAACGTGCTGACCGGGGTGCTGGGCAAGCGCCTGGTGGTCGTGGTCGGCGGCGACAAGGAGCCGGTACACGCGGCCCGGGCGCTGATCGGCCAGTTCGCGCCGGGCCCGGTGGTGGTCGGCCCGACCGTGCCCGACCTGCTCTCCGCGACCCGCTCGGCCCACGCCGCCGCGGCCGGCCTGCGCGCCTGCGCCGCCTGGCCGGACGCTCCTCGCCCGGTGCTGGCCGACGACCTGCTGCCCGAGCGGGCGCTGGCCGGCGACCAGGCCGCGCGCCGTCAGCTGGTGGAGGAGATCTACACACCGCTGGACGAGGCCGGCTCCGCCCTGCTGGAGACGCTGAGCGTCTACCTGGAGCAGGCCTCCTCGCTGGAGGGCGCGGCCCGGATGCTCTTTGTGCACCCCAACACGGTGCGCTACCGGCTGCGACGTGTGACTGACGTCACGGGGTACGCCCCCTCCGACGTACGTTCGGCGTTCACGCTGCGGATCGCGCTGGCCCTCGGCCGGCTGGGCGCCGTCGGAGAGCCCGGCTGAGCCGGAGTGTAGGGACCATACAATCCCGGATGGTTTTCTTCGTTACCGTCGCCTACCCGCCCCTGGGCGCCTGGCGAGAGAGGGTTGAACCGTGCTCGTAATCGTCGCCCCTGGACAGGGTGCCCAGTCCCCCGGTTTCCTCAGCCCCTGGCTGGAGCTCGACGGCGTCGCCGACCGCCTGCGCGGCTGGTCGGAGGTCGCCGGGCTCGACCTGGTGCACGCCGGCACCGAGGCGTCCGCCGAGGAGATCAAGGACACCGCCGTCGCCCAGCCGCTGCTGGTCGCCGCCGGTCTGGTGACCGCCCGGGAGCTGTTCCCGGACGAGGACGCCGCCCGCAAGCTGGTCGGCGCCGTGGCCGGCCACAGCGTCGGTGAGATCACCGCCGCCGCCGGCGCCGGAGTGCTCACCGCCCACGACGCGCTGGCCTTTGTGCGCGAGCGCGGCCAGGCCATGGCCGAGGCCGCCGCCGTCACCGAGACCGGCATGCTCGCCGTGCTCGGCGGCGAGCCGGAGGAGGTCGCGGCGAAGCTCGCCGAGCACGGCCTGACCGCGGCCAACAACAACGGCGGCGGCCAGATCGTCGCCGCCGGCACACTGGCCCAGCTGGAGGCACTGAAGGCGGACCCGCCGGAGCGCGCCAAGCTGATCACCCTCAAGGTGGCCGGTGCCTTCCACACCGAGCACATGGCCCCGGGCGTCGAGCGGCTGGCCAAGCTGGCCCCGACCCTGACCGCGGCCGACCCGCTGGTCCGCTACGTCTCCAACCGGGACGGCGCGGTCGTGGAGTCCGGCGCCGAGGTGCTCTCGCGCCTGGTGTCGCAGGTCTCCAACCCCGTCCGCTGGGACCTCTGCATGGAGACCCTCGGGCAGCTGGGCGCGACGGCCGTGATCGAGCTGTCCCCCGCGGGCACCCTCACCGGACTGCTCAAGCGCAACCTCAAGGGTGTGGCCACGCTCGCCCTCAAGACCCCCGCCGATCTCGACAAGGCCCGCGCGCTCGTCGCGGAGCACGGCGGTCAGGAGCAGGAGACCCAGGCATGACCAAGCCCCAGATCCGCCCGGTGAACGGCGCGCAGTACGCGCGCATCCACGGCGTCGGCGGCTACCGTCCGGTCCGGGTCATCCCCAACTCCGAGGTCCTGGAGTGGATCGACTCCTCGGACGAGTGGATCCGCACCCGCAGCGGGATCGCCGAGCGCCGCTGGGCCGGCCCGGACGAGTCCGTCGCCGAGATGTCGGTCCAGGCGGCCGGCAAGGCCATCGCCCAGGCCGGGATCACCGCCGACCAGATCGGCGGCGTGATCGTCTCGACCGTCTCGCACTTCAAGCAGACCCCCGCGATCGCCACCGAGATCGCCGAGCGGCTCGGCTGCGGCACCGCCCCGGCCTTCGACATCTCGGCCGCCTGCGCCGGCTTCGGCTACGGCCTGGGCCTGGCCGACGGCATGATCCGCGGCGGCAACGCCGAGTACGTGCTGGTCATCGGCGTCGAGCGGCTCAGCGACCTGACCGACAAGTCGGACCGCTCCACCGCCTTCATCTTCGGCGACGGCGCCGGCGCCGCGATCGTCGGCCCGTCCGACACGCCCGGCATCGGCAAGCTGATCTGGGGCTCGGACGGCTCGCAGGCCGAGCTGATCACCCAGACCCAGGCCTGGGACACCGCCTTCGCCAAGTCCGACGCCGTCAACGGCGCGGGCGAGGAGACGAAGTGGCCGGCCCTGAAGATGGACGGCCAGCCGGTCTTCCGCTGGGCCGTGTGGGAGATGGCCAAGGTGGCCCAGCAGGCGCTGGACGCCGCCGGGATCACCGCCGACCAGCTCGGCGCGTTCATCCCCCACCAGGCCAACATGCGGATCACGGATGCCATGATCAAGGCGCTCAAGCTGCCGGATTCGGTGCCTGTCGCCCGCGACATCGCCGAGACCGGCAACACCTCCGCCGCCTCCATCCCGCTGGCGATGGAGCGCATGCTGGAGAGCGGTGAGGCCCACAGCGGGGACCTGGCCCTGATCATCGGGTTCGGGGCGGGTCTCGTCTACGCCGCCGCAGTCGTTACTCTCCCCTAGGCGCGTTCGCGCCATCCACAAGCCTGTGTCCGGCCGCCGGCCGGACACGTTCAACACCGAAGAGGAGCAGCCAGTATGGCTACCAAGGACGAGGTCCTGGAAGGTCTCGCCGAGATCGTCAACGAGATCGCCGGTATCCCGACCGAGGACGTCCAGCTCGACAAGTCCTTCACCGACGACCTGGACGTCGACTCGCTGTCCATGGTCGAGGTCGTCGTGGCCGCCGAAGAGCGCTTCGACGTCAAGATCCCGGACGACGAGGTCAAGAACCTGAAGACCGTCGGCGACGCGGTGGACTACATCCTCAACGCCTGAGCGACCGACTCGTTCGACTCGGCCAGCCCGTCCGGCGTCCCGTACGCCGGCCCGGGCTGACCGGTCGGCCGGGCTCGTAGAGCCTGGCCGACCTCTCCGGCCGGGACGCCCTCACCGGGCGCCCGGCCGGGCCCATCCTCGGCACGCCGCCGACCCCCGCACACGTGAGAGAAGAAGAAACCAGTGACCGCTGAAAATCGCACCGTGGTCGTCACGGGTATCGGCGCCTTCACGCCGCTGGGCGCCGACGCCGCCAGCACCTGGGAGAACCTGGTCGCGGGCACGTCCGGCGTGGCGGCCCTGACCGAGGAGTGGGCCGAGGACCTGCCGGTGAAGATCGCGGCGCGGACCGCCGTCGAGCCCGGCGACATCCTTCCCCGCCCGCTGGCCCGCAAGCTGGACCGCTCGGCCCAGTTCGCGCTGATCGCCGCCCGCGAGGCCTGGGCCGACGCCGGCTTCGAGACCCCCGCCACCGACGAGTCCTCCAAGCTCGCCCCCGAGCGCCTGGGCACCGTCATCGCCTCCGGCATCGGCGGCGTGACCACCCTCCTCGACCAGTACGACGTGCTGAAGGAGAAGGGCGCCCGCAAGGTCTCCCCGCACACCGTCCCGATGCTGATGCCCAACTCCCCGGCGGCCAACGTCGGCCTGGAGGTCGGCGCCCGCGCGGGCGTGCACACCCCTGTCTCCGCCTGCGCCTCCGGCGCCGAGGCGATCGGCTACGCGATCGAGATGATCCGCACCGGCCGCGCCGACGTCGTGGTGGCCGGCGGCACCGAGGCGGCGATCCACCCGCTGCCGATCGCCGCGTTCGCCAACATGATGGCGATGTCCAAGAAGAACGACGACCCCCAGCGCGCCTCCCGCCCGTACGACAAGGCCCGCGACGGCTTCGTGCTGGGCGAGGGCGCCGGCGTGGTCGTGCTGGAGTCCGTCGAGCACGCCGAGGCGCGCGGCGCCCGGATCTACTGCGAGGCCGTGGGCCAGGGCCTGTCCTCGGACGCCCACCACATCGCCCAGCCCGAGCCGACCGGCGCCGGCGTGGCCCGCGCGCTGGCCGACCTGTTCGAGCGCAACGAGCTGGACAAGGCCGAGATCGTGCACGTCAACGCGCACGCCACCTCGACCCCGCAGGGCGACACCGCCGAGCTGAAGGCGCTGCGCAAGGAACTGGGCGACGACCTCGACCACATCGCCGTCTCGGCCACCAAGTCGATGACCGGTCACCTGCTGGGCGGCGCCGGCGGCGTCGAGACCGTCGCCACCGTGCTGGCCCTGCACCACCGGGTCGCCCCGCCGACCATCAACGTGGACGAGCTGGACGACGACGTGGACGCCGACATCGTCCGCGGCGAGGCCCGCAAGCTGCCCGAGGGCCGGATCGCCGCGCTGAACAACTCGTTCGGCTTCGGCGGCCACAACGTGGTGCTGGCCTTCCGCACCCGCTGACGCCCACGACGAAGGGGCCGGCGCTCTCCGCGAGCGCCGGCCCCTTCGCACGTCCCCGGTACGGCCCCGGGGCGGGCCTCAGACCACCTGGTGCAGCCAGCGCACCGGCGCGCCCTCGCCCGCGTACCGGAACGGCTCCAGCTCGTCGTCCCAGGGCTTGCCGAGCAGCCGGGCGACCTCGGCCTCCAGGTCGGCCCCCTCGCTGCGGGCGCGCACCAGGACGGCGCGCAACCGGTCCTCGGGGATCAGGATGTCGCCGTGGATGCCGGTGACGGCGTGGAAGATGCCCAGCGAGGGCGTGCTGCTGTACCGCTCCCCCTCCGCCGTGGCGCAGGGCTCGCTGGTCACCTCGTACCGCATCAACTGCCAGCCGCGCAGCGCGGAGGCGAGCTTCGAGGCCGTACCGGGCTCCCCCTGCCAGGAGAGTTCGGCGCGCCAGTGCCCGGGTGCGGCCGGCTGGCGGATCCAGTCCAGGCTCACCCGCACACCGAGCACCCCCGCGACGGCCCACTCGACGTGCGGGCACAGCGCGCGGGGCGCGGAGTGGACGTACAGGACTCCACGTGTCGTCACCGGGACCTCCAGGCTGTGGACGAGGGTCGCCTTCCCCAGCTGCCTCGTGCCTGCAGTTGATCCGCAGTTACTCACGTTAGCTGACATTAAGCTACTAAATTGAGCAAAACGGACAGGCTTTCGCTCAATGCTAGTCGAATCCTCAACGAGGTCTACCCCTCGGCCGGATCTCTCCCCCGAACGGCCCCATCACCGGCTGAACCACCGTACCGCGCGGCGCCACAGGATGGATGACGCACTTTCGGATCCGGCCGGAATGCGGTAGTGCGGCCCCGGCACCCGCGCCCGGCGGCGGTCCGCCCGTGACGAACGCCCCGCCGCCCGGTCGGGGCGGCGGGGCGGTCAGGATGCCTGACGGTCCGTCAGTCACCCAGGCGGACGACCATCTTGCCGGTGTTGACGCCGCGCAGCAGGTCGAGGAAGGCCTCGGCAGCGTTCTCGACGCCGTCCACCACGGTCTCCTCGGTGCGCAGTTCACCGGACTTCAACCAGCCGGCCACCTCCGCGACGAACTGCTGCTGGAGCCCGGCGTGGTCGCGCACCAGCATGCCCTCCAGGCGCAGCCGCTTGCCGATGGCGAGCGCGAGGTTGCGCGGGGCGGCGGGCGCGGCGGTGTCGTTGTACTGGGCGATCGCGCCGCAGAGCACCGCGCGGCCGTGCACGTTCAACGCGCCGATCGCGGCCTCCAGGTGGTCGCCGCCGACGTTGTCGAAGTAGAGGTCGATGCCGTCCGGGGCGGCCTGGGCGAGCTGCTCGGCGACCGGGGCGTCCTTGTAGTTGAAGGCCGCGTCGAAGCCGTACTCGTCCACCAGCTTGGCCACCTTCTCCGCCGAGCCGGCCGAACCGACCACCAGCGAGGCGCCCTTGAGCCTGGCGATCTGGCCGACCAGCGAACCGACCGCGCCGGCCGCGCCGGAGACGAAGACCCTGTCGCCCTCCTCGAGGCCGCCGACGGCCAGCAGGCCGGAGTAGGCGGTCAGGCCGGGCATGCCGAGCACGCCGAGGTAGGCGGAGAGCGGGGCGGCGGCCGGGTCGACCTTGACCGCGTGCCGGGCGTCCAGCGTCGCGTACTCGCGCCAGCCGAGCCCGTGCAGCACCGCGTCTCCCGGGGCGAAGCCCTCGGCCCCGGAGGCGACGACGTGACCGACTGCGCCGCCGTCCATGGCCTGGCCCAGCTGGAACGGCGGGACGTACGACTTCACGTCGTTCATCCGGCCGCGCATGTACGGGTCCACCGAGAGGTAGGCGTTGCGGACCAGGATCTCGCCCGGGCCCGGGGTGCGGACCGGGGCCTCGACCAGGGCGAAGTCGGCCGGCACCGGCCAGCCCTGCGGGCGGGCGGCGAGGTGCCATTCACGGGCGGTCGCGGGGGCGGCGGCCTGCTCTGCCATGGGTGTGCTCCTTGTGGTTCGGGGGCGGGTCGGGACGCGGGTTCGAATGAAGTTCGAACGCCTGAAAGGTTGAGCAACTGAAGTAACGATGGGCATGAAAGGTTCATGTTGTCAACTTTTCAGGTAGACTCTCGACCATGGACACCCAGCCGATCGAGGACGCCGCGCCGCAGCCCGACGAGATCACCCGCGAGGTCGTCGACCTGATGGCCAACCTGGTCGCGCTGTTCCACCGCGAGTACGAGGACGCCGCCGCCGCCCGCTCGCTCACCGGCGCCCAGGCCAAGGTGCTCGCCCTGCTGCGGCGCGGGCCGATGCCGATGCGCCAGATCGCCCAGACGCTCAGCTGCGAGCCCTCCAACATCACCGGCATCGTCGACCGGCTCGAATCCCGCGGCTTCGTGACCCGCGAGGCCGACCGGCACGACCGCCGGGTCAAGCTGGTCGCCGCCACCGACACCGGCTCGGCCGCCTCCGAGGAGCTCCGCGAGTCGCTGAACTTCGCCCGCGAGCCGCTGGCCGCGCTCGGCCCGGACGAGCGGACGGCGCTGCGCGACCTGCTCCGCAGGATGCTCGCGGGCGCCTCCGGCCCCGGCGCGTGACCAGCATCACAGGACCCCGGGGCTGCTCGTAGGCCCCGGGGGGGTAACCGAACCGCCTCCCGGAACGTCTAACGTTCGAACATCGAACGCGAGAGACCTGAAGACGGGGGGCACGGAGGATGAGCAGCAGCACGCGCCGGCGCCGCTACCTGCGGACCGCCATCGGCCTGGCCGCCGTACTGGTGCTGTCGGTGGTGGGCGCCGGAGCCTGGTTCTACCACCGGCTGGACAACAACATCACCACCTTCGACCCGGGCGGCGTCGCCACCGAGCGCCCGCCGGCCCCCGTCCCGGCAAGCCCGGGCGCCTCCGTACCGGTCAACGTGCTGCTGCTCGGCTCGGACACCCGCGACGAGGGCAACGACTCGCTGGGCGGCGGCGACGAAGGCGTCGGCCACTCGGACACCGCGATCCTGGTGCACGTCTACGCCGACCACAAGCACGCCGTCGGCGTCTCGATCCCCCGCGACACCCTGGTCACCATCCCGTCCTGCAAGCTGCCGAACGGCACCTGGACGGCGCCGAAGACCGACCAGATGTTCAACTCCGCCTTCACCGTGGGCCTGGCCGAGAAGGGCAACCCGGCCTGCACCCAGAACACCGTGGAAAAGCTCACCGGACTGCGGGTCGACCACACCGTCGTGGTCGACTTCAAGGGCGCGGCCGCGATGTCCGACGCCGTGGGCGGCGTGGACGCCTGCGTCCCCAACGACGTCAACGAGTACGGCATACACCTCAAGAAGGGCCTCCAGAAGCTCTCCGGGCAGTCCGCGGTGGACTACCTGCGGGCCCGCCACGGCATCGGCGACAACTCCGACATAGGCCGGATGAAGCGTCAGCAGGCCTTCCTCTCCTCGATGATCAAGAAGGTGCAGGGCCAGGGCTTCTCACTGCCCACCCTGCTGCCGCTGGCCGACGCGGCCACCAAGTCGCTCACCGTGGACGAGGGGCTGGGCACCGCGATGAAGCTGGTGGACTTCGCCCACTCGATCCAGGACATCAAGCTCTCCGACGTCTCCTTCGTCACCGCCCCCTGGCGCTTCGCCGGCGACCGGGTACGGCTGGTCCAGCCGGACGCCGACACCCTCTGGAAGCTGCTGCGCGAGGACCGCACCCTGGACGGGCAGAGCACCTCCGGGACGGGCCAGGCGGCCTCCTCCCCCACCGCCGACCCGGGCGCCGCCGCGACGGCCCCCGGCACCCCGCTCACCGCGGAGCAGGCCGCGGCGCCGATCACGGTGGTCAACGGGGTCGGCACGCCCGGCCTGGCCGGATCCGGCGCCGACACCCTCAAGGCGCGCGGCTTCCGCAACGTCACGCTGGGCCACACCTCCGCCGGGCGGCAGACCACCCGGGTCGCCTACGACCCCGCGCTGAAGGCCACCGCCGACCAGGTCGCGGCGCTCTTCCCCGGCGCCACCACGGTCGAGGAGCCCGGCACGGAGGCGATCACCGTCACCCTCGGCGCCGACTACCGCGCGGCGGGCACCCGGATCGACCCGGCGGCCGCCCCGAGCCCGGAGCCCGGCGTCCCGGCCGCCGCCACCCCGGGTGCCGTCCCCGGCAGCACCACGCCGGGCACCACCGCCGGCAGCACCCCCGGCACCGCCCCGGGCCTGCCGAGCGGCATCCCCACCGGCATAGCGGAGAACACCCGCAACGCCGACACCGACCCGTGCGCGAACCTGACCTTCGGCTGATCGCGCCCTCCCGCCGGACGGACGGCCCGCCCTCCCCGCCGAACGGCGGGAGCGCGGGCCGTCCGCGTCGGAGCCGAGGCAGCCCTACCGCGGATCCGGCAGCCCGGTGACGACGGCGGTGAGGCGGGTGCCGCGGGGGAAGGCGCCGTCCGCCGTCAGGTCGGCCAGCGCGGCGAGCAGCTTGGCGACGTAGCGGCGCTCCAGCGGGATGCCGTGGCGGCGCTCGAACCGCTCGGCGAAGGCGGCCAGTTCGGCCGGGACCCTGCCGTAGCCGCCGCCGTGGTGCGCGTGGTCGATCCGCCAGTTGTCGAACCCCCGCCCGTACGCGGCCCGGTGCAGCCGGGTGACCTCCGCCTCCAGGTAGCCCTCGCCGCCGCGCAGCACGGCGACCCCGAGCGCCCGGGCGCCCGCCGGCAGGCCGGCCGCGATGCCGGCCAGGGTGCCGCCCGTGCCGACCGGGCAGCAGACCACGTCCCGCTCACCGAGACCGGGCAGTTCGGCCGGGATCGCGGCCGCGCCGACGGCGGCCAGCGCGTTGGAGCCGCCCTCCGGGAGCACCAGGCAGGGGCCCCAGCGGCGGAGCAGGGCGTCCGTGCCGTGCTCCCCCTCGGCCCGGCCGGTGGCCTCCCGGTACTCGGCCCGGGTCAGGAACTCCAGCCGCATCCCGGCCGCCTCGGCGGCCCGCAGCGACCAGTTGCGCGGCCGGTCGGCCAGCTCCTCGCCGCGGACCAGCCCGACGCTCTCCAGTCCGAGCGCCCCGGCGGCGGCCGCGACGGCCCGCAGGTGGGTCGAGTAGGCGCCGCCGAAGGTCAGCAGCCGGGTGTGGCCCTGCTCCACGGCGGCGGCCAGGTTGGGCGCCAGCTTGCGCCACTTGTTGCCGGGGACGGTCGGGTGCAGCAGGTCGTCCCGCTTCAGCCGCAACTCCACCCCGGCCCGGGCGTAGGCCTCGTCGGTGCAGTCCACCAGCGGGGTCGGCAGCAGGGCGGGTTCGAGCATCCGGCCAGCTTACGGGCCGGTACGCCCGGACGGCCGGGAGCCCGGCCACCGGACCGGTGACCGGGCTCCGCGCCCTCTTGCGGGCCGTCTCCCCCGCGGACGGCCCGTCAGCCCAGGGCCGCGCTCTCCGCCGCGTGGCCCGCCATCCGCCAGGCCAGCGCCGTGCCGAGCGCGCGCGGGACCGGGCCGGCCGCCGGGGTCAGCTTCGCGATCCGGCCCCGGTGCTCCCGGCGCTGCCTGCCGTTCAGGACCGAGCCGAGCCGGCCCGCCGCGACCAGGGCGGTCAGCGCCGCGTCGGCCGGGTCGACCCGGCTGAGCGGCCCGGTCAGCGCCCCGGTGACGGAGGCCGCCAGCGCCTCGCGGACCCCCGGGTCCGCCAGGGTGACCAGGGTCACCGGGAACAGCCCGGCCGCCCGGTGCGACCGGAGGGTGAGCCGGCCGGAGTCCGCCAGACCGTCCCGGACCCGGCGGACCGGCTGGTCGCGGCCGGTGCTCCTGGCGCGGCTGACCCAGGAGTTCCAGCTGTGCGGCCGGCTCTCCCTGATCTGGCCCAACAAACGGGCGCTGTACGGGTCGAGGCCCTCCTCGGCCGCGCCGCCGCGGACCCGGGCGACAGCCTTGCGGCCCTCCTCGTACAACAGGCCCCGGCGCAGCAGCTCGGTCAGCGCCGCCGCCTGGAGCAGCAGGTTGAGCGAGGAGTTCCGGGTGGTGCGCTCGCGCCGCGGGTCGTAGGCGAGCAGGTACAGCTTCTCGGGCAGGTTGTCGGGCAGGTCCATCTCGGTCTCCGAAGGTTCTCTGAGCCCCGGCCCGCGGTCAGTCCTCGCCGGACTCGCCGCTCTCCGGGCTCTCCTTGGGGGGGCGGCCGCGCCGGGGAAGCCTGGCCGCGCCGCTGGGCATCCGTCCCGCGTCGGTGAGGGCGCGGCGGAGCAGGAACTCGATCTGGGCGTTGGTGCTGCGCAGTTCGTCCCCGGCCCATCTGGCCAGCGCGTCGTGAACTGAAGGGTCCAGTCGCAACAGGATCTTCTTCCGTTCCGTCGCCAAGGCCTCGCCTTACTGGTAGAGGGAGCCCGTGTTCACGACGGGCTGGGTGCCGCGGTCGCCGCAGAGCACCACCAGGAGGTTGCTCACCATGGCGGCCTTGCGCTCCTCGTCCAAGTCCACGACATCGCGTTCGGCGAGCCGGTCCAGCGCCTCCTCGACCATACCGACGGCGCCCTCGACGATCAGCCTGCGCGCCGCCACCACGGCCCCGGCCTGCTGGCGCTGGAGCATCACCTGGGCGACCTCCGGAGCGTACGCGAGCCTGGTGATCCGCGACTCGATGACCCGCACCCCGGCCGAGGCGACCCGGGCGGAGATCTCGGCGGAGAGCTTGCGGGCGATCTCGTCCGCGCCGTCGCGCAGCGACAACTGACCCTCGTGGTGGGCGTCGTAGGGGTAGCTGGTGGCGATGTGCCGTACGGCCGTCTCGGTCTGGATGGCGACGAAGTCGGCGTAGTCGTCCACCTCGAACACCGCCATCGCGGTGTCCTCGACCTGCCAGACCACCACGGCGGCCATCTCGATCGGGTTGCCGTCCGCGTCGTTGACCTTGGTGGTCTCGGTCTCGTGGTTGCGGATCCGGGTGGAGATCCGGCGCCGGCTGGTGAACGGGTTCAGCCAGGTCAGGCCCTCGGCGCGGACGGTGCCGCGGTAGCGCCCGAGCAGCTGGACCACCCGGGCCTGGCCGGGCGAGACCACCGTCAGCCCGCACATCAGCAGCACCGAGCCGAGCACCAGCAGCGGTCCGACGACCACCAGGGCGATGCCCAACCCGTTGGCCTTCACGGACAGTTGGGCCGCGCCGACGACGAACGAGCCGATTCCGGCGAGCAGGCCGAGCAGGGTGCCGCCGAGCACCGGCAGGCCGGCCGCCCCGGTGATGGCCCGTTCGGTGAAGTTGGGGACCGGGAGGTCCAGGACAGGGCCGTCCTCGACGGTGGAACGCGGTGTGGTCATGGGACCGACTCCCCCCAATGGTGATGTCCGCTGCGCGGGTGCCCGCTTCAGCTGTCAAAGTGATATCACTTTTTGCGCGCACGGCGCCAGCGTCCGGCAACGGGGAAAGGGGGAAGAGCGCCGCGGGGAGGCGGCGGACAGGCGTCAGGGAGGGTCGGGGCCGATGCCCACGGGCGGGTGAATTCCGGCGCGCCACCCGGGAAAGGGGATGGCCGCGGCCTAGACTCTGCGACGTCGCAGGCGGTGAAAGGGCGGCGGGGCTCCGACTCGGCGGCCCGCCCGCGAAAGGCTCGTACGACGCTCGTCGCACATCGAGAAGGTGGGGCGGGTGGGACTCGAACCCACGACCAAGGGATTATGAGTCCCCTGCTCTAACCGGCTGAGCTACCGCCCCGGTTCGCCGCACGCGCCGGTCGTCGGCACGGCAGCAGCAGACGGCCCCAGCGAGGCCGTCCCGGGCAGCATAGCCGGTCGATCACCCGTGGTGCGCGCCGGGGGCGCAGCTGGGTACGCGACGGTGCTCGACTCCCGGTCGGCCCAGCCCGGGTGGCGGCGGGGCGTCCGTCCGGGGCAGCCTGGACGGATGACGACACGCGGGAGGGGAGCGGCGGCCGCGGCGCTCGCACTGGTGCTGACCGCGGCGGGCTGCACCACCGCGGCGGGGCCGGGCGGGAGCGCCCCGACCGTCACCTCGGCGCCGCCCACCGCCGCCTCCGCCGACAGCCACGGCTGGAACCGACAGCGGCTCAGGAGCGCGGCCGACCGGCACACCGGCGTCACCCGCACCGCCAAGCCCACCGTGCTCAACGGCCTGGTCGGCGCGGTGTTCACGCGCAACGCCGACGGCGACCACTTCTGCACCGCCAGCGTGGTCGACAGCGCCGGGCTCAACCTCGTCGTCACGGCCGCCCACTGCGTCTGGGACCCCAGGCTCGGCCGGCGCAGCGACCTGGTCTTCGTCCCCGGCTACCGCGACGGCGACACCCCCAGCGGCGTCTGGCCACTGCTGGCCGTCACCGTGGACGACGGCTGGAACGACCACGCCGACCCGGATGCGGACGTCGCCTTCGCGATCGTCCAGGCGCAGAACGGGCTGCAGGTCCAACAGGTGCTCGGCGCCAACCGGCTCGGCGTCAACCGGGGCTACCGGCTCCCGGTGAAGGTCACCGGCTACCCGAGCAGCAGCGGCGTCCCGATCACCTGCTCCAACACCACCACCCAGCAGAGCCCCACCCAGCTGCGGATCGACTGCCCCGACTACACCGGCGGCACCAGTGGCAGCCCCTGGGTCACCGACTTCGACCCGGCCACCAGGACCGGCACCGTGGTCGGCGTGATCGGCGGCTACCAGGAGGGCGGCAACAGCCCGGACACCTCGTACAGCAGCTACTTCGGCGACCGCGTCCAGGCCCTGTACGACCGCGCCACCGGGTGACCGGCGGCGGGCCCGACACGCGGCAGTGGCGCCGCCGGGCACGGCCTGGTAGATCTTCCTCACGAACGGCGGAACGCACGGCCCCGGTGCCCGCCCCGAGGAACGAGACGGAGCCCCGATGGCCCCCCGCCCGGCCCGGCCCGCGCGCACGGCTCGAACGGCCGCGCTGGCCGCCCTGCTGCTGGCCGTCGGCACCGCGTGCGGCGGGCAGGACGGGGCGCCCACCGCCGAGGTGGCGCAGCAGAGCCCGACCGGGGACCGGGTGGGCACCCTCTCCATCCGCACCGCGCAGGGCCCGCGGGCCTGCACCGCGAGCGTGGTGCACAGCCCCCGGGGCAACCTGCTGGTCACCGCGGCGCACTGCGTGCAGAGCCGGCGGATCGGCCTGCTGGACGGCCTGGTGTTCACCCCCGGCTACCGCAACGGGTACACCCCGTACGGGACTTGGCCGGTGAAGGCGATCACGGTGGACCCGCGCTGGGCGACCGAGGACGACCCCGAGTACGACGTGGCCTTCGTCACGGTGGGCATGCTCGACGGCCGGGAGATCGAGGACACGGTCGGCGGCAACCCGCTCGGCACCGGCCAGGGCTTCGGGCTGTCCGTCTCGGTCACCGGCTACCCGAACGAGAGCGACGAGCCGATCACCTGCGCGGTCCGGACCAGCCCGCAGAGCCCCACCCAGGAGCGCTTCGACTGCGGCGGCTACACCGACGGCACCAGCGGCAGCCCGTGGGTCACCGCGAACGGCGCGGTGGTCGGCGTGATCGGCGGCTACCAGGAGGGCGGGGACACCCCCGGCACCTCGTACAGCGTCGCCTTCGACCAGCGGGTCGCCGACCTCTACCGGAAGGCGACCACCTGACCCGGCGACCCGCCGGGGGCGGTGTCGCGTACGTCACTCCGCGAGACCGGACGACGGAAACACGAAGGCCCCCCGGTCGACCGAGGGGCCTTCGCTCTGAGCAGTCACCGGGCGGACCCGGTGCAGCTCCCGCAATTGGACTCGAACCAATAACCTGCCGATTAACAGTCGGCTGCTCTGCCAATTGAGCTATGCGGGATCGCGGCACTCGACTTCCGTACCACGGACGGGAACCGGACCCCGAAGGGACCTCTTCCCGAGCTCCCCCAATTGGACTCGAACCAATAACCTGCCGATTAACAGTCGGCTGCTCTGCCAATTGAGCTATGGGGGATCGGCTTCCGCTTCGGCCCCCGGTCTCCCGGGCTCCTCGGCGCTCGCTGCGGGACATACATTAGCGCACTCGGGGGGGTGGTCCGCCAATCGCTTTCCCGGCTTGCCGCCCAGCTGCCGCCCGGCGCGCCCCGCGCGCGCCCGCCGACGGGGGCGGGGATGCTGGGGCGCGGACGGTTCGCCGTCCCGACTGACGGGTAGGGCAATGCGGCAGAAGCCGCCAGGAGAGGGTGGATCCGATCATGTGGAAGCTGTCGTTGGCCGCGGGTTTCGCGGCCGGCTACGTCCTGGGCTCGCGGGCCGGGCGCCAGCGCTACGAACAGATCGCCAAGGTCACCCGGCAGATCGCCCGGAACCCCGCGGTCCAGGGCGCGACCGACCGGGCCCGGCAGCAGGCCGGAGCGGTGGCCGGGAAGGCGGCCGGCGCGGTCGCGGACCGGGTCGGCGACCGGCTGCCGAACGCCGTCACCGACCGGGTGCCGTACCTCAACCGCTCCCGGACGGAGGACGACGGCTGGGGCACGTTCCGCCCGTGACGGCGCGCCGGGGACGTGTGTCACGTGACACACGTCCCCGGCGGCCTACCTCCCGTCCGTGACGGGACGGTGACCACAGGGCGAAGCGAAACCCCACCCGGGGTCGCGAAGCGGCAACGGCCCGCCCGGCCCGGACGCGTCCCGGGTCCGGCTGAGGCATGATCTCGGCATGGCCATCGTCGCGGGGATAGACAGCTCGACCAACCGCACCCGGATCGTGGCGTGCGACGCCGACACCGGAGCCGTCCTGCGCTCCGGCAAGGCGCCCCATCCCGTCCCCGAGGACCAGGACCTGCGCCCGGGCGAGGCCGACCCCCAGGTCTGGCTGCACTCGCTCGGCGACGCCGCGACCGGCGGCCTGCTGGAGGGCGTCCGGGCGATCGGGGTCAGCGCCCAGCAGCACGGGATGATCGGCCTGGACGCCGGCGGGGTGCAGGTCCGGCCCGCGATCCTGTGGAACGACCCGCGCTCCAGCGGCGCCGCCGCCAAACTGCTGGACGCCTTCGGCGGCGCGGCCGCCTGGACCGCCGCGATCGGCGCCGTGCCCGCCCCCACGTACACCATCGCCAAGCTGCGCTGGCTGGCCGAGTTCGAGCCGGCCAACGCCCGCCGGGTCGCCGAGGTGCTGCTGCCGCACGACTGGCTGGTCTGGCAGCTGCTCGGCCACCCCAAGCGCCGCACCACCGACCGCGGCGACGCCTCCGGCACCGGCTACTGGTCGCCGATCACCGGCGAGTACCGGCAGGACCTGGTGGAGCTGGCGCTCGGCCACGAACTCCGGCTGCCCGACGTCCTGCCCCCGGCGGAGCCCGCCGGGCACACCCCCGAGGGCCTGCTGATCTCGGCCGGCACCGGGGACAACATGGCCGCCGCGCTGGGCCTGGGCCTCGGCCCGGGCGACGCGGTGGTCTCGCTCGGCAGCGCCGGGACGATCTTCGCGGTGCACGAGGAGGCCGTGGTGGACGCCTCCGGCCTGGTCTCCTCCTTCGCCGACGCCAGCGGCCGGCACCTGCCGATGGTCGCCACCCTCAACGCCGCCCAGGTGCTGCGCTCCACCGCCGCCCTGCTCGGCCGGGACCTGGAGGGCCTCAGCGACCTCGCCCTGCACTCCACCCCCGGCGCCTACGGTCTGGTGCTGCTGCCGTACCTGGACGGCGAGCGCACCCCCGCGCTGCCGCACGCGGCCGGCACCCTGACCGGCCTTCGGGCGGAGGCGATGACCCCTCAGCACCTGGCCCGGGCCGCCGTCGAGGGCATGCTGTGCAACATCGCCGACGCCCTCGACGTGCTGCGCGCCCGGGGCGTCGCGGTGAAGCGGGTGTTCCTGCTCGGCACCGCAGGGCGGCTGCCCGCCGTCCGGCACATCGCGCCGATGCTGTTCGGCGTCCCGGTCGTGGTGCCGCCGCCGGGCGCCCACGCCGCCCGCGGGGCCGCCCGGCAGGCCGCCTGGGCGCTGGCGGGCACCCCGGAGCCGCCGGCCTGGGAGCTGCCGGACGCGGAGACCGTCGAGCCCGACGGGGAGCAGGACCTGGCAATCGGCTCGGCGGTGCGTCAGCAGTACCGGGCCGCCCGCGACCAGATCCACCCGGAGACCTCGGCCTGACCCCCGGGCGGGGCCGGCCCGCCCCTGGCTCGAAGCAGCCGGTGAAGATGCGTCACCCGGTGGCCGGTGGCAGCGTGGGACGGGACACGCCCACCGACGCGAAGGACGGCAGGACGCCATGGCGCTGCACAAGGGAGCCGGCGGCGACCGCCGGCTGAGCATCGGCCCGTACCCGACGATCGCCGACCCGCTGGGCTCGATGAAGCTGGCCCCGCCGCTGCACCGACTCGGCGAGGGCCCGGTCGCGGCCGACACCGCGTACCAGCTGGTCCACGACGAGCTGATGCTGGACGGCAACGCCAAGCTCAACCTGGCGACCTTCGTCACCACCTCGATGGAGGCCCAGGCCGCCCGTCTGATGGCCGAGTGCCTCGACAAGAACATGATCGACAAGGACGAGTACCCGCAGACCGCCGAGCTGGAGCGGCGCTGCGTGGCGATCCTCGCCGACCTCTGGCACGCCCCCGACCCGGACGCCACGGTCGGCTGCTCCACCACCGGCTCCAGCGAGGCCTGCATGCTGGCCGGCATGGCGCTCAAGCGCCGGTGGACGCGCCGCAACGCCGACCGCTACGCCGCCGGGGCCCGGCCCAACCTGGTGATGGGCGCCAACGTGCAGGTCTGCTGGGAGAAGTTCTGCAACTTCTGGGAGATCGAGACGCGGCTGGCGCCGATGGAGGGCACCCGCTTCCACCTGGACGCCGAACAGGCGGTCGCACTGTGCGACGAGAACACCATCGGTGTGGTCGGCGTGCTCGGATCCACCTTCGACGGCTCGTACGAGCCGGTCGCGGAGATCTGCGCGGCCCTGGACGCCTTCCAGGAGCGCACCGGCATCGACGTCCCGGTGCACGTGGACGGCGCCTCCGGCGGCATGGTGGCGCCCTTCCTCGACCCGGAGCTGGTCTGGGACTTCCGGCTGCCCCGGGTGGCCTCGATCAACACCTCCGGCCACAAGTACGGCCTGGTGTACCCGGGCGTGGGCTGGGCGCTCTGGCGCGACAAGGCGGCGCTGCCTGAGGAACTGGTCTTCCGGGTCAACTACCTGGGTGGCGAGATGCCGACCTTCGCCCTCAACTTCTCCCGCCCCGGCGCCGAGGTGGTCGCCCAGTACTACATCTTCCTGCGGCTCGGCCGGGAGGGCTTCCAGGCCGTCCAGGGCGCCTGCCGCGAGGTCGCCACCTACCTGGCCGGGCAGATCGAGAAGATGGACGGCTTCCGGCTGCTGACCCGGGGCGACCAGCTGCCGGTGTTCGCCTTCACCACCGAGGAGGGCCTCCCGTTCGACGTGTTCGACGTCTCCCGGCGGCTGCGCGAGCGCGGCTGGCAGGTGCCCGCGTACACCTTCCCGGCGAACCGGGAGGACCTGTCGGTGCTCCGGGTGGTCTGCCGCAACGGCTTCTCCCGGGACCTCGCCGACCTGCTGCTGGCCGACCTCGACCGGCTGCTGCCGGAGCTGCGGCGCCAGCCCGTCCCCCTCCAGGAACTCGGGGTACCGCCCCGGCCGGGCTTCCACCACTGACCGTCCGCACGCCCCGTCCGCACGCCCCGTCCGCACGCCCGGTCCGCACGCCCGGGGAGAGGTCACGGCGGGGAGGGGCAGTGAAGCGCCCTCCCCGCCGGAGCGTCCCGGTCGGGCCGGGGCAGCCTCCCCCCGCGAGGCTGCCCCGGCCCGGTGGGGGACCGGGACCGGATGCGGACCGACGACGTGTCGTCGATCGGTGTCCGAACCGTTCGCCGACGGGCGAACCGCATCGGCCAGAGAACTCTGCACGACGATCACGTGAATGTTCGAGCGCCTCCGGGGGTTGTGAGACACTTCCGTCCGTCTCAGCGCCGTGACCTGGGGTTTGGGACGGCAGGACGGTCAGGTTTGAGAAGCGCGGACGCCGGACGGCCCGGGCCCGGACCCCGTCGCTCACCCGTTCCCCGCCCCCCGTTTCTCGAGTTTGGAGCGCCGCAGTGGGTTCCGCCTGGAAGCAGCTGCCCGAGGAGCTGACCGAGCCCGCCCGACGCCTGGCGGAGGAGCTCCGGACGATCAAGGACGCCGCCGGGCTTTCGCTGTCCGAGCTGGCCACCCGAACGCACTACAGCCGGGCCTCCTGGGAACGCTGGCTCAACGGCAAACGGATCGTCACCGAGCAGGCGCTGGAGGCGCTGGTCGGGACGGTCGACTGCGACGGGGCCGAGCTGCGGGCGCTGTGGCGCCGGGCGGTGGCGGAGCCGGCGACGGTGGCCCCGGCAGTGGCCATGGGCGCGGACGCGGACGCGGGCAGGGCCGAAGGCGGGAGCGAGGGCGGCGGCCTGGAGCGGCCGGCCGTCGCCGAGGAGCCCCCGGGCGCCGGGGAAGCCCCCGCGGAGGAACCCGCCGACGAGGCAGCGGTGTCCGGGCAGGAGCCGGGACCCGCCCCCCTCGCCTGGTGGCGGCGCCCGGCGGCGCTGCTCGCCGGCGCGGCCGTGCTGGCGCTGCTGCTGGTGCTGGTGGGCCTGCGGTTCAACCGGCACGACGAGCAGGCCTCGGCGGCCGCCGAGCCGGCCGTGTCGCCCACCGCCGCCGCTGCCACCGCCAAGAGCGATCCGGCCTGCCAGGGCGTCGGCTGCGCCCACAAGGACCCGAAGACCACCGGCTGCGGCAAGGACGCCCGGACCCTGCAGACCCAGGTGATCGGCAAGGTGGTCGTCTACCTCCGGTACAGCCAGACCTGCCGGGCCGCCTGGGCGGCCATCACCGAGGGCCAGCCGAAGGACTACGCCACGATCACCGACGGCAACGGCGACAGCGAGACGGCGCTCATCCACTGGGGCTACGACAACTACTCGCCGATGCTGAACGCGGCGGACCCGGCCGTCACCTTCCAGGTCTGCGGGTACCAGCCGGCCGGGCACGACTGCACCGCGGTGGTCGCCGACCTGGCCGCGGTGGTGGCCTCCACCCCGATCCCGATCGGAGCGGCCTCTCCCCCGCCGGGCGCCGGCGCGGGAGCCCCCACGACCCCGGCCCCGGCCACGCCGGCCGCCCCGGCGCCCACCGAACCGGCGGCGCCCATCGAACCGGTGACTCCCGCCGAGCCGGCGGGCCCGTCCCAGTCTGCGGGCCCGTCCCAGCCCGCCTCCTAGTCGAGGTAGCCGCGCAGCTGCTCGGCGTAGGCGTGGTCTCGGAGCTTGACCAGGGTCTTCGACTCGATCTGGCGGATCCGCTCCCGCGTCACGCCGAACACCGCGCCGATCTCCTCCAGCGTGCGCGGGCGGCCGTCGTCCAGCCCGTAGCGGAGCTGGACGACCTGGCGCTCCCGCTCCCCCAGGGTGGCCAGGACGGCCTCCAGGTGCTGGCGCAGCAGCAGGAAGGTCGCGGACTCGGCGGGCGAGGCGGCGTCGGCGTCCTCGATCAGGTCCCCGAACGCGACGTCGTCCTCCTCGCCGACCGGGGTGTGCAGCGAGATCGGCTCCTGGGCCAGCCGGAGCAGCTCGCGCACCCGCTCCTCGGTCAGCTCCAGGGTGGCGGCGATCTCGGCCGCCGTCGGTTCCAGGCCGCGCTCCTGGAGCAGGGCGCGCTTCGCCCGGACCACCCGGTTGATCAGCTCGACCACGTGCACCGGCACCCGGATCGTCCGGGCCTGGTCGGCCAGCGCCCGGCTCATCGCCTGTCGGATCCACCAGGTCGCGTACGTGGAGAACTTGAAACCGCGGGTGTAGTCGAACTTCTCGACCGCCCGGATCAGGCCCAGGTTGCCCTCCTGGACGAGGTCCAGCAGGGTCAGCCCGCGGCCGACGTAGCGCTTGGCGACGGAGACCACCAGCCGCAGGTTCGCCTCGATCAGCCGGCGCTTGGCGATCCGGCCCCGCACCACCAGGGCGTCCAGCTCGCCGGCCAGCGGGTCGGGCGGCGGCGGGTCGCCGTCCAGCCGCTCCTCGGCGAAGACGCCGGCCTCCACCCGGCGGGCCAGCTCGACCTCCTCCTCGGCGGTGAGCAGCCGGATCCGGCCGATCTCGCGCAGGTACTGGCGCAGCAGGTCGGCGGCCGGCCCGGTGTCGTCGACGGGCCCGCGGCGCTCGTCCTGGTCCTCGGCCCCGGCCCGCGCGTCGAAGCCCGGCTCGACCCCGGGTTCGGACCCCGGCCCGGGGTCCGGGCCGTCCGGGTGGCCTTCCGGCACGCCCTTGGCGGGGACCCGGGCACCGTCCGGGGGTGCCGCCCCGGCCCGGCTGTGGTGGGTCTCCTGCTCCCCGGCCCCCTGCCGCCCGGCCTGGTTCGCTCTCGTACTGGTGGTGGTCGCTGCGACGACGCCTTGCTCCACGGGCATCCCCTCGGGGCGGGCGCGACTCTGGCGGACCCGCGCTGTACGGAGGTGGGACGCCCTCCAGTGTGCGGTACGCCACACTCCGTGGCCGAGACTCGTGCGCCGACTTTCTGCGTGCGGGTCCCGTGGTGGTCCGCGGGAGGCGCTACAGCGCCGCCGCACCCCGGCTGCGCAGCTGCTGGCCGTACTGCTGGAGCTGCCACAGCTCGGTCTGCACCGCGTGCAGCTGCTCGGCCTCGGCCCGGGGGCCGAGCCGCTGGAGGTAGCCGCGGACCTCGGTGATCCGCCGGTCCACCGCCAGCAGGCGCAGCTTGACCAGGAACTCCCCCGCGTAGATCGCGTCCGCCTTGCGGCGCGAGCGCACCGGCTCGACCGTCAGCTCGGTGACCAGCGAGCGCACCCGGTCGTCCGGGGACGCCTCGCGCACCGCGCTGGTGAAGTCGGGCAGGGTCGCCCCGTACGCGGCGCCGCCGGCCTTGGCGACGGCCTGCCGGACGGCGGTGTACGGCGGGGTCGGGAACTCGTCGTCGCCGTAGTGGTCGAAGGCCGGGCTGACCAGGTCCGGATGCTGGAGCGCCAGCTTGAGCAGCTCCCGCTCGACGAACTGGGCCGGGTCGCGCGGGTTGAGCCGGAAGACGGGCTGCGCGGGGCGCTGCGGCTGGACCGGCTCGGGGCGGCGCTGGGCGGCCGCGCCGCGCGGGTTCTGCTGGCGCTCGCGGTCCCAGCGGGCCAGCTGGGAGATCCGGCGGACGACGAACTGCTCGTCCAGGATGCCGAGCATGCCGGCCAGCCGGACGGCGTACTCGTGCTGGATCGAGCGGTCCTTGATCTTGGCGACGATCGGGGCCGCCTCCTCCAGCGCCGCCGAACGCCCCTCCGGGGTGTCCACCCGATGCCGGGCCACCACCGAGGTCAGCGCGAACTCGAACAGCGGGACCGGGTTGTCGATCAGGTGCTTGACCGCCTCGTCGCCCTGGGCCAGGCGCAGCTCGCACGGGTCCATGCCGCCCGGGCTGACCGCGATGGAGGTCTTGGCGGCGAACTTCTGGTCGTCCTCGAAGGCGCGCAGGGCGGCCTTCTGGCCGGCCGCGTCGCCGTCGAAGGTGAAGACGGTCTCGCCCCGGTACTGCGAGGTGTCCATCAGCAGCCGGCGGATGATCTTGATGTGGTCCTCGGCGAAGGCGGTACCGCAGGTGGCCACCGCCGAGGTGACCCCGGCCAGGTGGCAGGCCATCACGTCGGTGTAGCCCTCGACCACCACCGCGCGGCCCGACTTGGCGATCTCCTTCTTCGCCAGGTCGATGCCGTACAGCACGTGGGACTTCTTGTAGATCGGCGTCTCGGGGGTGTTGAGGTACTTGGGACCGTTGTCGTCCTCGCGCAGGCGGCGGGCGCCGAAGCCGACCACCTCGCCCGCGATGTCCCGGATCGGCCAGACCAGCCGGCCCCGGAAGCGGTCGATCAGGCCGCCGCGCTGGCCCTGCGAGGCGAGGCCGCCCAGCAGGATCTCCTTGTCGGTGAAGCCCTTGCCGCGCAGGTAGCGGACCAGGTGCTCCCACCCCGCGGGGGCGTAGCCGACGCCGAAGACCGTCGCGGCCTCCTCGTCGAAGCCCCGCTCGGCCAGGAAGCGGCGGCCGATCTCCGCCTCCGGCGAGGCCAGCTGCTCCCGGTAGTAGGCGGCGGCCACCTTGTGCGCCTCGACCAGCCGGGTCCGCTCGCCCTGCTGGTGGCGCGGGCTGTAGCCGCCCTCCTCGTAGCGCAGGGTGATGCCGGCCTGGGCGGCCATCCGCTCGACGGCCTCGGCGAAGGTGAAGTGCTCGATCTTCATCAGGAAGGCGATGGTGTCGCCGTTCTCCTGGCAGCCGAAGCAGTGGAAGACGCCCTTGGCGGGGTTCACGTAGAAGGAGGCGGACTTCTCGTCGTGGAAGGGGCAGACGCCCTTGTATTCGCCGCCGCCACCGTTGGTCAGCTGTACGTAGTCGCCGACCACCGCGTCGATCGGCAGTGCGCTGCGCACCGCCTGTACGTCTTCGTCCCTGATCCGCCCGGCCACCCCGGAAGTCTACTGGGGCGGCCGGGCTTTCCGGCTGCGCCGGGGGACGGCCCGGTGGGGCCGGGGGCGCCTCCCGGCGGGGGGAGGGAGGAGAGAGGGCGAGCGGGTCCACTGGGGCGGCCGGGCTTTCCGGCTGCGCCGGCCGGGGCGGGGCGGCTACGCCCAGGCGGCGCCGACGAGCCTGGCGTGCAGGGCCAGGGCCGAGGCGTCGGTCAGGGTGGCGATCTGGTCGATGACCGTGCGCAGGGCGGCGCGGTCGTCCTCGGCCTCGCGGTACATGGCGGCGAACACCGGGTCCAGCCCCTCGGGGGCGCGCTGGGTGAGGACGTACGCCAGCTCGGCGATCACGATCCGCTGGCGGGCCCGCAGCTGGGCCTGCTCGTCGCGCTGCATCACGTAGCGGACGGCCACCGCCTTGAGCACCGCGCACTCCAGCCGGACGTCCCTCGGCACCACCAGCTCGGCGCCGTGGCGGGTGAGCCGGCCGGGGCCGTAGCGGGCGCGGGTGGCCTGCTCGGCGGCCAGGCAGAAGCGGCCGATCAGCTGGCTGGTGAGGTCCTTGAGCCCGGCCCGGGCGCGGGCGGTGCCGTCGTAGGAGCTGGGCCACCACTCCTGGGCGAGCAACCGGTCCAGGGCGGCGGTCAGCTCCTCCGGCTCGGCGTCCCCGGCGTAGCGCTCGGCGACCTTGAAGAGCTCGGCGCGCTCGCTCGGGGCGCGCAGGGCGGCCGGGTCGATGTGGCCGGCCTGGAGGCCGTCCTCGACGTCGTGGGTGGAGTAGGCCACGTCGTCGGACCAGTCCATCACGGTGGCCTCGAAGCACTTGCGGCCGACCGGGGCGCCGGCCCGCAGCCAGCGGAAGACCGGCAGGTCGTCGGCGTAGACGCCGTACTTGGGCGAGGCCGGGTCGGTGGGGTGGGCGCCCTTGGTCCACGGGTACTTGGTGGCGGCGTCGAGGGCGGCCCGGGTCAGGTTGAGGCCGACGCTGCGGCCCGGCCAGGGGGCGAGCCGGGCGGCGGGCTGCTCCTCCCGGGGCGCGAAGCGCTTGGGTTCGAGCCTGGTCAGGATGCGCAGCGACTGGGCGTTGCCCTCGAAGCCGCCGCAGGCCTCGGCGGCCTGGTCGAGGGCCTCCTCGCCGGTGTGGCCGAACGGCGGGTGGCCGATGTCGTGGGCCAGGCAGGCCGCCTCCACGAGGTCCGGGTCGCAGCCCAGGGCGGCACCCAACTCCCGCCCGACCTGGGCGCATTCGAGGGAGTGGGTGAGCCGGGTGCGCGGGAAGTCGCTCTGCATCGGGGCGACCACCTGGGTGGTGCCGGCCAGCCGGCGCAGCGCGGCCGAGTGCAGCACCCGGGCGCGGTCGCGCTGGAAGGCCGTGCGGCCCGGGCGCTTGTCGGGTTCGGGGACCCAGCGGGCCTCGGCGGAGCGGTCGTACGGGATCGGGGCGGCGAGGCGGTGCGTGGTGTCGTCCATATGGCTCTCACGGTACGCCCGGCCCCCGACACGCCGGGTGTGCCGCGCACGAAGGAGCGCGGACGGGAGCGTGAACCCTCGCCCACGCACCCCTTACGGGCACTGCGGGCCCTCGCCGCGGCCCCGGTCGTGCCGGGGCCGCGGCAGCCGTCGGCGTCCTCAGCCCCTGATCGCCTTCAGGACGACCCCGGACACCGCCTCCTGGCCCTTGGCGTTGGGGTGGATCGGCGCCAGCCCCCGGGCCGGGAGCGGCGGCTCCACCCAGCGCTGGTCCTCCCCAGCACACATGTCGTGCCCGGACGAGGGCCCGGCGAGGTCCACGAAGACCGCGCCGGCCGCCTCGGCGCGCTTCCTGAGCATGCCGTTGAGCTGCTGCTGCTTCTCCACCAGGAAGCCGAGGTCGGCGGCGGGCACGGCGTTGCCGAGCACCGGCAGGCAGCTCGCCGGGTCGGCCGGGAGCAGTCCCGGGTACCCGATCACGTAGACCTTGGCCTTCGGTGAGCGCTTCCTGACGTCCTGGAGCACCTGGCCGAGCCGGTCACCGGCCGCGTCCACCTTGCGCTGGACCTCGTCGGTGCCGTTGCCGGCCGCGTAGTGGTCCCGGCAGGGCGAGTCGCTGATCCGCTCCGCGCTGTCGGTGATCACGCCCTTGAGGATGTCCACCAGGTTGTCCTTGGCGCACTCCGTCACGACCTCCATGAAGCCCGCGTCGTTGCCGCCGATCCCCAGGGTGACCAGCCGGGTGTCCGCGGTCAGCGCGTCCAGCTGGGCCGGGTTGGTGCCGTCGGCGACCTTCTGCGGGCCGGTCAGGTCCCCGGTGCGGGCGCCGCTGCAGCTGACGTCCCTGAACTGCCCGGCGCCGAGCGAGAGCGCCTTCGCCACCAGGGACGGGTAGTTGGCCCCGGAGCGGGAGCAGCCGCCCGGCTCGCCGACCTGCGGTGGGATCTTCATCCCGGCGGTGTACGAGTCGCCGAGCGCGACGTACGGGCCGGTGGGCGGCGGGGCGGCGGTCGGCGACGAGGGCGCGCCGGCCTGCGCGCGGGCGGGCGTCGCGCCCGCGGCGCCGTTGTTCCGGCTGTCCGAGCCGGCGTCGTCGGTGCAGCCGGCCAGCAGCGCTGCGGTCAGTCCGACGGTCAGGGCGATGGTCGGGCGTGCGGTCCTCGGCATGGTCTCCCCCCGGGGATGCGGGTCACGGTCGGCTCCTCACGGCGGCCCGTCCCCCGGGCACACCAGGGGCCAACGAACGATCCCGGCCGATGACTCCCGCCCCGGGCGATTCGTCTCCCGGCGGGCCCGAACCGGCCGGAATCCGACCCCCGGGCCCGTCCTGCTCCGGCCCCTCGCGCGGTCGTGGCCGCGCGGGGGGCCGGTACGGCTGCCGCGCTACTCCGCGCCGCGCTCGTGCTCGGCCAGGAACTGTTCGAAGCGCCGCCCCAGTTCGTCCGCCGAGGGCAGGTCCACCGGCTCGGCCAGCAGGCTCTCCCGGCCCTCCGCGCCCGCCACCGCGTCGTACTGGCCCTCCATGCCGCGGATCGCCGAGCGCAGCTCGCTGTCGCCCTGGGACAGCTGCTCCTCGATGTCGGCGTAGACCTCGGCGACCCGCTCACGCAGCTGGGTGCCGGGCAGCACCAGACCGGTGGCGGACTGCGCCGCCTCCAGGATCTGCACGGCCGCCGCCGGGTAGGCGGAGCGGGCCACGTAGTGCGGGACGTGCACGGCGAAGCCGAGGACGTCGTGCCCGGCCTCGGCCAGCCGGTACTCCACCAGCGCCTGGGCGCTGCCCGGGACCTGTGCCTGCTCGAACCACTGCGGGTAGCCCGGGGCGAGGTCCAGCCGGTTGCCGTGCGGCGTCATGCCGACCGGGCGGGTGTGCGGCACGCCCATCGGGATGCCGTGGAAGTCGATCGAGAGCCGGACCTCGAACCGCTCCACCAGCTCGCGGACGGCGCGCGCGAAGCGCTCCCACTCGACGTCCGGCTCGGGGCCGGTGAGCAGCAGGAACGGCGCGCCGGCGGCGTCGTGGACGAGCTGGAGCAGGATCTCCGGCGGGTCGTAGGACGTCCAGCTGTCCTGGTCGAAGACCATCGCGGGGCGCCGGGCCCGGTAGTCCACCAGACGGTCGTGGTCGAAGCGGGCCACCACCAGCGGCGAGCCCGTCTCCAGCAGGTGGGCCACCACCTGGCCGCCGGCCTCCCCGGCGTCCATGAAGCCCTCGAAGTGCTGGAGCAGCACGAGACCGGCACCGGTGTCGCGCAACTGCTCGTTGGCCGCGGCGACGGCGGCCACGCCCTGCTGGTCCAGCTCGTACAGCGCCTGGAAGTCCCGCACCGCGCACCCAACCCCGTTCTCTGCTCGTCCCGGTCGACCGGCTTCTCGTCTTTTCAGCGTGCCGGGCGCCGCCGGAATTCCCGTCCCCGGCCACCGGACCGTTTCCGCCCCCGGTCCGTCCTGTTTCCGCCCGGTCCGGGACCCGGCCCGGCCCCGCCCCGGTTCCTGGCCAGGGCCGGTGGACGATCCGGCCGCAGGACCGCTCCGGAGCCCGTCCGACGGCCCTTCGGAGGGCTCGTCCGAACGCCTCCGGCGACCGTTCCGGACCATGATCGCACCCGGGGGAAGAGCCCCTGGTCACGCCCCCGGAACGGGCCCGTCCGCGGGGTCCGGAAACGGCCCGCGCGGCCATTCGCGTGCCGCGAAGTGACGCACCGCCTTCTGGCGGGTATCGTCCTCTCGCTGCCTCGCATCGTCGCGTCGTCGTCACGTCGTCCGTAACGCCGTCGGCCACGTCCCGGTCCGGTGCTCGGCCAGCCACCCACGACGCATCTTGCCTTCACCTGGCCGCCTGCTTCCCTTCGCGCTCTCGTACCCTTCTCGGCCATTTCGCGGACGCACACTGTCCCCTCGCTCTTCCCGCCGGACCGGTCCGAGGACCCGTGCCCGTTCCGGCACCCGCGCCGCCCGTTCCGGGCCGCCGCCCCCACCCCGTTCGACCGGACCTCCGGCGTGCGCGGGCACCCGGCCGGCGGACCCGGGCCCAGGCGTACCCAGCCCAGAGCACCCCGCGCCGCACCCCGGCACGGGAGGCACCCTCCGACCGATGAAGGACCAAGGTTCCGTGCCCGTACCTGTCATCCTCACCGGCCGCACCGTGCGGCTGGAGCCCCTTGCCGCGCACCATGCCGAGGCCATCGCCGAGGCCGGCGCCGAGGACCGTACGACCTACGCCTTCACCCCCGTCCCGCACGGTCTGGAAGCCGCCCGCGACTACGTCGCGCGGGCGCTCGCCGACCAGGCCGCGGGCCGGTCGCTGCCGTTCGCGACGGTGAGCGTCGCCGACGGCCGGGTCGTCGGCTCCACCCGGTTCCTGGAACTCGACTACTGGCGGGGCCCGCTGGTGTGGCCGCCCACGCCCGGGGTCCCGTTCGGCGACCCGGACACGGCCGTCCCGGACGCGGCCGAGATCGGCAACACCTGGCTCTCGCCGCGCGCCCAGGGCACCGGCATCAACACCGAGGCCAAGCTGCTGATGCTGCGCCACGCCTTCGAGACCTGGGGCGTGCAGCGGATCTCGCTGCGCGCGGACGCCCGCAACCTGCGCTCGCGCACCGCCATCGAGCGGCTCGGCGCGACCTCCGAGGGCGTCCGCCGGGCGCACTCGCGCGGGCTGGACGGCGTGGTGCGCTCCACCGCGTTCTACTCGATCCTCGACGACGAGTGGCCGGCCGTGCGGGACATCATCGAGCTGCGGATCGCCGCCGCCACCTCGCCGAGCGCCCCGGATCCGGCGATCAACCAGGAGTGCCTTAGACAGGGCGGCAGCGGCACCGGGCAGCTGATGATCACGGCCTGAGGCCGGGCAGCCCGTAGCCGGACCGCGCCAGGCCCAGGACGACCGGCAGGACGGTGTGGTCGTCCCAGCCGCGGTGGCGGCCGGGGTCGGCCTCCACCAGCACCTCGGTCGGCCGCCAGCCGCCCCGCACCCGGGCCACCCGGACCCGGTAGATCTCCGCGCCGCCCACGCTGCGGTGCAGGTGCAGGACGCCCTCGGAGGTGAACGCGACCCAGCGCTCGTCCGCGTCCCGGGCCCGCAGGCCGCGCCTGATCCGCTCCCAGTCGGCGTCCGACCAGAGCAGGTCGGGCACCGGGTGCGGGCGGGGAAGGCTGATCGGCGTCAGGTGCGGTTCACCGGCCGCCCGGACGCTGCCCGGCTCGGGGAACGCCCAGTCCGGCAGCGGTTCGCAGGCGTCCAGCCAGCCGCGCGGGATGCCCGCGGTGCCGGTGTGCGCGGCGACCACCCCGCCGGTGATCGCGGCGACGGTGTCCATGTCGCCGCCGGCCGCGATCGCGTCCCGGACGGCGGCGCGGTAGTCGGCCGGGTTCCGGGCCGCGCACCACAGCGCGTACGGGACGGTGTCGGCCGCGGACGTGCGGCTGCCGTTGCCGAGCATCCGTGCGGCGAGCCGGAAATCCGCCCCGGCGAGCAGTCCGCGGGCCTCCCGGAGGCCGTCCTTGACGGCGCCGTTCGGGGTGAGGGCGGCCACCGCCTCCAGGAAGCGGTCCGGCGTCATCGGCCGGGTGCGGGTCCGCGCGGCGTACGCGGCCGCCACCGCGACCGCGATCGCGCCGTCCACGGCCTGCGGGTGGGTGTGGGTGATCAGGGCGGTGCGGGCGGCGGGGCCCACCACGGCCTTCGGGTCCTCGGCGTACGCGGCGCCGAGCGGGGCGACCCGCATCGCGGCGCCGTTGCCGTAGGAGCCCTGGCCGTCGAAGAGTGCGGCGGCCAGCCGTTCGGCGTCGCCGCCCTCGCGGATCAGCCGCAGCAGGCGGTTGGCGGCCGGGCCGTAGCCGCGGTCGAAGTCGTGGCGCAGGGCGAAGGCGTGGGTGAGGTCGAAGGTGTCGATCGCGCCGCGCTCGGTGTGGGCGGCGTGGACCGAGCAGGCCATCTCGGTGTCGTCGGTCCAGGGCCAGGGGCCGGGGGGTTCGGTGCGGTCGGCGAGGTGGGCCCGGGCGGTCTCCGGGACGAAGAACTGGGCGCCGAGGGCGTCGCCGACGGCGAGGCCGAGGAGCGCGTCCAGCGCGGGGCCGGCGTGCGTGGATGGAATGGTCATATGGACTCCAGCTCAGCGGCTGAGCTGCCGGTCCGTCAACACCCGTGACCGCCACCCCCACCGACGGGGGATGTTTCGCATACCTCCGATCCGGGCGGGCAGGCACCGGGACATGACCCGCGCACACCCCATCGACCCGGTCGCCCTACTGGGCGCCGACCAGCAGCACATCGCCACCCGGGCACAGCTGCGCCGGCTCGGGGTGCCCTCCGGCACCATCGCCCACCGGCTGCGGCCGGGCGGGCCCTGGCAACAGGTGCTGCCCCGGGTGATCTGCCTCCAGAGCGGACGACTGACGTTCCATCAGAAGATGCGGGCGGCACTGGCGTACGCGACGCCGAAGGGGCGCGAGCCGCGGACCGGCGAGGTGCTGCTGACCGGCTTCGCGGTGCTGGCCGAGGCCGGGCTGCCGAGCGCCGGGCACCCGGCCGACCTGAACTCCGTCGACATCCTGATCCCGACTCAACGGCGGGTCGGGGACAGGGAGTTCGTCCGGATCCACCGGGCCTCCGGGGCCATGCCGGGCGGCTTCGAGCGGAACGACGGGCTGTGGAGCACCACGGTCGCCCGGGCGCTGGCGGACCTCGCGCCGAAGGAGACCGGGCAGCGCCGGTTCCGGGCGCTGTGCGCGGAGGCGGTCCAGCGCCGGCACTGCGAACTCGGCGAACTGCTCGACCAGTTGCTGTCCCGCCCGGGCGCGCTCGGGCTGCCCCAGGTGGCCCAGGTGGTGGAGGACCTGACGGTCGGGGTGCGGTCGGTGGTGGAGGGCGAGGCCCGCGAGGTGCTGGCGCACGCGGGTCTCCCGGAGCCGCTGTGGAACCCGGTGCTGTTTCTGGACGGCCGCTTCCTCGCCGTCCCGGACGCCTACTGGCCGCACGCCTGCGTGGCCCTGGAGATCGACTCCCGCGCCTGGCACCTGCGCCCGGCCGAGCACGAACGGGGCCTGGCCCGCGCCAACCGCCTCGCCGCGGCCGGCCTCCCGGTGGTCCGCACCACCCCGGCCCAGCTCCGCCGCGACCCGTCCCCGGTGCTCCACGAGCTGACCGCCCTGGTCACCACCGGCCCGCACCCGCCGCACCCCCGGATCACCTGGCGGCGGGCGCGGTGAGCGGCGGGCGCGGTGAGCGGTGGCGGGCGCGGTGGGGCCCTACGCGGCCGCGCTCAGCAGCGGGAGTCGATCTCCAGGAAGGTGGCGTAGTGGTCGGCGGACCAGTACTGCTCTCCGGCGTCGCCGGTCACCACGCGGCGGGTGCCGCGGTCGTCGGACCCCGGGGTGACCACGGTGTACTCGTGGTAGTAGCCGCCGGCCTTCTTGGGGAGGCGGCTCTCCCGGTTCTCGAAGACGATGCCGTCCCGGTTGTACGGGTAGGGCCCGCCCTTGGCGATCAGGGTGAGGGTGTCCACGGCCTGGCTGGGGAGCTTGCTGCGGCAGACGTCGGCCAGGGCCGAGTCGGTGGGCACCCAGGTGCCGGCCGGGGCGGGGGCCGCGGCGCCCCCGGGGGGCGGGGTCGGCTTGGGGGCCGAGGGCTTGGGCGCCGAGGACCCGGACGTCGAAGGACCGGCGGTGGCGGCCGCGGTGGAGTTCGCGGCGGCCTTGGGGTGGCCGCTCCCCTTGTCGGTGAGGAGGTACCCGACCCCGGCCAGGACCGCCAGGATCAGCACGGCCACGACGACGAGCGGGTTTCTGCGGTTGGTCATGCGCTCCAGCTTGGCAGGCGGCCGGGCCGCGCCGGCACAGCTACACACGTGGCCGCCGCCACACCGGCCGGTGCGTCGGCCGTGCCGCGCCCGGGGCCGGTCCGTGCCCCGGCCCGTGCGCGGAAGTACGGCCGAGCGGGGAAGACGTACGGCCGGGGGGGGGCGGGGCCCCGGGGGGGGGGGCGCCCCGCCGGGGGCCCGACCCCGGGGGGGCCGGGGCGCCCGCCGGGGGGAACCCACCCCCCCGGGGCGCGCGGGCGA
>NZ_JBICZE010000002.1:640536-710782 GCF_043201735.1 Kitasatospora sp. NPDC048286
GGGGGCCGGCGCCGCCGGGGGGGCGGGGCGCCGCCGCCGGGCGGGGGGGGGGGGGGGGCGGGGGGGGGGGGGGGGGGGGGGGGGGGGGGCGCGGGCCCCCGGCCCCCCCCCCCCCCCGGCCGTGTCACGTACGCCGGTTCTCCTGCGCCGAGCTCCGGTGTACACCCTCCCGACGGGAGGGGGAGCGGTCAGTCGTACCCGCGCGTGCGGAGGGGATGCCTACCCTCCTCAGCGCGAGTCGCTGCCCGCCGACTCGATGGCGGCGCGGCCGGCCTCCAGGCGCGCCACCGGGATCCGGAAGGGGGAGCAGGAGACGTAGTCCAGCCCCACCTCGTGGAAGAAGTGGACCGAGTCCGGGTCGCCGCCGTGCTCGCCGCAGACGCCGAGCTTGAGGTCGGGGCGGGTGGCCCGGCCGGCCTCGACGGCGTGCTTGACCAGCGAGCCGACGCCGTCGCGGTCGATGGTCTCGAACGGGGAGACCCCGAAGATGCCCTTCTCCAGGTAGGCGGTGAAGAACGAGGCCTCCACGTCGTCCCGGGAGAAGCCCCAGACCGTCTGGGTCAGGTCGTTGGTGCCGAAGGAGAAGAACTCGGCGGCCTCGGCGATCTGCCCGGCGGTCACCGCGGCGCGCGGCAGCTCGATCATGGTGCCGAGCTTGATGTCCAGGTGGACGCCGGTGGTCCGGGCGACCTCGGCGAGCACCCGCTCGCACTCGTCGCGGACCAGCTCCAGCTCCTGGACGGTGCCGACCAGCGGGATCATCACCTCGGGACGCGGGTCCCCGCCGGCCAGCTTGCGCTCGGCGGCGGCCTCGGCGATGGCCCGGACCTGCATGCCGAACAGGCCGGGGATGACCAGGCCGAGGCGGACGCCGCGCAGGCCGAGCATCGGGTTCTGCTCGTGCAGCTTGTGCACCGCCTGGAGCAGGCGCAGGTCGTTCTCGTTCGGGTCCTTGCGGGCCTCGGCGAGGGCGACGCGCACCGACAGCTCGGTGATGTCCGGCAGGAACTCGTGCAGCGGCGGGTCGAGCAGGCGGACGGTGACCGGCAGGCCGTCCATCGCCTGGAAGAGCTCCAGGAAGTCACCCTTCTGCAGCGGCAGCAGGGTGGAGAGGGCGAGCTCGCGGTCCTTGTCGTTGTCCGCCAGGATCAGGTGCTCGACCTCCTTGCGGCGCTCCTCGCCGAGGAACATGTGCTCGGTGCGGCACAGGCCGATGCCCTGGGCGCCGTAGCGGCGGGCGCGCGAGCCGTCCTCGGCGTTGTCGGCGTTGGCGCGCACGGCCAGCCGGCGGCGGCCGTCGGCGTGCGACATCAGCCGGTGCACGGCCTGGACCAGTCCGCCCTGGACGTCGGCGCCGGCGTGCAGGGTGCCCTCGAAGTACTCGACCACGGGGGACGGCAGGACGGGCACCTCACCGAGGTAGACCTTGCCGGTGGCGCCGTCGATCGAGACGACGTCGCCCTCGTGGATCACCTGGCCGTCGGCGGTGGTGAAGCGGCGGGCCTTGGTGTCGACCTCCAGCTCCTCGGCGCCGCAGACACAGGTCTTGCCCATGCCGCGGGCGACCACGGCCGCGTGCGAGGTCTTGCCGCCGCGCGAGGTCAGGATGCCCTCGGCGGCGATCATGCCGTCCAGGTCGTCCGGGTTGGTCTCGCGGCGGACCAGGATGACCTTCTCGCCGGAGCGGGACCACTTGACGGCGGTGTACGAGTCGAAGACGACCCTGCCGATCGCGGCGCCCGGCGAGGCGGCCAGGCCCCAGGCGATCTGCTGCGACTCGGTGTTGGGGGCGAAGCGGGGGAACATCAGCTGCGAGAGCTGGCCACCGGTGACCCGCATCAGGGCCTCGTCCAGGTCGATCAGGCCCTGGTCGACCAGCTGGACGGCGATCCGGAAGGCGGCCGCGGCGGTGCGCTTGCCGACGCGGGTCTGGAGCATCCAGAGCTTGCCGCGCTCGATGGTGAACTCGATGTCGCAGAGGTCGCGGTAGTGGTTCTCGAGCTTCTGCATGATCGCCATCAGCTCGTCGTACGACTTCTTGTCGAGCTTCTCCAGCTCGGCCAGCGGCAGGGTGTTGCGGATGCCGGCGACGACGTCCTCGCCCTGGGCGTTGGACAGGTAGTCGCCGTAGACGCCCTGGGTGCCGGTGGAGGGGTCGCGGGTGAAGGCGACGCCGGTGCCGGAGTCCTCGCCGAGGTTGCCGAAGACCATGGTGCAGACGTTGACCGCGGTGCCCAGGTCGTTCGGGATGCGCTCCTGGCGGCGGTACAGCCGGGCGCGGTCGCCGTTCCAGGAGTGGAAGACGGCGTGGATCGCGAGGTCCATCTGCTCGCGCGGGTCCTGCGGGAAGGCCCGGCCGGTCTCGCGCTCGACGATGCCCTTGAACACCTCGACGAGCGCCTTGAGGTCGGCGGCGTCCAGGTCGAGGTCGTTGACGGTGCCCTTGGCGTGCTTGGCCTCGTCCAGGGCCTCCTCGAAGAGCTCGCCGTCGACGCCCAGCACGGTCTTGCCGAACATCTGGACCAGGCGGCGGTAGGAGTCCCAGGCGAAGCGCTCGTTGCCGGACTGGGCGACGAGGCCGGCCACCGAGACGTCGGAGAGGCCGATGTTGAGGACGGTGTCCATCATGCCGGGCATGGAGAACTTCGCACCGGAGCGCACCGAGACGAGGAGGGGGTTGTCGGCCTGGCCGAGCTTCTTGCCCATCTCCTGCTCGAGGGCGTCCAGGTGGGCGCTGATCTCCTCGTGCAGCGAGGACGGCTCACTGCCGGTCTCCAGGAAGACCTTGCAGGCCTCGGTGGTGATGGTGAACCCCGGAGGGACGGGGAGGCCCAGGTTGGTCATCTCGGCCAGGTTCGCGCCCTTGCCGCCAAGAAGATCCTTGAGGTCCTTGTTTCCTTCGGTGAAGGAGTAAACAAACTTCTGCTGGGACGGCACGGGTCGGTCTCCTCGTACGCGGTTGCCCTGACGCCGGAGAACATACCCATTTCGAAGGCACTTCTCTGCCCTGAATAGGCCACACGAGGCTGGTACCGAGCGGTAACCCGCTAGATCGAATGCACATAAAGGCGTTCACCTCTGTTGGTGAAATCGTCCGCCTGACGCGAGCCAGTGTTCAATTCTTGAAGACAAGCAGGCTCTGAGATCGCACGATCCGGACGCACCGTAGCGACCGCGGAGCCATCGCGTTGCCCCGGCTTGATTTCCTGCACCCGGATCGGCGGATCACCGGCCGACCGACTTCGGGAAGCGATTCACAGCCGACCTGTCCACTTCGTCCACTGACCGGCCGTCAGTCCCCACCGTATGTGGCAAGCGTCACCAGCGCATCTCACGGGTCGAACGTAGAACCCCTGCGCCGATCGTCGCACTGCGTCCAGAAACGTGCTCTCTCCGTGATGTCCGGACGCCGAAAAGGAGCCCTCTTGTCCAGGATGGACAAGAGGGCTGGGACCTGATGGCCATCGGCCCCGAGGGGCTGATTTCGCCGGTCCGTACAGATCACCCGCCGGATGTGTCCGATTCGGCGTCGACGCCCGGTCGGGCGCAGTCGTACGGATCGTCCAACCAGCCCTCGGGCAGAACCACCCGGTTGTTGCCGCTGGTCCGCCCGCGCGGGCCGTCCGCACCCTCCGGCCAGCCCTGGGACTGCTCCACCTGGGAGAGGGTTTCGGCCAGTTCGGCCAGCGAGGAGGAGCCGGCGAGCCGCACCCGCAGCTCGGAGCCGACCGAGAAGCCCTTGGTGTACCAGGCGACGTGCTTGCGGAAGTCGATCACGCCGCGCGCCTCGTCGCCCAGCCACTCGCCGAGCAGCTGCGCGTGCCGCACCATCGCCGCGGCCACGTAGCCGAAGTCGGGGCGGGCGTAGTCCACGTCGCCCTCGAAGATCGCGACCAGGTCCTTGAACAGCCACGGCCGACCCAGGCAGCCGCGGCCCACCACCACGCCGTCGCAACCCGTCTCGCGCATCATCCGCAGGGCGTCGTCGGCCGACCAGATGTCCCCGTTGCCCAGCACCGGGATGTGCGCCGGGACGGACTCGCGCAGCCGGGCGATCGCCGACCAGTCGGCCGTCCCGCCGTAGTGCTGGGCGGCGGTGCGCCCGTGCAGGGCGATCGCGGCCACGCCCTCCTCGGCGCCGATCCGGCCGGCGTCCAGGTAGGTGAGGTGGTCGTCGTCGATGCCCTTGCGCATCTTCATGGTCACCGGCAGGTCGCCCGCGTTGGCGACGGCCTCGCGCAGGATCTCGCGCAGCAGGTTGCGCTTGTACGGCAGCGCCGAGCCGCCGCCCTTGCGGGTGACCTTGGGGACGGGGCAGCCGAAGTTGAGGTCGATGTGGTCGGCCAGGCCCTCCTCGGAGATCATCCGGGCGGCCTTGCCGACGGTCACCGGGTCCACCCCGTACAGCTGGATCGAGCGGGGCTTCTCGCTCGGGTCGAACTTGATCAGCTGCATGGTCTTGGCGTTGCGCTCGACCAGCGCCCGGGTGGTGATCATCTCCGAGACGTACAGGCCCCGGCCGCCGCTCTGCTCCCGGCACAGGGTGCGGAACGGCGCGTTGGTGATGCCGGCCATCGGCGCCAGCACGACGGGCGGCCACACCCGGATCGGGCCGATGTCGAGCGGCGCGAACTCGGTGTCGGGCGCGGTGGGTGCGGGCGTGACTGTCATGCGCGGCTGACCTCGGGTGATGGGGACGGGACTCTCCATTGTCCCCCACCCGGGTGAGCGGCCCCCGCCCGCTCCGGGGCGCCCCGCTACGGGGCCGCCGGCGCCGTGGCGGCCGCCGGCGCCGAGGTGGGCTCGGGCGCGGTGGTGGGCCGCGCCGGGGAGGCCCCGGCCGGTTCCGTCGGCTCCGGCCGCCCCGGGTCTTCCGACCGCGACGGCGCCGGGACGATGGTGATCGACCCGGAGGTGACCGCGGCGTGCACCCGGTTCGGGCCGGCGGGGTCCGCCAGCGCCGGGTCGATCCGGCCGTTGCCGCTGCCGATCTCGCTGGAGACGGAGTACCGGCTGTCCTTCGGCAGGGCCAGCTCCACCGAGCCGGAGGTGGCCGTGGTGTCCACCTCCTGGGGGGCCTTCGCGAAGCCCAGCTGCACCGAGCCCGTGGTGACCCGCGCCGTCACCCGCCGGACGCTCAGGTTGGCGCCCTGCACCAGACCGGAGGTGGCGTGCACGGACACGTTCCCGGAGGTGTCGGAGAGCAGCAGCTGGCCGGAGGTCAGCTCCATCCGCACGTCCCCGCTCAGGCCCTCCACCTGGACGGTGCCGGAGCCCACCGAGCCGATCACCTCGGTCGCGACCGGCACCTCCAGCTCGATCTCGGCGCCGCAGCCGAAGTCCGCGAACGGCAGGACCTGCCGGCAGCGCAGCCCGACCGTGAGCACGCCGTCGTCGAAGACGGTGGACACCACCGGCTTGCGCACCAGCCAGTCCAGGCTCTGCCGGACCACCACGTGGCCCTCCCGCCCGGCCCGCACCCGGACCGCCGCGTTGCCGGTCTCCAGCTGGAGCCGGTGGATCGCCATGTCGTACGGCCGGCTGGTGCTGGTGCGCTGCTGCACCGCCATCGACCAGGTCTGCAGTCCGGCGCCGATCATGACCAGGACGACCACGACCGTCCCGGCGGCCCGCCAGGCCCTCGTCCCCTTCACCGCTACCCGACCTCCAGGAAGCGCAGCACCGCCATCACCCGGCGGTGGCTGTCGTCGGCCGGGGGGAGTTCGAGCTTGGTGAAGATCGAGTTGATGTGCTTGGCCACCGCGCTGTCACTGACCACCAGCGAGGCCGCGATGGCCGCGTTGGAACGGCCCTCCGCCATCAGGGCGAGCACGTCGCGCTCGCGCGGGGTCAGCTTCTCCAACGGGTCCCGGTGGCGGCGCACCAACAGCTGGGCGACCACCTCCGGGTCCAGCGCGGTGCCGCCCTCGGCGACGCGCTGGAGCGCGTCCACGAAGTCGTCCACATTGGCCACCCGCTGCTTGAGCAGGTAGCCGACGCCGCTGGTGTTGGTCGCCAGCAGGTCCGCGGCATAGCGCTCCTCCACGAACTGGGAGAGCAGCAGGACGGCGGTGTCCGGCCACTGCCGGCGGATCACCATCGCCGCCTTCACCCCCTCGTCGTGGAACCCCGGAGGCATCCGGACGTCGGCCACCACCACCTTCGGGCGGTGCTCCTCGACGGCGGCCAGCAGTTCCACGGCGTCCCCGACGGCGGCCACGACCTCGAAGCCCACCGCCTCCAGGACCTTGACCAGGCCGACCCTCAGCAGGACCGAGTCCTCGGCGATCACAGCGCGCACGGCAACTCCACGGTGATGGTGGTGGGGCCCCCGAGGGGGCTGAGAACGGACAGCGTGCCGTCGACCGAGGCGGCGCGCTTGCGCAGACCGGTGAGCCCGGTGCCGCGCGAGGCGTCCGCGCCGCCCACGCCGTCGTCGCTGATGACCAGGCGCAGCCGGCCGTCGGCCGTCCGCACCGAGAGGTCGACGCGGTTCGCCCTGGCGTGCTTGGCCACGTTGGTGAGCGCCTCGGAGACGGTGAAGTAGGCGACCGCCTCGACGGTGGGGGCGACCTGCTCGGAGAGGTCGACGTCCAGGCGCACCGGCAGCGGGGCGCGGGCGGCGACGCCGGACAGCGCCGCGTCCAGGCCGCGGTCCTCCAGGACGGCGGGGTGCAGGCCGCGGACCAGGTCGCGCAGCTCGTCGATGGCCGCCTGGGCCTCCTCGTGCGCGTCGACGATCACCTGCATCAGCTCGGGCGGCACGTCCTTGAGGGTGCGCCGGGCCAGGCCCAGGTTCATCGCGAGGGAGGTGAGCCGCTGCTGGGCGCCGTCGTGCAGGTCGCGCTCGATCCGGCGGCGCTCGGCGTCCACCGCGTCGACCAGCCCGGCCCGGCTCTCGGCGATCTCCTCGACCCGCCGCTCCAGCGCCTCCGCCCGGTCCGGGCCGAGCAGCCGCCGGGCCACCCACACCTCCAGCCAGGCCAGTCGCGTCCCCACCGGGGGTAGCACCGCCAGCAGCACCACCCCGCCGAGGGTGAGCAGGACGTCCTCCCCGGCCAGGCCGGCGCGCAGCGCGGTGCCGGCCGGCAGCAGCCAGATCCAGCCGTACACAGTGGCCAGCACCACGGCGGCCGCCCAGGCGTACAGCACCGCCAGCGCACCCGCCGCGAGCAGCGGCCCGGCCACCAGGTGGTGCAGGGCCTGGCGCCAGGTCATCCCCAGCAGCCAGACCTGACGCCCCGTCGGCGGTCGCAGCGGCGGCACCTCCACCCCCCGCAGGGCGCGCAGCCGGCCGCGCTGGAGGGCGGTCAGCGGGCGGGAGCAGAGCAGGACGGCGGCGAGCAGCAGGAAGAGCAGGCTCGACTCGGTGACGGCCAGCCAGACCGGCAACGCCATGGGTATTCCGGCGGCGATGAAGCGGACGTCCCGCCAGGCCTCGGGCGACCACGGTGGGCGCCGGAGGCTCCTGACGAGCGCTCGGCGCAACGTGGTGGAGGGCATGCCGGACAGCGTAGGGCTCCGTGATCACGGGCCACCATGAAGGGGGGTTCCGGGTGAGGGTGTAGCTAGGTACACCCCCGATTCGGTGTGGGGCACTACCGACAGGACGGGGGTCCCGGCGGAAGGCTTGAGGGCATGACGAGCACTGCATCGCACTCCGCCACTCCGCCGCACGGGCGGCCCGGCCCCGGGGGTGCTTCCGGAGCACCGGCGGCGGACGGGGCGCTGCCGGAGGCGGCGCTGCCCGAGGGGGTGCTGCCGGACGGGGAGTCGGTGTCGGCGGCGGATGGCACGCTGCCGGCCGGGGCCGGGCCGTGGTCGGTCCGCAGCGTGCGGTCAGGACGCGGCCGGGCCGCGCTGGAGCTGTACCAGCACGGGGAGTTGACCGACGTCCTGGTCGCCGCCCGGCTCACCCCGCAGCTGCTGCGCGGTGCCCGGCACTGCCCGTCCGCCGGGCGGAGCCGGCACGTGCTGGCCTGGGGCCGGCTGGCCGCCGACGGTGCGGCGCCCGCGGTGGAGTTCACCGGGCGGCGACCGTTCCGCCGGGTGCGGTCGACGGCCGAGGTGGTCACGGTGGCCGGGCGGTTCTGGATCGCCTGGGCCGAGGGGCCGTTCGACGCGGTACGGGTCGAACACCCGGCGGGCGGGACGACCGAGCGGCTGCCGCTGGAGCGGGTGCGGGGCCTGGGCCGGGGCCGGGGTGCCGCGTGACCACCGCCGTCCTCGCCGCCCGCCCCATCCCCTCGTACGTCCTGCCCGCGCGCTTCGCCCGGCTTCCGGTCCTGGCGGCCGTCGCACTGCTGCCCTGGCTGGCGGTCCTCGCCGTCTGCCACGAGACCCCGTGGGTCGTGCTCGACCTCACCGAGTTCGCCGCCCTGCTCTCGCTGGACGCGCTGCTGCGCCGGCGCAGCCCCGCCGCGCTCTGGGCGGGCGCGGCGGTGGCCCTGCTGCTCACCGGGGACGCGCTGGCCGACATCGCCTGCGCCGGGCCGGGCCACGCGGTGCTCGCCGCGCTGGCCATGGCCACGTGCATCGAACTGCCGCTGGCCGCGGTGTGCCTGTGGCTCGGGCGGGACGCGGCGCTGCGGGCCTAGGCGCGGGTGGGCCGGCCAGGCACGGGTGGGCCGGCCAGGCACGGGTGGGCCAGTCAGGCGCGGGTGGGCAGCAGGTCCATCAGCGCGCGGGTCTCGTCGTCCAGCGGGGTGTACGTGATCATCCGCGTCCCCAGCTGCGGACTGAGCCAGAAGTTGGTGTACTCACAGCGCAACAGGCCGACGCCCGGCACCTGAAAGCGCTTGATCCCGTTGCCCGGCCGCATCACGTCGTGCCGCTGCCAGAGCTCCGCGAACTCCGGCGAGGCCTTGAGCATCCGGGCCAGCAGCGCCTTCCAGGCCGGCTCCGAGCCGTGGTCGGCCATCGCCGAGCGGAACCGGGCCACGATGCCGAGACGCTCGGTGCGGTAGTCCACCAGCACCTCGCGGAACTGCGAGGGCGTGAACGCCATCCACATCAGGTTCCGGTCCGCGGGGGCCAGTTCGTCGAGATCGCCGACGATCGCGGTGTACTGGGCGTTGTACGCCAGCACGTCGTAGCGGGAGTTGACCACCATGGCGGGGAACGGCGCCAGCTGCTCCAGCAGCAGCCGTACGCCCGGGGTCACCGAGGGGCAGTCCCGCACCGGCGCCGGGTCCTCCGCGCCGGCCAGGGTGAACAGGTGGGCGCGCTCGCTCGGATCCAGCAGCAGCGCCCGGGCCACCGAGTCCAGCACCTGGGTGGACACCTGGATGTCCCGTCCCTGTTCCAGCCACGTGTACCAGGTCACCCCGACCGCGGCGAGCTGCGCGACCTCCTCCCGGCGCAGCCCCGGCGTCCGGCGGCGGCCGGTCATCGGCAGGCCCACCTGCTCGGGCGCCAGGCGCTCGCGGCGGCTGCGCAGGAACCCGGCCAGCTCGTGGCGGCGGGCGTCGTCGGGGGTGGCCGGGCCCGGACCGGCCGGACCGGCTGAACCAGTCGAACCGGTCGAACCGGTGCGGGCTCGCGCGGGGCCGGCCGGACCGGTGCGGGCTTGCGCGGGAGGCGTGGCGAGACTCATGCTCCCCAGCATGCGCCAGCCGTCAGCCTGTTGCCAGGTACTTCTTATACCTGGATAACCACACTCTGGTACCAGGGTACGGAGCGACGGATCGTATGACCCGTGACCCAACAACTCGCCGTCGCCCCCGCATCGGCCCGCACCGCCACCACCCCGGGCACCGCGGCCGCCCGTACCACCTCGCCCGGTTCCACCGGACCCGCCGGACCCGCCCCCACCCTCGGCACCGCGGGGCTGGTCACCGTGCTGCTCGGCGCCTTCCTGCCGATGCTCGACTTCTTCATCGTCAACGTCGCCCTGCCCACCATCGACCACGACCTGGCCGCCGGGCCCGCCGTCCTCGAACTGGTCGCCGCCGGCTACGGCATCGCCTTCGCCGTGCTGCTCGTCCTCGGCGGGCGCCTCGGCGACAACTACGGCCGCCGCCGGCTCTTCGTCGTCGGCGCCGTCGCCTTCGCCCTCACCTCGCTGGCCTGCGGCCTCGCTCCCGGCGCGTGGTCCCTGGTCGCCGCCCGGGCCGCCCAGGGCGCCTCGGCCGCGCTGCTGATCCCGCAGGTGCTCGGCACCATCACCGCCGCCACCGAGGGCGCCCGGCGCGGCCGCGCGCTCAGCGTCTACGGCGCCGTCGGCGGGATCTCGGTGGTGATCGGGCAGGTGCTCGGCGGGATGCTGGTCGCCGCCGACCTGTTCGGCACCGGCTGGCGCTCGGTGTTCCTGTTGAACGTGCCGTTCGCGCTGCTCGCCGTGGTGCTCGCGGTCCGCTACGTCCCGGAGAACAGGGCCGCCACGGCCGCCCGGGTCGACGTCCCCGGCACCGTCCTGCTCACCGCCACCCTGCTCTCCCTGCTCATCCCGCTGATGGAGGGCCGGGCCGCCGGCTGGCCGCTCTGGTCCTGGGTGCTGCTGGCGCTGTTCCCCGTCCTCGCCGTCGCCTTCGGCGTCGTCGAGCGCCGCGCCGAGCGGCGCGGGGACACCCCGCTGGTGCCGCCGTCCCTGCTGCGCATCCCGGAGATGCGGCGCGGCCTCGGCATCGCGCTGCCCTACTTCGCGGGCTTCGGCGGCTTCATGTTCGTCATCGCGGTCGCCCTCCAGCAGGGCCTCCGGCTCGGACCGGTCGCGGCCGGCTGGGCGCTCGTCCCGATGGCGGTCGGCTACTTCTCCGCCTCACTCGCCGGCCCGCGGCTGATCGGCCGCTGGGGCAGCCGGGTGCTCAGCGCGGGCGCCGTCGTCCAGGCCACCGGCCTCGGCACCCTCGCCCTGACCGTCCTGACCGACTGGGCGCACTTCTCCCCGCTCCGGATGGCCCCGGGCGTCGCCCTCGCCGGCATCGGGCAGGGCCTGATCGGCACCCCGCTGTTCCGGGTCGTCCTCGCCAAGGTGCCGGCCGCCCGGGCCGGCGTCGGCAGCGGTGTCCTCGCCACCGGCCAGCAGTCCAGCCTCGCCCTGGGCGTCGCCACCCTCGGCACCCTCTACCTCTCGCTCTCCCCCGTCCTGGGCATGGACCGGGCCCTCGCACTGTGCCTGGGTATCCAGCTCCTCGGCTCCTTCACCGTCCTGTACCTGACCACCCGGCTTCCCCGCTCCATCGGGTGACCCCGGGCGTCCGGGGTCCGGGCTGTGGACTGCGGGCTGTGGACTGCGGGCTCCGGGCTGCGGCGGGGGCGGCATCGGCGACGGCTCGGCGAACGGCCTCGTGACCGGGACGACCGGTCGCGGGGCCGTCGGCGTTCCCTCGGCTTCCCGGTGGCCGTTCCCGGTGGCTTTCCCGGCTGCTTTCCCGGCGGCGCGGGTCTCAGCGGCGCGGGCTTCGGTGGGGGCCGAGCCGGTCGAGCCAGTGGCCGAACAGGGTGCGGACGGCTCCGGCGGCCTCGACCTGGGGGTTGTGGCCGACGCCGTCGAGGACGGCGGCGGCCATCCGGGGGTAGTGGTCGAGCAGGGCGAGCTGGTCGCGCCAGCCGACCAGGGCGTCCTGCCGGGTGGTGACCAGCAGGTGGTGGCCGCGGTGCTGCGGGGCCCGGTGCTCGGGCCAGTGCGGCAGCAGAAAGTCGGCTTCGAGTTCGGCGGCGGCCGCCCGGTCGTGCGCCTCCCAGCCGGGCCGGACGGATCGCTCGAAGAGCTCCCAACTCGCCTCGGTGTGGCGGGCCATGACGTACCGGAACAGCTCGCGGCCGGCGGCCGGGAGGCGGGCGAGGAGGTCCTCGTCGCGTTCGACCACGGACTCCTCGGGCAGCGACCGGTCGGCGCCCCAGCGCACCACCGGCACCAACAGCGCCGAGCCCAGCACCTGCTCGCCGAACCGCGCGGTCACCGCCCGGGCCAGCTGACCGCCGAAGGACTGGCCGACCACGGCGAAGGGGCGACGGCCGACCTGCTCCTCGATCCACCCGGAGACGGCCTCGGCCAGGGCGCTCGCCGAGGCCGGGCCCGGCAGCCGGGGGCTGCTGCCGTGGCCGGGGAGGTCGAGGTAGAGGCGACGCCAGCCGGGCCGGTCGGCGAAGGCGGGTTCGAGCGGGAGCAGGACGCGGTGGTCGACGGTGTAGCCGTGGATCAGGACGATCGGGGTGCCGTCACCGAAGGCGGTGTGGCGGATCGCGGAGCCGGTCGTGCCGGTCGTGCCGGTCGTGCCGGTCGCGTCAGTCGCGTGGTTCGTGTCGTTGGTGTCGTTGGTGTCGTTCATGTCGTTCGTGTCGATCATGAGGACAGCGTCCAACACTGACACCGGTGGCAAGGTCAAACGGCGGTTCCGACGGCCGGTTCAGGAGGGTTCAGGAGAGGCTCTTGACCACGTCCAGGTACTCCCGGATGGCGTCCCGGTTGCGCGTCAGGCACAGGATCCGGCGGGTCATCCGGTCCGTCTCGGTCTCCAGGGTGGTGAGCATCTCCGCCGTGGCGTCGGCGAAGTGGATCGTCCGCGGGGTGTCCAGGCAGGGCAGGATCTGCTTGATGATCCGGGTCGGCAGCCCCGCGTCCAACAGCCCGCGGATCTGCAGCACCCGGTCCACGAGGTACTCGTCGTAAGCGCGGTAGCTGTTCGCCTCGCGGCGCGGCGTGATCAGCCCCTGCTGCTCGTAGTAGCGCAGCAGGCGCGGAGTGGTCTCCGCCCGCCGGGCGAGTTCACCGATGCGCATATGTGACCATCCTCACCCCGGGCCGGCACCCTCCCGGCTGGACCTTGACACGGATGTCAACGATAAACGATCGGGCCCATGCCCACTCCTGAACTCCACGCCCCCGCGCGGCCGGTGGCCGCGGCACCGAGGCTGCCCTGGCCCGCGCTGCTGGCCATGAGCGCCGGCGGATTCGTCACGATCATGACCGAGGCCCTGCCCGCCGGGGTGCTGCCCGCGATGAGTGCCGACCTCGGCGTCCGCCAGTCCGCCGCAGGGCAGTCCGTCACGCTCTACGCGGTCGGCTCCATCGCGGCCGCCGTCCCGCTGACCGCCGTCACCGGCCGCCTGCCGCGCAAGCCCCTGCTGCTGGTCGCCGTCGGAGGCTTCGCCGCGGCCAACGCCGTCACCGCCGTCTCGCCGAGCTATCCGCTCACCATGGCCGCCCGGTTCGCGGCCGGCCTGGTCGCCGGGCTGCTCTGGGCGCTGCTGGCCGGGTACGCCCGGGGCATCGTCGCCCCGGAGCAGCGCGGGCGGGCGATGGCCGTCGCCATGACCGGCTCGACGGTCGCCCTGTCGGTGGGCGTGCCCGCCGGCACCGTGCTGGCCGGCCTGGTGGGCTGGCGGGCCACCTTCGGGCTGATGAGCGCGATCGCCCTGGCGCTGACCGGCTGGATGCTGTTCGTACTGCCGGAACCGCCCGGCCGGGCCGACCGGACCGACCGGGCCCGGACTCCGGTCCGGCGGGTGCTGCGGACGCCGGGCGTCGCCGCCGTGCTGGCCGTCACGGCGACCTTCGTGCTCGCCCACAACATCCTCTACACGTACGTCGCCGCGCTGCTCGCACCGCTGGGGCTCGACGGCCGGACGGACACCGTCCTGCTCGTCATCGGGCTGTCCTCGCTGGCGAGCATCCTCGGCACCGGCGCCCTGATCGACCGCTACCTGCGCCCGCTGACCATCGCCGCCTCCGTCCTCCTCGCCGTCGCCGCGCTGCTCCTCGCCGCCGCCCTGCTCGGCTCGGCCGGCTGGCCCGTCTACGCGGCCGCCGCGCTCTGGGGCCTCGGCTTCGGCGGCGCCGCCACCCTCCTCCAGACCGCCGTCGCCGACGCGGCCGGGCCGGCCGGGGACATCGCCCAGTCGCTGCTCGTCACCTGCTGGAACCTCGGCATCGCGGTCGGCGGCCTGGCCGGCGGCCTCCTCCTCGACCACGCCGGCCCGACGGCCCTGCCCTGGTCCGCCCTCGTCCTGCTGGCCGCCGCACTGGCCGTCACCCTCGGCGGACGGCGCCACGCCTTCCCGGCGCGGCATGAGCACTCTTCCGTGTGAAATCGACGCACGTTCCTCGTGACCGACGCACGGCCCGCCGTACCGTGAGTCGCATGACAGCCAGAGTCCCCATCCGCCAGCTCCAGCAGCACGCCAGCGAGTTGATCGACCGGGTCGCGGCCGGCGAGCGCGTCGAGATCACCCGCAACGGGCGGCTGATCGCCGTCCTCGCACCGCCCGATCCCGAGCAGCGGGTGCTGGAGGACCTCGTTCGCGACGGCACCATCGACCCGGAGAACGCCGCCACCGCGCGCGGCCTGGCCGACTGGCCTCTCCCCGAGCCAGACACCGGGCTCGGGTCGGCCTCCGAGGCCCTGCTCGCCATGCGTGAGGAGGAGGACCGTTGATCTACCTCGACTCCTGCGCGATCCTCAAGCTCCTGGTCCCCGAGAAGGAATCCACCGCTCTACGCACGTTTCTCTCCTCGCACGGCGCCGAGGGACATGCGACCAGCGCACTGACCCAGGTTGAGGTGCCACGCGCCCTGATCCGGATCGGCGCACCACCGGAGTTACTGGACAAGTCGACCGACCTGCTCGACCGGCTGCTCCGCGTCCGGCTCTCCGATCCCGTCCTCAGGGCAGCGTGCCGGTTCCCCACCCAGCACCTCCGCACACTCGACGCGATTCATCTCGTCAGCGCCGAGCACTTGGAGCACGCGCTCACCGCCTTCGTCACGTACGACAAGCGCCTGGCCGACGCGGCGGAGGAACGGGACCTGCCCGTGGTCGTGCCCGGTAGGGCAGCCGGCTCCCGGTAGGCGGACACTCGGGCCCCGACCGGCCGGGTGACGAGCCGGCCTGGTCGGAGCCGGGCGAGCCCCGGCTGCCGACGGCGAGCCTGTCGCTATCGCTCGGGCACGGTGCCGGGCAGCTGCCGGGCCCGATCCTCGTGGTCGACGGTCAGGACCGCGGGTCAACCGACCCGCCCGACCGTCTGCTCCGCGTCCGGCTCCGGTCATCCATCGCCAACTCGAAGCAGCTGCCTGGGTGTCACTACCACGGCCACCCTGCCGCCGGGTCCCCCTCCCTCCGCGATCCGCCACCCTTCCCCGCCCGCTTCCTCGCCCGCTTCGACGGCCCCGGCAGGGTCGCACTGCTCGTCCCGGCAGCTGCTGTTCGCCCGCCCGGCCCCTCCGCCCGGCTCGATCAGCGGTGTCAACCCTGACCATCGTCATGGTCGTTGCCTGACTTTCGGGTCGGGTGGAAAGGGCTCCTCGGCTTCTACCGTCCGGACCATGACGTACACGGACAGGAAATCCAGGAAGCCCACGACCGGCCGAAGGATCCGGACCGCGGGGGCGGGCAGGCCCGTCCCGGCCGCGGTCCTGCTCTGCGCGGGGGCCGGGGTGGTGGCGTGGCTGGCGCCGGAGCGGGGTGGCGGGGCGGGGCCGGTGCGGGTGTCGGCCGGGTGGTCGGCGGCCGGCTACCGGCGGGTGGCGGAGGCCGTCGCCGATGCCCCGCGTGCGGTGGCCGCGCTGCTGGAGCCGGCCACCGAGGTGGGGTTGCTGGTGCTGGGGCTGCTGCTGGCGTTCTGCTGGTGGACGGCCCGGGCCCGGCGGGCCGCCGGGGCGGTCGCGGGGGTGGCACTGGTCGGGCTGGGCACGGTGCTGGCCTACGGGGCGAGCGAGGTGCTGAAGGTGGTCCTCGACGAGGAGCGGCCCTGCCGGGCTCCGGCCGGGCTGCCGGGCCCGGCGGCGGCCGAGTGTCCGCCGCCGGGTGACTGGTCGTTCCCCAGCAACCACGCCACCCTGGCGGTCGCGCTGGCGACGGGGCTGGTGCTGCTGCGCCCGCGCTGGGCGCTGTCGGCCATACCCGTCGGCGGTGCCACGGCCGCGCTGCGGGTGGCGGCCGGGGTGCACTATCCGCACGACGTGCTCGTCGGTGCCGCGCTCGGCGGCACGGTCACGGCGGCGGTCGTCCTCGCCCTGCGGCCTGCGGCCACCACCGTGGTGACGGCGCTGACCGGGGTGCCCGTCCTCGGGCGGCTGCTGTCGGCGCCGGCGATACCGTCGGCCCTGGGCGCGAACTCGGGCTCGGGCGTGACGGTCTCAGTCCCGCGGGCCGCCCGCGCAGGTGGCGCCGAGGGTCAGCCCGGCCTCGTGCGCGAGGACGGCGGCGGCCGCCCGGTTGGCCACGCCCAGCCGCGCCAGGATGGAGCTCACATGGGCCTTCACGGTGCCCTCCACCACTCCCAGTCGGCGGGCGATCTGACCGTTGGACAGCCCGGCGGCGATCAGCGTCAGTACGTCCCGTTCCCGGGTGGTCAGGGCGGCCACCTGTTTCCGGGCGCCGGCGCGCCGGTCGGCGGGGCCGCCGGCTCCGGTGGCGGCCAGGTGGGCGACCACCCGGGCGGCCACCTTGGGTGAGAGGTAGGCCGCACCGCCCGCCACCGCGTGCACCCCGGCGAGCAGTTCCTCGGGCTCTCCGGACTTGATCAGGAAGCCGTTCGCGCCGCCGCCGAGCGCGCGCAGGATGTAGTCGTCCTCACCGAAGGTGGTCAGCATGAGCACTCCGGTCGCCAGACCGTTGCGGCGGATCTCGGCGGCGGCCGTGATGCCGTCCGTCCCGGGCATCCGGATGTCCAGCACGGCGACGTCCGGCCGGTGGCGCCGGACGAGTTCGACGGCCTCCCGGCCGTCCCCGGTCTCGGCGACGATCTCGATGCCCGGGTCGGTGGCGAGCACGGCGCGCAGTCCGGCACGGATCATGGGCTCGTCGTCGGCGAGCAGCACCCGGATCGGTGCGGTGGTCATCGGCGGCTCCTGTCGGTCGCTCGGGACGGAGGTGGTGCGGGAAGAGAGGTACGACGGGAGGTCAGGAGACGAGCACGTCGCGGGAGACGAGCCGGGAGTCCCGGAAGCAGAGCCGGTAGGCGTCGCCGGCCCGGTCCACGAACAGTTGGGCGGTGATGGCGTAGTAGGTGCACGAGACCCCCTCCCCCGACGGCGGCGCCGGTGTCGACGACCCGACCGGCGGGCGGTACGGCAGCCGGTGGCCCGGCAGCAGGCGCTCGACCGAGGCCTGCTCCTGCCCCACCTGGAGGGAGGCGTAGACCTCCGGGTCCAGCACCGACAGGCTGACCACGTAGAGCGTCCATACTCGCAGGGCCACGGTCAGCAGCACGGCCGTCACCAGCGGGACAAGCACCACGGCGGCCAGCGTTCGCCCCACCCTGCGCCGAGCCTGCCGCAGCTCGCGCACCGGCGACGGCGGGGCCGCGGGCACCGGCGGGACGGGCCCCGCGGCACGGCGCGGCAGGTCGGCCACGACCTCGAACCCGCCGTCCGGGCGGGCCCGGTGGGCGAAGGTGCCGCCCGCGAGCCGGACGCGCTCGGTCAGGCCGACCAGGCCGCGGCCGCCGGTGGACGGCACGGCGGGCACCGCGGTCTGCGCTGCGGTGGAGGTGGAGGTACTGGCGAACGTCTCGACGAACGTCGCGGTGGGCGTTGCGCTGCGAGGGGTTGACCCGGGGGCCGACGACGCCGCGCCAGCACGGGCGCCGGCGGACACGGGCACAGGCCCGTTGGCCACCCGGAGGCGGGCGCCGTCCGCCGCGTAGGCCACCTCCACAGTGACGGCCGCCCGCGGTGCGTGCTTGGCGGCGTTGGTCAGCGCCTCCTGCACCACCCGGAAAGCGGCGTGCTCGGTGGCGCGCGGGAGCCCGTCCGGCTCCCCGGTGATCTCCGAGCGGACGTCCAGGCCGGCGGCGGCCGCCTCGGCAACGAGCTGCGGGATGTCCGAGTCGGCGGGCCCGTGGGCCACAGAGGTGCCCTCGCCGTTCTCGTCCCCGGCGCGCAGGATGCCGATCACCTCGCCGAGCCGGTCGACGGCGGCGGCCGCGCCCGCCCGGATCTCCTGGACGGCCTCCCGGTGGGGCTGGGCCAGGCCGGGAGCGAGCTTGAGGGCCCCGGCGCGCAGAGCGATCAGGCTGAGGTCGTGCCCGAGGGCGTCGTGCATGTCCTGGGCGATGCGGGCACGTTCACGCAGGCGGGCCTGCTCGGCGACGAGTTGCTGCTCGCGCTCCAGCCGCTCGGCCCGCTCCCAGCCGGCGCGCACCAGCTCCTGCGACTGCCGCCAGAACCGGCCCAGCAGCCACGGCCCCATCCCGGTGCTCACGGCGAGCGCGACGAACCGCAGGCCCAGAACGATCCAGGAGGGCACCGACCCGACCATCAGTACCCCGGCCGCCACCAGGACGGCGAACACCACCGCCGCCGGCCGTACCCGCTCCATCCGCAGCCCGGCCAGGAAGGAGAACCCGATCGCGGGCAGCGCCCACCAGAGGCTGGTGACACCGAGCCCGATACACACCGACGCCACCACGGGCAGCGCCGCCCCACTCATCCGCATGCCCACGACCCTATGAGCGCCGCCGTCGCGGCGGATCTGTCGAAAGTCATGCCCGGGGCGCCAACCCGTGCCCACGACGCGGCGCGCGGGCGGCTCCCTCGCCCGGGACGCACTCGTCCGCGACGTCGTCGGCCCGCTGAAGGACTGTCCGACTCGTTCCGATGATTCGGGTGCGTCCGCCCGATTCCCGTGAGATAAGAGTCGGACGCACTCGAACCGGGGGAAGGGTGACGTCATGGGTCTCGTCACGGTGTTCCTGCTCGCACTCGTCGGCACCGTCATCGGTGTCACGGCCTTCCTGGTGCTCCGGGAACGTTCGCGGCGGCACCGGTTCGACGACGCGGAGGGCCTGCTGATCGAACAGCAGCGGACCGCCCACGCCGCGCGCATGCGGGCGACGTACTCCAGCATGTCCGTCCACCACGGCAACGGTGTGATCGGCGACGAGGGGAACCGCCACCGCTCCTGACCTCCCGCGGCCCGGCCCCGCGTCAGCGGCACAAGGCGGCGTCGACGACGTCCTCCAGGTTCCGGGTGACGGCGCGGTCGGTCGGGACGGTGGTCACCGCGACGTTCACGGCGCGCCCCTCGTCGGTGACGCCACCACGGGTCTCGTAGCCCGGAATGTCGCCGCCGTGCCCCCAGTAGACCCCGCCACAGGAGAGCGGCCTACTGAAGACGCCCAGTCCGGCGCCGACCCCACCTCCGATCGGCACCGTGGTGCGCACCTGGGCGAGCTGGGCCGCGGGCAGCAGGCGGTCCGGGACGAGCAGTTCGGTGAAGAACCGGTTGAGGTCCGAGTTGGTGGAGACCATCTGCCCGGCCGCCCAGGCCGCCGACAGGTCCAGCTCCGTGAAGTCGGTCAGCGGCCCGTCGGCGGATTCCCTGCGGTAGCCCTCGGGGTGGGACTCCCGGATGGTGCGGTCGCCCACGGCCGGGAAGTAGGTGTGCCGCAGCCCGATGCGCCGGACGATCCGCCGGTCGATCTCCTCGGCCGGCGGCCGTCCGGTCACCCGCCGGGTGATCAGGCCCGCCGGCACGTAGTTGGTGCTGCTGTAACCGAACTTCTCCCCCGGTGCGGAGGCGGGCTTCTGCCGGAGCGCGAGGTCCAGCAGCTCCCGGGGCTCGAAGTGCCGGGAGCGGAGGGAGGCTTCGTCCAGCAGCCCCTCGCAGTCGGGCAGGCCGCTGGTGTGCCGGAGGAACTGCCGGACGGTGACGCCGCGCCCGTCGACGCCCTCGCCCCGGGCCACCCCGGGCAGGTAGGTGTCGACGGGGGCGTCGAGGTCAATCCTCCCCTCCCCCACCAGCTGGAGCACCACGACGGCGGTGAAGGTCTTGGTGGTGCTGCCGATCCGCACCTGCCCGTCGACGGGGACCTTGGCACCGGTGGCCAGGTCCCCCACCCCCGCGGTGTGGTCACGGCTTCGAACTGAAGCTCGCCCGCTGGGCCGCACGCGAACTCGACCCGGACACCGCCGCGCGCACCACGATGTACACCAGCTGCCAGCCCTGCGGCATGTGCGAAGGGGGGGCTTCCTCCGCTCCGGCATCGGCCGGGTCGTCCACGTGCTCTCCACGGAGCAACTCGTCGCCCTCAACCCCGAATCGGGCACCTGGCCGCCGGTGACGACGGACGGCCCGGCCCTGCCCGCCGAGGCCGGGGCCCCGGTCTCCGCCTGCTACCGGCCCGGTCGGGCCGCAGAGGCCGCTCCCTAGACGAAGACCATCAGGAGCCAGCCGACGGCCGAGAGGATGGCCGCCGACCCGCCGAGTACGGCCGGTCGGCGACCGTACCCGGCGCCCCGGGCCCGTTGGAAGGCGGCGACCAGCGGGGCGATCCCCGCGATCGGCAGCACGATCCCGAGCAGCAGGCAGTCCGGGCGGCCGAACCCGACTCCGCCCAGGAGCAGGAAGACTCCCGCAACCACCGTCGCGAGCCCGACCGCGCACCCGGCGACGACGGTGGCGGCCCGGAAGCCGTCCGGACGGGCGCAGCCGAGCGGTACGGCGCAGAGGAGGACGCAGGCCGTCACGACCACGGCCGCGATCGAGAGGCGGAGGCCGTACCTCGCCGTGACGAGCAGCATCGGAAAGGCGACCACCGCGATCGCCACCCCGACGAACCCCCGGGCACTCGCCGGAACCGACGCCATGCTTCTCCTCTCCCGCCCCGGGAACCCGTGTCACGATCCACCGGTGTGGACATCGACCGGCCCGGCCACGGTTCCCGGCCCTGCCGTCGGCGCCGGTGTCGGTTCCGGTTCCGGTTCCGGCTTCGGCTTCGGCTTCGGCTTCGGCGCCCATGTCGGTGGCACCGGGCACACTCGGTGGTCCGCGCCACCGAGAAGGGCAACCCACGGATGCCGATCCACATCGCCGGCCGCCGCCGTACGGCGGCCGCACTGAACGCCGCGTTCCCCGGTGCGGAGATCGTCGACGTCACCTCCAAGGCACCGGACCCGTGGGTCCGGCTGAGCCCGTTCTTCCCGCACGGCGGCATCCCCGTCCCGTACGGCGACGGCCTGACCAGCGAGTCGGTGGAGGGCATCTGGCAGGCCCTCAAGGTCTTCCGGGACGCCGACGTCGACCCCGCGAAGCTGCGCATCACCTCGATGAAGGGTCTCAAGCGGACGGTGCGCCGGTTCGGCCCCGTCGAGGGCCACCGAACCGGCCCGCACGGCGACCGGCTCCTGTCGTACGAGACGGCCCGCCGCCGCATCTACCTGCCCGCCTACCGGTGGGTTCTCGAACACCGCGCCGCCGACCTGGTCGAGCGGCTCCGGGGGATGGACGAGGTCGTGCTCCTCGACTACACCACCAACGGCGACGTCGCCGACCCCTCCAGCCCCCTCTCCCACGCCGCGCTCATCCGGCTGTACGTCGAGGGCCGCTGGCCCGCCGAGGAGCACCCGGACGCTCCGGCTCCGCGACCGGTCGAACACCCTGAGCCCCGAATGCGCTGAGCCCCGAGGCTGAACCCTCCGGGCCCGTCGGCCGTGTTCCGGGTGCGGCACCGCGTCGGCGGGCAGCCGCGGTCCCTCGGAACGGAGTCGATTTGATGAGCAAGCGCGCCGGCCACGCGAGGCACGGTGGCCCCGGGGTGTTGGCGGCGGTCGCCCGCCGCAGGGTCCCGGTCGCGGCGACCGCGGTCGCCCTGGTGGCCGGGTCCGTCCTCGCCGTTTCCGCCAGCGCCGCCGGACCGGCCGACGCCGCCGTGCCGGCCGCCGCCCAGGCGCCGCTGGTCAAGGCCCAGCAGTGGATCTACCCCGGTCCGGCCGGTTCGCCGACCTGCAGCGCGCCCGCCGAGTACGCCGACGGCCGGCTCGCGAACGGCGTGCTGAAGCCCGAGTACTACACCATCGACGGCAACGGCGGCGCGGTGCTGCTGTCGGCCTCCGACCCGGACTACGCCTGCAACGGCTACAGCCCGGCGAACGTGGCGGACGTCAAGGCCCACTCGGCGCAGCAGTACATGACGGTCTCGCTGGCCGACCTCGCCGCCGAACGCAAGCTGACGGGCGACCCGGCGAAGACGGCCGCGGCCGTGCAGACCCTCACCGACTTCACCCAGAAGATCGGCTTCGCCGGCGTCGACATCGACTTCGAGAACTACTGGGACTGGAGCGCGCAGGACGCCGAGAACTTCTTCGGCTTCATCACCGCCCTGTCCGACGGGTTGCACGGCCGCGGCCTCAAGCTGCAGGTCGAGGGCCCGCCGGACACCACCACCCGGTTCGACTACGGGCGGGCCCTGACGGCCGGCGCCGACCAGGTGGTCATGATGGCGTACGACTACCAGTACCAGTCCCCGGCCGGCGCCACCTGCCTGCCGTTCGCGCCGTACGACTGGGCGCGGGACCTCTTCTCCGGCGCCCTGGCCCAGATCCCGGCCGACCAGCGCTCCCGCTTCGTCGCCGGGCTGCCCTCCGAGGCCTACACCGCGAGCGACCAGTGCCGCACCGTCAAGGGCAACCAGACCGTCGCCGACATGAAGAAGGCCCCGGGCTACTCCGAGGACCCGGCGGTCATCGCCCAGCGCCGTGACCCGGCCTCGGGCGAGATCCGGTGGAGCTCGGGCGGCCGCTTCTACGACTACGTCGACCAGACCGCCCTGGACTCCAAGCTGAAGGTCGCGACCGACCTCGGCATCAACGAGGTCTCGGTCTGGGCGCTGGGCGGCGGCAACGCCTGGTTCTCCCCCGGCGCCCTGGGCGGCGGCCCGGCCGGCCACGGCCTGGTCTCGAAGGCCAGCGGCCGCTGCATGAACGCCCCCTCCTCGGCCAACCTCGCCCGCTTGGAGGTCCGGGACTGCGACGACTCCGCGGGCGAAGCGGTCACCGCCCAGGCCGACGGCACCCTCCGGGTGTACGGCAAGTGCGTGGACGCCTCCGGCCGCAAGACCACCCCCGGCACGCCCGTCATCCTGTACACCTGCAACGGCGGGACCAACCAGCAGTGGCAGCCCCGGCCCGACGGCTCCTTCGTCGGCGGCCAGTCGGGCCTGTGCCTGGACGTCACCGGCGGAGCGGTGCCCGCCCCCGACGGCACGCAGCTGGAGCTGTGGCAGTGCACCGGCCAGAGCAACCAGATCTGGACCGCCGTCTGACACCGCCGCGCCGGTTCCCCACCGACGGCACCGCCCGCCCGGGCGGTGCCGTCGCCCGCTCCGGAACGCCTCTCCGCCCTTGCCGGGAAAAGCAGTTGGTCCGAACACGCGAGGAGTCCGACAATCGCCGGATGACCGATGACCAGAGCGAGTTCCAGCGGTGGCGCGCAGCCCGCATGACCTGCAAGCGCTTCCTCTCCGCCGACCGCGTCCTCAGCATCCGCGAGCGCCTCGCCCAACTCTCCGCCATGGACGGCCTGGACGCCGGCCCCGACTTCTACGGCATCGGCGGCCCGGTGCGACAGCTGGAGGAACGGACCGCCGCCCTGCTCGGCAAGGAGGACGCGGTCTTCTTCCCCACCGGGACGATGGCCCAGCAGGTCGCCCTCCGCCACCACGCCGAGCGCACCGGCAACACGGCCGTCGCCCTGCACCCGCTCAGCCACATCGAGCGGCACGAGCGCCACGCCCACACCCAGCTCACCGGCCTGCGCGGCCTCTGGCCCACGACCGCGCAACGCCAGCCGACGCCCGAGGAACTCACCGCGTTGGGCGAGCCGTTCGGCACCCTGACGGTCGAACTCCCGCTGCGCGACCCCGGTTACCTCCTCCCCAGCTGGGACGAGTTGACCGCCATGGTCGCCGCCGCCCGCGAGGCCGGCGCCCGGGTGCACTTCGACGGCGCACGCCTCTGGAACACCACGGTCCACTTCGACAGGCGGCTCGACGAGATCGCCGCCCTCGCCGACAGCGTCTACGTCTCGTACTACAAGGACCTCGGCGGAATCAGCGGAGCCGCCCTGGCCGGTGACTCCGCCCTCACCGCCCACGCCCGCACCTGGCGCCACCGCTACGGCGGCCAGCTCTCCCAGCAGTGGCCCGCCGCTCTCGCCGCCCTCCACGGCCTGGACACGGTGCTGCCCCGCCTGGCCGACTACACCCGCCACGCGGCCACCCTCGTACCGGCCCTGGCCGCACTGCCGGGCGCCCGGCTCCACCCGGAGGTCCCGCCCACCCACGAGTTCCAGCTCTGGCTGCCGGGCCCGGCCGAGGCCCTGAACGCCGCCCACCTGGCGCTCGCGGAGGAGGAGGGCCTCTGGTTCACCTCGCATTGGGAGGACGCCGCGCCCGGCCTCGCCATGGCCGAGATCAGCCTCGGCGAGCCGGCGCTGGCATGGACGGCGGCGCAGGTGCGGGAGGTCGGACTGCGCTTCCTGGAGCTGGCCGCCAAGGCCTGACGGAAGGGACCTTCCGGGGTGCCGGGCCGGGACTGACTCCCAGTCAGCCGAAGCCCGGCCCTTCCGGCCTCGCCGGCCGACACCCCTGCGGAGTTCCCGGAATCCGGACCTCCACTCCGAGGAGTGATTCACCGCGAAACGGTTCGCGGCGAATCACCCTTCATGTCAGACTGACGATATGAGCGAGATGCACGTGGGGGACCTGGCCGCCGTCCGCAGCCGCGAGGAGTTGGTCGCGCTGATGGCCGACGGGGTGCGGCCGAAGTGGGTGATGTTCTGGGGGCACACCGAGCGCAAGGGCGGCGGGACGCGCCAGGAGTGCCTGAGCCAGTGGTGGCCCGGCGAGTTCACCGTCGACGGGGTCGGCTACGCCTCCGCCGAGCACTGGATGATGGCCGGCAAGGCCCGGATGTTCGGCGACGAGGAGATCGCTCAGCGGGTGCTGGAGGCCCGGACACCCGGCGAGGCGAAGAAGCTGGGGCGGCTGGTCAGGGACTTCGACAACGAGACCTGGACGGCCGGCCGCTTCGAGCTGGTGGTGGCGGGCAACGTCGCGAAGTTCGGGCAGGACGAGGCGCTGCGCGACTACCTGCTGGGCACGGGCGACCGGGTGCTGGTCGAGGCCAGCCCGCTGGACCGGATCTGGGGAATCGGGCTGGCCTCCGACGACATCCGGGCCCAGCAGCCCGCCGAGTGGCGCGGGTTGAACCTGCTCGGCTTCGCGCTGATGGAGGCACGGACGCGGCTGGGCGCGTGAGCACGATCACTCCACTGCTGCCCGCCCTCGCAGGCGGGGCGGTCGGATATGCCGTCGCGGCGCTCGCTCCCGGCTCGTACTACGAGGCGACCCTGCTACGGAGCGCGACCGGCGCACTTCTCACAACGACCGCCGTCTGCGCGCTCCTTGACACCACTCGGACACGACTGGTCGTGCGCTCTTAACTCCTACGCCACATACTGACGCGAGGATGTCACACAGTCAGGGTCCGAATGGACAGGTTGGGGCGATCATGCGCATGCGGCCGACGGCACAACCCGCAGGCCAGCAGCCGGAAGGCGAGCAGCAAGCCGCCGAACTCCGCGCAGAACTGGACGAGTTACTCCGTGCGAGCCGCTACGCGAGCCAGCGGGAACGGCGCCTCAACGAGGCGATCCGCGCAACCCCCGGTCGACAGCGGCCGGACGGGGAGCTGCTGCGCCAGCTCGCCCAGGCCCGCACCCTCCGTGAGGGGCTGGGCGCCCGCTGCCTCCAACTCAGCGACCAGCTGGAGGCGTTGGAGAGCCGGATCAGACACCGGCAGCAGCCTCCGCCACCACAGCAGCCCCAGCACCCCCACTTCCCGCAACAGCAACAGCAACGACAGCAGCCCTCACAGCAACCCTCACAACAGCAGGCCCCGCCACCCCCCGCCCGCCCCGACCTCGGCGCCCTCACCGAGCGCATCATCACCCTCCACCGGGCCGGCTCCCTCACCGAGGTCGCCGAGGTGATCGACACGGCCGCCGCCCACCTCGCCCCCGCCGACGCCTCGCTGCTGGTCGGCATGCTGACCCGGTACGGCCCGAACGGCAGCTCGCTCCACCTCGCCCGCAGCATCTCCCGGTCGGCTCCGGACCACTCCGTCGCCGTGCTCGCCGAGCTGCGCGAACTGGGCCTGGCCGAGGAGGCGGCGGAGGTGTTCCACGCCTTCTGGAGCTACCCGGCCGCCTCCGTCCCCGGTCTGCTCTCCGCGCTGGACCGGGCCGGACTGGCCGCCGACAGCGCGACGCTGCTCTGGGAGTGGGGGTCGGCGCCGATGACCGAGCTGACCTCCCTGGCCGCCTGCCTCCAGCAGCACGGTCGGGCCGCCGACGTCCGGACCCTGCTGCGCCAGGCCGCCGGTCGCTCCACCGCCGACCTCGCCGACCTCGCGGCCGGGCTGCCGCCCGCGCTCGCCACCCTGCTGCTGAACGAACTGGCCGTGCTGCGCCCGCCCGTCGAGGTGGTCCGGCTGGCCACCGCCCTGAACGGCGCCGGCACCTCCGAGCTGTACGCGCAGCTGCTGGCCGCACTGCTCGCCGACGAGGCCCGCCACCGCACCACCCTCGCCGCCCTGCGCACCGCCGGCCTGCCGACCCGCCCGCCCACGGCTCCACGCTCCCGCTGGGGACGGCGCTAGCGGCCCCCGCCGCCGGCCCGACCCCGACCGCCCCGCCCCGCCCCGGACAGCAAGGAGCCCCCGACCGCCCCATCAGGGCGGACGAGGGCTCCCGAGCCGATCAGGCCCCCGCTAGCAGCCGATCAGCCGCGCGCCGAGGTACGCCTTGACCTGGTCCAGCGAGACGCGCTCCTGCGACATGGTGTCGCGGTCGCGGACGGTCACCGCGTTGTCCTCGAGGGTGTCGAAGTCGACCGTGACGCAGAACGGCGTGCCGATCTCGTCCTGGCGGCGGTAGCGCTTGCCGATGGCGCCGGCGTCGTCGAACTCGACGTTCCACGCGGTGCGCAGGTCGGCGGCCAGGCCGCGGGCCTTCGGGGAGAGATCGGCGTTGCGCGACAGCGGCAGGACGGCGACCTTGACCGGGGCCAGGCGCGGGTCCAGCCGCATGCCGACGCGCTTCTCCATGACGCCCTTGGCGTTCGGCGCCTCGTCCTCGAAGTAGGCGTCGATCAGGAAGGCCAGCATGGCGCGGTTGAGGCCGGCCGCCGGCTCGATGACGTACGGGAAGTAGCGCTCACCGGACTCCTGGTCGAAGTACCGGAGGTCCTTGCCGGAGGCCTCGCTGTGCACCCGCAGGTCGTAGTCGGTGCGGTTGGCAACGCCCTCCAGCTCGGAGAACTCGCTGCCGCCGAAGTTGAAGCGGTACTCGATGTCCACCGTGCGCTTGGCGTAGTGGGAGAGCTTCTCCTTCGGGTGCTCGAAGAAGCGCATGTTCTCGGTGCGCATGCCGAGGTCGACGTACCAGTCCCAGCGCTGCTGGAGCCAGTACTCGTGCCACTGCTCGTCCTCGCCCGGCTTGACGAAGAACTCCATCTCCATCTGCTCGAACTCGCGGGTCCGGAAGATGAAGTTGCCGGGGGTGATCTCGTTGCGGAAGCTCTTGCCGGTCTGGGCGATGCCGAACGGCGGCTTCTTGCGCGAAGTGGTCTGGACGGCGCTGAAGTTGGTGAAGATGCCCTGGGCGGTCTCCGGGCGCAGGAACGCCAGGCCGCTCGCCTCCTCGGTGACACCGAGGTGGGTCTTCAGCATGCCCGAGAAGTCCTTGGGCTCGGTGAACTGGCCCTTGGTGCCGCAGTCGGGACAGTTGACGTCCTTGAGGCCGTTCGGCGGCGGGAAGCCGTGCTTGGCCTCGTACTTCTCCTCCAGGTGGTCGGCCCGGTGGCGCTTGTGGCAGGAGAGGCACTCGGTCAGCGGGTCGTTGAAGGTGGCGACGTGGCCGGAGGCCTCCCACACCTCGCGCGCGAGGATCACCGACGAGTCGAGTCCGACGACGTCCTCACGGGCCTGGACCATCGTGCGCCACCACTGGCGCTTGATGTTCTCCTTGAGCTCGACACCCAGCGGCCCGTAGTCCCAGGCGGCACGCGTGCCACCGTAGATCTCGCTGCAGGGGTAGACGAAGCCACGGCGCTTGCTCAGGCTGACGATCGTGTCGATCTTGTCGGCGGCCACAGTGCTCTCTTCAGTACGTACGGCACGGTCAGGGCACGGCTGGTTGCGCGTACCCGAATACCTCAGGTTACCGGCCATACGGGTACGTGATTCAAATCGGTATCGTCCGGCCGCCGACGCCCTCGGCCACCCTCCGTTCACCCGCCCGAGTGATTTGACAATCATTTCCATGTGAGATGAGAATGATTGTCATGATGATCAGACTGCCTCGACTCGGACTGACTCGCCGGACCCGTCGCTCCATGGCCTTCGGCGCCACCGCCCTGGCCGCCTCCCTCGCCCTCACGGCCTGCGGAGGCAGCAGCAGCGCCGACAGCGGCGCCGGTCGGCTGAAGGTCGTCGCGTCCTTCTACCCGATGGAGTTCCTGGCCCAGCAGATCGGCAAGGAGCACGTCGCGGTCACCGATCTGACCGCCGCCGGCGTCGAGCCGCACGACCTGGAGCTCACCGCCAAGCAGGTCGGCACGGTCCAGAAGGCCGACGCGATCATCTACCTCAAGGGCCTGCAGCCCACCGTCGACCAGGCCGTCGCGCAGTCGTCCAGCAAGCACAAGATCGACGCCACCGCCGCCAGCCCGCTGGTCGACCACCACCTCGACGAGGGCACCGAGGACGAGGCCCACGGGAGCGAGGCCCACGGGGGCGACGGCCACGGGCACGAGGGCCCGGCCGGCGACCCGCACATCTGGCTCGACCCGACCCGCTACGCGGCGATCGCCAAGAGCGTCGGCGACGAGTTCGCCAAGGCCGACCCGGCGCACGCCGAGGACTACCGGAAGAACACCGACGAGCTGGTCACCAAGCTCACCGCGCTCGACCAGGAGTTCCGGGCCGGGCTGAAGGACGCCACGACCAGGACCTTCGTCACCAGCCACGCCGCCTTCGGCTACCTCGCCGACCACTACGGCCTCACCCAGGTCGCCATCAACGGCGTCGACCCGGAGTCCGAGCCCACCCCGGCCCGCCTCGCCGCGGTGCAGAAGGCCGCCAAGGACAACGGCGTCACCACCGTCTTCTTCGAGACCCTCGTCAGCCCCAAGCTCGCCGACACCGTCGCCAAGGACCTCGGCCTCAAGACCGCCGTCCTGGACCCGCTGGAGGGCGTCAAGGACCCCGCCAAGGACGACTACCTGACGGTGATGAAGCAGAACCTGGCCAACCTCCAGGCCGCCCTCGGCGCCCCGGCCACCCCCGCCGGAACCGCCCCCGCGACGGACGCCGCCACCCCTGCCGCCACCAGCTGACGGGACCAGCACCATGACCGACCCGATACCCCCGGCCGTCCGCCTCCGTGACGCCGTCGCCTCGCGCGGCGGCCGGCCGGTGCTGCGCGGCGTCGACCTCACCGTCCGCCCCGGCGAGGTCGTCGCCCTGCTGGGCGCCAACGGCTCCGGCAAGTCCACCACCGTCAAGGCCGTGATCGGCTCCGTCCCGCTGGAGCAGGGCACCCTGGAGCTGTTCGGCACGCCGTTCGGCTCCTTCCGCGCCTGGCACCGGATCGGGTACGTCCCGCAGCGCACCACCGCCGCCTCCGGCGTCCCCGCCACCGTCCGCGAGGTGGTCTCCACCGGACGGCTGCCGCAGCACCGGCTGCTGCCCTTCCGCCGCAGGGACCGCGAGGCGGTCGACCGCGCGCTGGCCGCCGTCGGCATGCTGGAGCGGGCCTCGGACGGCGTGGCCGACCTCTCCGGCGGCCAGCAGCAGCGGGTGCTGATCGCCCGCGCCCTGGTCGGCTCCCCCGACCTGCTGATCATGGACGAGCCGATGGCCGGCGTGGACGCCGCCAGCCAGCAGGTGCTCGCCGACACCCTGCGCGCCGAGGTCGGCCGCGGCGCCTCCGTCCTCCTCGTCCTGCACGAACTCGGGCCGCTGGAGCCGCTGATCGACCGTGCCGTGGTGCTGCGGGACGGCTGCGTCGCCCACGACGGCCCGCCGGTGCCCAACACCGGCCTGCACGCGCTGCCCGGCCACGACCACGTCCACCCGCACGCCGACCTGACCCCGCCGAGGCTGCTCGCATGATCGAGATGTTCTCCTACGACTTCATGCAGCGCGCCCTGCTCGCCGCCGTCCTGGTCGGGATCACCGCCCCGGCCGTCGGCATCTACCTGGTGCAGCGCCGCCAGGCGCTGATGGGCGACGGCATGGGCCACGTCGCGATGACCGGCGTCGGCCTCGGTTTCGTCTTCCAGACCAGCCCGGTCTGGATGGCCGTGCTGGTCTGCGTGCTCGGCGCCGTCACCATGGAGCTGGTCCGCTCGCGCGGCAACCAGCGCGGCGACATCGCCCTCGCGATGCTCTTCTACGGCGGCATGGCCTGCGGCAAACTGCTGGTCTCGATGTCCGCCCAGGCCGGGGCCGGCTCGCTGGAGAGCTACCTGTGGGGCTCGATCCTCACCGTCGCCCCCGCCGACCTGGCCACCATCGCGGTGCTCGGCGCGGTGGTCATCGCGGTCACCGTCGGCCTGCGCCGCCAGCTCTTCGCGATCTGCCAGGACGAGGACTTCGCCCGGGTCACCGGGGTGCCGGTGCGCACCCTCAACCTGCTGCTCGCGGTGATGGCCGCGGTCACCGTCACGGTCGCCATGCGGGTGGTCGGGCTGCTGCTGGTCAGCGCGCTGATGGTGGTCCCCGTGGTGGCCGCCCAGCAGCTCACCCGCTCCTTCGCCGCCACCCAGGCCGCCTCGATCGCGCTCGGCGTGGTCGTCTCGCTGGCCGGCGTCACCGGCTCCTACCACCTCGACGTGCCCTCCGGCCCGGCCATCGTGCTGCTCGCCATCGCGGTCTTCGCGGTGTTCAGCCTGCTCGCCGCCCCACTGGCCCGGCGGCGCCACCGCAGCGCGGGCGAGCAGGGACCGAAGGTCTGCGACGTCGAACTGCCGGGACAGGCCACCTCCGGGCCCTCCGGCACGAGCACCACTGAGGGACGGGCGGGGCTGGCACAATGATGTGCGAGACGCCCACGACCCCAGGAGGACCCACGGTGACCACCGCAGGCCCGTCGCCGCGCGCCCGATCGACCCGGCAGCGTGCCGCCGTCTCGGCGGCCCTGGACGAGATCGCGGACTTCCGCAGTGCCCAGGAGCTCCACGACCTGCTCAAGCACCGCGGCGACTCCGTCGGTCTGACCACGGTCTACCGCACGCTCCAGTCACTCGCGGACGCCGGTGAGGTGGACGTGCTGCGCACCGCCGACGGCGAGGCGGTCTACCGCCGGTGCAGCAGCGGGCACCACCACCACCTGGTCTGCCGGCACTGCGGCGCGACCGTCGAGGTGGAGGGCCCCGCGGTGGAGCGCTGGGCCAACTCGGTCGCCGCCGAGCACGGCTTCAGCGACATCGCGCACACCCTGGAGATCTTCGGGACCTGCGCGGAGTGCGCCAAGCGGATCTGAGCCCCGTACACGACGCCCCGTACGCGACGGCCCGTACACGACGGCCCGTACACGACGGCCCGTACACGACGGAGAGGACCCACCGGGATGATCCCGGTGGGTCCTCTCCGTCGTCCGGGTGGCGCGGGAGCGAGGGACCGCTCAGCGCCGAGGGGCTCCTCAGCGCTGGGACGGCAGCGGCGCGCCGACCTCGTTGGGGATCGCCCCGCCGAAACGCCGGTCACGCATCGCGTACTGCTCGCAGGCGCGCCACAGGTCACGGCGGTCGAAGTCCGGCCAGAGCACGTCCTGGAACACGAACTCGGCGTAAGCCGACTGCCAGAGCAGGAAGTTGGAGGTGCGCTGCTCGCCGCTGGGGCGCAGGAACAGGTCCACGTCCGGCATGTCCGGGTGGTACATGTACTTGGCCAGGGTCTTCTCGTTGACCTTCTTCGGGTCGAGCTTCCCGGCCGCGACGTCCATGGCGATCGCCTGCGCCGCGTCGGCGAGTTCGGCCCGGCCGCCGTAGTTGACGCACATGTAGAGCGTGACGGCGTCGTTGCCCTTGGTCTGCTCCTCGGCGACCTGCAGCTCCTGGACGACGCTCTTCCACAGCTTGGGCATCCGGCCCGCCCAGCGGATCCGCACGCCCATGGCGTCCATCTCGTCGCGGCGGCGGGCGATGACGTCCCGGTTGAAGTTCATCAGGAACTTCACCTCGTCGGGCGAGCGCTTCCAGTTCTCGGTGGAGAACGCGTACAGCGAGATGTTCTTGACCCCGAGCTCGATGGCGCCCTTGAGGACGTCCAGCACCACGGACTCGCCGACCTTGTGGCCCTCGGTGCGCGGCAGTCCGCGCTCCTTGGCCCAGCGGCCGTTGCCGTCCATGACGATCGCGACGTGCTGGGGGATCAGCTCGCCGGGGAGCTTCGGGGGCTGTGCGCCGCTGGGGTGCGGGGTCGGGGGAACGTACGCCCGCTGCTTGCCGCCGCCGAAGAGCCGTCGCGCTGCCATGTGCTCACTTCTCCACGTATCTCATCGAGCGGATGCCCCGCTCCAGGTGCCACTGCAGATAGGCCGCGACCAGGCCGCTGCCCTCCCGCCAGTACCGCGGCTCGCAGGCGTCGGCCGTCTGCCAGTCCCCTGACAGCAGCGCCCCGAGCAGTACCAGTGTCTCAGGGGAGGGTACGGCACATCCGGGCACTCGGCAGTCGCCGCAGAGCACCCCGCCCGCGGGAAGGGAGAAGAAACGGTTCGGCCCCTCCAGGCCGCACTTGGCGCAGTCGGTGAAGCTCGCGCCGTACCCGTTCACCGCGAGCGAGCGCAGCAGGAAGGCGTCCAGCACCAGGTGCGACTCGTGCAGCCCGGCCGCCAGCGTGCGCAGTCCGCCGACCAGCAGCAGGTACTGCTGGACGGCCGGCTCGCCCTCGTTCTCGGCGAACCGCTCGGCGGTCTCCAGCATCGCGGTGCCGGCCGTGTAGCGGCCGTAGTCGGTGACGATCGAGCCCCCGTACGGGGCGATGGTCTCCACCTGGGTGCAGAGCGGCAATCCGCGGCCGACCAGCTCACTCCCCCGGCTGAAGAACTGCACGTCCACGTGCGAGAACGGCTCCAGGCGGGCGCCGAACTTGGACTTCGTCTTCCGCGCCCCGCGAGCGACCGCCCGCACCTTGCCGTGCTGGCGGGTCAGCAGGGTGATGATCCGATCGGCCTCGCCGAGCTTCTGCGCCCGCAGCACGACGCCGTCGTCCCGGAAAAGACTCATGGGGACCATTGTCCCCCACCCCCGCCCCGCGCCGGACAGCCGTGTTGCCCGCACCGACGGCCGTGGGGGAGGCCTGCGGTGCGGGTCACGGCGGGCCCGGGGTGGGGAGTCCGGGGCCCGTTGTGGGGGATTCGGAGGTGGTCTACGGATTCCGGAGTCGCGGACCGCGGTGCGCGGTGATCGACGGCCGGCGTACTCGACGGACGGCGTGTTCGACGGACGGGTCTACTCGACGGACAGTGCCACGAGCGGTGTGCTCGTCGGACGGTGCTAACGGTGCTACTTGTACGGCGCCCTGGCCGCCGCCTCCAGCAGCGCCCCGACCCGGGCCTTCGGCAGGTCCAGGCAGCCCCCGACCGCGGCCAGCGCGTCGCGCTCCTGCGGCAGGTAGCGCCCGTCCGCCAGCGCGATCGCCGCGCCCTGCAGCAGCAGCCGCTCGCGGCCGTGGTGGGCCAGGTGCGGGGTGAGCGGTTCGAGCACCGCGTGCAGTTCGACGGCCAGGCCGCCGGACATCCCGCGGGCGTCGTGGAGTTCGCCGCCGAGCCCGGAGAGCGCGGCGAGCGCGGCCAGCACCTGGGCCTCGCCGCAGTCCTCGAACCCGGCCTCGCGCACCGCCGTGCAGGCCGCCTCGCGGGCCGCCCGGTGGGCGGTGCCGCCGGCCGCGAGCAGGGCCAGCGCGATGGTGTACTGGGCGTCCCGCAGCATCGCGCCGAGGCGCACGCTGGTGGGCTGCTCCAGGCTCTCGACGCCGTACCGGCCGTGGCAGCCGGTGCACTGCACACTGCCGATGACCGGGCCGAGCGGGACCACCGGGGTCCCCAGCAACCGCAGCCACCGCCGGCCGTGCTGCCGGCGGTAGTTGCGGTCCCCACCGCAGCCCGGGCAGAAGAAGTCACCGAGAACGTCAGTCCGCCACCGCGGGCGAACACCCCACAACCTGGTCACGGCGCCACTCCCCAGACATGGCAGGCGGCCTGCTCGACAATGGGCAGGTCACGCGACCGGACACCGAGGCCGTCCCACCGACCCGGCTTTCCGGTGGATCGATGTTGCCACGGTTACCGGCACGTGTCAGTACCTCGAACGGCTTCCGATTCGAAAAAATGTGGCGCAGGCCACAGTGCCAGGTGGGGGCGACGAAGGGCCGCCCCGCAGGACGGCCCTTCGCATACCACCCGTTCGAATTAGCCGCGCTGCGAGCGGTTGACGGCGCTGATCATGGCCTTCAGCGAGGCCAGCACGGTGTTGCCGTCGATGCCCACGCCCCACATCACCCTGCCGTCCACCGCGCACTCCACGTACGCGGCGGCCTGGGCGTCGCCGCCCTCGCTCAGCGCGTGCTCGGCGTAGTCCAGGACGCGCACGTCCACGCCGATCCGGGCCAGCGCGTCGGCGAAGGCCGAGACCGGGCCGTTGCCGGTCCCGGTCAGGGTCACCGGGGCGCCGTCCACCAGGGCCTCGGCGGTCAGCGCGTCCCGGCCGTCCTCGGTGGTCAGGGTGCGCGAGCCGGACAGCGAGATCCGGCCCCACGGGTTGTCGGTGGTCGGCAGGTACTCGTCCTCGAAGACCCGCCAGATCTCGGCCGGGCTGACCTCGCCGCCCTCGGCGTCGGTCTTGGCCTGGATGATCCGGGAGAACTCGATCTGCATCCGGCGCGGCAGGTCCAGCTTGTGGTCGTTCTTCAGCACGTACGCCACGCCACCCTTGCCGGACTGGCTGTTGACCCGGATGACCGCCTCGTAGGTGCGGCCGACGTCCTTCGGGTCGATCGGCAGGTACGGCACGCCCCAGGTGTGCTCCTCCACCGGCACGCCCGCGGCCGCGGCGTCCGCCTCCAGGACGTCGAAGCCCTTCTTGATGGCGTCCTGGTGCGAGCCGGAGAAGGAGGTGTACACCAGGTCGCCGGCGTACGGGTGGCGCGGGTGCACCTCCATCTGGTTGCAGTACTCGGCGGTGCGGCGCACCTCGTCGATGTCGGAGAAGTCGATCTGCGGGTCGATGCCCTGCGAGAACAGGTTCATCCCCAGCGTCACCAGGTCGACGTTGCCGGTCCGCTCGCCCTGCCCGAACAGGCAGCCCTCGATGCGGTCGGCGCCCGCCATGTAGGACAGCTCGGCGGAGGCGACGGCGGTGCCGCGGTCGTTGTGCGGGTGCACCGACAGGCAGACGTGCTCGCGGCGCGACAGGTGGCGCGACATCCACTCGAACTGGTCGGCCTGGACGTTCGGGGTGGCCCGCTCGACGGTGGCGGGCAGGTTCAGGATGATCTCGCGGCCCTCGCCCGGCTGCCAGACGTCCATGACCGCCTCGCAGACCTCCAGCGCGAAGTCCAGCTCGGTGTCGACGAAGATCTCCGGCGAGTACTGGTAGCCGAAGACGGTGTCGTCGCCCAGCAGCTTCTCCGCGTACTCCATCACCAGCCGGGTGCCGTCGGTGGCGATCGCCTTGGTGGCCGCCCTGTCGTTGCGGAACACCACCCGGCGGAACAGCGGCGCGGTCGCGTTGTACAGGTGGACGGTCGCGCGCGGGGCGCCGACCAGCGACTCCACGGTCTTCTCGATCAGTTCCTCGCGGGCCTGCGTCAGCACCGAGATGGTGACGTCCTCGGGGATCGCCCCCTCCTCGATCAGCGACCGTACGAAGGCGTGGTCGGTGGCACCGGAGGAGGGGAAGCCGACCTCGATCTCCTTGTAGCCCATCTTCACCAGCAGGTCGAACATCATCCGCTTGCGGGCCGGCGACATCGGGTCGATCAGCGCCTGGTTGCCGTCCCGCAGGTCGGTGGACAGCCAGCGCGGCGCCTTGGTGATCACCGTGTTCGGCCATGTGCGGTCCGGCAGGTCGACGGTGCCGAACGGCAGGTAGCGCCCGTGCCGCATGCCCGAGGGCCGCTGGCGCACCGAGGCGGCGGTGATCGGGGTGGGGCGGTCGACGAAGGGACGGCCGGCGGGAACGGACGCGGCGGAGTTCTGCTCGGTCATGGAGGTGACTCGGCTTCCTGTGATGCGTGATGCGGGCGGGTCGGGGTGGTCGACACGTGGTCGGTACCGACTGGCCGGCCTCGGCTGTCGCTCGCGATACACCGTCGGATCGCCGATTGCGCGCAGCTCGTTCCCCGCGGCGAGGGTGCCGGCCCGGTGGACTACAGGCCCTCGACGCGGCAGCTAAGAAGAAGCAGCCCGTTGCGCATGATGGCCCCAGCGTAACCCAGCGTCGCGCGCCCCCGAAGTGATCCGGGCTTCCGTTCCACTCCTTGAGACACGGCTGATCACGCCCGAGGTGGTGACAACCGGTCATGAAGGCCCCACCCTGGGTCACATGACTGCAGCAGTACCGATCTGCACGATCGTCCCGCCGTACGTCCTGGACCACCTCGCCGAGGCCGGTCACGAGCCCGCCGTCCACTCCCTGGCCCTCGACGCGGCGCACCGCGCGGCCCGCCTCGACCCGCCCCCGTCCGTCGCCGTCTCCGTCCCCGGCCTGGACCGGGTGGTGTACGACGCCGGCCACGGCCAGCGGCTGCCCGGGCGCAGCGTGCGCACCGAGGGCCGGGCCGCGTCCTCCGACAGCTCCGTCAACCACGCCTACGACGGCCTCGGCGCCACCTTCGCGCTCTACGCCGACGTCTTCGGCCGGCACTCGATCGACGACCGGAACCTGCGGCTGGACGCCACCGTCCACTACGGCCGCAACTACGACAACGCCTTCTGGAACGGCCACCAGATGGTGTTCGGCGACGGCGACAACGTGGTGTTCGGCGACTTCACCGCCTGCATCGACGTCATCGGCCACGAACTCACCCACGGCGTCACCCAGTTCACCGCCGGGCTGGAGTACCAGGACCAGCCCGGCGCGCTCAACGAGTCGGTCTCCGACGTCTTCGGCTCGCTGGTCAAGCAGTACGCGCTGCACCAGGACGCCGCCGACGCGGACTGGCTGATCGGCGCCGGGCTGCTCGCCCCGGGCGTCCAGGGCGTGGCGCTGCGCTCGATGAAGGCGCCCGGCACCGCCTACGACGACCCGCGGCTCGGCAAGGACCCGCAGCCCGCGCACATGCGGGACTACGTGCACACCTCCCAGGACTACGGCGGGGTGCACGTCAACTCCGGCATCCCCAACCACGCGTTCTACCTGCTGGCCACCGCGCTCGGCGGCTCGGCCTGGGAGCGCGCGGGGCGGATCTGGTACGACGCCCTGACCGGGCGCACGCTGCCCGCCGACGCCGACTTCACCGCCTTCGCCCGGGCCACCGTGGCCGTCGCCAAGGCCCGCTACCCGGACGACCGGTCGGTCGTGGACACCGTCACGGCCTCCTGGGCGCAGGTCGGGATCAGCCCGGGGTGAGCGCCGGCCGGGGCCACCGGAGCGCGTCCGGAGGACGTTGAGACCGGGTTGAGGCGGACTTAAGGTCACGGTCCGGGAAAAGCCCGGCAAACCCCCTCCCCGGGTAGCACCATGGACACCATGCGCATCCAGGTGACCCGGACCGGCGGTTTCGCCGGGATCGTCCGCCAGGCGGAGATCGACACCGCCGACCGCACGGACGCCCCGCACGTGCACGCACTCGCCCGCGAGGCCGTCGCAGGCGGGCTGCGCGCGCCCTCGTACGGGGTGCCGGACGGTTTCCACTACGAGATCACCGTCGACGGCCGGTCGGTGTACTGCGCCGACCCGAAGCTCACCGACTCCCAGCGCGAGCTGGTCTCCCTGGTGCTGCGCGAGGGCGCGTAGCACCAGGGGCCGGGCCCCCCGGAGTCGGCGAGGGCCCGCCCGGACGCATTCGCGTCCGAACGGGCCCCGGGCCTTCCGGCGGCTCGAACTCCCCTGTCAGGAGCGCCGGTTCAGAATCCCAGCTTGCGCAGCTGCTTGGGGTCGCGCTGCCAGTCCTTGGCGACCTTGACGTGCAGGTCCAGGTAGACCGGCGTGCCGAGCAGCGCCTCGATGTGCTTGCGGGCGGTGGTGCCGACGTGCTTGAGCCGCGAGCCCTTGGCGCCGATCACGATGGCCTTCTGGCTCTGCCGCTCGATGTAGACGTTGGCGTGGATGTCCAGCAGCGGGCGGTCCGCCGGGCGGCCCTCGCGCGGGAGCATCTCCTCGACCACCACGGCCAGCGAGTGCGGCAGCTCGTCGCGCACGCCCTCCAGCGCGGCCTCGCGGATCAGCTCGGCGACCATGATCTGCTCGGGCTCGTCGGTGAGGTCGCCGTCCGGGTAGAGCTGGTCGCCCTCCGGCAGCAGCTTGGTGAGCAGGTCGGCGACCAGCTCCACCTGCTTGTCGCCCACCGCCGAGACCGGGATGATCTCGGCCCACTCGAAGCCCAGCTCGACGCCGAGCTGCTGGATGGCGATCAGCTGCTCGGCCAGGCGCTTGGAGTCGACCAGGTCGGTCTTGGTGACGATGGCGACCTTCGGGGTCTTCTTGATCCCGGCGATCTCCTTGGCGATGAACTTGTCGCCGGGGCCGATCTTCTGGTCGGCGGGCAGGCAGAAGCCGATCACGTCGACCTCGGCCCAGGTGGTGCGGACCAGGTCGTTGAGGCGTTCGCCGAGCAGGGTGCGCGGCTTGTGCAGACCGGGGGTGTCGACCAGCACGAGCTGGGCGTCGGGGCGGTGCACGATGCCGCGAACGGTGTGCCGGGTGGTCTGCGGGCGGTCGGAGGTGATCGCGACCTTCGTCCCCACCAGGGCGTTGGTCAGGGTCGACTTGCCCGCGTTGGGCCGGCCGACGAAGCACGCGAACCCGGAGCGGTACAAGGAGGAAGGGGCATTCATGGGCTCCATTCTCCCTGATCACCGGAGCCCCGCGGTCCGGGCCCGCCCCCGGGGGCGTCCGGGGGCGCTTTCAGCCCTTCTTGGCGCTCTTGTTGCCGCCCTTGCCGCCCTTGCCGTCGGTGGGGACCAGCGAGACCACCACCAGCACCAGCAGGAAACCGAGCGAGCCGAACAGCCAGAGGTCCGAGCCGGTCTCCTGCCACTTGCCGAGCCCCATCACGAACAGCAGCAGCCCGGCGAAGAACGCCACCGCCCCCATGCCCCAGTCCCCCTCACCGAGTCCACTCCCCCGGTGAGATTATCTGCCAGGCCTGGGCCGAGACCATGCCCTTCGGCGGGCCGCCGAAGGCCCGCACCACGGACCCCCGACGGCCCGGAAGAGACCCGGCACGGGCCCGCACGCAGGCCCCGCACACAGGCCCGTACGGCCCCTCAGCGGGCCTCGGCGGCCACCCGCAGCGCCCCGTCCGGCCCGGCCAGCAGCACCGGCGTCCCGGCCCCGCCCAGGTCCCGCACGGCCGCCAGGTCCGCCTCGGCCGGCTGCTGCGCCTCGCTCACCACGGCCGCCGCCTCCAGCGACCTGGCGCCACTGGCCACCGCCATCGCCACCGCCGTCTGGAGGGCGCTCAGCCGCAGCGACTCCAGCGCGACCGTCCCGGCCACGTAGGTGCGCCCGGTCTCGTCACGCACCGCGGCCCCCTCGGCGACGCCGTTGCGGGCGCGGGCCGAGCGGGCCAGGGTGATGATCTTCTTGTCTTCGGAGTCGAGTTCGACGATGTCACTCATGCCGCCGAGCATAGGCACCCGGCGCCGGTCAGTGGCCGACCGGGTGGGTCCGCCCCGGGTTCGGATGGAGGACCTTGACGAAGGTCTTCGCCGCACCGGACGGCAGGTCCTCCTCGTGCTCGGTGCGCTTGCGCCAGTACGGGTTGTCGTGCGGCAGGTGGCTGCTCACCCGGCCGTACATCCCGAAGGTCGTCAGGACGATCCCGAAGATGAACGCGAACAGCACGTTCGACAACCGGAAGTTGAGGATGTTCGCTTCCGGCCGCTCCAGCACCGTCAGGCCGTAGAAGCCGGACAGGACGAACAGCACGCCCACCGCCATGTTGAGGTTGGACGCGAAGTTCCCGCCGATCACCGCCCCCACCAGCAGGACCGCGCCCGCCACGATGGACAGGATGCTCAGCGCCCCGTTGGTCGACAGCCCGGCGATCCGGTCGCCGTGGGTGGCCAGGAAGCCGGGATGGTCGGCCAGCCCCAGGCTCCCGAACACGATCAGGAAGATCCCCCCGCCCCCCGCCCCGATCCGCCACACCATGGCGAGCCGGCGGTCGACGGGCTTCAGCGTGTCTTGCAGCTTCATGGCGACCTCCAGAGCTCGGCCATGGTCTAGCTGTAGGGATGGAGCTTCTCCATGTGCGGCGTCTCGTGCATGTAGAGCGAGCCGCACTGCTGGCAGCAGCGCAGCCCGGTGCCCCACTCCTCCTCGGGCCGCGTCTCGGCGTCGTCCGGCATGGTCCGGCCGCAGAGCGCCACCGACAGGTCCTCGTCCCGCACCACGTGCCAGGACTTGACTCCGCCGGCCGCCCCCTGCGGGCCGTACTCCGCGCGAAGTTTGTGCGTCATGCCCTCCATGGTCGCTCGGCGCCCGCCCGGCCGCTACTCGCCCGAGGGCTCCTCGGGGTCCTCGGTGTGGCGGACGGGGGCGGCGACCATGGAGCCGATCCGGTTGCGGCGGCCCGCCGAGGACTCGGCGGTCAGCAGGATGCCGGTCAGGCCGCCGTCGACCGGCTCGGGCAGCGGGATCTCGCAGGAGGAGCCGGGGATCGGCACCCGGCCCAGGTGCTTGGCCAGCAGCCCGCCGACGGTCTCGACGTCCTCGTCCTCCAGCTCGATGCCGAACAGCTCGCCCAGGTCCTCAACCAGCAGCCGGGCGGTGATCCGGTACGAGCCGTCGCCGAGGTCCTCCACCGGGGCGATCTCCCGGTCGTACTCGTCGGTGATCTCGCCGACGATCTCCTCCAGGATGTCCTCGATGGTGACCAGCCCGGCCGTGCCGCCGTACTCGTCGATCACGATCGCCACGTGCGAGCGGCGCTGCTGCATCTCGCGCAGCAGGTCGCCGGCCGCCTTGGAGTCCGGGACGAAGACGGCCGGGCGCATCACCGCGCCGACCTCCTCGGACTCCGCCTCCCGGTTGATGTGGGTGCGCCGCACCAGGTCCTTGAGGTAGACGATGCCGACCACGTCGTCCTCGTTGTCGCCGACCACCGGGATGCGCGAGAAGCCCGAGCGCAGCGCCAGGGTGAGCGCCTGCCGGACGGTCTTGTGCCGCTCGATCATCACCAGGTCGGTGCGCGGCACCATCACCTCGCGCACGATGGTGTCGCCCAGCTCGAAGACCGAGTGCACCATCCGGCGCTCCTCGTCCTCGATCAGGTCGTCCTTCTCGGCGAGGTCCACCAGGGCCCGCAGCTCCGCCTCGGAGGCGAACGGACCCTCCCGGTAGCCCTTGCCCGGGGTCAGCGCGTTGCCGAGCAGGATCAGCAGCCGCGGGATCGGCCCCAGCACCGCGGCCAGCGGCAGCAGCACGAAGGAGGCCGCGGTCGCGGTGGTGACCGGGTGCTGGCGCCCGATCGTGCGCGGCGAGACCCCCACCGCGACGAACGACACCAGCACCATCACGCCGAACGCCAGCAGCACGGCCTGCCAGGTGGGCGTCACGTTGCGCACGCACACCACGGTGACCAGCACCGCCGCCGCCATCTCGCTGGCCACCCGGATCAGGGTGGCCAGGTTGAGGTAGCGGATCGGGTCGGAGGCGACGGTCAGCAGCCGCGCGGAACCGCGCCGGCCGCTGCGCACCGCCTCCTCCGCCCGGAACCGGGAGACCCGGGAGATGCCCGCCTCGGCGCACGCGGCCAGCCAGCCGAGCACGACGAGCAGCACGGCACCGAGGATGAAGCTCGTACTCTCACCACTCACAGGGGTTCGGGCTCCGCGCTCAGTGGGTGGTGGGAGCCGGGGAGATGCCGCCGAGGCCGCGGCCCGCCCGCCAGTCGTCCAGGATGCGCTTCTGGAGGGCGAACATCTCCTCCTCTTCCTCCGGCTCCTCGTGGTCGTAACCGAGGACGTGCAGCACGCCGTGCACGGTGAGCAGCTGCAGCTCCTCGTCCATCGAGTGCTTGGAGGGAGCCGCCTTGCCCTGCTGCTCGGCGACCTCGGGGCAGAGCACGATGTCACCGAGCAGGCCCTGCGGCAGCTCCTCGCCCTCCTTGCCGGGACGCAGCTCGTCCATCGGGAAGGACATCACGTCGGTGGGCCCTGGCAGGTCCATCCACTGGATGTGCAGCTCCTCCATCGCCGCTCCGTCCACCAGGATCACGGACAGTTCGGACTGCGGGTGGATCCGCATCTTGTCCAGTGCGAAGCGGGCGACGTCGAGGATGGCTTCCTCGTCGGCCTCCCAACCGGACTCGTTGGCGATGTCGATCGACATGACGGGCTCTGTGCTCAGCTTTCGGTGCGATGGGACTGTCGGGGTGCGCGGGGTGCGCGGGGTGCGGTGGCCTTGCCGGGTCGCCGCTGGGCGGGCTTGCGGGCCGCCGGGGCGGCGTCCTCGGCCTCCTGGCGGGCGTCCCAGCGCTCGTAGGCGTCCACGATCCGGCCGACCAGCTTGTGGCGGACCACGTCGGTGCTGGTGAGGACGGAGAAGTGGATGTCGGGCACGTCGGCCAGGATCTCCTGGACGACCTTCAGCCCGCTGCGGGTGCCGCCCGGGAGGTCGATCTGGCTGGTGTCGCCGGTGACCACCACCCGGGAGTTGAACCCGAGGCGGGTGAGGAACATCTTCATCTGCTCGGGCGAGGTGTTCTGGGCCTCGTCGAGGATGATGAAGGCGTCGTTGAGGGTGCGGCCGCGCATGTACGCGAGCGGCGCGACCTCGATGGTGCCGGCCGCCATCAGGCGCGGGATGGAGTCCGGGTCCATCATGTCGTGCAGCGCGTCGTACAGCGGGCGCAGGTACGGGTCGATCTTCTCGTAGAGGGTGCCGGGCAGGAAGCCCAGCCGCTCCCCCGCCTCGACCGCCGGGCGGGTCAGGATGATCCGGTTGACCTCCTTGGCCTGGAGGGCCTGGACGGCCTTGGCCATCGCCAGGTAGGTCTTGCCGGTACCGGCCGGGCCGAGGCCGAAGACGATCGTGTGCCTGTCGATCGCCTCGACGTAGCGCTGCTGGTTGAGGGTCTTCGGGCGGATCGTGCGGCCCCGGTTGGACAGGATGTTCGCGGTGAACACCTGGGAGGGCGCTGGGCTGTCCGGGTCCTGCTCCTGGCTGCGGAGCATGGCGATGGAGCGCTCCACGGAGTCCTCCGTCAGGGGCTGGCCGGTGCGCAGCACCAGCATCATCTCGTTGAAGAGCCGCTGTACGAGGGCGACCTCGGCCCGCACCCCGGTGGCCGTCACCTCGTTGCCGCGGACGTGGATGTCGGCGGCGGGGAAGCCCCGCTCGATCACGCGCAGCAGCGAGTCCGCGGTGCCGAGCAGGGTGACCATCGGGTGCTTCTCGGGGATGACGATCCGGGCGCTGACGCGGCCGTCGTCGGCCGGTTCGGGGCGCGACTGTCCGTTCGTACGGGTCTGCGATGTGTCACTCATAGGTCGGCGCTGGGGCCTGCCTCATCCCATCCGTGGTGTCGGGTGCCGCTCGGTGTCTCCGGGGCACCAGGGTACGCCGCGAGCGTGATCGTCGTGGCGGGCGGCGGGGCCGCACCCGATGATGCTGCGGCAGATCGCAGGCCGATGCGAGCCCTTTTCCGGGGTTCGCGCGGTTCCGTCCCGTTCACGACGGGCGGCGGGCCGGAACGGGCACCCGGTCGAGGTCGGCGGCCAGTACCAGTTCCCCGTCGAAGTGCTTGCGGGCGTCGGCGAGGTGCTGGCCGAGGTCCGGGTAGCGCTGGGAGAAGTGGGTCAGCACCAGGGTGCGCACGCCGGCCTCGGCGGCAACCTTGGCGGCCTGCCCGGCGGTGAGGTGGCCGTGCTCATCGGCGAGGCGGGCGTCGGCGTCGGTGAAGGTCGCCTCGACGACCAGCAGGTCGGCGCCCTCGGCGAGGGTGTGCACGCCCTCGCACAGCCGGGTGTCCATCACGAAGGCGAACCGCTGGCCCGGCCGCGGCTCGCTGACCTCGGCCAGGGTGACGATGCGGCCGTCCACCTCGATCGCGCCCTCGTGCTGGAGCCGGCCCACCGCCGGGCCGCGCACGCCGAGCGCGGCGAGCCGCTCCGGCACCAGCCGGCGGCCGTCCGGCTCGGACAGCCGGTAGCCGTAGGACTCCACCGGGTGGTCCAGCCGGACGGCGTCCAGCGCGAAGCGGGCGCCGGGCGCGGGCAGCGGTCCGGGCTCGTCGATCGGCCGGGGCCGCAGCACGGCCGTCTCGTGGTAGGCGGTGGAGTGCCGCAGCCGCTCGAAGTAGACCTCGCCGGAGGCCGGGAAGTAGACGTCGACCGGGTGCGGGACCCGGTCGAGGTTGATCCGCTGGATCACCCCGGCGAGGCCCAGGCAGTGGTCCCCGTGGAAGTGGGTGACCGCGATCCTGGTGATCTGGGTGGCCGTGACCCCGGCGTGCAGCATCTGGCGCTGGGTGCCCTCGCCGGGGTCGAACAGCAGGCCCTCGCCGTCCCAACGCAGCAGGTAGCCGTTGTGGTTGCGGTGCCGGGTGGGCACCTGGCTGGCGGTGCCGAGGACGACGAGTTCGCGCTGGGACACGGTGGGTCAGACCATGCGCTCGGTCATCGACATCCCGCCGAGGACGTGGACGTGCGCGTGGAAGACGGTCTGTCCGGCGCCCGCACCGGTGTTGAAGATCAGCCGGTAGTCCTCGATGCCCTCGTCCCGGGCCACCGCGCCCGCCTCGGCGAGCAGTTCGCCGGCGATCTCCGGCTCGGCGGCGGCCAGCGCGGCCGCGTTCGGGTAGTGCACGTGCGGGATCACCAGCACGTGCACGGGCGCCTTGGGGGCGATGTCGCGGAAGGCGAGGGTGCGCTCGGTCTTGCGCACCACGGTCGCCGGGATCTCGCCCGCCGCGATCTTGCAGAACAGGCAGTCGGGCTGCGGCTCGCCGGCCATGGCGCTCTCCTCGGGATCGGTACGTCGGGTGTGGTGGGGCCGTACGGGCGCAGCCTAGCCGAGCCGGGCGACGGCCTGCTGGTACTCCTGGAGGTGCTTCCGGCGCACCGAGCGCACGCCGACCAGGTCGCCCTCGTCGCTGTCGTAGTCCTCGGTGAGGAGGTTGACGGCGAGGATGACGAAGCCGAGCAGCCAGCGCCTGGTGAGCCGCCAGGTATTCGGCCGCATCACGCCCTTGCGGCGCACCACCCGCATCGCCGTGATCCCCTTGCCCGCGCTGAAGCCGGTCAGCCGGGCGAGCACCACCTGGTTGAGGAAGGACGCGCCGAGGCCGACCGCCAGCAGCGCCACGAAGTACGGCACCACCGGTCCGCCGCTCTGCACGGCGTGGCCGGCCACGTACTCGGTCCTCGGGCGGCTCGCGGCGTTGGCGGCGACGAAGCCGAGGCCGATCGCGAACAGCCAGTCCAGCACGATCGCCAGGAACCGCCGGCCGCCGCCCGCCTCCTTGGGGCAGGGCGGCAGGGCCCGGCCCTGCGGCTGCGCGTAGGCCTGCGGCGGGTACGGCTGCTGGTAGGGCTGCGGCTGCGGCTGCTGGTACGACGGCGCCGGCGGGTACGGCTGCGGCGGCTGCTGTGCGTATGGATTCCGGTCGTACTGCGGCGGCGGGTAGCCCTGCGCCATGTGTTCCCCCGTGAACTGTGGATCAAGAAGCAGCCCCGCATCCTACCCACGCCCCCGCACACCGGAGTGGGGGGGGGGGGGGGGGCGCGGGCCCCCCCCCCCCCCCCCCCCCCACCCCCCCCCCCCCCCCCCCCCCCCCCCCCCCCCCCCCAACCCCCCCCCCCCCCCCCCCCCCCCCCCCCCCCCCCCCCCCCCGGGGGGGGGGCGGGGCCCCCCCCCCCCCCCCACTCCGGTTTCCCGCTACAGAGCCCCGCGACGACGCCCCGCTACGCCCAGGGCAGCGGCGGCGCCGTACGGGCCGGGGTCTCGGCGAGCCCCGCCAGCGCGAGCCGGACGCCCTCGGCCAGCTGGGGGTCCTCCCCGGCCGCCCAGTGGTGCGGGGCGAACGGTACCTCGACGTCCGGGTCGACGCCGTGGTTCTCCAGGCCCCAGCCGTAGTTCTCCATCCAGAGCGCGTACTTGGGCTGGGTGACCAGGGTGCCGTCGACCAGCCGGTAGCGGCTGTCGATGCCGATCACCCCGCCCCAGGTGCGGGTGCCGACCACCGGGCCGATCCCGAGCGCCTGGACGGCGGCGTTGACCACGTCGCCGTCCGAGCCGGTGAACTCGTCGGCGAGCGCGACCACCGGGCCGCGCGGGGCGTCCGCCGGGTAGGGCACCGGGTGGTCGGTGTCCCGGATGACGTCCCAGCCGATGATCCGGCGGGCCAGTTTCTCGATCACCAGCTGCGAGGTGTGGCCGCCCCGGTTCCCCCGGACGTCGACGACCAGGCCCTCCCTGGCCATCTCGCTGCGCAGGTCGCGGTGCAGCTGGGCCCAGCCGGCCGTCTGCATGTCGGGGATGTGCAGGTAGCCCAGCCGCCCGCCGGACAGCTCGCGCACCGCGGCCCGCCGCCCGGCCACCCAGTCGTGGTAGCGCAGCGCCTCCTCGTCGGCGAGCGGGACGACCACCGGGTGGCGCCGGTCGGTGCCGTCCTTCCCGGCCACGGTCAACTCGACCGGCTGCCCGGCGGTGCCGGCCAGCAGCGGCGCCGGCCCGGTGACCGGGTCCACCGGGCGGCCGTTGACGGCGAGCACCGCGTCGCCCGGGCGGATCGCGGCGCCGGGCGCGGCCAGCGGCGAGCGGGCCCTGGGGTCGGAGGACTCCCCGGGCAGGATCCGGGCGATCCGCCACTGCTCGCCGTCCCGGACCAGGTCGGCGCCGAGCAGGCCCTGGCGCCGGGCGGGCTCGGTGTACCGGCCGTACGGCATCACGTAGGCGTGCGAGGTGCCGAGTTCGCCGTGCACCTCCCAGAGCAGGTCGACCAGTTCGTCGTGCGAGCCGATCCGCTCGACCAGCGGCCGGTAGCGCTCCAGCACCCCGGCCCAGTCGACGCCGGAGAGGTCGGGGCGCCAGAAGTTGTCCCGCATCAGCCGGCCGTTCTCGGCGTACATCTGCCGCCACTCGGCGGCCGGGTCGACGGTCACCCGCAGCCGGGCGAGGTCGACGGCGGTCTCCTCGTCGTCGCCGCCCTTGTGGTCGGCCGGGACGACCCGCAGTTCGCCCTCGTCCAGCACGGCCACCCGGGTGCCGTCCGCGCTGACCGCGAAGTCGTCCACGCCGTGCACCAGCTGCTCGACCCGGCGCTTCCTCAGGTCGAAGCGCTCCAGCACCGGGCGCGGCCGGTCGGCGTCCAACGAGGCCGCCTCGTCGCCGAGTTCGCCCATCAGCGGGGCCCTGGTCCAGAGCACGCCGTCCTTGGCGGCGGCCAGCTCCTCGAAGCGGCCGCCCTCGACCGGGAAGGGGACGATCCGGTCGGCGATGCCGTCCAGGTCCACCCTGGTCACCGGCGCGGCACCGGCCGCCGCCGCCTCGCCGTCCGCCTTCCCGGCCTTCGGCTCGTCCTCCTCCCCGCCGAGCGGGCGCCCGGCCCGCCGCGGACCGAACGGGGAGGGGGTGTCGGCGGCCAGCGTGACGAGGTAGGGACGGCAGCCGTTCGGGAACGACAGGTCGAAGACGTGGGCGTCGTAGACCGGGTCGAAGTTGCGCACCGACAGGAAGGCCAGGTAGCGGCCGTCCGCGGTGAAGGAGGGCGAGGTGTCCACGAAGCGCGGCTGGGTGACCTCGCCGACGGTCCGGGTGGCCAGGTCGGCCAGCACGATCTGGCGCAGCGAGTGCGGTCCCATCCCGCGCACCGGGCGCGACCAGGCCAGCCAGGCCGAGTCCGGGCTGAAGGCGGGCCCGCCGGGCTCGCCGTCGGCGCTGCGGTCCAGCTCGTGCACGGCGCCGTCGGCCAGCGAGACCAGCAGCACCCGGCCGTCGTGCACGCCGAGCGCGGCCCGCTTGCCGTCCGGGGAGACCGTCAGCGAGTTGACCCGGCCGAGCCGCCCCGCGGCCAGCCGGCGGCGCTCGGCGCCGTGCAGGTCGGGGGCGAACTCCAGGGCGTCCCCGCCCTCGGCGTCGGTCACCCACAGCACGCCCTGGGCGCCGTCCTCGCCGGGCACCACCCGGGCCAGGCGCCCGCGCACGCCGGGGGTCTCGTCCAGCACCCGGGCCGGGCCCTCGCGGTGGGTCAGCCAGTGCACGCTGCCGCGCACCACCACGGCGCTGCCCCGGCCGGTGCGGTCGGGGGCGACGGAGTCCAGCCAGTGCGCGGCGGGCACCGGGCGGGGGCGGCGCCCGGCCCGCGGACCGGCGAGGCGGACGTCCAGCCGGCGCGGCTCGGCGCCCGCCAGGTCGTCCAGCAGCCAGAGGTCGCCGGCCCGGTGGAAGACCACCCGGGTGCCGTCGGTGGTGGCGCCCCGGGCGTAGAAGCCGTCCGGGTCGGTGGTGTGGCGGCGCAGGTCGGTGCCGTCCGGGCGGCTGGACCACAGCTCGCCGACGCCCTCGTGGTCGGACAGGAAGGCGATCCTGCCGTCCCGCCCGTCCTGCCCGGCCACCCACAGCGGCGAGTCCAGCTGCCCGTCCAGCTCCGCGTGGACGCGGGCGAACTCGTCCCGGCCGAGCCACAGCTTGCCGGCCCGCCCGCCCCGGTACCGCTTCCACCAGGCCGGGTCGCGGCCGTTGACGCTGTTCAGCAGCACCCGGTCACCGCCCGGCTCGAAGGCGAGGGCGCCGACCGGCCCGTACGGCAGCCGCTGCGGCTCGCCGCCGTCCAGCGGCACGGCGTGCGCCCAGGTGCGGCGGAAGCTCGACTCGCCGGCGGCGGTGACGGCGATCGGGCGGCCGTCGGCCGTCCAGCCCAGCACCCGGGTCTGGTGACTGCCCCAGTGGGTGAGCCGGCGCGACGGGCCGCCGTCCACGGGCACCACGTGCACCTCGGGGGCGCCGTCCCGGGTGGTGGTGAAGGCGAGGTGACGCCCGTCCGGGGAGAACCGCGGGTGGTGGACCGGCAGGTGGTCCGCCGTCAGCCGCCAGGCCCGGCCGCCGTCCAGCGGGGCGAGCCAGAGGTCGTCCTCGGCGACGAAGGCGACCAGGTCGCCGTGCAGGTGGGGATGGCGCAGGTAGGCGCCCGCCGAGCTGTTCGGGGAGGTGCTCAGGGAGTCCGTCACCCGGCCAGCCTAGGCAGCCGCGCGTACGGTCGGCGCCGTTTTCCGCAGACTCCCGGCGCCGCCCGCGGACGGCCGTCACACGGCCGCGACCAGGGCGCCGGGGCGCGCTACGACCAGCGGCCGGTACGCCCCAGCAGCAGTGCGCCGGCGGCGACCCCGGCGGTGGAGGTGCGCAGCACCGAGGGGCCCAGCCGGTACGGCTTGGCGCCGGCCTCGGCGAAGGCGGCCAGCTCCTCCGGGGAGACCCCGCCCTCCGGGCCGACCACCAGCACGATGTCCCCGGCCTCCGGCAGGCCGGCGTGCGCCAGCGGCTCGGCGCCCTCCTCGTGCAGCACGGCGGCGAACGCGGCCCCCAGCAGCACCGGCGCCAGCTGCCGGGTGGTCATCACGTCCCGGACCACGGGGAAGCGCAGCCGGCGGGACTGCTTGCCGGCCTCCCGGGCGGTGGCCCGCCACTTGGCGAGCGCCTTGGCGCCGCGCTCGCCCTTCCACTGGGTGATGCAGCGCGAGGCGGACCACGGGATCACCACGTCCACGCCGACCTCGGTCATCGTCTCCACGGCCAGCTCGCCGCGGTCGCCCTTGGGCAGCGCCTGGACGACCACGATCCGCGGCGCGGGCTCCGGCTCCCGTCGTACGGCGGCGACCGTCACGTCGATCCCGTCCTTGCCGAGCACCGCGGCGACCGTGCCGTCCACGCCGAGCCCCAGCCCGTCGGCCAGGGTCACCGCCTCGCCCGGCTCCAGCCGCTTGACCGCGGCCGCGTGCCGCCCCTCCGGGCCGTCCAGGCGCACCACGGCCCCGGGCGCGGCGGCGGCGATCCGCTCGGTCTCGACGAAGAAGACGGGCGCGGTCATGACGGAAAACCTCCAGAAGTGGGGACGGACACACGGAAGGGGTGCCGGGGGCCCTGGCCCCCGGCACCCCTCCACGGACGACTACCGGCCGTTGAAGGCGTCCTTCAGCCGGGAGAAGAGGCCCTGCTGGCCCGGTGCGAACTGGCCGGACGGGCGCTCCTCGCCGCGCAGCACCGCGAGGCGGCGCAGCAGCTCCTCCTGCTCGGCGTCGAGCTTGCTGGGCGTCTTCACCTCGACGTGCACTATCAGGTCGCCCCGGCCGCCGCCGCGCAGGTGGGTGATGCCCCGGCCGTGCAGCGGGATCGACTGGCCGGACTGGGTGCCGGGCCGGATGTCGACCTCCTCCAGGCCGTCCAGGGTCTGCAGCGGCACCTGGGTGCCGAGCGCGGCCGCCGTCATCGGGATGGTGACGGTGCAGTGCAGGTCGTCCCCGCGCCGCTGGAAGATGTTGTGGGTGGTCTCGGCGATCTCGACGTACAGGTCGCCGGCCGGGCCGCCGCCGGGGCCGACCTCGCCCTCGCCGGCCAGCTGGATCCGGGTGCCGTTGTCGACACCGGCCGGGATCTTGACGGTCAGGGTGCGGCGGGCCCGCACGCGGCCGTCGCCGGCGCACTCCGGGCACGGGGTCGGCACGACGGTGCCGAAGCCCTGGCACTGCGGGCAGGGGCGGGAGGTCATGACCTGGCCCAGGAAGGACCGGGTGACCTGGGAGACCTCGCCCTTGCCGCGGCACATGTCACAGGTCTGCGCCGAGGTGCCGGGGGCCGCGCCCTCGCCACTGCAGGTGGTGCAGGTGACGGCGGTGTCGACCTGGAGCTCCTTGGTGGTGCCGAAGGCGGCCTCCTCCAGGGTGATCTCCAGCCGGATCATGGCGTCCTGGCCGCGGCGGGTGCGCGAGCGCGGGCCGCGCTGGCCGGCCGCGGCGCCGAAGAAGGCGTCCATGATGTCGGAGAAACCGAATCCCGCCGCGCCGGCCCCGAAGCCGCCCGCACCGCCGCCACCCGGGGACAGCGGGTCCCCGCCGAGGTCGTAGACCTGACGCTTCTGCGGGTCGGAGAGCACCTCGTAGGCGGCGTTGATCTCCTTGAACCGCTCCTGCGTCTTCGGGTCCGGGTTGACGTCCGGGTGCAGTTCGCGTGCCAGGCGCCGGAACGCCTTCTTGATCTCGTCCTGCCCCGCATCCCGTCGGACGCCGAGTACCGCGTAGTAGTCCGTGGCCACCAAATGCTCCGCTTGTTCCGCCTGTAGTAGTGCTGCGACTGGACGCCGCCGTCGGAGGCCCGACGGCGGCCCTTGCTAGGACTCGGCCAGGATCTGGCCCACGTACCGCGCCACCGCTCGCACCGCCCCCATTGTGCCCGGGTAGTCCATCCGGGTCGGACCGATCACACCCAGTTTCGCCACGCTCTCGTCGCCCGAACCGTAGCCGACCGAAACGACCGAGGTGGAATTCAGCCCCTCGTAGGCGATCTCCCGCCCGATCCGGACCGTCATCCCGGCGTCCGCGGTCTCACCCAGGAGACGGAGCAGGACGACCTGCTCCTCCAGGGCCTCCAGCACCGGCTGGATGGTGAGCGGGAAGTCGTGCCCGAAGCGGGTCAGGTTGGCCGTGCCGGCCAGCATGATCCGCTCCTCGTTCTGCTCGGCGAGCGTCTCGAACAGCGTCGCCAGGACCGTGCTGACGGTCGGCCGGTCGGCCTGCTCGAACTGCGCCGGCAGCTCCTCCAGCAGCTCCGGGACCTCCGGGAGGCGCCGGGCGACGGCTCTCGCGTTGATCCGGGCCCGAAGGTCCGCCAGCACCGTCTCGCCGACCGGGCCCGGGCAGTCGACCATCCGCTGCTCGACCCGGCCGGTGTTGGTGATCAGCACCAGCATCACCTTGGCCGGGGCCAGCGCCACCAGCTCGATGTGCCGGACGGTGGAACGCGTCAGCGACGGGTACTGCACCACCGCGACCTGCCGGGTGAGCTGGGCGAGCAGCCGCACGGTGCGGGCGACCACGTCGTCCAGGTCCACCGCGCCGTCCAGGAAGTGCCGGATGGCCCGGCGCTCGGGGGCGGTCATCGGCTTGATCTCGGCGAGCTTGTCGACGAAGAGGCGGTACCCCTTGTCGGTGGGGATGCGGCCGGCGCTGGTGTGCGGCTGGTGGATGTAGCCGTCCTCCTCCAGCGCCGCCATGTCGTTGCGGACGGTCGCCGGGGAGACCCCGAGGTTGTGCCGCTCCACCAGGGCCTTGGAGCCGACCGGCTCCTCGGTGCCCACGTAGTCCTGCACGATCGCGCGGAGCACCGCGAGCTTGCGTTCGTCCAGCTGGCGGACCTCACCGGCCATGGGGCACGCACCTCCGTCCTCGCACGTCGTCCGACCGTGTCCCTCGCTGCGGGCCGTTCCAGGGGCCCTCGGCCTTGGCACTCTGAACGTACGAGTGCCAGAACCGTACCTGCCAGTGTACGGCCCGGGTCCTGTGGCAGGAACGGCCCGACCGGGGTGATCCTCCCCGCAGTTCCGGACACGGCCCGCGGGGCCCCGCCGGTTCGATCCTCCCGGCGCCGGAGTGGTGCCGGGAAGCCGTCCGGGTGGCAGCATCGAAAGCGACGGCGAACGGAGGAGCAAGCGATGTCGAGCTCGGGCCAGCACACCCGTTTCGCGCCCGACCGCGGCCTGACCGGCCGCATGGTCGCGACGATGTTCGTGATCGGGCTGCTGTACGTCGGTTTCACCGGCCTGCTGATCGCGCTGCTGCGCGGCGCCTGGCCACTGATCGTCCTGATCTCCGGCGGGCTGTTCGTGGCCCAGTTCTGGTTCAGCGACAAGATCACCGAGCGGGCGATGGGCGCCCGCCAGGTGTCCCCGGAGCAGTTCCCCCAGCTGCACGGCACCGTCGACCGGCTCTGCGCCCTCGCCGACATGCCCAAACCCCGGGTGGCGGTCGCCGACAACGACATGCCGAACGCCTTCGCCACCGGCCGCAACCCGCAGAACGCGGTGGTCTGCGTGACCACCGGGCTGCTGCGCCGGCTGGAGCCGGAGGAACTGGAGGGCGTCCTCGCCCACGAGCTGTCGCACGTCGCCCACCGGGACGTCGCGGTGATGACGATCGCCGGCTTCCTCGGCGTCCTCGCCGGGGCGATGACCCGGATCGCCGTCTACGGCGGGTTCATGGGCGGCGGGCGCAACAACAACGACCAGAACGCGGCCATCCTGGCGCTGATCATCCCGCTGGTGTCGATCGTCGTCTACGCGATCAGCTTCCTGCTCACCCGGCTGCTGTCCCGCTACCGCGAACTGGCCGCGGACCGGGCCGCCGCCCAGCTCACCGGCCGGCCCAGCGCCCTGGCCTCGGCGCTCACCAAGGTGACCGGGCAGATCGCGGCCATCCCCACCAAGGACCTGCGCCAGGCGCAGCCGTACAACGCCTTCTACTTCGCCCCCGCGCTGAGCGCCCGGGAGACCGCCTCGCAGCTGTTCTCCACCCACCCGACGCTGGAGAAGCGGCTGGAGCAGCTGGCGAGGATCTCCGGGCAGCTCGGGCACTGAGCCCGACCCGCCCCGCCCCGACCCGCCCCAGCCGATTCCGTCCCGACCCGTCCCAGTCCGTTCCGTCCCGAAAGGACCGCCGTGGGATTCCTGGACACCCTGTTCGGCCGCACCAAGCCCGTCAAGCCCGACCTCGACCAGCTGTTCGGCGTGCCGTCCGCCGCGCTCACCCTGGAGGCCGGGGCCGGGTTCACCCCCACCGGGCTCGGCTCGGTCTGCTTCGCCGCCGTCGAGGGCGCGGCCTTCGTCCAGGTCGAGCAGCAGGTCAGGGCGCTGCTGGACGCCGACACCGAGCACGGCGGCGTCCCGGTGGAGGCCTCCAAGGACGGCTACGGCTACTCCTGGCTGCTCGCCCGGCACCGGCCCGAGGAGCTGCCGGAGCTGGTGAACGACCTGCACGCGGTCAACAGCGAGCTGGAGGCGAACGGCTTCGGGCCGCAGCTGCTCTGCTCGCTGGTGGCCTTCCGCAACCCCGAGGGGCAGTCGCTGGCCCTGGTCTACCTGTACAAGCGGGGGACGTTCTACCCCTTCGCCCCGATGCCCGGCGGCGGGGAGCGGCGCAACAGCCCGCTGGAGCTGCAGGTCAACGCGATGCTGGGGAACGACCTGCGGCTGGAGAAGGATCTCAGCCGCTGGTTCCCGGTCTGGGGCGCGCCGGGCCTGTGACGGTCCGTCCGTAGACTCGCGACCATGCGCAGCCGCCAGTACGGACCCGACCTGACCCCGCCGTGGAAGAAGCAACAACCCGCCCCGGAGGTGCCCGCCGAGCGGGACCTGGTGGTCGAGGAGGCGGCGAGCGGCTTCTGCGGGGCGGTGGTGCGCTGCGAGAAGACCGCCGAGGGGTTCACCGTCACCCTGGAGGACCGGTTCGGCAAGCACCGGGTGTTCCCGCTGGTGCCGCGCGGCTTCCTGCTGGAGGGCCGGGTCGTCACCCTGGTCCGCCCGGCCGGCCCGGCGGCGCCCCGCACCCCGGCCCGTACCGCCTCCGGCTCGATCGCCGTCCCGAACGCCCGCGCCCGGGTCGCCCGCGAGTCCCGGATCTACGTCGAGGGCCGGCACGACGCCGAGCTGGTCGAGCGGGTCTGGGGCGACGACCTGCGGATCGAGGGCGTGGTCGTCGAGTACCTGCGCGGCATCGACGACCTGCCCGCGATCGTCGCCGACTTCGCCCCCGGCCCGGAACGGCGCCTCGGCGTCCTGGTCGACCACCTGCTCCCCGGCACCAAGGAGCACCGCATCGCCGCCCAGATCACCGGCGCCTCGGTGCTGGTCGTCGGCCACCCCTACATCGACATCTGGCAGGCCGTGAAGCCCGCCAGCGTCGGCATCCCCGCCTGGCCCGCCGTCCCGAGGGGCGAGGACTGGAAGGAGGGCACCTGCCGCCGTCTCGGCTGGCCGGTGGACACCCCGGCGGCCTGGAAGCACATCCTGTCGAAGGTGAACAGCTACAAGGACCTGGAGCCCGAACTCCTGGGCCGGGTCGAGGAGTTGATCGACTTCACGGCCCTTCCGGGCCAGGAGTAGTCACGCGAACACGATAGACCTCGGTCAGTCCACCAGGTCACGTACCACCGCGTCGGCCAGGAGGCGGCCCCGGAGGGTGAGGGCGGCGCGGCCCCGCTCGTAGGGGCCGGGGGCGAGGAGGCCGTCGGCGAGGTGGCGGGCGGCCCACTCGCGGCCGGTGGCGGTGAGCAGGTCGAGGGGGACGCCCTCGACGAGGCGCAGTTCGAGCAGGACGCGCTCGACGCGGCGGTCCTCGTCGGCCAGCAGCTCGCGGGCCTGGGCGGGGGTGCGCTGCTCGGCGAGGGCCCGGGCGTAGGCGGCGGGGTGCTTGGCGTTCCACCAGCGGACGCCGCCGACGTGGCTGTGGGCGCCGGGGCCGGCGCCCCACCAGTCGGCGCCGGTCCAGTAGAGCTCGTTGTGGCGGCAGCGGCCCTCGGGGGTGGTGGCCCAGTTGGAGACCTCGTACCAGGAGTAGCCGGCGGCGCTCAGCGCCTCCTCGGCGATCAGGTAGCGGTCGGCGTGCACGTCGTCGTCGATCATCGGCAGTTCGCCGCGCTTGACCCGGGCGGCGAGCCGGGTGCCCTCCTCGACGATCAGCGAGTACGCGGAGACGTGGTCGGGCCCGGCGCCGATGGCGGCGTCCAGGGAGGCCCGCCAGTCGTCGTCGGACTCGCCCGGGGTGCCGTAGATCAGGTCGAGGTTGACGTGCTCGAAGCCGGCCGCGCGGGCCTCGGCCACGCACGCCTCGGGGCGGCCCGGGGTGTGGTGGCGGTCGAGCAGCTTCAGCACGTGCGGGCGGGCGCTCTGCATGCCGAAGGAGAGCCGGTTGTAGCCGCCCTCGCGCAGTTCGGCCAGGTACGCCGGGTCCACCGACTCCGGGTTGGCCTCGGTGGTGACCTCGGCGTCCTCGGCGAGGCCGAACTCGTCGCGGATCGCGGCGAGCATCTTCACCAGGTCGCGGGCGGGCAGCAGGGTCGGGGTGCCGCCGCCGAGGAAGACCGTCCGCACCGGGAGGTCCGTGTCCCCCAGCACCTTCCGGGCCAGGCGGATCTCGGCGACCACGTTGTCCGCGTAGGTGTCCTGCGAGGCGACCGCCCCGGAGGAGCGCAGCTCGGTGGCGGTGTACGTGTTGAAGTCGCAGTAGCCGCAGCGGCTGGCGCAGTACGGCACGTGCAGGTAGAAGCCGAACGGGCGCGAGCCCAGCCCGTCGAGGGCGTGCGCGGGCAGGGAACCGTCGGACGGCACCGGTTCGCCGTCGGGGAGTGCGGAGGGCATGAGCCCATTGTCCCGTACGACCCGACCGAACCGGCGGGCCGTACGGGAGCGGGGGTGCTCAGGCCTCGTTGGCGCCCGCGTACATCGCGGTCACCGCGTCCGCGTAGGTCCGCTCGACCACCGGGCGCTTGATCTTCAGGCTCGGGGTGAGCTCGCCGTGCTCGATGTCGAGGTCGCGCGGCAGCAGGTGGAACTTCTTGATCGTCTGCCAGCGCTGGAGGTCGCCGTTGACCCGCTTGACGAAGCCCTCGATCAGCTGGTGCACGGCCGGCTCGGCGGCCAGCTCGGCGTAGGACCTGCCGGCCAGGCCGTGCTCGGCGGCCCACGGCAGCAGGACCGCCTCGTCCAGGCCGATCAGCGCGGTGCAGTAGTTGCGGCCGTTGCCGATCACCAGGATGTTGCTGACGAACGGGCAGACGGCCTTGAACTTGCCCTCGACCTCGCTGGGCGCCACGTACTTGCCGCCGGAGGTCTTGAACAGGTCCTTCTTGCGGTCGGTGATCCGCAGGAAGCCGTCCGGGGTGAGCTCGCCGATGTCCTCGGTGTGGAACCAGCCGTCCGGCTCCAGCACCTCGGCGGTCTTCTCCGGCAGATTGTGGTAGCCGCGCATGACGCCCGGGCCGCGCAGCAGGATCTCGCCGTCCTCGGCGATCCGCACCTCGGTGCCGGGCAGCGGGCGGCCCACCGTGCCGATCCGCACGTCCTCCGCGCGGTTGACGCAGGAGCCGGCGCTGGTCTCGCTCAGGCCGTAGCCCTCCAGGATCGGCACCCCGGCGCCGAGGAAGAAGTAGCCGATCTCCGGGGCGAGCGCGGCGCTGCCGGAGACCGCGCCGCGCAGCCGGCCGCCGAAGGCCGCCCGGATCTTCGCGTACACCAGCTTGTCGGCCAGCGCGTGCTGCACCCGCAGGCCCAGCGGGGCGGAGTCGGTCCCGGTGGCGACCCGGTTCTCCTGCACCACCCGGGCGTGCTCGCGGGCGACCTTGGCCGCCCACATGAAGATCTTGTACTTGGCGCCGCCCTCGGCCCGGGCCTTGCCCGCGATGCCGTTGTAGACCTTCTCGAAGATGCGCGGCGCCGAGGCCATGATGGTCGGCCGGATCGCCGGCAGGTTGTGGATGATCCGGTCCACCCGGCCGTCCACCGCCATCACGTGCCCGGTGGCGATCTGCCCGGAGATCAACGTCTTGCCGAACACGTGCGACAGCGGCAGCCACATGAACTGGACGTCGTCGGGGCCCAGCAGCCCGCTGGCCTCCTGCGCCCGGCCCTCGTACGCCCAGCAGTCGTGCACCAGGCGCACGCCCTTGGGGCGGCCGGTGGTGCCGGAGGTGTAGATCAGGGTGGCCAGCTGCTCCTTGTCGAGCCCTTCGACGGCCTTCTCCACCGCGCCCGGGTGCTCGGCCAGGTACCGGGTGCCGCGCTCCTCCAGCTCGGCGAGGGTGATCAGGTCGAGGCCGGCGGTCTCGGGGGCCTCGGCGGGCGCGTCGAAGAGGATCACGGTGCGCAGCTCGGGCAGCCGGTCGATCTGCCCGACGGCCTTGGCCAGCTGGGCCGCGTTCTCGGCGAACATCGCCCGGGAGCCGGAGTCGGAGAGGATGAACGCGGTCTCGTCCGCGTTGGTGCTCGGGTAGACGGTGGTGATCGCGGCGCCCGCGCACATGGCGCCCAGATCGGCGACGATCCACTCGAGCCTCGTCGAGGAGGCCAGCGCCACCCGGTCCTCGGGCCGGATGCCGAGCGCCATCAGGCCGGCGGCCACCGCCTTCACCCGGGTCGCCGTCTGGGCCCAGGTGAGCGAGCGCCACTGCTCGGCGCCGGGCGCGCCGTCGGCGGCCTGCTCGTCCACGGGCGAGGGGTAGCGGTAGGCCTCGGCGTTCGGGGTCAGGGCGACCCGCTCAAGGAACAGGTGGGCGACGGAGGCGGGACGCCCGGCGACGAGGTCGGGCCTGCCGGAGCCGATCAGGGACTGCGCGGAACTCAACGAGGACCTCCGGTGGCGGGTGGCCGTGTGAGGGATTGTCGCGGCGTCCATGGGGGGCGGTCGCCGGGCCCCGGTTCACCTGAGCGGTACCGGTCAGTAACAAAGGGGCAATCAGCAGCCTAGGGGGAAAGCGGTCATTCCGTAAGAGGGCAGCACCCGACGGCACGCCCCCGCACCCCCCGTGCCGCACCCGGCCGCAGGGCAAAGGCCGGGCAAACCTCCGGTTCCCACACGCCGAATGGCCCGCGCGGCACCATGGACCACCCAGAATTAGGGGTGGCCAACCCGACCGGCGACGACAAGAGTGTGCTAGTGCTGATCAGACTGCTGAGGGCGTACCTGCGCCCGTACTCCCGACCGATCACCCTGCTGGTGCTGCTCCAGCTGGTGTCCACCCTCGCGGCGCTCTACCTGCCGACACTCAACGCCGACATCATCGACGACGGTGTGGTCAAGGGCGACACCGGCTACATCCTGCGCGTCGGCGGGGTGATGATCGCCGTCACCGTCGTCCAGGCCCTGTGCTCCATCGGCGCCGTCTTCATCGGCGCCCGCACCGCCATGGCGTTCGGCCGCGACGTCCGCGCCGCCGTCTTCGACCGCGTGCAGAGCTTCTCCGCCCGCGAGGTCGGCCAGTTCGGCGCGCCCTCGCTGATCACCCGCACCACCAACGACGTCCAGCAGGTCCAGATGCTCGCCCTGATGAGCTTCACGCTCATGGTCGCCGCGCCGATCATGTGCGTCGGCGGCATCATCATGGCGCTCAACCAGGACGTCCCGCTGTCCGGCCTGCTGCTCGCCGTCATCCCCGCGCTCGGCGTCGTCGTGCTCCTCCTGGTCCGCGCGCTGCGCCCCAAGTTCCGCAGCATGCAGGAGCGGATCGACACCGTGAACCGGGTGCTGCGCGAGCAGATCACCGGCATCCGCGTCATCCGCGCCTTCGTCAAGGACGACCGGGAGCAGGCCCGCTTCGCCGGCGCCAACGAGGACCTCACCGACGTCGCCCGCCAGGTCGGCCGGCTGATGTCCGTCATGTTCCCCGCCGTCATGCTGGTGGTGAACGTCTCCAGCGTCGCCGTGCTCTGGTTCGGCGCGCACCGCATCGACAGCGGCGCCATGGAGATCGGCGCGCTCACCGCGTTCCTCTCCTACCTGATGCAGATCCTGATGAGCGTCATGATGGCCACCTTCATGTTCATGATGGTGCCGCGCGCCGAGGTCTGCGCCGAGCGCATCGAAGAGGTCCTCGGCACCCACAGCAGCGTCGCCCCGCCCACCGCCCCCGTCACCGAGGCGGCACGCCGCGGCAACCTGGAACTGCGCGACGTCGACTTCCGCTACCCCGGCGCCGAGGCCTCGGTGCTGCGCGGCATCGACCTCACCGCCCGCCCCGGCGAGACCACCGCCATCATCGGCTCCACCGGCAGCGGCAAGTCCACCCTGCTCGGCCTCGTCCCCCGGCTCTTCGACACCACCTCCGGCCGGGTCCTGATCGACGGCGTGGACGTCCGCGAACTCGCCCCCGCCGCGATCGCCGAGAGCGTCGGCATCGTCCCGCAGAAGCCCTACCTCTTCTCCGGCACCGTCGCCAGCAACCTCCGCTACGGCCGGCCCGACGCCACCGACGAGGAACTCTGGCACGCCCTGGAGATCGCCCAGGCCAAGGAGTTCGTCGAGAAGCTCCCCGAAGGCCTGGACGCCCCCATCGCCCAGGGCGGCGGCAACGTCTCCGGCGGCCAGCGCCAACGCCTGGCCATCGCCCGGACCCTCGTCCGCCGGCCCTCCGTCTACCTCTTCGACGACTCCTTCTCCGCGCTGGACTACGCCACCGACGCCAAGCTCCGCAAGGCCCTCGCCCGCGAGACCTCCGACGCCACCGTCCTGATCGTCGCCCAGCGCGTGTCCACCATCCGCGACGCCGACCGGATCATCGTCCTCGACGAGGGCGCCGTCGTCGGCACCGGAACCCACCACGAACTGATGGCCGACAACCCGACGTACCGGGAGATCGTGCTCTCCCAGCTCACCGAGCAGGAGGCGGCGTGACCAGCCCCGGAAAGCCCGAACTGAACAAGGGCCCGGCCCCCAGAGCCACCGCCCCCGCGGACGACCCCGCGGACGCCGCCACGGCCGCCCCCGAGAAGGCCGCCCTCACCGAGGACGCCCCGAAGCCCGCCGACCTGCCCAGCGACTCGCAGGCCGCCGCCGCCCGCCGCGGCCCGGCCGGCCCCGGCCGCTTCATGGGCGGCCAGGGCACCGAGAAGTCCATGGACTTCAAGGGCTCCGGCAAGCGCGTCCTCGGCCTGCTGCGCCCCGAACGCAACACCCTGATCGGCGTCCTGATCCTCGGCGTGCTCGGCATCGGCTGCGCCGTCATCGGCCCCAAGATCCTCGGCGACGCCACCGACCTCATCTTCGCCGGCGTCATCGGCGCCCGCTTCCCGGCCGGCGCCTCCAAGGAGCAGGTCATCGAAGGGCTGCGCGCCCACGGCGACGGCGGCGTCGCCGACCTGCTCTCCGCCGTCGACTTCACCCCCGGCCAGGGCATGGACTTCGGCGCCATCGGCACCGTCCTGCTCTGGGTGCTCGGCATCTACGTCGTCTCCGCCCTCTTCGGCATCGTCCAGGGCCGGCTCGCCACCCGGGCCATCCAGGCCGCCGGCTACCGGCTGCGCCAGGACGTCGAGGCCAAGCTCGCCCGACTGCCGCTCAGCTACTTCGACAAGCAGCCGCGCGGCGAGGTGCTCAGCCGGGTCACCAACGACATCGACAACATCGGCCAGTCCATGCAGCAGACGCTGGGACAGGTCGTCAACTCGCTGCTCACCGTGGTCGGCGTGCTCGCGATGATGTTCTGGATCTCCCCGCTGCTCGCCGTGATCGCGCTGGTCTCGGTGCCGGTCTCGGTGGTCGTCGCCACCAAGGTCGGCAAGCGGGCCCAGCCGCAGTTCGTCCAGCAGTGGATGTCCACCGGCCAGCTCAACGCCCACATCGAGGAGATGTACACCGGCCACACCCTGGTCAAGGCGTTCGGGCGCCAGCAGGAGTCCGCAGAAACCTTCCGCGCGCACAACGAGGCGCTCTACCAGGCCAGCTACAAGGCCCAGTTCATCTCCGGCATCATCCAGCCCGCGATGATGCTGATCGGCAACCTCCAGTACGTGCTGGTCGCCGTCGTCGGCGGCCTGCGGGTGGCCAGCGGCGCGCTGTCCATCGGCGACGTCCAGGCGTTCATCCAGTACTCGCGGCAGTTCAGCCAGCCGCTCACCCAGGTCGCCAGCATGGCCAACCTGGTGCAGTCCGGCGTCGCCTCCGCCGAGCGCGTCTTCGAGCTGCTGGACGCCCCCGAGCAGAGCCCCGAGCCGGCCATGCCCGAACGGCCCGACGTGGTGCACGGCCGGGTCGTCTTCCAGGACGTGTCCTTCCGCTACGACCCCGAGAAGCCGCTCATCGAGGACCTCTCGCTCAAGGTCGAACCCGGCCAGACCGTCGCCATCGTCGGCCCCACCGGCGCCGGCAAGACCACCATGGTCAACCTGCTGATGCGGTTCTACGAGGTCAGCTCCGGACGGATCACCCTCGACGGCGTGGACATCGCCGCGATGTCCCGCGAGGAACTGCGCTCCGGCATCGGCATGGTGCTCCAGGACACCTGGCTGTTCGGCGGCAGCATCGCCGACAACATCGCCTACGGCGCCGAGTCGGCCACCCGCGAGCAGGTCATCGAGGCCGCCAGGGCCGCCCACGTCGACCGCTTCGTGCGCACCCTGCCGGACGGCTACGACACCGTCATCGACGACGAGGGCACCGGCGTCAGCGCCGGCGAGAAGCAGCTGATCACCATCGCCCGGGCGTTCCTCGCCGAGCCGTCCATCCTGGTCCTGGACGAGGCGACCAGCTCCGTCGACACCCGCACCGAGGTGCTCATCCAGCGGGCCATGGCCCGGCTGCGCACCGGCCGCACCAGCTTCGTGATCGCCCACCGGCTCTCCACCATCCGGGACGCCGACGTGATCCTGGTGATGGAGAACGGCTCGATCGTCGAGCAGGGCTCGCACGACGAGCTGATCGCCGCCGACGGCGCCTACGCCCGGCTCTACCAGGCGCAGTTCGCCGAGGCCGTGGTCGAGATGGACTGACGTCCCACCAGCCGGCGGGCCGGGGCGGGGACTTCCCGCCCCGGCCCGCCGCGCTTCGGCCCGCCGCGCTTCGGCCCGTCCAGCTTCGGCCGTCGCGCTTCGGCCCTGCGCGCCCCGGTCGTTTACGCCCCGGGCACCGCGCGCTACCTTGGGCCCGTGATCGACGACCAGGCCCCGGACGGCCCGGACGGCCGGGACTCCTCCGGCGCTCCGGGCGGCCCCGGCACTCCGGACGCCCCGGGTGGCACGGACGCCTTCGAGGCGAACCGCCGCTACCTCGGCTCGGTCGCCTACCGGCTGCTCGGCTCGTTCACCGACGCCGAGGACGTCCTCCAGGACGCCTGGCTGCGCTGGCAGGCCGCCGACCGCACCGCCGTCGCCGACCCGCGCGCCTTCCTCACCACCGTCGTCACCCGGCTCTGCTACGACCAGCTGGGCTCGGCCCGCGCCCGCCGCGAGGCCTACTACGGCGAGTGGCTGCCCGAACCGGCCGTCACCTACGCCGACGGCCCCGACTCCCCCGCCGAGCTCGCCGAACGCGGCGAGTCCGTCTCGCTCGCCCTGCTCGCCGTGCTGGAGCAGCTCACCCCCGCCGAACGGGCCGCCTTCGTGCTGCACGACGTCTTCGCGGTCGGCTTCGAGGAGATCGGCACCTCCCTGGAACGCACCCCCGACGCCGCCCGGCAGCTCGCCTCCCGGGCCCGCCGCCGGGTCCGCGACGGCGGCCGGACGCAGGAGCGCCCCCGGCGCACCGGCGGGGCCGACCGGGCCGAACACCGCCAGGCCGTCGAGGCCTTCGCCGCCGCCAGCACGCGCGGCGACATCCTCGCCCTGATGGAGATCCTCGACCCCGACGTGGTCTGGCACTCCGACGGCGGCGGCATCGTCCGCGCCGGGGTCCGCCCGGTCCACGGCGCCGACCGGGTGGCCCGGATGGTGGCCGGCCTGGTCGCCAAGTGGCTCACCCCCGACCTGGACACCACCGGCGCGGTGGTCAACGGCGAGCCCGGACTGGTCTGGTACGACCGGGCCACCGGCGCGGTCGGCGGCGTCCTCGCCTTCACCGTGGCCGACGGCCGGATCACCGAGGCGTACGTCGTGGTCAACCCCGAGAAGCTCGCCCGCATCCCCGCCGTGGAGCTGTGACACGGGTCACGGTCACACCCCGGCCGGCCGCGTCGTCCCCTTCCCGAACAGCGCTCCACCGGAGCGCCCTCGCGAGGAGGCGGACGAGATGAGCAGCACCACCACCGGGCAGCGGATCGTCGTACTGGGCGCCGGCTACGCCGGGCTCACCGCGGCCAAGGGCGCCGCACGGCAGCACGCCGTCACCCTGGTCGCCCCCGAGGAGCGGATCCTGCACCGCATCCGGCAGCACGAGACCGCGGCCGGCCGCGGCCGCGACTGGCCCACCATCGGCGAACTCACCCGCGGCGGCCGGGTCACCCACCGCCGGGCCCGGGCCGTCGGACTCGACCTGGCCGCGCACGAGGTCCAGCTGGACGACGGCATCACCCTCACCTACGACACCCTGGTCCACGCCCTCGGCAGCCGCACCGCCTGGCACGGCGTCCCCGGCGCCGAACAGCTCGCCTACCCGGCGGAGCGCGCCGACGAACTGCGCCGCCGGATCGGCGCGACCGACCGGCCCGGCACCCTCGCCGTGGTCGGCGGCGGCGCCACCGGCATCGAACTGGCCACCGAACTCGCCGAGGCCCACCCCGGCCTGCAGGTGCGGATCGTCGCCTCCGGCCTGGTCGGCGGCGTCTACTCGGCCAAGGGCCGGGCCCACGTCCGGCGCGTCCTCGCCCGGCTCGGCGTGACCGTCCACGAGAACGCCACCGTCACCGAGGTCACCCCGGACGGGCTGCGCACCACCGCCGGCCCGGTCGACGCCGACCTCACCGTCTGGGCGGCCTCGCTGGAGCCGCACCCGCTGGCCGCCGAGGCCGGACTGGCCGTGGACGAACGCGGCCGGGCCCTGGTTGACGACCACCTGCGGTCGGTCTCCCACCCGGACGTCCACGTGATCGGCGACGCCGCCGCCGTCACCGTCCCCGGCGTCGGCACCCTGCGGATGGGCTGCGCCACCGCCCTGCCGCAGGGCCAGTACCTCGGCAAGCTGCTGGCGGGGCGCACCGCGGACCCGTTCTCGTTCCGGTACGTGGTGCAGTGCGTGAGCCTCGGCCGGCGGGACGGGCTGCTCCAGGTGGTCCGCCCCGACGACTCGATGCGGCCCACCGTGTTCACCGGCACCGCGGGGCGGCTGGCGAAGGCGGCGATCGTCACCGTGGTGCTCAACAGCCTGAAGTAGCCCGCCGGACGGGCGCGGGCGGAGCGGCCGCGGAAACGCCGGAAGGGCCCGGGCGGGTGCCCGGGCCCTTCCGGCGCGCGTCGCCGCCCGCCGCCGTTACTTCTTCTCCTTCGGCGGCTCGGCGTCGGTGGACAGCGCGGCGATGAAGGCCTCCTGCGGGACCTCCACGCGGCCGACCATCTTCATCCGCTTCTTGCCTTCCTTCTGCTTCTCCAGCAGCTTCCGCTTACGGGAGATGTCACCGCCGTAGCACTTGGCGAGGACGTCCTTGCGGATCGCGCGGACCGTCTCGCGGGCGATCACCCGGGAGCCGATGGCCGCCTGGATCGGCACCTCGAACTGCTGGCGGGGGATGAGCTTCTGGAGCTTGCCCGCCATCATCACGCCGTAGTTGTAGGCCTTGTCCTTGTGGACGATCGCGGAGAAGGCGTCCACCGCGTCGCCGTGCAGCAGGATGTCGACCTTGACCAGCTGGGCGGTCTGCTCGCCGATGGGCTCGTAGTCCAGCGAGGCGTAGCCGCGGGTCTTGGACTTCAGCTGGTCGAAGAAGTCGAAGACGATCTCCGCGAGCGGCAGGGTGTAGCGCAGCTCGACCCGGTCCTCGGACAGGTAGTCCATGCCCTGGAGGTTGCCGCGGCGGGACTGGCAGAGCTCCATGATCGCGCCGACGAACTCGTTGGGCGCGAGGATGGTGCCGCGCACGACCGGCTCGTACACCTCGGCGATCTTGCCGACCGGGAACTCGCTCGGGTTGGTGACGGTGTGCTCGGTGCCGTCCTCCATGATCACCCGGTAGACCACGTTCGGGGCGGTGGAGATCAGGTCGAGGTTGAACTCGCGCTCCAGGCGCTCCCGGATGATCTCCAGGTGCAGCAGGCCGAGGAAGCCACAGCGGTAGCCGAAGCCGAGCGCGACCGAGGTCTCCGGCTCGTACACCAGGGCGGCGTCGTTGAGCCGCAGCTTGTCCAGGGCGTCACGCAGCAGCGGGTAGTCCGAGCCGTCCAGCGGGTAGAGGCCGGAGAACACCATCGGGCGCGGGTCCTTGTAGCCGCCGAGCGGCTCGGTCGCACCCTTGTGCATCGAGGTGATCGTGTCACCGACCTTGGACTGCCGGACGTCCTTCACACCGGTGATGATGTAGCCCACCTCGCCGACACCGAGGCCGTCGGCGACCTTCGGCTCGGGCGAGATGACACCGATCTCCAGCAGCTCGTGGGTGGCGCCGGTGGACATCATCGAGATGCGCTCGCGCTTGGTGAGCTGGCCGTCCACGACACGGACGTAGGTGACCACGCCGCGGTAGGAGTCGTACACCGAGTCGAAGATCATCGCGCGGGCCGGGGCGTCCTTGACGCCGACCGGGGCCGGGATGGTGTTGACGATGTGGTCGAGCAGGTCCTCGACGCCCAGGCCGGTCTTGGCGCTGACCTGGAGCACGTCGGAGGGGTCGCAGCCGATGATGTGGGCGATCTCGGCGGCGTACTTCTCCGGCTGGGCGGCCGGCAGGTCGATCTTGTTGAGGACCGGGATGATCGTGAGGTCGTTCTCCAGCGCCAGGTACAGGTTGGCGAGGGTCTGCGCCTCGATGCCCTGGGCCGCGTCGACCACCAGGACGGTGCCCTCGCACGCGGCGAGGGAGCGGGACACCTCGTACGTGAAGTCCACGTGGCCGGGGGTGTCGATCATGTTGAGGATGTGCGTCGCCCCGGCGTTCGGCCCGGTCTTCGGCGCCCACGGGAGGCGGACCGCCTGCGACTTGATGGTGATGCCGCGCTCACGCTCGATGTCCATGCGGTCGAGGTACTGGGCACGCATCTGCCGGGGGTCGACGACGCCGGTGATCTGCAGCATCCGGTCTGCGAGCGTCGACTTGCCGTGGTCGATGTGGGCGATGATGCAGAAGTTGCGGATCAGCGCCGGGTCGGTACGGCTGGGCTCTGGCACATTGCTGGGGGTCGCGGGCACCTTGGTCCGATTCTCCGTTGGTCCGGGGCCGGGGGTGTCCGGGTCATCGCTGACCGGTTTTCCCGGGGACCGGACAGTCTCGTCCGATCGAAATAGTTCCTCCCATCTTCCCACGAGCACGGGGTGGGCTGCCGGTCGGGCGCGGGAGGGGTGCCGGTCGGCCCCGGCCGGGCGACGGGAGAGGGCCTCCGCGGGCGGCCGGTTTGGGGCGGGCAGCGGGCCCCTGGTAGCGTGGGCTGCTGCACCTGGCCTCGGCATGCCCTCTCAGCAGGACCGAAGGCCGCCGGGTGTGACCCCGTTCAAACCTTTCAGACAGACTGAGGCTCCTTCGTGGCGAACATCAAGTCCCAGATCAAGCGCAACAAGACCAACGAGAAGGCGCGCCTGCGCAACAAGGCCGTCAAGTCCTCGCTGAAGACCGCTCTGCGCAAGGCCCGTGAGGCCGCTGCCGCCGGCGAGACCGAGAAGGCCACCGTGCTGGCCCGCGCCGCCTCCAAGGCGCTGGACAAGGCCGTGAGCAAGGGCGTCATCCACGCCAACCAGGCCGCCAACAAGAAGTCGGCCATCACCAAGCGCGTCAACGCGGCCGCCCAGGCCTGACGCCCCAGGGGGCTGTGCCCCCCACCGCTTCGGGTCGACCGGCCCTCTACCCGGACCCCGAGGCGCGCAAGACTCGCACCGCACGCGGCCTGCGTTCGCCACGCGGGTGCGGTGCAACGAAGCAGTGCGACAGGCGTCGCAGTCGGCCTCCTCCCCGGAGGCCACTGCGGCGCCTGTCGCGTTTCGTGGTCCGGCCGCTAGGGTCGGTCAGGTTCGACCGGGGTGCGGGGAGCACTCCGGCACCAGGTTCAGGGGGACTTCCATGACGACGCCACCGCCGCCGCCACCGGCACAGAACGGACCGGGGTACGGCTTCCCGCCGCAGCAGCAGCCGGGCGGGGGCGCGCAGCCCGTACCGGGGGCTCTCGGGGCTCCGGGGGCTCCGGGCCCGGCGGGAGCCGGCGGCTTCGGACCGCCGCCGGGGCTGCCCACCGCCCCCGGCCTGGCACCCGTCTCCGGCATGCCCCCGGGAGCCGTCCCCGCGAGGACCGGGAACCTGCGGCGCAACGCCGTCTGGGCGTTCGTCGGCGCGGTGATCGTCTCGGCCGGCTGGGCCGCCGCCGTGATGGCGATCCCCGGCCTGGTCAGCAGCGACTCCTCGCCGCGCGGCCTGCGCGGCTACCACCTCTCCGACGACTTCTGCACCACCGGGAAGCCCACCAAGCTCCTCCAGACGTACTCCGTCTCGGACAGCTCCGCGCCGACCCACCACACCGACCGGCACCCGGCGCTGGACAGCATGAACTGCTCGATGTCGCTCAAGCGCACCGGCGGCAGCGACAGCGAGTACGCCAACCTCTACATGCGCGCCGACCTGCACAAGGCGGTCAACCCGGCGCCCGAGCTGGCGGCCAACAAGGAGCTCTACCGGGCGCGCGGCTACCAGGTCACCGACATCGCGGGGGTCGGCGAGGAGGCGTACTTCCTGTACAAGGACGACGGCTCGGGCCAGTACCACAGCGTCTACGCCGAACTGGACATCCTCGACGGCGGGATGACCTACTACATCAACTACACGGCCAGCTACACCGAGGGCAAGGGCAAGCCGCCGTCCAGGGAGGAGCTGCGCAGCGCCCTCCAGTCCGACGGGCAGGACGCCGTGCGGGCCATGAAGAAGTAGGCCCGGGCGTCGCTGCGCCGTACCGTCGGCCGCTTCCCGACGTCGGCCGTTCTCCGGCGTCGGCCGCTCTCCGACGTCGGCAGACGGGCAGGCCGGTAGGCGGGCGCCCCCGGCGCCGGCAGGCGGGCCGGTCAGTAGGCGGGACGGGAGCCCGCCCGGGAGGCCCGGGCGACGGCGACCACCGCGCGCTCCAGGGCGAAGGCCGGGTCGTCCGAGCCGCCCTTGACGGCGGCGTCGGCCTGGGCGATCGCGGTCAACGCGGCGGCCACGCCGTCACCCGTCCAGCCGCGCATCTGCTGGCGGACCCGGTCGACCTTCCACGGCGGCATGCCCAGCTCGCGCGCCAGGTCGCCCGGGCGCATGTTCCGCCCGGCGCTCGCCAGCCGACCGATGCTGCGCACGCCGGAGGCCAGCGCGTAGGTGATGCCGGTCGGCGGCTGGCCGACGGCCAGCGCCCAGCGCAGCCGCTCCAGCGCCTCCGCGGCCCGGCCGGTGACGGCCAGGTCCGCCACCTCGAAGCCGGTCGCCTCGGCGCGGCCGCTGTAGTAGCGGGCCACCACCGTCTCGTCGATCGTGCCCTCGACGTCCGAGGTCAGCTGGTGGCAGGCGGCCGCCAACTCGCGCAGGTCGCTGCCGAGCGCGTCGAGCAGCGCTTGGCAGGCCTCCGGCGTCGCCGAGCGGCCCAGAGTGCGGAACTCTCCCTTGACGAAGGCCAGCCGCTCGCTCGCCTTGGCCAGCTTGGCGCAGGCCACCTCGCGCCCGCCGGCCTTGCGTCCGGCGTCCAGCAGGCCCTTGCCCTTGGCGCCGCCGGCGTGCACCAGCACCATGATCACTTCTTCGGCCGGGGCCTCGATGTACGCCTTGACCTCCTTCACGGAGTCGGCGGGGAGGTCCTGCGCGGCCCGGACCACGATCACCTTGCGCTCGGCGAACAGCGACGGCGTGGTCAGCTCCGCCAGACTGCCCGGCTGCAGGCCACCGGGCGGCAGGTCCCGCACGTCGGTGTCCGGGTCCGCCGCCTTCGCCGCCGCCACCACCTGGGCGACCGCGCGGTCCAGCAGCAGCTCCTCCTGGCCGACCGCGAGGGTCAGCGGGGCGAGCAGGTCGTCGGGTGCACTCTTCCTGGCCATCGCGTACCAGCATCCCACGGTCCGCGGACACTCCCGACGGGCCACCGGCGCTCCCGCCCGACGGAGCGGGCGGCCCGACCTGGACAATGACGGGGTGACCGAGAACCGCACCACCGACCTCCCGGACGTCGAAGACCCGTACGCCCGGCAACTGCTCGTCCTGCCCGACCGCGACGCCGCCGAGGAGGCCGCCGAGGAGCTCGGCGCCGCCCAGCCCGACCTCGGCGAGCTCGAAGTCGTCCGCGACGCGCTCGCAGGCGAGGACGACGCCGAGGACGCCCAGTGGCTGATCGTGGCCGAAGCCCCGGAGAACGGCTGGACGCCCGCACTGCTCCACGCCCTCGACACCCTCGCGGCCGGCTACGAGGGCTGGCGCGAGGACGCCTGAGAGCCGCAGGGCCGGTGACCGGCGCCTTCCGGATCAGAAGTGCGGAAAACCGGGGGCGCCCAGGCGACCACTCCCCCGCACGGTCTGAACCACGGATCCAGGGCCCTCACCTCTGCTGCCACGGAGTGCCGCGGCGCTCTGCCCCCCTCGCTCCTCCCGGGCTCCAAGGGATGAGGCTCTTCGCGGCGTGGGGGGGGGGCCGGCCCCGGCCCCCCCCCCCCCCCGGGGGCGGGGGGGGGGGGGGGGCCCCCGCCCCCCCGGGGGGGGGGGGGGGGGGGCCTCACACGGGGGGTTTGGGGTTTTTATT
>NZ_JBICZE010000002.1:710792-784335 GCF_043201735.1 Kitasatospora sp. NPDC048286
CTGGGGGGGGGCGGCGCCGCGCCCCCCCGCCCGGCGCGGGCGACCTTGGTTGGGGGCGGGGGCGGGGGGGGGCGGCCCCCCCCCCCCCCCCCGCCGCAACCGCTTCGCGCGTGGCTTCGCGCGGTCCCGCGGCACCCGGTTTCGGGTTGCGGGCTGCCCTTCACCTGGGGCTTGTGGCTTTTCTCTGGCGCGCTCCGGGCCTGCCCGGAGCGCGCCAGAACGTTTCTGCTGGCCCCGCTCCCGCTCCTCTCCACTCCTCCCACAACCCCTACCCCATTCCCTGCCCCACGTCGTTGGTGGGAGGAGGAGAGCGCGGGGTCACTGGGGCGGGGCTCGGGAGCTGGCAGGGGTCTGCCCAGGGTGGGCGTGGGCGAGCGCTTGGGCTTCGCAGGCGGTAGCAATGCATATCCCGCGAAGGAACGTTGGACCGAGGGGCAGATAGTGCCGAACTTTACTTTGGCACCTCTCGGTCGAAATCCACAAAACGGGCTGCCGCTTGCCTATCGAACCGGATCCAGGGTCGTCGATGAGCGGACAAAAATCTCGGAAATGCTGCAGGAAAATGCCGGAACATGTTATTGGCTGGCCTGTGCCAGCGTTAGGGAGTAGCGAATGCCGGAGCTAGCGGATCTGTCGGAGTACACGTATCGTCGGCATCCGGTTCCCATGTTGTGCGTCGGATGGCTCGGCGCCGAGATGGGGGTGCAGGGTGGCGTCGGCGTCGTTGATCGATCGTCGCTGGTACTGCTCAAGTCTCAGGCGAAGTTGTCGCGCAGCCAGACCATGGGAGTCCATATCTGTGAGCTGTGCCCTCCGGGCGAGGATGTGAGCGGTGACGGGGAAATCCACCTCTACGGAGACAGTGGACTCAGCTACGCCGCGCCCACGATGATCACGCACTACGTTGAGGCGCACGGATACGTGCCCCCGGCTGGATTTCTCGATGCGCTCCACCGCGTGAAGCCGTTGAGTGAGGACGGCCGCATGTTGGCGATGATCGGCGAGATCTCTGACAATCAAGCCCACATCACCTCGCGGTCAAACGCAGCGACCGACATACCAGAATGGGGTGACGATCCGCGGATTGTTGCCGCATTGGTGGCAGCTGATGCCGACCACGAATTCTCGGAAATCGTCGGTCGGCGCATCGGGGAGAGCCTCGCCAGGATCATGCTGATGAGGGGCGAGGTTGACGGCGCCGTCTTCGAACAGTTGACACCTCACACCCGATGGGGACTCATCGGCAAGCTGCGCGCCGAGGGGTCGCCGCTGGGCGACGGGCTCGCAGAACCTCCCGCCCAGTTCAACTACTACCTATAACAGCCAGCACAAACCGGTGGGCCGTGACTTCGGTGGCGGCCCACCGGCATAGGTCTTCACAGGCCGGGGGGACTGACGCCTGGGACGGGGGATGGCAGCCCTAGGTGTTCTGACCACGGAAGTTGGTGGGAGGAGGAGAGCGCGGGGGTCACTGGGGCGGGGCTCGGGGGGGCGGCAAGGGTCTGCCCAGGGTGGGCATGGGCTTCGGGGGTGTGGGCTTCACGGGCGCGCCCGCCGTTCCCGCCGGGCCCGCCGTGGTGGCGCGGGTGGCGGGCCGCGTGGGTGGGCTGGGGGTGGACGGCGGCGCCGAGGGTGGCCGGGGAGTCGCCCGTCACCGCGATGTCCCCCTCCCGGTCGGTCCGCAGCACGGTGGCGCCGAGTGCGCGCAGGTGGTCGACCGTCCTCGGGGACGGGTGGCCGTACGGGTTGCCCTCGCCGCAGGAGACCAGGGCCAGCCGGGGCCGCAGGGCACCCGCCAAGTCCCAGTCCTGGTGGGCCGATCCGTGATGCGCCACCTTCATGACGTCCACCCTCCCCACCCGGCCCAACAGCGCCGACTGGGCCTGCGGTTCGAGATCTCCGAGCAGTGCCATCCGTAGTCCTCCTGTCAGTGACACCATCAATGCGACGCTTGCGTTGTTCGGGCCCGGCGCTTCGACAGCCGCGTCGGGGACGGGCCACACCACCTCCCAGGCCAACTCGCGGCCGGCCGAGCGTCGTTCACCCCGACTGGCTCTGAGCAATCGGAGACCGGCACCTGCGACCCAACCCGCCACCCGGGCCGCCTCGCCCGGTGGGTCGTCCAGCGTGGTGCCCTCGACCGCGCCGACCCTGCGGCCCCGCAACACCCCCGGCACGCCCTCGACGTGGTCGGCATGGAAGTGCGTCAGCAGCAGTAAGGGCACCGTCGTGATGCCGAGGTCGCGCAGGCACCTGTCCGCGGCGTTCGGATCCGGCCCGGCGTCGATCACCACCGCGCTGTCCGGCACCCCGGTCGACAGGGCCAACATGTCCCCCTGCCCGACGTCGCACACCACCAGTCGCCACCCCGGCGGCGGCCAGCCGGTGGCAATCCGGGAGAGTTGTGGCGGGCGCAGCAGCACGGCCAGCAGGACCGCCGTCAGTGCCCCTGTCACCAGGGCCCGCGCCCAGCGCCGCCGCTTGGACGCGGGGCTTCCCGGCTCCGACCGCCGGGGCAGCAGGAGCGGCGCCGCCCAGCAGACCGCCAGGACGGCCAGCGCGACCGTCACTGTTCCGAACCACCCTCCCGGCCAGGCCAGTTGGCCGCCCGGCACCTCGGCGCCGCGGCGCGCCACCAGGGCGAGCCAGCCAGCCGGCACCCCGGCCGGTTCCGCGAGCAGACGGGCCAGGGCCGGAAAGAGCGGTTGCAGGGCGAGCACCCCGAAGCCGAGCAGTGTCGCCGGGGCCACCGCCAACTCGGCCAGCAGGTTGCAGGGGATGCCGACCAGGCTGATGTGCCCGGACAGCACCACCGTCACCGGAGCGCACAGCGCCTGGGCGGCCGCCGCTGCCGCGAGCGCGCCCGCCAGGTGGTGCGGCCAGCGCCGGGCCCGCAGGGCCTCGGCCCAGTGCGGTCCGAGGACGAGCAGCCCGGCGGTGGCGAGCACCGAGAGCAGGAAGCCGAACGAGCGTGCCAGGAACGGGTCCAGCAGGACCAGCACCAGGACCGCTCCGGCGAGCGCGGGCACCGCCTTGCGAGGACGGCCGGTGGCCAGGGCCAGCATGCCGATCAGCCCCGTCCCGGCTGCCCGCAGCACGCTGGGCTCAGGACGGCAGACGGTGACGAAGGCCAGCGTCAGCGCGGTGCCCAGCAGCGCACCGGTGCGAAGCGACAGCCCCAGCACCGCGGCCAGCCCGCGCCGCTCCGGGGTTCCGGCCCGCCCGGGCGCGCCCAGCAGCGCACCCAGGACGATCGCCAGGTTGGCCCCGCTGACCGCGACCAGGTGGACCAGGTCGGTGGCCCGGAAGGCATCGTCGAGGTCGTCGGGCAGCCGAGAGGTGTCCCCGACGACCAGCCCCGGGAGGAGTCCGCGCGCGTCCGCGGGAAGCCCGTCGGTGGCCACGCGCAGGCCTTCGCGCAGTCGGCCGGCGATCCGCTGCGGCAGGCTCGGCGGGGCCAGCTGCCGGGGCGGACCGTGGACGACCAGCAGTGCGGCGGACTCGCTGTCATGGCCCTCCCCCGCCGGCCGTACCTCGGCCTCCGTGGCCAGCCGCTGGGACGGGAGCAGTCGCTGCCAGGGCTCGCTCTCCGCCCCTCGGACCATGACGGTCACCGGTGTACGCGTGCGGGTGCTCCGCCCGTCCGGGAGGAGGGTGACGCGGTCGGCCACCGCGTCCACGGTGAGGAGCCTCTGCCCCCCGACGGTGCCGCCCCGGGAGGTGTGGATCTTCGGATCCCCGGCGACGGTCAGCTCCACGTCCACCACCGGGGCGGACGCGCCCGGTGCTCGTGGTCCGGCGGCCGTGGACGCGCGGGCGAGCGCCGGTAGTGGCCCCCGGTGAAGGTCGGCGGTGTACAGCGGGGTGGCGATCGCGGCCGCCGCGCCCGTGAGCAGGACGGCGGCCAGCGTCGCCGCGGCCCTGCGCCGGCGCAGGGCCCCCGGCCGGGTAAGCAGCAGGACGGCCGCGAGCGCGGCAGCTCCGGCCGCGGTGAGGACGAGGGACTCGTACCCCGGTTCCAGCCGTAGGAGCGCCGCCGTGACCGCCCAGGCCGAGACGGCGGGCAGCAGCAGCCGGAAGTCGGCTCCCGGAGAGCGGGGCGCGGCGGCCGGACCGACCGGCATGGTGGCGACGGACACGGCGGTACCTCCCTTCGATGGCTGGGGGAACGGGCTGGGGAAGCGTGTGGGGGGCGACAGCAGTGGAAGCGTCAGAGGGTCAGCAGCGGGCGGAGTTCCGCGTACGTGCGGGCGCCGATGCCGCTGACCTGCCGGAGTTGGTCGAGGGAGCGGAAGGAACCGTGCGAGGTGCGGTAGGCGAGGATGCGCTGGGCGAGAGTGGGGCCGACGCCGGGCAGGGAGTCGAGCTGTTCGAGCGTGGCGCGGTTGAGGCTGACGGATGGTCGGGGCGCGGCGGGCCCAGGAGGTCCGCTGCCGCTCACGGCGGCCGGGGCGGGAGCGGGCTGCTGTTCTCCGACCAGGATCTGCTCGCCGTCCGTCAGGACACGGGCCAGGTTGAGGCTTCGGGTGTCCGTGTCCGGCAGTGGACCGCCTGCCGCCCGCAGCGCGTCGGCCACCCGGGAGCCGCCGGGCAGGGTGTGGAGGCCGGGGAGGTGGACCCGCCCGCCGACGTCCACGACGACGGCCGCCGCCCCGGCACCGGGGACGGCCGAGGCTCCGGGCGCGGGCCCGGCCCTGGAATCGGCGGCGGAGGCGTCGGCGGGGATTGACGAATCGGACCCCGCCGGTGCCGCGACCGCCGCCAGCGCGGGCACCGCAATCGCCTGCGGGCGGGCCAGCCAGAAGTGCTGCACGGCGTAGCCGACCGCGAACAGCAGCAGGATGGCCAGCCCGGCCACCGCACGCCGGTCGAGCGCCAGCGCGGAGGTGAACGAGGGGAACGAACGGGACCGCGGATGTACCCCGGCCTCCGCTGGCTGCACGGCTTCGCCCGGGTCCGGCAGGCCGCCCCCATCCGACGAAACCGTCATTCCGGCCGGTACCGCTGACGCCAACGGCACCGCCGATGGCGACATCGACGGTGACATCGACGGCGGCGGCCCGGTGGCGGCCGCCGCCCGTGCCCCCGTCGGCGGCGAGGCCGCCCCGGGCGAACCGCCGGCCGAGTTGCCCTCCGGTTCGTCCTCCACCGGCAGCAGCGCGGCCATCCGCAGCCGCACCGTCTCGTTGATCGCGTGGCGCTTCGCCGCGCCCGGGCTCATGGTCGTCATGCCGAGGACGGTAGGAGTCCTCGGGCGAGCGCGCGGAAATTGACGAAACCCTGTGGATAACCCGGGGGTTGTGGACAAAAAGCGTCACTCACAAGAGTGGACAAGACCGTTCGAAGTTGACTGAGCGGCCAACGGGCCTCACCGACACGCCCCCACCACCACCAGCACCGCCCGCCTCAGCGCGGCGCGACCACCACCGCCAGCAGCCCCGGCCCGACGTGCGCGCCGATCACCGCCCCCACCTCGCCCACGTACAGCTCCCGCAGCCCCGGCACCCGGGCCCGCAGCCGTTCCGCGAGCGGTTCGGCCCGGTCCTCCGCCGCCAGGTGGTGCACGGTGATGTCGACCTCCCGCTCCCCCGACCGCTCGACCGCGATCTCCTCCAGCCGCGCGATCGCCCGCGACGCCGTCCGCACCTTCTCCAGCGGTTCGATCCGCCCGCCGTCCAGATGCAGCAGCGGCTTGACCGCCAGGGCCGAGCCGAGCAGCGCCCGCGCCGCCCCGATCCGACCGCCCCGGCGCAGGTGTTCCAGGGTGTCGACGTAGAAGAACCCGCCGGTCCCGGCCGCCCTCCGTACGGCCGCCTCGGCCACCTCCGCCAGGCCTTGTCCGGCCGCGATGGCCTCGGCCGCCGACAGCACCCCGTACCCGAGCGCCATCCCGACCAGTCGGCTGTCCACCACCCGCACCGGTACGGGCGCCTCGGCGGCGGCCAGCCGGGCGGCCTCGACGGTGCCGGACAGTTCGCCGGAGATGTGCACCGAGACGATCCCCTTCGCCCCGGCCTCGGCGGCGGCCCGGTAGGTGGCGGCGAAGGTCTCCGGGTTCGGCCGGGAGGTGGTCACCCGCTGCTTGCCGCGCAGCGCCTCGGCGACGTCCTTCGGGGAGATCTCGACGCCCTCGCTCAGGACGGAGTCACCGACAGCGACGCTCAGCGGGACCACCGTGATCCCGTGCCGGTCGAGGGCCTCCTGCGGCAGATAGGCCGTGGAATCGGTGACAAGCGCGAGGTCGGAGGGCATGAGCCGGAGGTTACTCCCCGCCGGTCCGGGAGGACAGCGCCTGGTCCGGGACGGCGGTGCCGGGCCCGGGCACCGGTCGAAAGTCGAAAGCCTCGGTCGAACGTCGGTCGAAGGCCTCGCGGCGCGCCGCCGGCTCAGCCCGCCGAGGGCCCCGTCGAAGGCCCGGCCGAGGGCTTGCGCAGCCGCTGCGCCAGCTTGGCCAGCGGATCGGCGAGCCCGAGCAGCTCCTCCGCGCTCGGACGCCCCTTCCCGTCGGTCAGACCGGCCCGAGCCGCACCCCCCGCGGACCCTGCCGTGCCCGCCGCACCCGCGGCCCCCGAAGAGCGCGCAGCCCCCGAAGTACGCCCAGCACCCGAGCCACCCGAAGCGCCCCCGGAGGAACCGCCCCCCGCGACCCAGTGCCGCAGCGCCCCCGCCTCGCTCTCGCACTCCTGGCTCAGCCGGCGCAGCTCGTCCTCCGCGAACCGGTGCATCCGGTCCTGCGCCGCCCAGCGCATGGTCTCCGCCGAGTGCGTGATCCGCTCGGCCCGCTCGCGCAGTTGGGGCAGCTTGACGGCGATCCGCGCGGTGTCGGGCTCGCGCTCCAGCATCCGCAGCTCGCCGTCGAGCTCGTCGGCGTGCTCGTCGAGCCGCTTCAGCAGGGCCAGCGACTCGCCGAGCTGGCCGTCCTGTGCGAGGCCGCTCTCCAGCACCTGCCGGGTGCCGTCGAGCGAGGTCCGCAGGCCGAGCCGGACGGAGGCGATCTGCGCGGCCGGGCCGACCGTGGTGTACTTCTTCGCCTTGAGGGTGGCGGTCTGCACGGCCCGACGGGCGTTGGCCTCGTGCTTCTCGATCTTCGCGCCGACGGCCTTGGCGGCCTTGACGGTGCCGACCACGGCCAGCGCCATCACCGCGACCCCGATGAGCAGGACCAGGCCGATCATCACGCCGAACACGTCCATCGCGCGCCACCTTCCGCCGTCGTTCCGGCCCCCACCGGGCCCAACGCGGGCCGCATCGCCGAGGGTTCCACGGTAGCCTCCGGAAGCCGCCCGAGGGCAGCCCGAGCGGCCCCCGCGGACGGAGATCAGGGTCAGATCCGGGATCTCCCCGAGGGCCCCGACCACGGCGAACGCCCCCGCGAGCACCCCTCGCGCCCCCGTGAAACACCCCCGTGAAACGCCGGACGGGCGGGCGCCCCGAAGGACACCCGCCCGATCAAGCCCGGCGAGAACTCCGCAGGACTCCCGCAAGAGCCTCCCTCAGGAGCCCCTGCGGCAGCCCCCGCACGACCCCTGCGGGGAGTTCCCACGGGAACCCCCGCGAGAGCCCCGCGGCAACGACCGCACTCAGCCGGTGACGATGTTCACCAGCTTCGGCGCCCGCGCGATCACCTTCCGCACCTCGGCCCCGCCGATCGCCGCGACGACCACCGGCTCCGCCAGCGCCAGCGCCTCCAGCTCGGCGTCCGAGATGCCCGGCGAGACCTCCAGCCGCGCCTTGACCTTGCCCTTGATCTGGACCACGCAGGTCACCGTCTCGTCGACCACGTACGCCGGGTCGGCGACCGGGTAGTCGGTGTGCGCCAGCGAGTCGCCGTGGCCCAGGCGGCGCCACAGCTCCTCCGCGATGTGCGGGGCCAGCGGCGCGACCATCAGCACCAGCTGCTCGGCCACCGTCCGCGGCGTGGAACCGCGCTTGACCAGGTAGTTGTTCAGCTCGATGGCCTTGGCGACGGCCGTGTTGAAGCGCAGTCCGGACATGTCGCCGCGGATGCCGTCGATCGCCTTGTGCAGGGCGCGCAGCGTCGCCTCGTCCGCCTCCTCCTCGGTGACGACCAGCTCGCCGGTGGTCTCCGAGACGACGTTGCGCCACAGGCGCTGCAGGAAGCGGTACGAGCCGACGACGGCGCGGGTGTCCCAGGGGCGGGAGACGTCCAGCGGTCCCATCGACATCTCGTACAGGCGCAGGGTGTCGGCGCCGTACTCGTCGGCGATGTCGTCCGGCGCGACGGCGTTCTTCAGGGACTTGCCCATCTTCCCGGCCTCGCGCTTGACCGGCTCGCCCTGCCAGAAGTACTGGCCGTCGCGCTCCTCGACCTCGGCGGCGGGCACCGGGAAGCCGCGCTCGTCGCGGTAGACGTCGGCGGTGATCATGCCCTGGTTGAACAGCTTGTGGAACGGCTCGACGGACGAGACGTGGCCCAGGTCGTGCAGCACCTTGTGCCAGAAGCGCGCGTACAGCAGGTGCAGCACGGCGTGCTCGGCGCCGCCGACGTACAGGTCGGCGCCACCGGCCGGCTTGGTCTCCGTCGGGCCCAGCCAGTACCGCTCGTTGGCCGGGTCGACGACCGCCGCGGAGTTCGACGGGTCGACGTAGCGCAGCTCGTACCAGCAGGAACCGGCCCAGTTGGGCATGGTGTTGGTCTCGCGGCGGTACTTCCTGACGCCGTCGCCCAGGTCCAGTTCGACGTTGACCCAGGCCTCGTTGCGCGACAGCGGGGTCTCCGGCGAGGAGGAGGCGTCGTACGCGTCGTAGGTGCGCGGCGAGTAGTCGTCGACCTCGGGGACCTCGACCGGCAGCATCGACTCGGGCAGCGCGTGCATGACGCCGTCCTCGTCGTAGACGATCGGGAAGGGCTCGCCCCAGTACCGCTGGCGGCTGAACAGCCAGTCGCGCAGGCGGTAGTTGACGGTGCCCTCGCCGATGCCGCGCTCGGCCAGCCAGGCGGTGACGTGGGCCTTGGCCTCGACGACGCTCAGCCCGTCCAGGGACAGCGACAGATCGCCTTCGGAGCGGGCCGAGTTGACGATGACGGAGTCGTAGGTGTCGAACGCGTCGTCCCACTCGGCCGGGTCGGAGCCGCGCCCGTCCGTCGGCTCGACGACGCAGCGCATCGGCAGCGCGAAGGCGCGGGCGAACGCGAAGTCGCGGTGGTCGTGGGCGGGGACGGCCATGATGGCGCCGGTGCCGTAGCCCATCAGCACGTAGTCGGCGATGAAGACCGGCACGGACTTGCCGCTGACCGGGTTGACGGCGTAGGCGCCGGTGAAGACACCGGTCTTGACCTTGGCCTCGACCTGTCGCTCGACGTCCGACTTGGCGGCGGCCGTGGCACGGTAGGCGGCGACGGCCTCGGCGGGGGTCGCGGCGCCGCCGGTCCACTCGGCGGGCACGCCCTCGGGCCAGGCGGCGGGGACGACGGAGTCGACCAGGTCGTGCTCGGGGGCCAGCACCATGTAGGTGGCGCCGAACAGGGTGTCGGGCCGGGTGGTGAAGACGGTGATCTTCCCGCCGTCGACGGAGAAGTCGACCCGGGCGCCCTCGGAGCGCCCGATCCAGTTGCGCTGCTGCAGCTTGATGGCCTCGGGCCAGTCCAGCAGGTCCAGGTCCTCGATCAGCCGGTCCGAGTACGCGGTGATGCGCATCATCCACTGGCGCAGGTTGGACTTGAACACCGGGAAGTTGCCGCGCTCGGAGCGGCCGTCCGCGGTGACCTCCTCGTTGGCCAGCACGGTGCCCAGGCCGGGGCACCAGTTGACCGGCACCTCCTTGGCGTAGGCCAGCCGGTACTCGCCCAGCACCTCGTCGCGCTCGGCGCCGGACAGCTCGGCCCAGGCGCGGCCGCCCGGGACCTCACGCGCGCCGGACTCGAAGTCGGCGACCAGCTCGGTGATCGGGCGGGCCTTGCGGGCGTCCTCGTCGTACCAGGAGTTGAAGATCTGCAGGAAGATCCACTGGGTCCAGCGGTAGTACTCCGGGTCGATCGTGGAGATCGAGCGGCGCGGGTCGTGGCCCAGGCCCAGCCGGCGCAGCTGCCGGCGCATGTTCGCGATGTTGGCCTCGGTGGAGACCCGCGGGTGGGTGCCGGTCTGCACCGCGTACTGCTCGGCGGGCAGGCCGAAGGCGTCGTAGCCCAGCGTGTGCAGCACGTTGTGGCCGGTCATCCGCTGGTAGCGGGCGAAGACGTCGGTGGCGATGTAGCCCAGCGGGTGGCCGACGTGCAGGCCCGCGCCCGAGGGGTACGGGAACATGTCCATGATGAAGCTGTGCGGCTTCGCGGCGACGTCGCCGGCCGCCGGGTCGGCCAGCGCACCGGTGGGGTTGGGGGCGTGGAACGTGCCCTCCTTCTCCCAGATGTCCTGCCAGCGGGACTCGATCTCCGCCGCCAGCGCGGCGCTGTACCGGAACGGCTCGGTCGCGGTCTCGGCCGCGCCGGACGCAGGGGTCGTCTCGCTCATGGTCCTTCAAGCTCCATCGATGTCAGTTGGCGAACCGCACAGGCGGCCGGCCCGAAACCCGGCCCGGGACGGGGTCGGGGGCGGAAAACAAAAAATCCCCTCGCAGGAGGGGACGCCACGCCGACTCCGGCACCGCCCGAGGGCGCAGCCGGTCCTGGTCAGCGCGGCCGGCTAAGGAGCAGGCGCACGGTTCGCATGGGCTCAGGGTACCGCAAGCCGCTCGACGGGCTGCGGGGTACACCGCCGGGGTGGCCGCACGCAGGCCCACGGGCCCGTACCGACGCCTGCAAGGGCCCGTACGGACGCCTGCAAGGGCCGGTACGGAGGCCCGCAGGGGCCCCCACGGAGGGCGCGCGGGGCCGTGGGCCCCGGCAGCACGGCCCCGCCCTACCGCGCCACCGCCCGCCCCGCCGCGTCGAAGTCCCGCAGCGCCTTCGCCAGCCGCTCGGACTGCATCCCCGCCGCGGCCGAGCGCGCCAGCGAAGCCGTGCGGGCCGCCTCCCGCTGGTCGCCGAGCCTGCGGTGGGCCTCGGCGAGGCTCACCATCAGCAGCGCCTTGGAGCGGGCCCGCCCCGGCCCGAGCCCGGCCACGGCCTCGGCGAGCAGCACCTTGGCCAGCCGGTGCTGGCCGAGCGCCAGCCGCCCCTCCCCCACCATCCCGGCGAGGGCGGCCCGGGCCTCCTCGGCGCCGGGCAGGCCGTCCAGTTCGGCGAAGGCCCGGGCGGCGGCGGCCTCGGCCTGCTCGGCCTCGCCCCGGCGGCCGTACGCGCGGGCGAGCCGGCCGTACTGGCGGGCCCGGGCGGTGGGGCCGAGCGCGGCGCCGTGGGTGTCCAGGGCGGTCGCGAGCGCGGAGACGGCGTCCAGCCCGCGCCCGCCGGTGCCCTGGGTGGCGAGCACGACCAACGCGCCGAGCACCGGGACCCCGAGCCGGGGGTCGCCGCTGACGTGGGCGGCGCGCAGCGCGGCGACGAAGGCGCGCTGGGCGGCCGCGTCGTGGCCGAGGTCGTACGCGGCCCAGCCGGCCAGCCGGGCGAGTCTGCTGGCCGTGCCGTAGAGCTCGCGGCCGAGCCGTTCGTCGTACGCGCCGAGTTCCAACAGCTTGGCCAGCATGGCGAGTTCGGCGCGGACGGGGCCGAGGACGAGGCCGCCGCCGCAGGCCCGTTCGAGCTTCTGCTTGCTGCGGTACGACAGTCCGAGCTCGCCGGCCAGCCCGGGTTCGACGCGCAGTGCGCCCTCCCCGCCGCCGACGGGTGGTGGCGGGGAGTCGAGGCGGGCGGCGGCCTGGTCGAGGTCGGCGCTGCGGAACAGGTCGGTGAGGCGGACCGGTCCGGCGTCGGTGGCGGCCTCGCGCAGCGCGGTCTGGGCGGTGTCGGCGGTCCACGGGTCGGTGAGCAGCCGGGGCGAGAGGATCTTGGCGCCGCGGTGGCCGCCCATCCGTCCCCAGAGCTGCTCGTAGGTGACGGCGATGCCGAGGGTGCGGCTGAGTACCTCACAGACCGCCTGGTCGTGCGGGCTGCGCGGCACCATGCCGCGGTCGCGCCACTTGTACGGGGCGGTGGAGCTGATGGCGAGGCCCGGCGGCAGGGCGAGGCTCACCTCACGGGCGAGCCGTTCCGGACTCCAGCCGAGCTGGTGGAGTATCCGGGCCAGTTCCTCGTTCCGCCTTCGCTCCAGATCGGCCATGGCACGACGGTAGCGGGATTCGGGGCTCTGCGACCGGTGGCGGGGGCAGAACGGCGAAGAGCCGCCTCCCGATTCCGGGAGGCGGCTCTCGACTGCTGTGGAGCTATGGGGAATTGAACCCCAGACCTCTTGCATGCCATGCAAGCGCTCTACCAACTGAGCTATAGCCCCTTGACCTGCGATGTCACCGTGGTTCCCGGTTGTTTCCGGCCGTTTCCCTCGGCGACATCGACTACTTTACACGGTCCGGGGCGTGCTCCTGAAATCCGTTCCCCGAGGCCCGCACCACGCGCCCCGGGCGCCCCACCTCCCGCGCCCCGATGCCCTGCCCCCGCGCCCCGGGCGCACGCCTCCCGCCCCGGGCGCGCGGCAACCAGTGCACGCCCCGCCACCGTCACCGCCCCCAGGGATCGACAGCCGCCAGCGGAAGGCCGGACCGCCGAGGCCGGAACACCGAGCGCCCGAAACGCCGGAAGGCCGCCACCCCTTGGGTGACGGCCTTCCGAACTCCTGTGGAGCTATGGGGAATTGAACCCCAGACCTCTTGCATGCCATGCAAGCGCTCTACCAACTGAGCTATAGCCCCGCGACACGGGCGACCCTGGCTGACCACGACCGCCGATGCGGAGTGGAGCTATGGGGAATTGAACCCCAGACCTCTTGCATGCCATGCAAGCGCTCTACCAACTGAGCTATAGCCCCGCACTCACCGGATCTCCCGCTTCCCTTCCGGGCCGCGTTCCTTCCCTGCGAACGAGGAAGACTCTAGCTGGTCAGGGCCGGAACTGCGAAATCCGCCCTTCCGGACCCCCGCCGAGCACCCCTCCGGACCCCCGCCGAGCCTGCCCTCCGCGCCCTCGCCGCACCCCGGCCGAGGGCCCCTGAGGGCCCCCGGCACCCGCTGCCGCCCGAGCCGGTACGGCAACGGTCAGGTGTCGTCGCCGATCACCGGCTGCGGGAGCGTGCCCGCGTTGTGCTCCAGCAGGCGCCAGCCGCGCGCCCCGTGGCCGAGCACCGACCAGCAGCAGTTGGACAGCCCGCCGAACCGCTCCCACTGGGCCGACTCCAGGTCGAGCAGCCGCCCGAGCATGGTGCGGATCGTCCCGCCGTGGCTGACCACCACCAGCGTGCCGTTCTCCGGGAGCTTGCCGACGGCCTCCAGGACCACCGGCACCGAGCGGTCGGCGACCTCGGTGGCCAGCTCGCCGTCACCGCCGCGCCGCACCGGCTCGCCGGCCGCCCAGGCCTCGTACTCCTCCGGGTAGCGCTCACGGATCTCGGCGTTGGTCAGGCCCTGCCACGAGCCCGCGAACGTCTCCCGCAGGCCCTCGTGGTGCTGCACGTCGAGCCCGGTGACCTCGGCCAGCTCCGCGGCGGTGCGCCGGGCCCGCTGGAGGTCCGAGGAGATCAGCAGGTCGGGACGGAGCCCGGAGAGCAGCCGGGCCGCCCGCTGGGCCTGGAGGACGCCCTGGCCGGTCAGCTCGATGTCCGTGGTGCCCTGGAATCGCGATTCGAGGTTCCAGGAGGTCTGGCCGTGCCGCCAGAAGACGATGCGCGGGCCCCGCGTGCCCCGGCTCAGTGCAGATCCTCGGGCTTGCCGAAGTCGTCGGCGGGGGCGACGGCGTTGCCGGCCTCGTCGGTGTACGCGTCCGGGCGGTTGCGGGAGGCCAGGGCGTCCTCGGGAAGCGGCAGCTCGGGGCAGTCCTTCCAGAGGCGGTCCAGCGAGTAGAAGGAGCGCTCCTCGGAGTGCTGGACGTGCACGACGATGTCCAGGTAGTCGAGCAGGATCCAGCGGCCCTCGCGCTCGCCCTCGCGGCGCACCGGCTTGATGTCCAGCTGCTCGCGCAGCTGGTCCTCGATCTCCTCGGCGATCGAGCGGACCTGGCGGTCGTTGTTCGCGGAGGCGATCAGGAAGGCGTCGGTGATCGACAGCACCTCGCTGACGTCGAAGGCGATGATGTTGTGCGCAAGCTTGTCGGCCGCCGCCTGCGCGGCGACGGTGATGAGCTGCTGGCTGTGGTCGGTGACGGTCACGGTGTTCTTCCGGCTCGGCGGCTTGGGGCGCCCCGGCGCACGGCCGGGGTCGCCTTCCAGGATCTCACGCCGCCCGGGCGGGCCCGGAACCGATTTACGCGCCCCGGGCCCCGACCGTCACCGGGCCGGGGCCGGTGACGGTCAGGGCCGGTCGGGGACGGTCGGAGCCTCAGCCGGACCCGGATCGGAGCCGGGCCACCGCCCTACTGGTTCTTCGGCGGCTGGTAGTCCTTGCCGAGCACGACCAGCAGGTCCGCGTTCTGGGTGTCGCCGGTCACCTTCTTCACCGCCGTGTCCGGCAGCCCGAGGCTGGTCGCCAGCGACTTCGCCGCGCCCTGCCGGGTGTCGTCGGTGTAGCGGATCTCACTGGCGGCCTGCGGGGCGGCCTTGGCGCCGCCCGGGATGAAGGTCAGGCCGGAGTTGACGATCTGGACCTGCGCGGCGGCCGCCGCGGCGTCGTTGCCGCTGCCGTCCTGGAGCGCGACCCGGGCCGGGGCGTCGCCGACGGCCGCGGACTTCACGGTGCCGCCCAGCACGTCCTTGACCTGCTTGCCCGCCGTCGCCTCGTCCAGGCTGCCGTCCGGCTTGACGGTCAGCGCGGTGGTCCCGAAGTGGCCGTCCTTCGCCTGCTGGGCGAGCTGGACGAGCACCCCGGCGAGGGCGTCCTCGGGCAGCGAGGGGTCGAGCACCGCGTTCATCCGGTGCACGTCGTCCTTGGCGTCCTTGAACTCGGTCGGCATGGTGCGCACCACGGCGTCCATGACCTGCCCGAACCTGGCCAGCTGGGCGTCCCGGTTCTCGCCGGGGTTCTGCAGGGTGGCGTACGCGACCGCCGCCTTCCCGCTGAGCATGGTGTTCTTCCCGGCCGCGGACAGCAGCTTGCCGTCCGGCTTGCCGCCCTCGTGGGTCTCGGCGTTGGTGTCCACCCGGACGCCGCCGAGCTGGGAGACCAGCAGCTCCAGGTACGGGGTGTCCAGTCGCCAGGTGCCGGCGACCGGGGCGCCGAGCACGGTGGACAGGCCCTCGCGGGTCGCCGAGGCGCCGATGCCGTCCATGGACTGGCCGATCGTGGTGACCGGCGGGTCCCCCGGGCCGGGCAGCCGCAGGTTGTCGGGCAGCAGCAGCACCGTGCCCTTCTTCCCGGAGGCGTCGTTGACCAGCAGCGCGCTGGACACCTTGCCCTGGAGGTCGCGCAGGTGGACGACGTTGACCTGGCGCCCGCCGGCGGCGGTGGCCGCGCTCGGCTTGTCGCCGGAGAGGAAGAGGTAGCCGCCGACGCCGCCGGCCGCGAGCGCCACCACCACACCGAGGCCGATCAGCCGGTTGCGCAGCTTGCGGCGGCGCTCGGCGCGCACCTCGCTGCGGGACTCGGCGAACTTCAGCCAGTCGATGACGTCCTCGGTCTCCTCCGCCTCCTCGTCGACGAAGGTGAACTCGCCCGTCGGGTAGCTGTCCCTGGGCGCCTTGCTCCCGGCCTTCCCGGCCCGCGCCCCGGCGACCTGCTCGGACGGCGGCCCGGCCTTGGCCGGCGCCGTCGCCGACTCCGGCTCGGCGGCGGGCCGGAGCACCCGCGGACGCGGCGGGGCGGCGGCGGTGGCCGCCGCGGCAGCGGTGGGGGCGGTGGGCACGGCGGCGGGAGGCGCGGCGGCCTCGGCCTGCGGCTCGGCGGTGGCCGGGGCGGCGGCCTGGTACGGCTGCTGCTGGTACCCCTGGTAGCCCTGCTGCTGGTAGCCGTACGGGTCCTGCCCGTACACCGGCTGCCCGTACTGGTCGTACTGCTGCTGCTCGTACTGCTGCCCGTACGACTGCGGCTGCTGCGGCGGGAACTGCCCGGTGTGGTCGCCCTGCTGGTACCCGTCGTACCCCTGGTAGCCCTGCTGCTGGTAGCCGTACGGGTCCTGCCCGTACACCGGCTGCCCGTACTGGTCGTACTGCTGCTGCTCGTACGACTGCGGTTGCAACTGCTGCTGCTGCGGAGGCTGCTGCGCCTGCTGCTGCTGGTATCCCTGGTACGGCTGCTGGTACTGCCCGGTGGACCAGTCCTCCGGCCGCCGGCCGTCGTTGCGATCAGTCATGCACCGCTCCTGGATCAGTCCCCGCGCGGCGCGTACAGCGCCCGCTTGTCGATGTAGCGGACCACGCCGTCCGGGACGAGGTACCAGACCGGCTCGCCCTTGGCGACCCGGTTGCGGCAGTCCGTGGAGGAGATGGCCAGCGCCGGGACCTCCACCAGGGAGACCCCGCCCACCGGAAGCCCGGCGTCCGACAGAGTGTGCCCGGGGCGGGTGCAGCCGATGAAGTGGGCCAGCGAGAAGAGCTCGTCGGAGTCGCGCCAGGACAGGATCTGGGCGAGCGCGTCCGCGCCGGTGATGAAGAAGAGGTCGGCGTCCGGGTGCAGGGCGTGCAGGTCGCGCAGGGTGTCGACGGTGTACGTCGGGCTGTCGCGGTCGATGTCGATCCGGCTGACCGAGAACTGCGGGTTCTCGGCGGTGGCGATGACCGTCATCAGGTAGCGGTCCTCGGCCGGGGTGACGTGCCGGTCGCTCTTCTGCCACGGCTGTCCGGTCGGTACGAAGACCACTTCGTCCAGGTGGAACGCGCTCGCGACCTCACTGGCGGCGACGAGGTGGCCGTGGTGGATCGGGTCGAAGGTGCCGCCCATCACGCCGAGGCGCTTCTTCACCGGTTCCGGTCCGCCGGGATTCCCGGCCTGCTCTCCCATGCCGCCACACCTTACGCGACACCCGTTACGGTGCGGGAACGGCCGGGTGGGGGTTCTCCGCAGATGCGTGAGGGAGCGGCCGGCCGGTGGCCGGACGCTCCCCGAGCGGCCCCAGGACCGGGCTCAGCGGTCCCGGTTGAAGCGGGTGGTGATGAAGAGCAGGACCAGCAGGATGACCAGCGCGGCGCCACCGGTCAGGGCCGGGTTCAGACTGTCGTGGTTGCCCCCCTCGCCCTCGGCGAGCAGGTTCAGAACGGGGAGTGCGGCAGCAGTGCTCATGGTCGGCGGGACCTTCTCGGCTCGGTGAACGGACCTGGGGGTGGTTCCGGGCCGGTGAGGGCCCACCCGTCATCGTACGGGGGGTTACACCGCAACCGCTCGGCGGCCCACCGCCGCTGACCGGGCGTGAGCGCGCACCCGCGGGAGGGCCGGGAACGGGCCGGGGAAGGAACCGGGAACGGGCCGGGGAAGGACCGGCAACCGGCCGGCCTAGTTGTTCTTGAAGGCGCGGGCCATGATCCAGACCAGCAGGCCGATGCCCACGAAGGACGCGATCACGATGATCCGCAGGAACAGGCCCGGACCGGTCTCGTCGGAGATGGGTGCGGCCAGGCTGACAAGCGTCTCGGTGGACATCTGCGGGGGCTCCTCGAACTGCTCGGTACCGCGGCCGGATCCGGTCTCGGTCGTCCAAACCTCAGGTTAAACCGGCCTCACACCGGCGCCGCCCACCGGCCCCGGTGACGCGCCCGCCGGGCCGGCACCCACCGCGCCGGCACCCGCCCGCCCCGTGACGCCCCGCCCCCGCCCCCGCCGTCCGCCGGGCGGACCGCGCGTACGCTGACCCCTCGGGGACGAGTACGCAACCGCACACGTTGCACAGACAGTCGTTGCAGGCGAAGACCAGCGGGGGGCCGGCCAGCGGGCCGCGGCCGCCGTCGACCAGGAGGGTACTCAGACCATGACCGACACGACCGTGAAGACCCCGAGCCGCCGCCGCGAGCGCTTTCCCGGGATCTCCACCCGGGCCTGGGAGCACCCGGCGGACCGCTCGGCCCTGGTCGCGCTGCGCAGGCTGACCGGCTTCGACGACATCCTGAAGAAGCTGGCCGGCCTGGTCTCCGAGCGGGCGATCCGGCTGATGTTCCTGGCCACCGCCGTGAAGACCTCCGAGCGCCAGTTCCCGGAGCTCCACGACATGGTGCGCGACGCCGCCTACGTGCTCGACCTGGACCAGGTCCCCGACCTGTACGTCTCCCAGGACCCGACGGTCAACGCGTACTGCATCGGCATCGACACCCCGATCATCGTGATCACCAGCGGCCTGGTCGAGCTGCTGGACGAGGAGGAGCTGCGCTCGGTCATCGGCCACGAGGTCGGCCACGCGATGTCCGGCCACGCCGTCTACCGGACGATGCTGATGATCCTCACCAACATCGCCACCCGGATCGCCTGGGTGCCGCTGGGCAACCTGGCGATCACCGCGATCATCACCGCGCTCAAGGAGTGGTTCCGCAAGGCGGAGCTGTCCAGTGACCGGGCCGGCCTGCTCGCCGGGCAGGACCTCCAGGCCTCCATGCGGGCCCTGATGAAGCTGGCCGGCGGCCACAACCTGGCCGAGATGAACGTCGACGCGTTCCTGGAGCAGGCCGAGGAGTACGAGAAGGCCGGCGACCTGCGCGACGGCGTGCTCAAGGTGCTCCAGCTGCTGCCGCAGACCCACCCTTTCGCGGTGGTCCGGGTCGCCCAGCTGAAGAAGTGGGCGGAGAGCGACGACTACCGCTCGATCATGGCCGGCGCCTACCCGCGCCGCTCGGACGACCCGGACGCCTCGGTCACCGACCAGTGGAAGGCCGCCGCCGAGCACTACACGACCTCGGTCAAGGAGAGCAAGGACCCGCTGATGGGCCTGCTCCGGGACGTCGCCGGCGGCGCAGCGACCGTCGGCGGCAAGCTCCGCGACACCTTCACCGGCAACGGCGCCCGCAACGGCTCCTCGGGCAACGGCTCGTCCGGCACCGGCGCCTCGGGCAACGGCTCCGCGGACCGCGACGGCAGCTGACCCCACCGCGAACGGCGCGGCGGCCGGTGTCCCGCCCGGGGCCCCGGCCGCCGTGCCGTTCCCGGCCCCCGCCAGGTCCGGCGCGCCTCAGCCGCCCGCCGCCAGCACCCCGCACACCTGCCAGCCCGGCCGGGCGTGGTTGCCGGGGTCGACCGGCGTCGGCGGCGCGACCACCGTGCCCTGCGCGGTGGCCAGCACCGGCTGCAGGAAGCCCGCCGTCGAGGTGCCGCAGGGCTCCGGCCCGGCCTGCACCACCGAGTCCACCAGCCGCAGCTGGCCCGCGGCCAGGTCCACCCGGTCGAACTCGAAGGTCAGCTGCCGCCGCACGGTCTCCAGGGTGACCGGCGCTCCGGCCGGGGCCCCGGCCGGCTTCAGCGCGTAGACGAAGGTGTGGTCGGTGGTGATCTGCAGCGTCCCGCTGTCCGCCTCGTCGACCCGCATCGCACCGGCCACCTTCACGGTGTTCGAGGCCAGTGCGACCTGCGCCGGGTCGAAGCGGACCATCCAGCCGGTCACCGCGTGGTGCCGGTCGTCCACCGGCTGCGCCACGCTCGCGTCGAACTCCGACTGCTCACCGGGCGTGACGAAGTCCCGCACCTCGGCGGTGGAGCCCTGGACCAGCACGGCCGGGGAGAACGAGGAGGCGACCAGGTAGCGCTGGACGGTGTCGAGCGCCTTGGCCACCTCGACCCGGCTGAAGTGCCCGGTGGCGGCCCCGGTCGGGGTGTTCAGCCCGAGCGCGCCGTCCCCGTACCCGGCCGGCAGCGCCGCGAACGGGTCCGCCCCGTCGGCGACCGGCTGGACGGCCGAGGCCGGGGCCAACGCGACCAGACTGACGGTCAGTTGACTGCCCTCGGGCCGCGCCGCGGTCCCTTTCGGCGAGGTCACCCCGAAGTACACCGCGGCCCCGAAGGCCAGCAGGATGAGCAGCAGCAGCACGAGCGCCTGGCGCGGCACGGTGCCCAGCGGGCCGAGTCGCACCCGCGGCCGGGTGGCCTTGCCGAAGGAGCCCGACAGCCGCTCCCGGGCGGACAGTTCCCGGATCCGGGCAGCCCGGACGAACGATTCGTCGAAGACGACGGACCGGAATTCGTCCTCGTTGCCGGAGCCGCCCTCGGGCGCACCCTCAGGAGGCTCTCGCGGGTCACCCACACCACCAGGGTAGGCGGACACCAGCGTCGCCACGAGGGTCCGGGCGTACATTCCCGGGAACGCTCCGTGACCACCGCCCCGGGGCGTGCGCCCGCGCCCGGGCCGACCGCGCCGACCCGTCGCCCGCGCCGCCCGTGCCGCCCGTGCCGCCCAGCAGACCGTACCGACCCGCCGACCGCGCCGACCGGGCTATCCGGTCGGCGCCGTGACCACCAGCGGGGGTTCCGCCGGGGCCTGCCCCGGGCCGACCCCGGCGCTGCTGCTGCCGGACTCGGGGCGTCTGGGTGTGCCCGCGGAGCCGCCCACGCCCTGGTAGACCGCCGCGACCGCGACCGCCACCAGGCCCACGCCCATGATCACGGCGAGCACCCAGGCCACCGGCCGGTGCCAGCGCTGCTGGGCGACGTACCGCCCGCGGGCGCGCACCGGGTCGTAGCCGCGTCGCCACCGCCGCCGGACCCTGCGGTCGCCCGCCCGGTCCGGCCCCGACCACGGGTCGGGGTAGAGGTGGTCCGCGTCGAGCCCGCTCGGGTACGGGCGCAGCTCCAGCGGCAACCCGTCCCCTGCCGGGACGTCACGGCCCCAGCCCGGACCCGCGGTGTCCGGCTCGAACCGGGCCTCGGCGGCGGCGAGTTGCCGCTCCTTGGCGGTCGGCTCGTGCACGGCGGCGGACCGGACGAAGGCCTCATCGAGGACCACGGTGGCGAACTCGTCGTCCGCACCACCGTGGTCGGCGCCGTCGGGGTACGGGAAGCCCCCCACATCCTCAGCCACGGATTCAGCGTATTACCGGTCGGGCGATTTGTCTGTGGCTCCCGGCAGTTGGTCCATCGCACGTGTGACGGACGCCCCTCACGCGCCGTTCAGCGGTCGTCCGCGGCGCCGCCGACGGTCTGCGTGCTCTCGCCGCGGACGTGCCCGTCACCAGTGACGATGTACTTGGTGCTGGTCAGCTCGGGCAGGCCCATCGGGCCGCGGGCGTGCAGCTTCTGGGTGGAGATGCCGATCTCGGCGCCGAAGCCGAATTCGCCGCCGTCGGTGAAGCGGGTGGAGGCGTTGACGGCCACCGTGGTGGAGTCCACCAGCCGGGTGAAGCGGCGGGCGGCGGCCTGCGAGGTGGTGACGATCGCCTCGGTGTGGCCGGAGGACCAGCGGCGGATGTGCGCGACGGCGGCGTCCAGCGAGGGCACCACGGCGGCGGCGAGGTCCAGCGAGAGGTACTCGGCGCCCCAGTCCTCGTCGGTGGCCGGCACCACGGTGGCCGGGCCGCCCTCGGCGGCCTTCCGCACCGCCTCGTCGCCGTGCACGGTCACCCCGGCCTCGGCGAGCGCCGCCAGCGCGAGCGGCAGGAAGGCCTCCGCGACGTCCTGGTGGACCAGCAGCGTCTCGGCCGCGTTGCAGACGCTGACCCGCTGCGCCTTGGAGTTCAGCAGGATGCCGACGGCCATCGCCAGGTCGGTCTCGGCGTCCACGTAGACGTGGCAGTTGCCGGTGCCGGTCTCGATCACCGGGACGGTCGAGCCCTCGACCACGGTGCGGATCAGCGAGGCGCCGCCGCGCGGGATCAGCACGTCCACGTAGCCGCGGGCGCGCATCAGCTCCTGCACCGAGTCCCGGCTCTCCCCCGGCACCAGCTGGACCGCGTCGGCGGGCAGCCCGGCCGCGACGACGGCGTCGCGCACCACGGCGACCAGCGCGGTGTTGGAGCGGTAGGCGGAGGCGGAGCCGCGCAGCAGCACCGCGTTGCCGGACTTGAGGCAGAGCGCGGCGGCGTCCGCGGTGACGTTCGGGCGGGCCTCGTAGATGATGCCGACCACGCCGAGCGGCACCCGGACCTGCCGCACGTCCAGGCCGTTGGGCAGGGTGTAGCCGCGCACCACCTCGCCGACCGGGTCGGGCAGGCCGGCCACGTCGCGCACGTCGGAGGCGATCGCGGCGATCCGCTCGTCGGTCAGGGTCAGCCGGTCGACCACCGACTCGGCCGTTCCGGCCGCCCGGGCCCGCTCCACGTCCTCGGCGTTGGCCGCGACGATCTCGGCGCTGCGGGCCACCAGCGCGTCCGCGATCGCCAGCAGCGCGGCGTCCTTCGCGGCGCGCGGCAGTGGGGCGAGCGCGGCGGCGGCCTCCCGGGCTCGGCGCGCTACGGCGAGGACGGGACTGTCGGCGGTGGCGAGATCGCTGGTCATGCCGCCAAGGGTAGCGACTGCACCGGCCCCGCCCGGGCGGCATTTCGCCCGATGAGACGCCGCCCCGACGGCCCCCGCCCCGACGGCCCGCAGCCCGACGACCCCCGCCCCGACCGGGCGGCGCGGCTCAGTACGGGTGCACCCCGCCCAGGTGCGGCGGCGGATCACCGAAGCCCTCCGCCACCCGTTTGTGGTACGTCGCCCGGTCGACCACCTCCAGCCCGACGATCTCCCAGGGCGGCAGCTTCGCGGTGACCTTGTGTTCGCCCCACAGCCGCAGCGCGATGGCCGCCGCGTCGTGGAGGTCCCGGGCCTGCTCCCAGTAGCGGATCTCGGCGTGGTCGGCCGCGTAACGGGCGGTCAGGAAGAACGAGTGGTCGTGCGCCAGCTGCTCCAGCGAAGCGCGCAGCGAGGGCAGCGGGGTGACCTGCCCGGCCACGCTCAGCACCACGTGCCACAGCCGGGCCTGCTCGGGCACGGTCGGCGGCTGGGCCGCCCGGTCGCGTTCGGGCCGCAGTCTGCGCACCCCGCCGGGCCTCTGCGACGGCGGACCGGCCGGCTCGGCGGGGCCGTCCCCGCGTCCGCCGTCGATGCTGGTCAGCCGCCGGCCCGCCGTCCCTGCGGTCAGCGCTGCCTCGCGCCTGCGTTCCACCGGCGGCCTCCTGTTCGGCGATGTCCTGTCGTCCCCACCGGCCCCGTCGGCCTCGGCCGACCGGGACGGCTGCGCCCCTCCTCGCCCGTGGCCGGGCCGCTCCCGGTACGGAGCGGCCCGCCGTCCGCGCTGCGCCGATCGGCCGGTGCCGGCCCGCCGGGCCGGTCAGTCGCGCAGAACGACCAGGTCGTCGCGGTGGACGACCTCGCGCTCGTACGCGGCGCCGAACTCCTGGGCCAGGTCGCGGGTGGACCGGCCGAGCAGGCGGGGCAACTCCCTCGCATCAAAGTTGACCAGTCCGCGAGCCACGATGTGGCCGTTTTCGGCAAGAAGGTCCACCGGATCACCCGCGGCGAACTCCCCGTCGACCCTGGTGACCCCGGCCGGCAGCAGCGAGGCGCCGCCGGAGACGACGGCCCGGACGGCGCCCTCGTCCAGGTGCAGCGACCCGCGCGGGCTGCTCGCGTGGGCCAGCCAGAGCATCCGGTCGGAGGTGCGGCTGCCGGTGCGCAGGAAGAGGGTGCCGGTGGGCCGGCCGGCCAGCGCGTCCGCGGCCTGGCTGGCGGCGGTGAGCACCACCGGGATGCCCGCGCCGGTGGCGATCCGGGCCGCCTCGACCTTGGTGACCATGCCGCCGGTGCCGACCCCGGCCTTGCCGGCGCTGCCGATCTCGATGCCGTCGAGGTCCCGCGGGCCGCGCACCTCGGCGATCCGGCTGCTGCCGGGGCGGGACGGGTCGCCGTCGTACAGGCCGTCCACGTCGGAGAGCAGCACCAGCAGGTCGGCCCGGACCAGGTGGGCGACGAGCGCGGCGAGCCGGTCGTTGTCGCCGAACTTGATTTCGGCGGTGGCGACGGTGTCGTTCTCGTTGACGATCGGCATCGCGCCCATCGCCAGCAGCTGGTCCAGGGTGCGGTAGGCGTTGCGGTAGTGGGCGCGCCGGCTGGCGTCCTCGGCGGTGAGCAGCACCTGGCCGACCCGGATGCCGTACCGGGCGAAGGAGGCGGTGTAGCGGGCGACCAGCAGGCCCTGGCCGACGCTGGCGGCGGCCTGCTGGCGGGCCAGGTCCTTGGGCCGCCGGTCCAGGCCGAGCGGGGCGAGCCCGGCGGCGATGGCGCCGGAGGAGACGAGCACGACCTCCGGCGCCTCGGGGCGGCCGCGCAGCTTGGCGAGCGCGTCCACCAGGGCGTCGACGCGGTCGGCGTCCAGGCCGCCGGTCGCCGTGGTCAGGGAGGAGGAGCCGACCTTGACGACGATCCGCCGCGCGGTCAGCACCTCCTCCCGCAGAGAGTCCTCACTCATCTCGCTGTACGCCCTTCCGGTGTGGTGCGGCTGGGCCCGGGCCCGGCCGTCACCCCCGAAATCTACGCGATCGGCGCAGGTCACCCATGGGGTGTTTCACCGTCCGGACCCGGGCAGGTCACGGGCTCGCCACAGCCCGGCCGCCGATCCGGGGGCCTGGTATGGTCCCTGACCACAAGCCAGATCGGGGGACGGCTTCTTGCCCGCTGGACCCATGTCGTCATCGACCCTTCCTGTTCACGACGGGCGGCGCCGCACTGGGCAAAGGCCGGCAACGGTCGCGGCCGTGCGCCCAGGAGAAATGCGCACCATGCGTTCGTACACCACCAAGCTGACCGTCGCCGCGCTCGCGGCGGCCACCGCCCTGTCGCTCGCGGCCTGCGGACCGGACAACGCGGACACTCCGGCCGGTACCGGCGGCGCCACCGGCGCTGCCCCGGCCCAGAGCGGCGCGGCTCCGGGGGCCACCGCCGGAGGCGCGGCCGCGGGGGGCGCGGCCGGCGGTTCGACCGCGGCCCCGTCGGGTGCGGCGACCGGCGGCGCCGCCGCGGGCGGTGCGGCGGCGGGCGGCGCCGCGACGGCCGGCGGGGCCGGTACGGCCGGCACCGCGGCCGGCGGGGCCGGTGCCGGTGCGATCCCGGCGGCCGCGAGCAGCGTGAAGATCGGCCAGCCCGCCACCGTGGACTTCGCCGACAAGACCTCCAAGGTCGCCACCAAGCTGGAGATCACCGTCACCGGTGTCGAGGTCGGTTCGCTGCAGGACTTCACCGCCGCCAAGATCAACCTCGTCGGCCTGGAAGGCCGCACCCCGATGTACGTCAGCTACACCATCAAGAACCTCGGGGACGCCAGCCTCTCCTTCACCGCCCCGGACTCGAAGTTCGTGCTCTTCGACACCAACGGCAAGAAGGGCGTCAACGCCATGACCGCCGCGACCCCGCTGCCCAAGTGCACCAGTGCGAAGTTCCAGGGCGTGGCCAAGGGCACCGAGGTCAAGGGCTGCACCATCATCACCACCCTCGGGAACACCCCGGCCGTCGTCGGCTACACCGACCTGACGGACCTGCTGAAGCTCCAGGCCTCCTGGACCAAGTGACGCTCCGTCGCCACTGAGCACGCGAAACGGCCCCCGCCACCTCGACAGGTGGCGGGGGCCGTTCGACTCGAAGAGCTACGAAGCTCAGTGGTCCTCGTCGTCGTCGCCCTCGATGGCGGCCTGGCGGCCGCTGGAGAGCGCCTCGAAGGCGAGGAACTCGGCCTCGGCCGCGTCCCGGCCCTTCTGCTTCTCGCGGCGGCGGTCGACCGCCGGGCGCTGGGTCTCCATTCGGTGGTCCTCACCGCGGCGGCCGAGCATCTCGGCACCGGCGGCCATGGTCGGCTCCCAGTCGAAGACGACGGCGTTCTCGTCCGGGCCGATGATGACGGTGTCACCCTCGTGCGCCCCGACCTTCCAGAGCCGGTCCTCGACGCCGAGGCGGGCCAGCCGGTCGGCGAGGTAGCCGACGGCCTCGTCGTTGGAGAAGTCGGTCTGGCGGACCCAGCGCTCCGGCTTGACGCCGCGGATGCGGTAGGCGCCGTCCTCCTCGGTGATGGTGAAGCCCGCGTCGTCGACGGCCTTGGGCCGCAGCACGATCCGGGTGGACTCCTCGGCCGGCTTGGCGGCGCGCGCCTCGGCGACGATCCCGCCCAGCGCGAAGCTCAGCTCGCGCAGGCCCTTGCGGGAGGCGGCGGAGACCTCGAACACCCGGTAACCGCGCTCCTCCAGGGAGGCGCGGGTCAGGTCGGCGATGTCCTGGCCGTCCGGGACGTCGACCTTGTTGAGCGCGACCAGACGCGGCCGGTCTTCCAGGCCGCCGTACTCGGCGAGCTCGGCCTCGATGGTCTCCAGGTCGCTCAGCGGGTCACGGCCGGGCTCCAGGGTGGCGCAGTCCAGCACGTGCACCAGCACCGAGCAGCGCTCCACGTGCCGCAGGAACTCCAGGCCCAGGCCGCGGCCCTGGCTGGCGCCCGGGATCAGGCCGGGCACGTCGGCGATGGTGTAGACGGTGTCGCCCGCGGTGACCACGCCGAGGTTGGGGATCAGGGTGGTGAACGGGTAGTCGGCGATCTTCGGCTTGGCGGCGGAGAGCACCGAGATCAGCGAGGACTTGCCGGCGCTCGGGTAGCCCACCAGGGCCACGTCGGCGACGGACTTGAGCTCCATGACGATGTCACGGGCCTCGCCGGGCTCGCCGAGCAGCGCAAAGCCGGGCGCCTTGCGGCGGGCCGAGGCCAGCGCGGCGTTGCCGAGGCCGCCGCGGCCGCCCTGGGCGGCGACGAAGCTGGTGCCGTGCCCGACCAGGTCGGCCAGCACGTTGCCCTTGCGGTCCAGCACCACGGTGCCGTCCGGCACCAGCAGGACGAGGTCCTCGCCGTCCGCACCGGTGCGGTGGCCGCCGGCGCCCGGCTTGCCGTTGGTGGCCTTGCGCTTGGGCGAGTGGTGGTACTCGAGCAGGGTGGTGACCTGCGAGTCCACGGTGAGGATGACGCTGCCGCCCTCACCGCCGTTGCCGCCGTCCGGCCCGCCGAGCGGCTTGAACTTCTCGCGGTGCACGGAGGCGCAGCCGTGGCCCCCGTTACCCGCGGCGACGTGAAGTTCGACGCGGTCCACGAAGGTGGTCATGGGTGTGCCTCCAGTGCGCGAGAGTCTGCTTGCTACCTGCGTAAAGCGTGAAGGGTGGACCGGAGAATTCCGGCCCACCCTTCACTGTGAGTCTTCTCAGACCCGGTGAGTCCGCCCGGACCCGGTGGGTCCGCTCAGACTCGGGAGTCCGCGGGGACTCAGGCCTCGACGGCCACGATGTTGACGACCTTGCGGCCGCGACGGTTGCCGAACTGCACCGCACCGGCGGTCAGCGCGAACAGCGTGTCGTCGCCACCGCGACCGACACCGGCACCCGGGTGGAAGTGGGTGCCGCGCTGGCGGACGAGGATCTCGCCGGCCGAGACGACCTGGCCACCGAAGCGCTTGACGCCGAGGCGCTGGGCGTTCGAGTCACGGCCGTTACGAGTAGAGCTTGCGCCCTTCTTGTGTGCCATTTTTCGCTATCCCCTTACTTGCTGACCGAGTCGATGCTGGTGATGCGCACCGCGGTGTGCCGCTGGCGGTGGCCCTGACGGCGGCGGTAGCCGGTCTTGTTCTTGTAACGCAGGATGACGATCTTGTCACCCTTGGTCTGGTCGACCACCTCGGCGTGAGCCTTCACGCCGGCCAGGACCCACGGGTCGGAGGTGACAGCGTCACCGTCGACGACGAGGATGGTCGAGAGCTCGACCGAGTCACCCGGCTTGGCCTCGATACGGTCGATCTCCAGCACGTCGCCAACGGCGACCTTGTGCTGGCGGCCGCCTGCGCGAACGATCGCGTACATGCGGTACCTGCTTTCCTTGCTCGGTCGGAACCCCCGACGCCAGCCACCTGGGTACGGACACAGGAGCCTCTCCCCGGCCCTCCGCGCGAACGCGGCGACCTCGGAAGGTGATGTGCTCGGGAGCATGGCGTAGACACGCCGATGGTCAAGAATACGGACCGGCCGCCCAGGGGGCAAACCGGCCCGTACGACCCGGGGCGGGATCGCTCCCGCCCCGGGCGTGGGCACTACTCGGCCGCCGTATCACCCTCGGCGGCCGCGGCCTTCTTGGCCGCCGCGCTCGTCCGCTTGGTCGCGGTCTTGCGGGCGGTGGTCTTCTTGGCCGCCGTGGTGGTCTTCTTGGCGGCGGTCTTCTTCGCGGCGGTCTTGCGGGCGGCCCGCTTCTTCGGCGCCGGCGCCTCCTCGGCCGGAGCCTCGGCAGCGGCCTCGGCGGCCTCCGGAGCCTCGGCGGCGACCGCGGCCTCCTCGACCACGACCGGCTCGCCCGGCGCCTCGACGGCGGCCTCGGCAGCGGCTTCCGCGACCGCCGGGGCGGCGGCCTCCAGGGCCGCCTCCAGCGCCGCCTCGGCCTTGGCCTGGAGCACCACGATCTCGGCGGAGTCCGGGGAACCCGCCGGAGCGGTCGCCTTGCGCACGGCGCGACGACGCGGACGGCCCGCCGGAGCGGCGGCCGGGGCCTCGGCCACGGGAGCCTCGACGACCGGGGCCGGCACGGCCTGCGCGGCCGCCTCGGCCGCGGCCTCGACGCCCGGGACCTCCAGGGCCAGCTGGCCCTCGATCTCCTCGCGCACCGGCTCGGCCGGCTCGGCGACGGCCTCCACCGCCACCGGCTCGGCCACGACGGCCACCGCGGCCTCGACGGCCTGCGGCTCCTCGTGGCCCGCGCCGCCCTTGCCCCGGCGACGGCGCTTGCCGCCACCGGCCTCGCCCGCCGCCACGGGGGCGTGGACGTGGGTGCTCGGCTGCTCCATGTGGACGATCACGCCGCGGCCGTTGCAGTGCACGCACGGCTCGGAGAAGGACTCCAGCAGGCCCTGACCGACCCGCTTGCGGGTCATCTGGACCAGGCCCAGCGAGGTGACCTCGGCCACCTGGTGCTTGGTCCGGTCCCGGCCCAGGCACTCCAGCAGGCGGCGCAGCACCAGGTCGCGGTTGGACTCCAGCACCATGTCGATGAAGTCGATCACGATGATGCCGCCGAGGTCGCGCAGCCGCAGCTGGCGCACGATCTCCTCGGCCGCCTCGATGTTGTTCCGGGTGACCGTCTCCTCCAGGTTGCCGCCCTGGCCGACGAACTTCCCGGTGTTGACGTCGATGACGACCATCGCCTCGGTGCGGTCGATCACCAGCGAACCGCCGCTGGGCAGCCAGACCTTGCGGTCCAGCGCCTTCATCAGCTGCTCGTCGATCCGGTAGGTGGCGAACACGTCCACCTCGGAGGTCCACCGCTGGAGCCGCTCGGCGAGGTCCGGGGCCACGTTGGAGACGTACTCGTGGATGGTCTTCCACGCCTCGTCGCCGGAGACGATGACCTTGCTGAAGTCCTCGTTGAAGATGTCGCGCACGACCCGGACGGTCATGTCCGGCTCGCCGTACAGCAGCGCCGGGGCGTTGCCGGTCGCGGCCTTCTTCTGGATGTCCTCCCACTGCTGCTGGAGGCGCTGGACGTCGCGGGTCAGCTCCTCCTCGGAGGCGCCCTCGGCCGCGGTGCGCACGATGACGCCCGCGTCGTCCGGGACGATCTTCTTGAGGATCTGCTTCAGGCGGGCGCGCTCGTTCTCGGGGAGCTTGCGCGAGATGCCGGTCATCGAGCCCTCGGGCACGTACACCAGGTAGCGGCCGGGCAGCGAGATCTGGCTGGTCAGGCGGGCGCCCTTGTGGCCGATCGGGTCCTTGGAGACCTGCACCAGCACGGACTGGCCGGACTTCAGCACCGACTCGATCCGGCGCGGGCCGCCGTGGCCGCCCAGCGCGCCGAAGTTGACCTCGCCGGCGTACAGCACGGCGTTGCGGCCCTTGCCGATGTCGACGAAGGCGGCCTCCATCGACGGCAGCACGTTCTGGACCTTGCCCAGGTAGACGTTGCCGACGTACGAGGTGGCCTGCTCCTTGTTGACGTAGTGCTCGACCAGCACGCCGTCCTCGAGGACGCCGATCTGGGTCCGCTGGCCGCTCTGGCGCACCACCATGACGCGCTCGACCGACTCGCGGCGGGCCAGGAACTCGGCCTCGGTGATGATCGGCACCCGGCGGCGGCCCAGCTCGCGGCCCTCGCGGCGGCGCTGCTTCTTGGCCTCCAGACGGGTCGAGCCCTTGATGGACTGCACCTCGTCCGGGTCGAAGGACGGCTCGGTGGAGCGGCGGCGCGGCTCGCGCACCTTCACCACCGTGCGGACGCCGTCCTCGGTGGTCTCGGCGGTCTCGACGGCGCCGGCCTCACCGCTGCGGCGGCGACGGCGACGGCGACGGCGGGACGAGGACAGGCCGCTGGCCAGGTCGTCGTCCTCCTCGCCCTCCTCCTCGGCGACGGCCTCGGCCGGCTCCTCGGCGGCGGGCTGCTCGGTCTCGACGGCCTCGGCGGCCTCGAAGTCCTCGGCCTCGCCGCGGCGACGGCGGCGACCGCCCCGGCGGCGACGGCGCGACGGACGGCCGTCCTCCCACTCGTCCTCGGTCTCCGGACCGGCGGCGGGGGCCTCCACGGCGGGCGCCTCAACGACCGGGGCCTCGACGACGGGCGCCGCGACCGGCGCCTTGGCCTGAGCCTTCGCCGGGGCCTTCGCCGGGGCCTTCGCCGAGGCCTGGGCGGCCGGCTTGCGGCGGGTCGGCTCGACCCGGGTACGGACCCGGCGGCGACGGCCGACGCCGCTGTACTCGAACTCGTCCTCCTCCTCGCGCCCGGCCACGGCCGGGGCCTCGGCCGGAGCCTGGGCGGCGGCGGGAGCCGGGGCGACGGCGGGCTGCTCCGGCGCGGACGGCGCGACGAAGGTCGCCGGCTCCTGGAACACCGGGGCCTGGAAGACCGCGGTGGCCGGGCGGACGGCGCGGCGGCGCACCCGGTGGTGCGGCTCGGCCTCGGCGGCCGGGGCGGCAGCGGCGGGCTGGGCGGCAGGGGCCTCGGTGGCGGCCTCGACGGCCTCCTCCTCGGGCTCCTCGGCCTGCGGCTCCTCGGCGGCGGGCTCCTCCACCGGGGCCTCGACGACCGGCGCGGCCTCGACCACGCGACGGCGGCGGGTGCGGCGGGCCGGAGCGGCGGGGGCCTCCTCGGCCGCCGGCTCGGCGGCCGGAGCCTCCACGGCGGGGGTCTCGACGACCGGCGCCTCGACGGCGGGGGCCTCGGCCTCGGCAGCGGGGGCACCGGCGGGCGCCTCGGCACGCTTGCGGGTGCGGCGGGCCCGGGCGGGCTTCTCGGCCGTCTCGGCCGTCTCGGCCTTCTCCGCCGTCTCGGCCTTCTCGGCCTTGTCGCTCTTGGCGGCCTTCTCGGTCTTCGTGGCCTTGGCGGCCTTCGGCGCCTTCGCGGTGGCCTCGGCCACCGGGGCCTCGACGGCCTCCGGCGCGGTCACCACGATCGCGGTGGCCTCCGGCGCACCGGCCGGGGCCTCGGCGCGCTTGCGGGTCCGGCGGGCCCGGACCGGCTTCTCGGCGACCGGCTCGGCGGCCGCCTCAGCGGCCGGAGCCGCAGCGGTGACGGCCGCAGGCACGTCGGCCGGCAGGACCGTCTCGGCCGCCTCGGTGGCGGCACCCTGCGGGGCGCCCGCCGGGCGGGACACCGCCCGGCGACGACGGCGCGGCGGCGCGGCGGACGCGCCCTCGCCACCGGTCGCGGCGGTTTCGTTCTGTTCCGTGGCCGCAGTCTGCTGCGGATCGGTGTTATCGAGCATGCGGGTGGATCTCCCGTCAGGCCCCCGGGCTCCGCATCCGGGCACGGCACGGCACCGCTGGGCGGTCGGCATCGCGACGATGCCGGGACCGGACCCTTTGACGGTGCCGCCGCGCGGACGCGAGGCCGCACAGGGGCTCGTAGTCTCGCTCGGCGCCCCGCGCTCGGCGGGGTGTCGAAAGTCTTCTGGTCTGACCAGTCTTCTGAGGTTTTCCCAAGCTGCGCCTTCCCCCAACCCCGGGTGGCTCCCGGACGGGGTCCCGGACCGGCCGACCTTCGCGGTCGGCAGGCCCCGGGGTGGCAGGCCTGTGCTGCGACGACGCTCGCTCCCCTGGGGAGCCGCGGGAACCCTGGAGGACCGTCGGGCCCAGTGAGGCACTGGGCCCGGCCTCCCCCCGCTAGGCGGACGCGGTAGCGTGCGGCCCTGCGGCCGGCTCCGAGCCGACCGGGGCCGTGGCGCGGTCGAGCGCCAGCGGGTCGGTCACCGTGCCGGTCTCCTCGTCGAGCGGCCCCTGCGCCAGCCTGGTCACCTCTGCGGGGACCGGCGGCGCCAGGTCGGCCGTCGCACGGAGACCGGACAATACGTCGTCGGGTCGTACGGCGGGTGTGGCGTGTCGTACTACCAGGCGCAGTATCGCACAGGGACGGCCGGTCCGAACATCGCGGCCGGTTTCGGCCCCGGCATCCGTACCGACCTCGACCTGCGCCGGAACGGCTTCCAGCGCCGCCACCGCACCCCGCGCGTCGAAGACCCGCAGGCCGTTCTTGGTGCGGCGCTCCACCTCGACCCGCTCGGCGGCGAGGAAACGCGCGACCGCCTCGGCGGCCACGTCGGGCTCGACGCCGTCCAGCCGGACCAGCCACTCGGAGGCCTCCAGGCGCTCCACGAAGTTCGGCGTCCGCACCTCGACCGCGTCGATCACGTCCAGGCCGGTCGGCAGCGACTCGTCCAGCTGCGCCCGCAGCTGCTCGGGGTCGCGGACCGCGGCCAGGCCGATCTCCAGGTACTCCGCCTCGCTCGCCACCCCGGTCGGGGCCGCGTTGGCGTAGGAGACCTTCGGGTGCGGGGTGAAGCCGGCCGAGTAGGCCATCGGAACGGCGGACCGGCGCAGGGCGCGCTCGAAGGCGCGCTGGAAGTCGCGGTGGCTGGTGAAACGGAGCCGGCCGCGCTTGGTGTAGCGGAGGCGAATCCGCTGCACCGTCGGCGCGGGCGGCGGACCGTCGGGCGTACGGCGTGCCAGGGTTGCTCAGTCCTTCGTCACTCTGTCCCGGTCCGGGTCACTGCACCGGACATCTGTCACCAGTAAGGGTACGCGCCCCGCCCGTCCCCCTTCCCCGCCGGTCCTGGCCCCTTCGCCCCGCCCGCGCCCGAAAGGGCAGCCGGCCGGCGGGCCCGCGCGACCGCAGGGCTCGGCAGCATCCCACCCAACGACAGTAGTGCTACCAATATCATCCGTTTATCTATCGGCCATGCACGGCGATCCACCGGCACGGAAGGGAATCACCCCGACATGGAATGCGCAATGCCCACTCTCATTCCCCTTCTGACTGTGCGAATAACGCCGTGATCAAACGTCCCGTGACCCTCCAGAAGAGCACCATCGCGATCACCGCGATCACGGTGATCGCGGCAATCCTCAGATTGTGGCGTTTTCCGGACCTGCCCGGCGGCCTCAATCAGGATGAGGCCAGCGCCGGATACGAGACGTTCTCGCTCCTGACCCACGGCACGGACCGCTGGGGCAATCCCTGGCCGGTCTACTTTCCCAGCTGGGGCTCCGGACAGAACGTGCTGCTCTCCTACCTGAGCGTGCCGGTCGTCGGCCTGTTCGGCCTGAGCGTCCTCTCCGTACGGCTCGTTCCGGTCCTCCTGGGCATCGGCGCCGTCCCGCTGCTGTACGTCGCCCTGCGGCGTTTCGCGGACCTCCCCGCGGCCCTGGTCGGGGCGGGACTCCTCGCCGTCACCCCATGGCACGTCACCGCGTCACGGTGGGCACTGGAGTCGAACATCCTGCCGTTCTTCCTGCTCGCCGGAGTGACCACCCTGGGTTACGCGTACACCTCGTCGCGCCCCCGGACACTGATCCCCTTCTCCCTGGTGTTCCTGGCGCTCGCGCTGTACGCCTACGGGGTGGCGATCTTCGTGGTGCCGGTGATCGTGGGGCTCTACCTGTGCACCCGGTACCGCACGGTGCTGAAGCACCCGGTCCCGGTCGGGCTGAGCATGCTGGGATTCCTGGTCGTCGGCGGGCCGCTGCTGCTGTTCATCCTGGTCAACAACGTCCTGCACCGCTCGCCGGATTTCATCTCCAGCCTGCCGTTCAGCGTGCCGAAATTCCCGTCGTCACGGCTCGACCAGATCACCAACGGCCAGGACCTGGCCGAACTCAACACCCATTTCGTGACCAGCGGTTTCAACGACGGCTACCTGTGGACCGTCCCCAACGGCTTCCTGGCACTGGGCGTGATCGGAATTCCGCTGGCCGCGCTCGGCGTCCACTTCGCGGCCCGCACCCGCTCCCCCGAGACGAACCTGTTCACGTTCTGGCTGGTGGGCGCGGTCATCCTGCTGTTCGTGGTACCGGCCAACGGCAACCGGGCCAACGCCCTGTTCATCCCGCTCATCGCCCTCACCGCGATCGGCGTCAGCGGGCTGTACCGCTCGATGACCGACCGCAAGACCGGACGGGCCGTCGTCGCCGTCATCATGGCCACCGCCGTCGGCTACGCCACGCTGTTCTTCCACGACTACACGACCCGCCACCCGAAGCAGATCGCCCGGGCCTTCGGGGAGGGTTTCGACGACGCGCTGAAGTCGGCCGACGGGGCGCGACACCCGGACGAACCGGTGTACGTCTCGGAGCGTCTTCCGCTCAACTACATGGAAACCCTGTTCTTCCTGAAAGCGGATCCGCAGGACTTCCAGGCGAACAGCGACGTCAAAACCGTCGACGGGGTGTTCCAGGTGCGGAACTACCGGCACTACTACTTCTTCGGCAACGAGCCGTCGCTGGATTCCGCTCCCAGCTACCTGGCGGTACTGCGCCGCGACGAACAGCGCACGTGCGCCCGGATCGAGACACTGACCCGGCATGAACAGTGGACCGTCGCCCGCTGCGTGACCCACTAACCCTCCGGCCGGCACCACCCCACCCGCAGAACCAGTGGAGCCCTCCCCGAAAAACCCGGGGAGGGCTCCACCCGTCGCTCCGGGCGACGGGCTACTTCTGCTGGTCGGCGCCGCCGACGACCGTCAACGGCAGCAGCTTCTTGCCGGTCGGGCCGATCTGGATCTGGGTGTCCATCTGGGGCTAAATGGAGGCCACTCCACAACCGTCGAGGGGTCACCGGCATGGCGAAGCGCACCCGTACGGCACGTGCCACGCAGCAGAGGACGTACACGGTCGAGGCCGAATGGACCGCCGCGGATCTGGCACTGCTGGAGGAGCTGAAGAGAGTCGAGGCCGCCCTTCCGACGGACGCGCCCCGGGCGCTGCTCTCGGTCCGGCTGTCCGTACTGACGGAGGACACCACCTCCCCCGTCCGCCAGGAGCTCGACCTCCGCCGCGAGGCCCTGAACCGGGGGTGCCGCGTGGTCGGCGTCGCCAGCGACCTGAACGTGTCCGCCACGAAGGTGCCCCCGTGGAAGCGGAAGCAGCTGGGCGACTGGCTGAACAACCGGGCGCCGGAGTTCGACGTGCTGCTGTTCTGGAAGCTCGACCGGTTCATCCGCCGGCTGTCCGACCTGAACACGATGATCGACTGGGCGTTGAAGTACGGGAAGAACCTGGTCTCCAAGCACGACTCGATCGACCTGACCACGGTCGTCGGCAAGATCCTGGTGACGCTGATCGGCGGCATCGCGGAGATCGAGGCCACCAACACGAGCACGCGCGTCGCGAGCCTCTGGGACTACGCGAAGACCCAGTCCGCCTGGCTGGTCGGCAAGCCGGCCTTCGGGTACACCACCGCCGAGGACGAGAACGGGAGTGTCGTCCTCGTCATCGAGGCCGACGCGCACAAGGCCCTGCACTGGTGCCGACGCATGGCCCGTCGGGGCGTCTCCGCCACCCGCATGGTCAAGCTGCTGAAGCGCGCGGGCCTCGTCAGCGACGGCCTCACAGCCACGACCCTCCTGCGTCAGCTCCGCAATCCCGCCTTGATGGGCTACCGGGTGGAAGAGGAGAAGAAGGGCGGCGCTCGCCGGTCCAAGCTCGTCCTGGACAAGGCCGGGAAGCCCATCAGGGTCGCGGAGGCCGTCTTCGCCGACGAGGAGTTCAACGAGCTCCAGGCGGATCTCGACAAGCGCAGCAAGAACCAGCCCCAACGCCGGCCCGGTGGTGCCACGAAGTTCCTCGGGGTCTTCTTCTGTGTCGACTGCGGGACGAACATGCTGGAGCAGCGGAACCGCGTCAAGGATCGGATGTACGAGTACCTGCGGTGCCAGGGCTGCAAGGGCGGAGGCCTGGGCGCTCCCAACCCCGAGGTGATCAACGCCAAGCTCGTCCTCGACGTGCTGTCGGTCCTCGGCGACGAGCCCGTACAGGTGCGCGAGTACGCCCGGGGTGCGGAGGCACGCGCCCAGGTGGCGCAGCTTGAGGAGTCCATCGCCTACTACATGAAGGAGCTGGAGCCCGGCGGCCGGTACGCCAAGACCCGGTTCACGCGCGAGCAGGCGGAGGAGACGCTGGACAGGCTGATCACCGAACTCGGGGAGATCGATCCCGAGACCACCGAAGACCGGTGGGTGAACGTGGCCAACGGGAAGACGTTCCGACAGCAGTGGGAGGACGGCGGCACCGAGGCCATGGCCGCGGACCTGCTGCGGGTGGGCATCCGCTGTGAAGTCACCCGAACCAAGGTCAAGGGTCAGCGGGCTCCCGCGATCAAGCTGCGGCTCATGATCCCCAAGGACTACCGCGACCGGCTGATCGTCAAGGAGGACGACTTCGCGAGCAAGCTCTGACGAGCGGCCGACCATGCGGAAGCCCCCGGTCTCGACCCGCCACCTTCGCCTCTTCACGGGCGACTTCCCTGTTGGTGGCGAGGTCTTCGGCGATGCCGGCCGCGATCAGCACTTCGGCCGGGGAGTGACCGGCCCCGACGAAGCGCCAGGCACCTTCGACCACCGTCTCGCTGTCCCAGCCGCCGTACAGGCCCTGGGCGTGTTCCGCACGAGCGGCCCTGAGCTCTCCGTATGTAGTGGAGTAGGCCCGCGTCTTGGTGAGGCAGTGCCCCCGGAAGCCGAGCATGTGGGCCCAGGCGCGAAGGCGCAGGTGTTGCAGTTCGGGCAGGCCGCCGAGGCGCCAGGCGGTGGCGATGAGCGCGCGAACGTGCGGGCTGACCCGCAGTGCCTGTATCTCCGCCAGGGAATCGATGCGGCGGTCGACAGCGCCCGCAGCTTCCACGCTCTTGCTCGTGTACTTGGCCACGTAGGCGGCTACGGCATCGTCCGCGATGCGTCCACCGTCCCCGTTGGTGAGCCGGTGCGCGTCCAGCTGAGTGCCGAAGCCGAGCCGTCCGCCGCAGTAGGCCGCCGAGTCTGGGCACGGGAGCGCCACGGCGGCAGCCGCCGAGCGGACGGCCTCCAGGAGAAGCTCCCCCGTCGCCCAGGCCGGAGGCGGGGCAGTAGGGCCATCGGGACCGTCGAGTCTGACGACGGCATGGAAGTGGACGGCGCCACGCTTCTGGTACTCGGCGACCTTGGCCGCGGAGACCCGGACCAGGGTGCGGATCTCTGACCGGCCGACGCCCGCCCGGGCGGCGAGGTGGTGGTGGAGGTTGTCGCGGAAGGCCTTCCACAACGCCGGGGCCATGGCGTTCCAGAGGATGTGGCCGGGGTAGTCGTAACAGTCCGCGCAGAGCGGCTGCCCGACGAGCGGGTCAGCGTCCAGGTGGGTTCGGCCGCAGCCGTGCCGACCGCCGTGTTCGCAGCGCCGGCGCCGGGCGGGGTGGCAGGCACCCGCTCGGTGGATCGGGCCGAAGGAGGGGGCGGTCAGGGTGACGAACAACCGCGGGTGCGTCCGCACCGTCTCCGGGACGCCTTTGCCGCCGATGAGGCCGGAGCGGACCAGGTGGAAGGTGTCGCCGCTGTGCTCACGGGAGCAGGGCGCGCAGCGGGAGGCCCTGCGGTTGCGGCAGCGGACAGCGAGCCGGCCGCCGGGTTCGGTGGCGGTCGCGAAGTACCGGAGCACTTCACCGGTCTTCGCGTCGAGGGTTGTGGTGTGCCCGGAGAGGTACACCGGTTCGGCACAGCCACCGGTGGCACGGATCTGCTCCAGCCAACGGTTCAGGTCCGGCAGCTCGCCGATGCGGACGAAGTCACGCTCCACCGGCGGCAGTTGGCGCAGCCGCGCCTCCCTGTCGAGGAAGGCGCGGCGTGCGGTGAGGTCGGTGTACGGGTTGGTGTCGGCGGTCATGGTGGGTGTCTCCAGGGCCAGGGTTCGCCGGACCCCGGCCGGGCCAGGCAGGCGGTGGCGCGGCCGGGGGTGGCGTTGGGGCGGGCGGGCCGGGTGGTTGGTCGGGTTGGCACGGTGATCACGCCTCTCAGGTGGTGTGGGTGAGTCCTTGGACAATCCAGGTCACGGCGTAGACGACGGGGTCGGCCCACCCGATGCGGTCGAGGTAGACACCGAGGACTCCGGTCAGGACGACGTGCCAGACCTTGAGTTCGCCGGAGCGGACCAGGAGGAAGGTGACGAGGGCCAGGACGGCGGTCAGGATGAGGGCGGCGCCCATCAGAGGTGGACCCCCTCGCTCGACTCGTCCGGCACGTGGAGGCCGGGCCAGGCCGGCGCCAACCGGGCGTACTTCCTGGCAGCGCGACGCGCCTGTTCAGGGGTGACGTGGACGGACCGGGCCCGAGCCCATCGGCCGTCGGCGTCCGCCGCGATGGCGACGCCCTGCTCGGCAACAGTGATCTGCTGAGCTGCGACCAACGCGTCCTTGTCGAGGTCGCCGAGCGCCATCTCCGCCGTCCCGGCATCGTTCACCCGATGGCAGACCCGACCGGCCAACTGCGCTCGCAGGGCGGTCACCCCAGGCCCGAGGTCCGAGCCGACCCGTTGCCCCGCGATCACCAGGTGGACGCCCAGGGCCGCGCCGAGCTGGGCAAGCCTGAGCAGGTTGGTGGAGATCTCCCCCACCTCCGCCTTGTCCTCTCTGGTCGCTGCCAGGTACAGCTCCGCGACCTCGTCCACGATGAGCACGACGGGCATCTTGCGGAGCTTCGCCGGGAGGTCCCAGATCGACCGGGCCCCGACCGAGCGGCACAGCTGCATCCGCGCTTCGGCCTCCGCGACCAACTCCGTGAGCAGGTGCGCGGCTTCGGCCCGGGTGGCCGCCAGCGCCGACAGCCGGTCCTCGAACAGGGACAGCTCCATGCCGCCCTTGAGGTCGATGCCGAACAGAGCGACCCGTTGCGGGGCGAGTTCCTTCACCAGCGCGGCGATGAGAGTGGACTTCCCCGAGCGGGTCGCGCCGACGATCAGCCAGTGCGGCACCCGTCGTAGGTCGATCACCCAGGCCCGGCCGTCCTCCAGCAGGCCGACCACCGCCCGCAGCAGCCGTTCCTTCAGCCGGTACGGCAGCACCGGCGCACGAAGCGGGTCCCAGGCCAGAGTGGACAGGGTGACGAATCCGCGTTCTTCGGACAGCAACCGGACCGAGTGAACCCGCCACGCGTGCGCGAAGGCTTCCACGACGACGGTGAAGTGTTCGGGCACCTGTCCGGGGTGAAGCCGCACCACCACGTCCAGGCCGCCGTGCCGCAGCTTCGGTACGCCCAGGCGGGGCGGGGCCGGCCGCAGCGGATCACCGCGGACGACCGTGTCCCCGATCAGCGCACGCCCGGGACGCTTCGCCACGGCGAGGCCGAGGTTCGTGGTCAGCCGCCGCCACGTCACCCGCACCCGCACGGCACTCACCGGGTAGCCAAGCACGCACCACCAGAGATAGGGGTAGTTGCGCCGCAACGACGGGGCGATGCTGAGCCCGATGAGCACCGTCGCCAGCAACGCGACCCAGAGCAACTGAAGGACGATCACGGCCGTCCCCCGTTCTCCAGCACCGCGTTGTGCGCCTCGACCTCCAGGTCACGGGCCTGACCCGCGGCCTTGGTGGCGACGGCGGCGATGTGGTCGAAGAGCTGGGCCCCCTCGTCGTCCCGACCGAACGGGTCGACCTCTTCCGCCAGGTCCCCAAGCTCCCTCAGCAGGCCGCGCAGCCTCACGCGCGTCGCGCTGCTCATCAGGCGTCGCCGCCCTTGCGCGAGGCCGCCGGAGCAGCGACCGGAACGGGCGTGATGGCGTCGGCCCGGAAGGACAGGCCGTGTCGGTCCCCCATCGCCCACGAGAAGGCGGTCAAGCCGGTGACGTGCACCCGCACGCCCTCCACCACACCGACCGGTTCGCCGGACACGCTGATCTCGATGATCGAGGCCCGCCGACCGTCCTGCCGGACCGCGACACCGACCGTGTAGACGGTCTGGCCGTCCCGGTCCTTCCTCAACTCCCCGGTCTCACGGTTCGCCACCCGCGCCTCGGGGGCAACGATGCAGGTCATCGTGCCGAGCCGGGTTCCGTCAACGGGAATGGACTGCATGAGCGCACACTCCTCTGACACCAAGGCCGCATGACATCAGTCGTCAAACGTACTTACCTTTGGCGCCTCGATGATGCTCCTCCTTGACGCCCCGACGCAAGCAATTCATGCTTACGTTTAACGGCTAGCAACTGACGACAGACATAGAGACGCCGCCCGACCAGGGCAAACGACCACAGACGAACCCTCGAAAACGACACGGCACACGCGAAGCGGGCCTCTCCCCGGCGCCCGCACCAAGGGGTCAACACCATGGCGATCATCCGGAACGAGGCACTGCACAAGCAGGTCGCAGCGGCGATGCGACAGTCGATCGCCACCGGCGAGTGGCCCCCCGGCACCCAGCTGCCCACCGAAACCGACCTCGCCGAGACCTACGGCGTCTCCCGACCAACCGTCAGGCTCGCCGTCGCCGCCCTCCGCAGCGAGGGCCAGTTGGACGTGAAGCAAGGCCGCGGCACCTTCGTCCGCGCCGCCGTCCACGGCCCCAGCGCCAGCCTGGATCGAACCATCGCCACCCAGGACGGCACCTTCTCAACGCCCATCGACGCCTGGTTCGACCACGCCGAGGAGCCCACGGTCTACCGCACCCGCACTGACACCATCACCGCGCCGCTGCTGGAGATGGACCAGGACGAACTGATGCTCGGCTGCGACCGCCTCCTCACCAACCCCGCCGGCGACGGCCGCGCCCTCCACCGCCTCCTGCTCCCCATGGAACGCATCGAGGCCACTCCACTCGCCCAACACCCGGCCGTCATCCCGGCCGAGGCCTACTCGACCCTCGCCGCCGCCGGCCACGACCTCACCTGGCGCGAGCGAGTCACCGCCCGAGTCCCCCAGCCCGACGAGCGCGAAGCCCTCCAACTCTCCGAAGCCGCCGTCCTCCTGGTCGCCCACCGCACCACCTGCGACCAGGCCACCGGCCTCCCCCTCCTCCTCGAAGAGACCCGCCTCGGCGCCGAAACCACCGCCCTCACCTACGCCATCAACGCCCACAAGCCCAAGCGCACCAAGACCTCCCACTAACCACCCCGAACACACCCCAGCCCCCACGTCCACACCAGGCGCGGGGGCTGTCGCAACTCTTCTTCACTTACTCAAGGGGCGCGCACAGCGCGCCAGCGCGCGGCCCTGCCGCTCGCCGCCGCTCCTGTCTCCGCCCCGCGCCGGCGGCGGCAGGCCACGCCCATCGAATGTGCGGCCGAGAAGGTAGCCGAGGCCAGAGCCCGTCGTGGCTGAGGTCGGGCGGCTCCGCGGTTTTACCCACCTCCCCGGACCGGGACCCGCGTCAAGCAAGACCGGGGGGCCACTCGGCCAAATTGCGGTCAGGCCCAAAAGCCCTGACCGAGTCGCAACAGCTTACGGCCCCCGATCATGCTCGACCCCAGACCAGACAGGACACCGGCCAAATCCGCTCCACCGCCAGCTAGAGTGGCCTACTATCAGCATTGGCACAATTAAGGACAAGGAGGGGAAATGCCTGCGGAGACACGGCATGTCCTGTCGGATCAGTCGATCAAGCACCTAGAGTTTATTCAAGCGGTTGTGACCAGGCTCGGCAATGGGTCATTCCTCATCAAAGGCTGGACGCTCACCCTTGCAGGCGCTTTCCTTGGATTCTCTGCAAACAGCAAGAGTTGGAAGCTTGCGGCGGCCGGAGTAGTCCCACTTATTGGTTTCTGGATCCTCGATGCCTATTTTCTCCGCCAGGAGCGAATGTATAGAATGCTCTATGATGACGTGCGAAAGCCGAACTCTTCAATTGACCCATTCAGTATGGATGCCAGGCCCTACAAGGCCAGGGTCAACTGGTACAAAGTCCTCTTCTCTAATACTCTCGTGAATTTCTACGCCGTTCTGTCAGTTCTGTCGCTCGCTTTTTCTGTGTGGAAGTTCATTCGATACTGATCGAATCTTCAGCGCCAATTCGTCGAGTCGCTTCGCCTCGAACGCCGCGCGCTCGGGCCAGATTGCACCAAAGCTGTCATTGTCCCAGCGTGGAACAATATGAAAATGTACATGCGGTACTGTCTGAGTGGCTGCCGCCCCAGATGAGTTGATGAAATTCATGCCATCGGGGTGCAGTTGCTTGTTAATTGCATTTGCGGTACGCAAGACGGCATCCATCAAGGAATTCATGGCGGCGGGTTCGACTGCTAGAAGATCCCGGAAATGCCGCCTTGGGATCACTAGCGTGTGGCCCAAGGCGGCGGGACTTAGAGGAAAGAAGGAAAGATTTTCGGGATCCTCATAGACAATCCGTGCTGGGCTGCTGCCTAGCGAGATGAGGCAGAACGGGCAGTCAGATTCTCCCGCTTTCTTGGAAAGCGGATTCCACCCAGGATCCGAGGTTGTTGTATCCGTCATTGTAGACCCAATCATAGGTCTTGCAAGAGGCTGGAAGGGGGTTGAGTCCAAGCCGGTCCGTGCTTCCGAAGCGATCTTTGATGTTGTGGATGTAAATTCCAAACAGGCCATTCCCCCGCTCGATGCTCTTGTCGATCTCGTATCTCACCCACCGCCGGCTGGCGGTTTCGGCCCCTATCAGTACTGCGGTGACGCTAGTTCTCATGAGGCCGTCGTCCATTAGCCTGCGAAGCGCAGCATCTCCCACCAGCTTTGCATCCTCCCAGAGTGATGCGTCGATGAATTCTGCCTCGATACTCGGCTTTAGGCGGGCGCTGTTTCGAACGATTGAAGAGCGCCACACGTCGCGCTCGTAGTGGAAGCTAAAGAATGTCCTGCGGGCCAAGATATTCCCCTTTGAGAGTCGAATTTAGAGCAAGCTCTTACTGAGTGGGTGATTCGTCTCTTGCTGAAAGTCCGATGGCGCTCTTGGACAATCGACTGAAATCGAGGTTAACGACAACGCTTACGCCATGGTTTGTGCAGAAGTGGTCGGCCGCGCAGTGCACCGACCTCATCGCAATCTCGGTTGAGTCGTCATCCCATGGAGACGACCTGCACCAATAGCTAAGCATGATGTCTTTGTCGTCCGGTGCCAGCTCTCCATGCTTGATAGCTATTTGGCTTTCTCGCACTTCCGCCTTAATGTCGAGGGTCCGAATTTTGGCCAAGTGCTGGACTATCGACTCTTTTTCCATTCCGAGCATTCGGGAGATGAGATCCAGGGAGATGTGAACGCCCTTTGGAAGTTCGGCATCGCATCCGAATGCGAAAATTCCGGCAACGACTCTCCTCTCGTCTGGCGCCATATAACTCAAGGCATTATAGAAGGAGTATGCAATGCGGTGAATTCGCCTTTTCTCAGATTTACCAGCCCCCTTGGCGCCCATTGCTGACCAGAGCCTGTCAATCTTGGTGGGGAATCCTGGGCCCGAGTAGCGAGGCCCCACCTTTTCCTTCACCAGCTTGGCAAATTTCTTGGGCGACATGTCAGAAATATCAAGGTATGCGATTGTGTCTGGGAGTCCATCCACGGCCGTGTCGTCGAATCGTGCCGGGAGGATGTACTCTACGTTCTCTCGAATTGCGCGGGCCTGAGCACTGCGGCGCTCGTGATTTGTCCAGACTTTTTTTGCGTAGTGTCGAGAAATAAAAAGAACGCAATATCTGGACTTTGTGCGGTAGATATCATCCAGGTGCGTATACAGGTCCTTCCCCCAAAGGGCTACCTGCTCATATTCGTCATAGAAGATCCTGATCCGACTGTCTCTCAGGATCTGAGCGACTGACTGAACGTAGGCGCGGTCCTCGGCGGCGAAAGACAGGGCCACGTCATACTGGGGTTCCCTGGACTCCGTCATGCTCAGATCCTAGCGACGGAGTGGGGCGTTCGACCCCTGCAATGCGAAAGATCAAGCAGTTGATTGCAATGGTGCAGCATGGGCTTGCTCGTGTCTGCTTTGTGGGTGTGGCCATCTGGCTAGTGGACGTGTCCATGCCCAATGCGCCTATGGCAATCGGTCAGCCTTCTCCGCCTGTCCCCGCACGTCGGTTGGGAAGCCTGGTTGCTTCGGGGTGAAGAGGCCGTGTGCCGTACGCAGTAGCTCCATACCATTGCCGTGCCAGATCGGGCGGTATGTAGCGGTCAGTTGTGGGCGCCAGCGGGGTGGCGGCTGGCGAACGGACAGGCTGGGAGCGGCGCAGGTCAGAGCGGGTGGCGCACGCCAAGCCTTGTAAAGCAGGGGTCCAGAAACTCCTGCCTCGCTCCCGTCGATAGGCCTCAATGCGGGATGAGCCAGGGCAGGCGAGGTGCATGCACTGGCCCGGTCATGTCATGTCATCGCGGACGTTGGCCGCGAGGCAGAGCAGTTCCTTGAGGCTCATCCGCCCCTCCAGAACGCCCTCCAGGCGAACCAGAGCACCACCTTGAGCGTCTGTGTCCGCGATCGCCCGCAGCTGCGAACGGCCGACGCCGCATGCTGCCAGCAGGGAGTTCACCTCGTCCGCCGTCCGTCTCGCGACCCGCCAGCCAGCCGCGTAGTCCACGCCTGGCAGCCACACCCACGAGTCAGGGTCGAGGCTCGCCGCCAACTCCGCACCGAAGTCGTCGTCCCCGTCCAACTGTTCTTCAACTCCCCTGGTCAAGAACCGAACCGGCCGTCCGTGCACTGGCATGCCGAGGAGCCCGATACCATCGGCATCGGGTTCCGACCCACCGGACCACCCCTCTCCCGCCAAGGTTCCGGGGTGGTCCGGCACGTCTTCAGTTGTCCCTGATCAGAGTCAGGTGCGGTCCCGAGTCGACTCCTCGCAGCCGAAGATCCGCCGGAACAGCTCCGCCTCGGTCAAGTCGAGCAGCGGGTCGTCAACGCCGGTCTTCTCCCACCAGATCTGCCGCATGAGCAGCAACCGCTGCTCTTCGGTGAACCCAGGCTCCGCGTACCACGCCAGCGCGTCACGATGTGCGGCCCGCCGGCTCGGCGAGACCGCCCGCACCGGCCAGGAGAACTGGCCGTCCAACAGCCACCAGGTCGAAACCCGGTCCCACCAAACCCGCAGGCGCCGGATCACTGGGACGCCTCGGGGCCGGCGGAGTACAGGCGGACGACGGTCGGGGTCAGGTCGAGGAAGGCCAGGGCTCTCACCTCTCCGTGCGTCGCGAGCCGCTGCCCGATCGACTGGACCTCCGACGGCCCGAACAGCTCGGCGAAGTAGGCCTGCTGGTCCGGGCCGAGCGGAAGCGTGCCGACCGCGGTCAGGAGCGCGGCCATCGCCTCCGGCAGCTTGCCGAAGTGCTCGGGCTCCGCGACACCGCAAACTTCCAGGATCACCGGGAAGGGGTACGGGGAGACCGTCTCCGGCGCATCGGGGATTCCAAGCGGCGTCACTTCCCCGACACCTCCTCCGCGCGCCGCGGGTGCCACTTGTGGACACTTACTGTCTGCCCGTTCACCACGATGCTTCGGGTCAGCGCCTTGCTCAGCCCCGCGCCGCAGTAGAAGCACCGCGTCGCCGCCCCGGACGACCGCCTGCTCATTCCACACCGCCTTCCGGGCCCACCAGGGCCCAAACGATCTTTCCGATGCCTTCGGGCCGGGGCTCGAAGCCCCATTCCCGGGACACGGCCTCCACCAGGTACAGCCCGCGCCCGGAGACATCGCTCAGGTCAGCGGCGCACCGGATCGAGGGCTTCTCGCTGCTCGCGTCGTGCACCTCGATCCGCAGGTGGTCGCACACCACCTCGAACCGGACGGCGATCTCACGCCCAGGCGAAACACGCGCGTGCGTCACCGCGTTGGCCACCAGTTCGCCGAGCACCAGCTGGGCGTCGTCCATGAGGGCCGGGCCGCCCGGGACGTTCCGAAGGAAGTCACGCAGGTGGTTCCTGGCCACCGTGGCGGACCGCCTGTGCCGCGTGAGCCTCACCTCGAACGCGGGTATCCCGGGGGCCGGCTTGTAGGGTTCGGAGCCGTCGGGGGGTTCTCCCGAGCTGGTCACGTGCACCGCCTCCCGATGCCCAATTGGCGGCCCGAAACCCGGACGTTCCGGCCCTTTACTCCAGGCTGCCGGGAGGAAGTGCGGACTTCGTACCCAAGCTGGTTACCCAATGTGGGTAAACTCACAGTCAATCAACTTGCTTGCAGCAGCTGCTGATCGACAGCGGGGGCAGTGGTGACCGAGGCTCGCGTACCGGACCGGCTCCCAGCGGGCCTGCTGTCCACCCCGGAGATGATCGCTGCGTGTCGAACGCGAGACTTCGCCGCCGTGTTCCGGCTGCTCAAGACGGCGGGGATCTACCCGTCGCTCATCGCCCGCGCCTGTGACATGACACCGAGCCGGGTCGGTGAGGTCATGTCCGGGAAGCGCAGGATCGAGAAGATCGATCTCATCGAGCGGATCGCCGACGGCCTTCACATCCCGGGCCGCATGCTCGGTCTGGCTTCTCGTTCCTGGGAGCTGGAGGCGCCGGTCCGGCAGCCCCGTCACCGCCAGCCGGAGCCGTCCGCCGGAGGGACGGACCACAACGCACCGATCGACCCCGAGCTCTTCGTCAGCCATCTGCGCGGTGCGATGCCCGGCCACTACAAAGCCGCGAACCTGCTCGGCTCCCGCCACGCACTCGACCCGGTGACGAGGCACGTCCGGCTACTCGACCGCCTCCAACAGATCGCCGAGGGCCGCGCCCGCGACGAACTGCTCACGATCGGCGCGCGCACCGCGGAGTTCCTGGGCTGGCTGAACCAGGATCTCGGGAACTTCGACCGGGCCCTGTTCTGGTCGGACCGCGCCATGGAGTGGGCCCAGGAGGCCGGCGACGACGTGATGGCCGCCTACGTGCTCTTCCGGAAGAGCAACCAGGCCACCGCCCAGCGGAACGCCCCGAAAGCCGTCAGCCTTGCCCGCGCGGCCCAACGGTCGGTCGGGGCCACTCACCGGATCCGGGCACTGGCGGCGCAGCAGGAGGCGCAGGGCCACGCGATGATGGGCAACCCTCGCTTTGCACAGGCGAAGTTCGACGAGGCTCACGAGATCGCGGCCGCGCCGGACGACTCGCACGCCGACGACGCTCTTGATCTCGCCTACTGCACACCGACCTACATCGAGATGCAGCGCGCGAACTGTCTGATCGAACTCGGCGACCCGCACACGGCCGTGGGCATGTTCGAGGCGGAGCTCCGGGTGCTGCCGCCGGTCTACCGCAACGACCAGGGCGTCTACCTCTCCCGGTTGGCGCGGGCCTACGCGGTGTCCGGTGAACCCGAGCAGGCCGCCGCCGCAGCGGACCGCGCACTGTCCATCGCCGTCGACACCGAGTCGGCGCGCGCAATGTCCGAACTGTCCGCCGCGGGCACGGCCCTCCAGCGGTGGAGTTCCGTACCCCAAGTGGCCACGTTCACCCACCGCTTGGCACTGATGAGCAGCGGAAGCCCTCTCGACCGCTGACGACCCGATGGGAGAGGCTGGGCCCATGGACGCACTGATCACGGCCGCCACCTCCGCAGACGAACGCCGGCGCGGCGCCAAGATCGCCGTGCTGCCGGTCGGCAGCTTCGAGCAACACGGCGATCACCTGCCCCTGACCACCGACACCGTCGTCGCCAGCCTGATCGCCCAGCGGATCGCCACCGACTACGACCTGTTCCTCCTGCCACCCATCACGCTGTCCTGCTCGCACGAGCACGCCCACATGGCAGGCACTGTCAGCATCAGCGCCGCCACGCTCTACGCCGTGATCAACGACATCTGGAAGTCTCTCCAGGCCTCCGGCGTCCCCGGTCTGCTGATCGTGAACGGACACGGCGGGAACTACGTCCTCTCGAACGTGGTCCAGGAGGTCAACATCACCGGCCCGCGGGTCGCCCTCTTCCCCGTCCGTGAGGACTGGCACCGGGCCCGCGAAGCCGCCGCCCTGGAGAGCAGCGGCGGCGAGGACATGCACGGCGGCGAGCTGGAGGTCTCCCTGCTCCTCCACGGCGCTCCCCACCTCGTCCGGGACGGAGTCGAGCACGACGACCACGACGCCCCGGAGCGCCCCCACCTACTCACCCTCGGCATGGCTGGCTACACCCAGAACGGCATCATCGGCCGACCGTCGCTCGGAACAGCCGAGAAGGGCAGGGCCATCCTGGAGAGCCTGTCCAAGTCGGCCGCCGAACACCTGTCACTCATCGGGGGTAACTGACGGCTGCTGACCACCACCCGAAGGTGGGAGAGTCCACCGAAGACGGCTGTAGGTCTCAGTCCGCGCTAGGGTCCAGCCGAGTTCGGAAGGGGGCTGTCAACCGGCAGCAGGTACACCCGGTTGGGGCGGCTCTGTCCCGGACGGCAGTAGGAGGCATGTTGGTGGGGCCACCTGTACGGCGTCGTCGAACACCGGGGGCGCTGTCCATACCGCAGGGCTTTGCAAGTCCACCATGCCGCCGGAGAACTTGGCGCCGGAGAACCACACCGCGCCGCGGGAGAACCTGGCGCCGGTGAAGTTCACCTCGCTGCTGGAGAACTCGCTGTTGACGAATCTCACGATGCCACCGGAGAACTCAGTGCCGGTGAACCACACCGTACCGCCGGAGAACTTGGCGCCAGCGAAGTTCACAGTGCCGCGGGAGAACTTGGCGCTGGCGAAGTCCACGATTGCGCCGGAGAACTCGGTGTGGTCGAAGTTCACGCTGTCAGAGAATGTGGCATCGAAGAAGCTCACCGTGCCGCCGGTGAAGCGTGCGCTGTGGAAGGTGCCGCCGTCGAAGACAGTGCCGGTGAAGTCGAAGTCGTGCCCCTCCCAGGAGGTTGCTGACTCGCCGACCTCTTCCTTTAGGTGGTCGCGGATGACGCGGATCACCGTGTGGCGGACTTCGCGGTTGGCCTGCCACGCCATCCGCTCGGTCGACTTCGTCTCGGGCGGCTCAGCCGGATAGGGCATGCGCAGGTAGGCGCAGAGCACGTCGATGCAGGTCTGTCGGCGCTCGGCCCAATCATCGGCCAGCCCAGCCATCGCGTGGACGCCAGCCAACCTGTTTGCGGCCTCCGTATGTCCGAGGAGTTCGGAGGCGGTGGCGAACCGCTCGTTGAGCAGCCGGGCCCGCTCGTGTTGCAGCTGACGCCTCCCTGAAACCCACGCCGTCAGCCCCGCGATCCCACCACCGATCAGCGCGCCCCCCAGACCGCTAACCAGGGACACCCACCAGGGACTGCTCGACGCCGACCCCTGGCCGAGGAACTGAGGACGCGGGCTAGCGGCGAGAGCCAGACGGATGGCATCCACCGCACTGAGCGACGTCGTCATGGCTTCCACGGTAGATCGACGCGGTTCGGGACCTGGGTCGGCGCGCCCGGCTGCGTCGGTCGTGGCGCCGAACGGGAAGACGGCCAACGCCACAATGCCCTTCGCATCCGGGGACGTAGGTCCAGCGGGGCGTTGAGACCAGCAGGCCTGCGACAACGGACTGGTGCTGATGGTTGAGGAAGTACAGCAGCGCCTGAGGCTGGGCAGGGTCGAGGCGGACTTGCAGCTGTAAGACATCCCGGGTCAGGGCATCAGCGTGTGCAGCGGGCCATGAGATCCCACATGGCCGCCTCCGACACCCGCAGCGCCCTCCCCGAGAGATTCGGGGAGGGCTCTACGCGTGGCCTCAAGGCCTCAGACCCACTCGATCGAGGACTCGATGTCCGGGCCACTCCGGGCGGCGGGCAGAGGGGTCCTCCGGCCGCCTTGCCGGGCCTCCCGGACGGCAGGGCCGGGCCCGCCCGGGGCGCGCGTCATGCCGAGCGCGCCCAGGACGAGCTCCCGCTCACCCTCCGAGAGGCTGTGAAGTAAGTCACACAGCTCGCTCGCCGTGTCCCCCACGCCGCCGCCTACTTCTGCTGGTCAGCAGCGTTGACGACCGTCAGCGGGAGCAGCTTCTTGCCCGTCGGGCCGATTTGTATGGTCGTGTCCATCTGGGGGCACACGCCGCAGTCGAAGCACGGGGTCCAGCGGCAGTCGTCGACCTCGACCTCCTCCAGGGCGTCCTGCCAGTCCTCCCAGAGCCAGTCCTTGTCGAGGCCGCTGTCCAGGTGGTCCCAGGGCAGCACCTCCTCGTAGCTGCGCTCGCGGGTGGTGTACCAGTCGACGTCGACGCCGGTACCGGACAGGCCCTTGTCCGCGCAGGCCATCCAGCGGTCGTACGAGAAGTACTCGCGCCAGCCGTCGAAGCGGCCGCCGTCCTCGTAGACCTCGCGGATGATCGCGCCGACCCGGCGGTCGCCGCGGGAGAGCAGGCCCTCGACGATGCCGGGCTTGCCGTCGTGGTAGCGGTAGCCGATGTTCTTGCCGTACTTGCGGTCGCCGCGGATCGAGTCGCGCAGCTTGGCCAGGCGGGCGTCGGTGTCCTCGGCGGACAGCTGCGGGGCCCACTGGAACGGGGTGTGCGGCTTGGGCACGAACCCGCCGATGGAGACGGTGCAGCGGATGTCGTTCTGGCCGGTGACCTCGCGGCCCTTCTGGATGACGTTCTTCGCCATCTCGCCGATCTGGAGCACGTCCTCGTCGGTCTCGGTGGGCAGGCCGCACATGAAGTACAGCTTCACCTGGCGCCAGCCGTTGCCGTACGCGGTGGCGACGGTGCGGATCAGGTCCTCCTCCGACACCATCTTGTTGATCACCTTGCGCATGCGCTCGCTGCCGCCCTCGGGGGCGAAGGTGAGGCCCGAGCGGCGCCCGTTGCGGGACAGCTCGTTGGCGAGGTCGATGTTGAAGGCGTCGACGCGGGTGGACGGCAGCGACAGGCCGATCTTGTCCTCGGTGTACCGGTCCGCGAGGCCCTTGGCGATGTCGCCGATCTCGGTGTGGTCGGCGCTGGACAGCGACAGCAGGCCGACCTCCTCGAAGCCGGTCGCCTTCAGCCCGCGCTCCACCATCTCGCCGATGCCGGTGATGCTTCGCTCCCGCACGGGGCGCGTGATCATGCCGGCCTGGCAGAAGCGGCAGCCGCGGGTGCAGCCGCGGAAGATCTCCACGGACATCCGCTCGTGCACCGTCTCCGCGAGCGGGACGAGCGGCTGCTTCGGGTACGGCCACTCGTCGAGGTCCATCACGGTGTGCTTGGACACCCGCCACGGCACGCCCGGGGCGTTCGGCACGACGCGGCCGATCCGGCCGTCGGCCAGGTACTCCACGTCGTAGAACTTCGGGACGTACACCCCGCCGGTACGGGCCAGGCGCAGCAGCAGCTCGTCCCGGCCGCCCGGCCGGCCCTCGGTCTTCCAGGCGCGGGTGATCTCCGTGATGTCGAGGACGGCCTGCTCGCCGTCGCCGACCACGGCGCAGTCGATGAAGTCCGCGATCGGCTCCGGGTTGAAGGCCGCGTGGCCGCCGGCCAGGACGATCGGGTCCTCGTCGGTGCGGTCCTTGGCCTCCAGCGGGATGCCGGCCAGGTCGAGCGCGGTCAGCATGTTGGTGTAGCCGAGCTCGGTGGAGAACGACAGGCCGAACACGTCGAAGGCCTTCACCGGGCGGTGGGCGTCGACGGTGAACTGCGGGACGCCGTGCTCGCGCATCAGTGCCTCGAGGTCGGGCCAGACGCTGTAGGTGCGCTCGGCGAGCACGCCCTCGCGCTCGTTCAGCACCTCGTAGAGGATCATGACGCCCTGGTTGGGCAGGCCGACCTCGTAGGCGTCGGGGTACATCAGCGCCCAACGGACGTCGCAGGCGTCCCAGTCCTTGACGGTCGAGTTGAGCTCGCCGCCGACGTACTGGATCGGCTTCTGGACGTGCGGGAGGAGGGCCTCCAGGCGTGGGAAGACCGATTCGACAGTCATGTACTAGGAACCCTTACGACGTGATTCGATGCCGAGAGCCGGCACGGGAGGGGTGACCCTCAAGGGTAGCCCAATCCGGGGAACGGGCCGTCTGCCCCGGTTCACAGGCCCTCCGTGCTCCAGCGCGACCCGGACGGCCGGAGTCCGCCCGCACACGCCCGCACCCGCCGGTACCGCCGCCGACCGCCGGTGCCCACCCCGGCCCGCCCCGGCACGTGCGGTGGGCGCCCGCCGGCCCGTGCCGTCCGCCGTTGACACGCCCGGACGGGCCGTGCGGTACTGACAGGGGTCCGCCAAAGAGATCTGCACCCCTTCCGGACAAGGAAGTTGAGTCGTACGCTCGGCCCTCGTCGGTTTTCCGGCCGGCGCGCCTCTTCCCTCACCACGGGCCGCCGCAGCCCAGCCCTGTCCGCCCTGCCAGGCCCCGTCCCGCCCCGCTCGGCCGCCGTTCCCGGCCCCGCGGTGCCGCCCCGTCCGTCCCCGTCCCCCGCCCGCACGCCGTGCCCGGCGGCGCACCCGCACGCCCGCGCCCCGGCGGCCGTACGACCGGCGCTAGGAGAACCATGACCGACACCGGTCGGCGGATCCGCCCGCTCCGGCCCCTCGACACCCGGCCGGCCCGCTACCCCACGCCGGCCCAGGCCGAGTCCGCCGCGCGGCGGCTCGCGCTGCGGCACCCGGACCGCTGCCGGCTGCGCGAGGTGGGCCGTTCCCGGGCCGGGCGCCCGCTGATGCTGCTCTCCGTGGACCGCGGGCCGCGCGCGGTGCTGGTGGTCGGCGGCCCGCACCCCAACGAGCCGATCGGCACCGCCGGAACGGTCCGGCTCGCCGAAGTGCTGCTGGACCGCCCCGCCCGCCCCGGGCTCTCCTGGCACCTGCTGCTCTGCCTCGACCCGGACGGTGCCGCGCTCAACGCCGGCTGGCTGGACGGCCCGCTCACCATGCGGCGCCACTACGAGCACTTCTTCCGCCCCTCCTTCGAGGAGCAGCCCGAACTGCTGCCCGCCCCCGGCACCGGCCGCCCGCCGATGCCGGAGAGCCTGGCACTGACCGGCCTGATCGACGAGCTGCACCCCTTCCTCCAGTGCTCGCTGCACGGGGTGGACTTCGGCGGCGCGTTCGTCCAGCTCACCCGCCCGGTCCGGGGCCTGGCCGGGCGCTTCGCCCGCTCCGCGGAGCGGGCCGGCGTCCCGCTCGACGTGGACTCCTACGACGCGATCGGCTGGGCCAGCCCGGACCCCGGCACCTATCTGATGCCGGCCCCGGGCGCCGGGGGCTCCCGGGCCCTGCCGGACGAGCCCGAGCTGTCCACCTGGTCGTACGCGGCGGGGTACGGCGCGGTCAGCGCGGTCCTGGAGGTCCCGATGTGGGCCGTCGACGCGGTCGGCGACGCCCGCCCCCACCCGGCCGGGGCGCAGGCCCTCGCGGCGGCCGCCCGCGACCTCACCGTCCGTGCCGGGCAGCTCACCGCCCTGCTCCCGGCCGTCCCCGCGCACGGCGCGCGGGCGTACGGCGCCGAGGCGTCCGGCGCGCTGCTGCGCACCGCCGTGTCCAGTCTGGCGGTCGCCCCGCGGGTGGCCGGGGAGTGGCTGGAGCGCTGGGGCGCCGAGCCGCTCACGGTCTCCCGGGTGACCACCGCCGGACTGGTCGCGGCCCGGGTGCCGCTGCGGGTCGCGTCGATCCTGCTGCGGCTGCTCGCCGACGCCCGCGGGCCCGCCGCCGAGGCCGCCCGGGACCGCGCCCGCGCCGTCGTCGGCGACAGCCTGGACCGGCTGCGCCACCGTTTCGGCGTCCGCTGGGTCCCCGTCCAGGAGCAACTCGCGCACCAGACCCGCGCCGTCCTCGCCACCGCCGACTGCCTCCGCTAGGGCTGCGTCCAGGACCGCGTCCAGGACCGCGTCCGACAGGTCACGCCGGCCGCGGCACGACGGGCCGCGACACGACGGCGGGGCCGGCCCGGGAAGTCCCGGACCGGCCCCGCCGCGGAGCGCGCTCAGGCCGCTATCGGCCGCTGGCTCCGCACCGCCTGGAGCAGCCCGATGGCCAGCCAGTTCGCGAACATCGACGAGCCGCCGTACGAGACGAATGGCAGCGGGATGCCCGCGACCGGCATGATGCCCAGGCACATCCCGATGTTCTCGAAGGCCTGGAAGGACAGCCAGGCGATGACCCCGGCCGCCACGATCGTCCCGTACAGGTCGGTCGCCTGCCGGGCGATCCGGCAGGCCCGCCAGAGGATGACGCCGACCAGCGCGATGATCGCCAGCGCCCCGATGAAGCCCAGTTCCTCGCCGGCCACGGTGAACACGAAGTCGGTCTGCTGCTCCGGCACGAACTGCCCGACGGTCTGGGTGCCGTGGAACAGCCCCTTGCCGGTCAGCCCGCCCGAGCCGATCGCGATCCGGGCCTGGGCGGTGTTGTAGCCGACGCCGTTCGGGTCCAGCTGCGGGTTGGCGAATGCGGCGAAGCGGTCGATCTGGTACTGGCTCAGCAGCCCGAACTTCCAGATCGCCACGCACCCGGCGGTGCCCGCCATCAGCAGGCCGAGCACCCAGCGGTTCGCGGCGCCCGAGCCGAGCAGGATGCCCAGCACGATCGCGGCCATCACCATCACCGATCCGGCGTCCGGCATCAGCATCACTATGGCCATCGGCAGGCCGGCCCAGAGCAGGCCCCGGAACACGGCTCGGTGCGAGGGGAACTCCCGCTCCCCCGCGTCCACCTGGTCCGACAGCACGACCGCCATCGCCAGCACGATCGCGAGCTTCGCGAACTCGGCCGGCTGGATCGAGAAGCCGCCGCCGAGCTGGATCCACGAGTGCGCGCCGTTGATGGTCGAGCCGAGCGGGCTGAGCGTCGCCAGCAGCATCACGATCACGCCGACGTACAGGAACGGCACGATCGTGCGGAAGCGCCGGCTCCCTATCGCTATCACCACGGAGCACAGCACCAGCCCGACCACGAAGTTGGTCAGGTGCCGGTACAGGAAGTACTGCGGGTCCCCGTGGGTCAGCGAGTCGCGCCCGCGGGTGGCCGACCAGACCAGCAGCGAGCTGCCGGCCGACAGGGCCAGCGCGGCTACCAGCAGTATCCAGTCCAGCCGCCAGAGCGGGGAGTCCTTGGCCAGGGCCTTGGAGACCCCGCTGCGCTGCGGGGCCAGCCGCAGCTGCCGGTACGAGCCGTAGGAGGTCATGCCCGTCCCCTTCCCGGTCCGCGCGAGGGTTCGAGCGCGGCGTCGGCCGCGGTGTACGACGCCGGACGGTCGGTCGGCGGCGTCCGGTCGAGGAAGGCCGTCGCGGGGGCCGGCTGCGCCGCGTCCGCATCGGGCAGTGCGGCGGCCGGCACGACGCTCGCCCCCTGGAACTGAGCCGGGCCCTGGCCCTGGACGCCCGCCGCCTGGCCGGCGCCGTACGCGACCGGCTTGATGATCGCGGTGCCGTCCGGGTTGAACTTCGGCAGCTCGGTCTGCGGCGCGGGCAGCAGCGCCTTGCCGTTGTCGATGGTGCCCTTGTCGTCCACGCCGTACAGCGCCTGGTAGATCCGGCGGATGGCGTCACCGGAACCGCCGGAGCCGGTGCCGCCCTGGCTGATCGTCATGACGACGGCGTAGTCCTTGCTGTACGTGGTCAGCCAGGAGGTGGTCTGCTTGCCCTCGACCTCGGCGGTGCCGGTCTTGGCGTGCAGCGCGATCTTGTCCTGCGGCCAGCCGTTGAACTTCCAGGCGGCGGTACCGGACTTGATGACGCTCTCGGTGGCCTGGTCGATGTAGCTGAGCAGCTTCTGGTCGCCGGGGAACTGGGCGTCCGCCTGCGGGGCGATCTCGCGGACGAGGTCCCCGCCCGGGCTTATCACGGCCTTGGCGATGGTCGGCCGGTAGAAGGTGCCGCCGTTGGCGAGCGCCGAGTAGATCCGGGCCATCTGGACCGGGGTGACGAGGGTGTCGCCCTGGCCGATCGCGAAGTTGACGGCGTCACCGGCGCGCATCTGGTAGCCGTCGACGCAGTTCTCCCGGGCGATCTGGTCGGAGTAGCTGTTGCCGCCCTTCTGCCCCTGGGCGCACCAGGCGTCCTTGTTGTTGTCGTAGAAGGACTGCTTCCACTGCCGGTCCGGCACCCGGCCGGGCACCTCGGCCGGCAGGTCGATGCCGGTCTTGGCGCCGAGGCCGAACTGGTGGGCGGTCTTGAAGAACCAGTCGCCCGGGTCCTTCTTGGGCTTGATGCCGCCGTCCTTCATCCACTGGTCGTACGCCAGGCCGTAGAAGACGGTGTCGCAGGAGACCTCGAGCGCCTTCTCCAGGGAGATCTGGCCGAAGTTCTCGCTCTCGAAGTTCTTGAACTCGCGGCCGCCGATGGTCATGCTCTTCGGGCAGTCGTAGTGGCCGTCCAGCGAGTAGCCGGCCTGCACGGCGGCGGTGGTGGAGATGACCTTGAAGGTCGAACCGGGGGCGGACTGGCCCTGTATGGCCCGGTTCAGCAGCGGGAAGTTGGACTCCTTGCTGGTCAGCGACTGGTAGTCCTTGCCGCTGATGCCGCCCACCCAGAGGTTCGGGTCGTAGGTCGGGGCGCTCGCCATCGCGACGATCCGCCCGGTGTGGACGTCCATCACCACGGCGGCGCCGGAGTCGGCCTCGTAGTTGCGGTTGGTGACCTTGTCGAAGGTGTTCCTGGCGTCGTTCATGGCCTGCGCCAGGTTGTCCTCGACCACCTTCTGCACCCGGGCGTCGATGCTGGTGACCAGGTTGTCGCCGGTCTGCGGGGCGACGGTGCCGGCGTTGCCGATCACCCGGCCGAGGTTGTCCACCTCCAGCTTGGTGATGCCCGCGGTGCCGCGCAGGTCGCGGTCGTACACCGACTCCAGGCCGGCCCGCCCGATCTGGTCGGCCGGCAGGTAGCGGTCCAGGCCGCTCTTGCCGGAGGTCTTGCTGACCTCCTCGTCGGTGACCGGCGAGAGGTAGCCGAGCACCTGGGCCATGTTGGCGCCCTCGGCGCCGGTGTAGCGGCGCACGGCGGTGGGCTGCGCGGTGACCCCGGGGAAGTCCTCGCGGCGCTCCATTATCTGCATCGCCTGCTGGGTGGTCGCCTCCTTGGTGACCGGGATCGGCTGGTACGGCGAACCGTTCCAGCAGGGCTGCGAGGTCTTGGCGTCGCAGAGCCGGACCTTCTCCTGCACGTCCTTGGCGGGCATCCCCAGCACCTCGGCCAGCCGGGACAGCACCGCCTTGCCGCCGTCCTTCTGCTGCAGCAGCGAGGTGCGGCTGACGGAGACCACCAGCCGGGTCTCGTTGCCGGCCAGCACCCGCCCGGACGCGTCCAGGATCTCGCCGCGGACGGCCGGCTCGACCACCTCGCGGATGTGGTTGCCGGTCGCCTTCGCGGTGTACTCCTTGGCGTTGCGGATCTGCAGGTACCACAGCCGCCCGCCGAGGGTGGCGAGCAGCGACAGCACCAGGATCTGCAGCACCACCAGACGGATCGTCACCCGTCGGGTGCGTCCGGTCTCGGGGATGTTGCTCACGTCTCGTGCGCTCCAGGATGCGGGGAGGTCGGGTGGTCGGGGCCGGGCCGGTTACGGGCGGCGGGCGAAGCCGGGCACGCGCCGCTTCCTGTACGACGGACCGGAGGAGGAGTCGCGGGTGGTCCGGTAGCGGGACAGCGTGCCCAGGCCGGAGCCGCCCTCGTCGTCGTCCGCGGCGCTCACCGGGTCGCGCCCGAAGCGGCGGCCGAGGTACATCACCAGCGGCACCACGAAGGGCGCCAGCAGCAGGTCGTAGAGCAGGGCGCTGATCACCAGTCCGCCGAGGCCGACGTGCCGGGCCGCGGTGTCGCCGACCAGGGCGCCGACCATCGCGTAGAGCAGGGTGGAGGCGACCGCCGCGACGCCGACCACGAGCAGCGAGCCGGTCACCGAGCGCTGGCGGCCGTGGTCCGGGCGCAGCAGTCCGGCGGCGTAGCCCATCAGGCAGAGCACCAGCGCGTAGCGGCCGATCGCGTGGTCGGAGGGCGGCGCGAGGTCGGCCAGCAGGCCCCCGAAGAAGCCGACCAGGCAGCCGCCGGTGGGCCCGTAGACCATGGCGAGGCCGACCACGACGAGCAGCAGTATGTCCGGGGTGGCTCCCGGGAGCTGGAGCCGGCCGAAGACGCTGACCTGGAGGATCAGGCCGAACAGGACGAGGCCGGCGGAGACGGGGATGCGGGCGAGGCGCATGGCTCAGTTCCCCCCAGTGGGCTGTGCGGGCGAGGCGGCGGGCACGACGGCCGGGGCCTGGCCGGGGAGCGCGGCCGGGACCTGGCCCGGCGCGGCGGCCGGCTGGCCCGGGGCGGGCGCCGGCGGCAGGACGGCGTCGCGCGGGTCGGTGCGCGGCGGCACGACCACCACGCCGACCAGGTCCAGCCGGGTGAACTGGACGAAGGGCTCGACCAGGACGGTCTTGGTCAGCTGGCCGGCGTTGGCCTGGACCTCGGTGACCTTGCCGACCGGGACGCCGGGCACGAACGGGCGGCCGCTCTGCGAGCCGAAGGTGACCAGCCGGTCGCCGGCCTTGACCTGGGCCTTGCCGTTGAGCAGGGAGACCTTCATCGGGCTGTCGCCGCCGCCGGAGGCGAAGCCGATCTCGCCGGTGCCCTCCAGCCGGGTGCCGGCCGAGAAGCCGGGGTCGGAGGCGAGCAGCACGGTGGCGGTGGTCGGGGCGACGGTGGTGATCCGGCCGACCAGGCCCTGGCCGTTGATCACCGTCATGTCGCGGGTGAGGCCGTCGTCGCTGCCGGCGTCGATGGTGATGGTCCAGGAGAAGCCCTGGGCCGGGCCGATCGCGATGACCTGGGCGGCCTTGACGGTGTAGCCGCCGGAGCCGGCGGTGCGCAGCAGGTCGTCCAGTTGCTTGGTGCGTCCGGTGGCCATGTCGGAGGAGGCGAGCTTCTGCCGCAGTTCGGTGTTCTCGCGGGCGAGCTGGTCGGTGCGGCCGCTGTCGGTGGCCGCGTCCCGGAAGGCGCGGACGGTGTCGGCGACCGGGTCGACGACGGTGGCGGCGCCGCGCTCGACCGGTCCGAGGACGCCGGCGGCGGCGTGCCGGGCCGGGCCGAGCGGGGAGTCCTCACCGCCCTTGATGTCCACGGTGATCAGCGCGAAGGCGACGGCCACCAGCAGGATCAGCAGCAGCCGGCTCTCTCGTGTGTCCCTCACGGTGCTGGTACTGCCCCTTCGTACCCGGCCGCCGCCCGGGGCTGTGGGGCCCGGGCGGCGGCCCGTTCAGTCGAGTGTCGGATGTGACGCGTGGTACCGGTGGTGCGGCGACCTGTCAACGACGCGGCGAGGCGTCGAGTACCTGCTGGAGCGCCTCGAACTCCTCGACGCACTTGCCGGAGCCGAGCGCGACGGAGTCGAGCGGGTTCTCCGCGATGTGGATCGGCATGCCGGTCTCGCGGCGCAGCCGCTCGTCCAGTCCGCGCAGCAGGGCGCCGCCGCCGGTGAGCACGATGCCCCGGTCCATGACGTCGCCGGCCAGCTCGGGCGGGCACTGGTCGAGGGTGGTCTTGACCGCGTCGATGATCGCGTTGACCGGCTCGTCGATGGCCTCGCGGACCTCGGCGGCGGAGATGACGACGGTCTTGGGCAGGCCGCTGACCAGGTCGCGGCCGCGGATCTCGGCGTGCTCGTCCTTCTCGCCCTCGAGGCCGAAGGCGCTGCCGATGCTCATCTTGATCTGTTCGGCGCTGCGCTCGCCGAGGAGCAGCGAGTACTCCTTCTTGATGTGCTGGACGATCGCGTTGTCCAGTTCGTCGCCGGCCACCCGGATGGACTGGGCGGTGACGATGCCGCCGAGGGAGATCACGGCGACCTCGGTGGTGCCGCCGCCGATGTCGACGACCATGTTGCCGGTGGCCTCGTGGACGGGCAGGCCGGCGCCGATGGCGGCGGCCATCGGCTCCTCGATGATGTGCACCTGGCGGGCGCCGGCCTGGGAGGAGGCCTCGATGACGGCGCGGCGCTCGACGCCGGTGATGCCGGAGGGCACGCAGACCACGACGCGGGGGCGGGCGAGGTAGCGGCGGCGGTGGATCTTGAGGATGAAGTACCGCAGCATCCGCTCGGTGATCTCGAAGTCGGCGATCACGCCGTCCTTGAGCGGGCGGATGGCGACGATGTTGCCCGGGGTCCGGCCGATCATCTTCTTGGCCTCGGCACCGACGGCGAGGATCCCGCCGGTGTTGGTGTTCACCGCGACGACGGACGGCTCGTTCAGGACGATGCCCTTGCCCCTGACGTACACCAGCGTGTTGGCTGTTCCGAGGTCGATCGCCAAGTCGCGGCCGATGAACGACAGGTTGCTCGCCATGGGGTGTGGGTGCCTTCCCGGGCTCGGAGTTCATGGGGGGGTGGACGAATGCGCGCCCACGCTTGGGCGGAGACCAGCTGAGCTGCCTTACCGGGCCCTTGAGTCGCGTCCATCGTAGTCACGCCGCGCGGTACGGACGTCGACGTGGGGCATACCGTCCATTGTCCGGGGCGTGATCGCTTCTCCGAGGATTGGGACGCCGTGTCGGCGCCGCCAGTTCCCTATTTCACGATAAGAATGCCCCGGCCGGGCCAATGGTCCCGACCGGGGCGGTACTAACGTCCCCCCGGGCGTGTCGCCCGGTTCCGGCTCGCCGGATCAGGCGTGCGCGGGGAAGAAGATCTTGATCTCGCGCTCGGCGGACTCCGGGGAGTCGGAGGCGTGGATCAGGTTCTCGCGGGTGATCGTCGCGTAGTCGCCGCGGATGGTGCCGGCCCCGGCCTCCAGCGGGTTGGTGGCGCCGGCCAGCATGCGGATGCCCTTGACGACCTCCTCGCCCTCGACGATCAGCGCGATCGACGGACCGGAGGTCATGAACTCCAGCAGCGGCTCGTAGAACGGGCGGCCGACGTGCTCCGCGTAGTGCTGCTCCAGCGTCGCCCGGTCGAAGGTGCGCAGCTCGATGGCGGCGAAGCGCCAGCCGGCCTTGCGCTCGAAGCGGCTGATGATCTCGCCGGCCAGGCCACGGCGGACGGCGTCGGGCTTGAGCAGGACGAGAGTGCGCTGGGACACGGTGCGTCTCCTGGGGATTCGGTTCGGCAGACAGTCGGGTCGACAAGCGGTGCCGACAGGGCAGAGGTTACCTTGCGTACACGGCGTGTCGGTCGGCCGGTCCGGGCCTCAGGCGTGTACGGCGGCGGCCTCGGCGGCGGCCCGGGCGGCCTTGAAGTCGTCCACCTTGCGGCCGTAGTGCACCGAGCACCACCACAGGCCGGCGAAGACCACGCCGAGGCCGAACATGGTCGGCAGGATGAAGCCGCCGGCGATCAGTCCGATCTGCAGCGCCCAGCCGATCTGCACCGCGCCGGGGCGGTTGATCATGCCGCAGAGCGCGATGCACAGGGCCATCGCGATGCCGCTGACCGTCCAGATCTCCCCGGTGGAGACGTCGGAGAGCCGCATCGCGACCAGCGCCGCGAACATGATCAGGAGCGCTTCGCCGATCAGCGTCGAGGAGCAGAGCGTCCTCATGTCACTTCCTCCCGAGCAGCAGGCGGGCCTCGCCCACCGTGATGACCGAACCGGTGACCAGCACCCCGGCGCCACCGAGGTCGCCCTCCTCCTCGGCGAGGGTGACGGCGGCGGCGATGGCGTCGTCGAGCCGGGGCTCGACCTGGACGCGGTCCTCGCCGAAGACCTCGACGGCCAGGGCGGCGAGCGCGTCGACGTCCATCGCGCGGTGGGTGGAGTTCTGGGTGATGACGACCTCGGCCAGGATCGGCTCGAAGGCCTCCAGCACGCCGGCCACGTCCTTGTCCCCGGAGGTGCCGATCACGCCGACGAGCCGGGTGAAGCCGAAGGACTCGGTGAGCGCGGCCACGGTGGCGCGGGCTCCGTGCGGGTTGTGGGCGGCGTCCAGGATGATCGTGGGGCTGCGGCGGACGACCTCCAGGCGGCCCGGCGAGGAGACGCCGGAGAAGCCCTGACGGATCTTCTCCACGTCCAGCTGCCCGCCGCGCGCGCCGCCGACGCCGAAGAAGGCCTCGACCGCGGCGAGTGCGAGGGCCGCGTTTTGCGCCTGGTACTCGCCGTGCAGCGGGATGAAGACGTCCTCGTACTCCTCGCCGCCGAGTCCGCGCAGCGTCACCAGCTGGCCGCCGACGGCGAGTTCGCGGCGGATCACGCCGAACTCCATGCCCTCGCGGGCGACCGTGGCGTCCACCTCGACGGCGCGGCGCAGGATGGTCTGGGCCGCGTCCAGCTGCTGCTGGGCGACGACGGCGACGGAGCCGGACTTGATGATCCCGGACTTCTCGCCCGCGATCTCGCCGGTGGTCTCGCCGAGCTTGTCGGTGTGGTCCAGTCCGATCGGGGTGATCACCGCGACGGCGGCGTCGATGACGTTGGTGGCGTCCCAGGAGCCGCCCATGCCGACCTCGACCACGGCGACGTCCACCGGGGCGTCGGCGAAGGCCGCGTAGGCCATGCCGGTCAGCACCTCGAAGAAGGACATCGGCACCGGCTGGGCCGCGTCGACCATCTGCACGTAGGGCTCGATGTCGCGGTAGACCTCGACGAAGCGCTCGGGGGTGATCGGGGCGCCGTCCAGGCTGATCCGCTCGGTGACGGACTCCACGTGCGGGCTGGTGTAGCGGCCGGTGCGCAGTTCGAAGGTGTTGAGCAGCTGCTCGATCATCCGGGCGGTGGAGGTCTTGCCGTTGGTGCCGGTGATGTGGATGGAGGGGAAGGACCGCTGGGGCTGGCCCAGGATGTCCATCAGCGCCTCGATCCGGTCGAGCGAGGGCTCCAGCTTGTTCTCCGGCCAGCGCTCGGAGAGCTCCACCTCGACGTCGCGCAGGGCGTCGCCGGTGCCGCCGTCGGCGGGGCGGATGGTGTACGGGTTCGGGTCGGCCTTGTCGCTCACGACCACAGTCTACGGAGCGCCGACGGGTCCTCCTCACGGGGTGAGAACGACCACTTTGCCCGTTCTTTTCCATGATCACCTAGTTTTGTCCCTTTACTATTGATTTGGCGATTTGACCCGCAATGAAGCATCGATTCGCAGCCGATAGGAGCTTTCGACCTTTGATCGCGAGGAGCATCGCGCCATGCCTGACGCCCTGCACGACTGGATCGTGCTCCGCGAGGACGCCGTCGTCTGGGTCGCCGGACTGATCTCGCTGGCCCTCGTCGGCTACATGGCCCTCGTCTTCGGACGCTTCCTCGTGTACTGGGCGGGCTCCCGGCACGCCTTCCGGCACAACCGCCCCGCCGAACCCGGCGACCCCACCGCCTTCCGCTGGCACCTGGTCATCCCCTGCCGCGACGAGGAGGCCGTGGTCACCCAGACCCTGGACGGCCTGCGGGCCGCCGCGCCCGAGGCCCACCTCTGGGTGATCGACGACGACAGCGAGGACGCCACCCGCGAGCTGGTGCTCGCCGCCGCGGCCCGCGACCCGCGGGTCCACCTGGTCCAGCGCCGCCGCCCGCACGCCCGGATCGGCAAGGGCGCCGCCCTCAACGCCGCCTACCGGGAGATCTCCGCCTGGCTGCCCGAGGACGCCGACCGCTCCCGGGTGGTGATCGGCGTGGTCGACGCCGACGGGCAGCTCGACCCGGGCACCCTGGCCCAGGTCTGCAACGCCAGGGCGCTCGGCCGGCCCGACACCGGCGCCGTCCAGATCGGCGTCCGGATGCGCAACGCCGACGACGAGCTCCCGCTGCCCGGCCGCGGCCGGGCGGCCAACGCCCTGGCCCGCGCCCTGGTGCGGATGCAGGACGTCGAGTTCCAGGCCACCAACACCGGCATGCAGCTGCTGCGCCGCCGCACCGGCAGCGTCGGCCTCGGCGGCAACGGCCAGTTCGTCCGCCTCACCGCCCTCGACTCGCTGACCGCCGAGGAGGGCCGGGCCGGCCGCCCCTGGCCGGAGCGCGCCCTGCTGGAGGACTACGAGTCCGGCCTCGACCTGCGGCTGGCCGGCTGGCGGCTCACCCACGTCACCGAGGTCCAGGTCTCCCAGGAGGGCCTGATCTCGCTGCGCCGCTTCCTCACCCAGCGCACCCGCTGGGCCCAGGGCAACATGCAGTGCCTGCGCTACGCCGGCCGGGTGCTGCGCTCGCCGCACTACACCCTCTCCGGCAAGGCCGAGGTGCTGTACACCTTCCTCCAGCCGGTGGTCTGCGTGCTGCTGGTGCTGCTCTTCCCGCTCTCGCTCGGGATCACCGGCGCCGGGGTGGTGCTCTTCCCCGAGGAGACCGCCGAGTTCCAGCTCAGGTTCGGCCCGTGGATGCTGCTCGTCTTCGTGCTCGCCACGCTGCCGATGGTGTTCTGGGGCTTCGCCTACCGCAGGACCGCCCACCCCGACCGCGGCCGACTGACCGCGCTGCTCTGGGGCCTGCTGGTCTGGCTCTACGCCTACCACCTGTTCGTGGTCGCCACCCGGGCCGCGGTCCGGATGCTGCTCGGCCGCAACGGCTGGGCCAAGACCCGCCGCAACGCCGAGAAGGTCGCCCTCGGCGCCCCCACCGCGCTCGAGTCCTGAGCCGCCCCCACGCCTCCCCCGCGCACCACGTCCCGACCGGAGTCCCGCATGAGCACGTGCCTGCCCCCGTCCAGCGTCGCCGTCGTCCTCGGCACCCGCCCCGAGCTGGTCAAGCTCGCCCCGCTGATCCACGAACTCGGCGACGCCACCCGGCTGGTGCACACCGGCCAGCACTGGGACGAGGCGATGTCCGGCCGCTTCCTGCGCGACCTCGACCTGCCCGAGCCCGAGCTGCTCACCGGCGTCGGCGGCCGCCCCCGGGCCGGCCAGATCGCCCGGTCGCTGGGCCAGCTGGACGCCGCCTTCGCCGAGGACCGCCCCGCCGCCGTGGTCGTCCAGGGCGACACCAACGCCACCCTGGCCGGGGCGCTGGCCGCCAACGCCCGGGAGATCCCGCTGGTCCACGTCGAGGCCGGGCTGCGCAGCTTCGACCGGGCGATGCCCGAGGAGCACAACCGGGTGATGGTCGACCACGTCTCCGACCTGCTCTGCGCCGCCACCGGGGAGAACGTCGCCAACCTGCGCGCCGAGTCGCTGGCCGAGGAGCGGATCGAGCTCACCGGCAACACCGTCGTCGAGGTGGTCCGCCGTCAGCTGCCGGACGAGGCAGCCCGCGCCGCGCTGCTCGCCGCGCACGGGCTGCGCCCGGACGCGTACGTGCTGGCCACCGTGCACCGCCCGGAGAACACCGACACCGCCGAGGCGCTCGGCGCGGTGCTCGCCGAGCTGGACCGGATCGCCCGGGCCGGCACCCCGGTGCTGTTCCCGACGCACCCGCGCACCCGGGCCGCCGTCGAGCGCTTCGGCCTGGACGGCCTGCTGGAGCGCCTCGCCGTCACCGGCCCGGTCGGCTACGGCGACTTCCTGGGCCTGGCGAGCCACGCGGCGCTGCTGGTCTCCGACTCCGGCGGCGTGCAGGAGGAGTGCACCGTGCTCGGCCGCCCGCTGCTGGTGGTGCGCCGCTCCACCGAGCGACCGGAGGCGATGGCGGCCGGCTTCGCCGCTCTGGTGCGGCCCGGCGAGGAGCTGGGTTCCCTGGCCCGCGCCTGGCTCTCCGACTCCCACGAGCGGCTCGCCCGGCTGGCGGCCACCCCCAGCCCGTACGGCGACGGCCTGGCCTCGGCCCGGATCGCCGCGCTGACCGCGGCGATCGCCACGCCCGAACGAGCCGAGGCGGTACCACCGGCCGCCTGACGCCCCCTTGACAGCAGAATTGGTCTACTCCACCTTGTGAGGCAAGTCTCCGTTCCCGACCGGGACTTGAGTTGTCGGTAGCTCCCGCAAGCGCACCATCGACACCCCGGACGGCGTTCCTCCCCCACGAGGCGCCGCCGGGCCTCCCCCACTGGAGATGGAGTCATGCCACCTGCCCGACACCGGCGCACCCGCGCCGTCCACTCGCTGCTCGCCGGTGCGAGCGCCGTCGCCGTCGGCCTGAGCGGGCTCGTGCTCGCCGGCGGCACCGGAGCCCACGCCGCCGACACCGACCTGATCACCAACGGCGGCTTCGAGGCCGGGAACCTGTCCGGCTGGACCTGTTCGAGCGGCGCGGTCCAGAGCGCCACCACCCACTCCGGCACGTACGCCCTGCAGTCCACCCCGGGCGGCGGCGACACCGGCGAGTGCACCCAGACCGTCCCGGTGAAGCCCTCCTCCTCGTACACCCTGAGCTCCTGGGTCCAGGGCTCGTACGTCTACCTGGGCGCCCGCGGCACCGGCGGCACCGACCCGAGCACCTGGACCCCCGGCGGCACCGGCTGGACCCAGCTGAGCACCAGCTTCACCACCGGCCCCAACACCACCAGCGTCACCGTCTACCTGCACGGCTGGTACGGGCAGCCGGCCTTCGCGGCCGACGACGTCTCGCTGCTCGGGCCCGGCGGACCGCAGCCGTCGCCGAGCCCGACCGCCACGGCCTCACCCAGCCCGACGCCCACCGCCACGGGCAGCCCCTCCCCCACCGCCACGTCCACCGGCAGGCCGCCGAACCTGCCCAAGCACATCCTCACCGGCTACTGGCAGAACTTCGACAACGGCGCCACCGTCCAGCGGATCAGCGACGTCCCGGCCGCCTACGACATCATCGCGGTCTCCTTCGCGGACGCCACCGCCACCCGCGGCGGCCTGAGCTTCACCCTCGACCCCACCCTCTCCTCCCGCCTCGGCGGCTACACCGACGCCCAGTTCAAGGCCGACATCGCGGCGAAGCGGGCGGCCGGGAAGCGCGTGGTGCTCTCCATCGGAGGGCAGAACGGCACGGTCTGGGTGGGCGATTCCGCCTCCGCCGCGAACTTCACCGGCACCGCCTGGGCGCTGATGCAGAGTTACGGCTTCGACGGGATCGACATCGACCTGGAGAACGGCATCAGCTCCACCTACATGGGCCAGGCCCTGCACGCCCTGGCGGCGAAGGCGGGAAGCGGGTTCATCCTCACCATGGCCCCGCAGACGATCGACATGCAGTCGACCGGCATGGAGTACTTCAAGCTGGCGCTGAACGTGAAGGACATCCTCACCATCGTCAACATGCAGTACTACAACTCCGGTGCGATGAACGGCTGCGACGGGAACGTCTACTCGCAGGGCACCGAGAACTTCCTCACCGCGCTGGCCTGCATCCAGCTCAAGGGCGGGCTGCGGCCCGACCAGGTGGGCCTCGGGGTGCCGGCCTCCACCAGCGCCGCGGGCGGCGGGTACCTCGCCGCCGGCACGGTCAACAGCGCGCTGGACTGCCTCGCCTCCGGTACCAACTGCGGCAGCTACAAGCCGGACGCCACCTGGCCTGGCATCGGCGGCGCGATGACCTGGTCGACCAACTGGGACGCCAAGGCGGGCAACCCGGTCGCGAACACCATCGGTTCGCACCTGCACGCCATGCCGTAACCGGCGCGACCGGCCTGCCGGAGGCCCGGGGTCAGACCCCGGCCCGGGCCTCCGGCACGTGCGCGGCGCCACCGTGCCGACGCCGCAACTCGGCCGTGATCTCGGCCAGTTCACCGTCGGGCAGCAGCGGCAGCATCATCGCGACGCCCTGCAGCAGACCGCCCAGCAGGAAGGTGGTGTCGGGCGTCGCCGCCACCAGGCCGCGGACCTCGGCCACCTCGCCGGCCGCCACCGCCTCGATCAACTGGGCGGCGTTCGCGGTCTCCTCGTCCACCTCGACCGCGCCGGTGTCCTCGGGGGCGCGCCGGGCCATCGCCCGCAGCACCTTGTCGCCGACCTCGGGGGCGTACGCCTTGCGGACGGCCTCGGCGGCGATCCAGGCGAGCAGGGTGGCCACCTCGCGCTCGGCGTGCTCGGCGAACAGCAGGTCCAGCTCGTGGTCGAACGCGATCTGGTTGCCGTGCCGGAACGCGAGCAGCAGGGTCGCCGCCCTGGCCTTGGCCTCCTCGACCGCCTCGGCAGGCAGTTCGTCGGCCAACTCCTCGGTCACCACCACGCCGTGCCCTCCCGTCCGTCGCTCAGCAGGAACGCTCAGCAGAAACTCCCATTCGGAAACTCCGTGCACACGGTACACAGCTGACCTGCAAACTTCCGCGAACGCGCGCGGGCAAGACCGGAATCAATTCGCTCGGAATAGGACCTCACCCGGTCGCAGGATGATAATTCGCCGGAAGGGAGCAATGTTGCTGGGCTATTAGGCGTAGTGAAAGCGACCCAGAAGGCGGCCCCGGAAGGCGGCCCGGAAAACGCCGAGGGCCGCACCCCGCGCGTCGCGGAGTACGGCCCCTTCGGCGGAACCGGCGGCTCAGCCCTGCGGCAGCGCCGCGAGCTGGGCGGTGATCCGGGCGATGTCGGCCTCGGCGGCCTCCTGACGGCCCCGGATCTTGGCGACCACCTCGTCCGGCGCCTTGGCGAGGAACGCCTCGTTGCCGAGCTTGGCGGTGGTCTGGGCCTTCTCCTTCTCGGCGGCCGCGAGGTCCTTGGCCAGGCGCTTGCGCTCGGCCGCGACGTCGATCGTGCCGGAGAGGTCCAGCGCGACGGTGGCGCCGGCGACCGGCAGCGAGGCGGTGGCCGCGAAGCCCTCCTCGGGGACGGTCAGCCGCAGCAGCGAGCGGATCGCGTCCTCGTGGACGGCCAGCACGGTGCCGGCCAGCTCCAGCCGGGCCGGGACGCGCTGCGCGGGCTGGAGGCCCTGGTCCGAACGGAACCGGCGGACCTCGGTGACCACCTGCTGGAGCGTGGCGATCTCCGACTCGGCGGCCGCGTCACGGTAGCCGCTGTCCTTCGGCCACTCGGCCACGACCAGCGACTCGGCGCCGGTGAGCGCCGTCCACAGCGCCTCGGTGACGAACGGGACGATGGGGTGCAGCAGCCGCAGCGTGACGTCCAGGACCTCGCCGAGGACCCGGCGCGAGGCGTCCGCCTGCGGGCCGCCCTTGCCCAGGGTGGTCTTGGAGAGCTCGACGTACCAGTCGAAGACCTCGTCCCAGGCGAAGTGGTACAGCGCGTCCGTGGCCTTGGCGAACTGGAAGTCGTCGTACAGCGCGTCCACCTTGGCGACGGTGGCGTTCAGCCGCGACAGGATCCAGCGGTCGACCGCGGTCATCTCCTCCGGCGCGGGCAGCGGGCCCTCGACGGTGGCGCCGTTCATCAGCGCGAAGCGGGTCGCGTTCCAGATCTTGTTGCAGAAGTTGCGCGAGCCCTTGACCCAGTCCTCGCCGATCGGCACGTCGGCGCCCGGGTTGGCACCGCCGGCCAGGGTGAAGCGGACGGCGTCGGCCCCGTAGGCGTCCATCCAGTCCAGCGGGTCGACCGCGGTGCCGGAGGACTTCGACATCTTCTTGCCGAACTCGTCGCGCACCAGACCGGTCAGGGCGACGGTCTTGAACGGCGCCTCGCCGTCCATCGCGTACAGGCCGAACATCATCATCCGGGCGACCCAGAAGAAGATGATGTCGTGGCCCGTCACCAGGACGTCGGTCGGGTAGAACTTCTCCAGGTCGGCGGTCTTCTCCGGCCAGCCGAGCGTGGAGAACGGCCACAGGCCGGAGGAGAACCAGGTGTCCAGGACGTCCGGGTCCTGGACCCAGCCCTCGCCGGTCGGCGGCTGCTCGTCCGGACCGACGCAGACGACCTCGCCCTCGGGGCCGTACCAGACCGGGATCCGGTGGCCCCACCAGAGCTGGCGCGAGATGCACCAGTCGTACATGTTGTCGACCCAGTCGAAGTAGCGGCGCTCCAGCTCCTTCGGGTGGATGTCCACCTTGCCGTCGCGGACGGCGTCGCCGGCGGCCTTGGCCAGCGGCTCGACCTTGACCCACCACTGCAGCGACAGCCGCGGCTCGACCACGGTGTGGCAGCGCGAGCAGTGGCCGACCGCGTGCATGTACGGACGCTTCTCGGCGACGATCCGGCCCTGCTCGCGCAGCGCGCCGACGACGGCCGAGCGGGCCTCCAGCCGGTCCATGCCGAGGAAGGGGCCGTGCACGGTGATCGCACCGCGCTCGTCCATGACGGACAGGTTGGGCAGGTCGTGGCGCTGGCCGATGGCGAAGTCGTTCGGGTCGTGGGCCGGCGTCACCTTGACGGCGCCGGTGCCGAACTCCGGGTCGACGTGCTCGTCCGCGACGACCGGGATCTCACGGTCGGTCAGCGGCAGCTTGATGGTGCGGCCGACCAGGTGCTTGTAGCGCTCGTCCTCGGGGTGGACGGCCACCGCGGTGTCGCCCAGCATCGTCTCGGCCCGGGTGGTGGCGACGATGATCGAGTCGTCGCCCTCGCCGTAGCGGATCGAGACCAGCTCGCCCGGCACGTCCTCGTGCTCGACCTCGATGTCGGACAGCGCGGTGAGGCAGCGCGGGCACCAGTTGATGATGCGCTCGGCGCGGTAGATCAGGCCGTCGTCGAAGAGCCGCTTGAAGATGGTCTGGACGGCCTGGGACAGGCCCTCGTCCATGGTGAAGCGCTCGCGCGACCAGTCCACGCCGTCGCCGAGGCGGCGCATCTGGCCGAGGATGCGGCCGCCGTAGCTCTTCTTCCACTCCCAGACCTTCTCGACGAAGGCCTCGCGGCCCAGGTCGTGCCGGGACAGGCCGGCCTCGGCGAGCTGCTGCTCGACCTTGTTCTGGGTGGCGATGCCGGCGTGGTCCATGCCCGGCAGCCAGAGCGTCTCGTAGCCCTGCATGCGCTTGCGGCGGGTCAGCGCGTCCATCAGCGTGTGCTGGAAGGCGTGGCCCAGGTGCAGGACGCCGGTGACGTTCGGCGGGGGGATGACGATGGTGTACGCGGGCTTGTCGCTGTTCGCGTCCGCGGCGAAGTACCCACGGTCTACCCAGCGCTCGTACAGCTCGCCCTCTACGTCCGCGGGGGTGTAGGTCGTCGGGAGGGTTGCTGCTTCGTCCCCGGCAAAGGTGCTCACGGGGCGCTGGTTCGTCGTGTCGGTCACGACGCACAGTTTACGTAACGGGGGGGAGGGTGACGAAACGGCTTTCGGCGCGCCCGGGCGGGCCGCCGCCGGACGGCCCCGCCCGGCACCGTGCGGTAGCGTGCCCGAAAACCCGTCCGGTGGACCGGACGGGACCGGAACGACCGGAACCACGACAGGCCGCGGGTGCGGCGGGGGAGCACGAACGCAGATGTACGGCCAGGGACAGCAGTACCCGCAGGGACAGCCGCAGCCTTACGGCGGCCAGCCGCCGCAGTACGGGGGGCAGCCGCCCCAGTACGGCCAGCCGCCCCAGCAGCCCTACGGCGCACCCCAGCCCCCGTACGGCCAGCCACAGTACGGCCAGCCGCCGCAGCAGCCCTACGGCGCGCCCCAGCAGCCGTACGGTGTGCCGCCGCAGGCGCCGTACGGCCAGCCGGGCTACCCGCCGCCGCCCCAGCAGCCCAAGGGCAGGAGCGGCCTGGTGATCGGTCTGGTGGTCGGCGCGCTGGTGCTGGGCGGCGGCGGCTTCGCCGCCTGGAAGTTCCTCGGCAGCTCCGGCGGCAGCGACTCCGGCGGCAGCTACAAGATCTCCACCCCGCAGAACCTCCCGGAGGGCTACGTCCAGAAGACCGCCAAGGAGGAGGCCGTCGACCCGTCCAAGCCCGACGCGAAGGACGCCGACAAGTACGGCAGCAACCTCCACGTCGTGGTCGCCACCTACAACAAGGGCGGCGACCCGACGGACGGCATCTCGGTGGCCGGCCTGTACGGGACGATCAACGACCCCGACCAGATCATCGAGGACTCCAAGAAGGGCGGGTCGGGCCTCTCCTGGAGCACTCCACTGGCCGACTTCCCGGCCCAGGACGGCCACGCCTCCAACGGCCGGCTCTCCTGCGGCGTCTACACGCTGCAGGCCCTCAAGACCCAGTCCACGGTCTGCATCTGGGCGGACAAGTCGACCTACGCCCGGGTGACCTTCACCAAGGTCTCCGCCGGCGGGGGCGCCCAGGCCCTCACCGTCACCCAGGCCGCCGAGCGGACCCGGGCGATCCGGGACGCCATGAAGGTCGCCAGGTAACGCCCCCGCGCGCACGAGGAGGGGCCCCGCACCGGATCCGGTGCGGGGCCCCTCTCGTATGCGGGTCTTCGGGTCAGGCGCTCTTCTCCCGGCGCTCGCGCTTGATCATGTCGCGCGGCACCAGGGTGGGGATGGCGTGCTTGGAGACCACGTCACCGGTGACCACCACGCGGGCGACGTCCTGGCGCGAGGGGACCTCGTACATCACGGACATCAGCACCTCCTCCATGATGGCCCGCAGTCCGCGCGCGCCGGTGCCGCGCAGGATCGCCTGGTCGGCGATCGCCTCCAGCGCGTCCCGGGAGAACTCCAGCTCCACGCCGTCCAGTTCGAACAGCTTGCGGTACTGCTTGACCAGCGCGTTGCGCGGCTCGGTGAGGATCTGGAGCAGCGCCTCGCGGTCCAGGTTGTGCACGCTGGTGATCACCGGCAGACGGCCGATGAACTCGGGGATCATGCCGAACTTCACCAGGTCCTCGGGCATCACCTGGCGGAAGTGGTCGCTGGCGTCCGACTCCCGCTTGGAGCGGATGTTGGCGCCGAAGCCGATGCCCTTGGCACCCGCGCGGCCCTCGATGATCCGCTCCAGGCCGGCGAACGCGCCGCCGACGATGAACAGCACGTTGGTGGTGTCGATCTGGATGAACTCCTGGTGCGGGTGCTTGCGCCCGCCCTGCGGCGGCACCGAGGCGGTGGTGCCCTCCAGGATCTTCAGCAGGGCCTGCTGCACGCCCTCGCCGGAGACGTCCCGGGTGATCGACGGGTTCTCGCTCTTGCGCGCGACCTTGTCGATCTCGTCGATGTAGATGATCCCGGTCTCGGCCTTCTTGACGTCGTAGTCGGCCGCCTGGATCAGCTTGAGCAGGATGTTCTCGACGTCCTCGCCGACGTAGCCGGCCTCGGTCAGCGCGGTGGCGTCCGCGATCGCGAACGGCACGTTCAGCATCCGGGCCAGGGTCTGCGCCAGCAGCGTCTTGCCGGAGCCGGTGGGGCCCAGCAGCAGGATGTTGGACTTGGCCAGCTCGATGGCGTCCTCGCGGCCGTTGCCACCGCTGCGGCCCGCCTCACCGGCCTGGACGCGCTTGTAGTGGTTGTAGACGGCGACCGACAGCGCCTTCTTGGCGAGGTCCTGGCCGACCACGTACTGGTCCAGGAACTCGTAGATCTCGCGAGGCTTCGGGAGTTCCTCGAAGCGCACCTCGGAGGTCTCGGCGAGTTCCTCCTCGATGATCTCGTTGCACAGGTCGATGCACTCGTCGCAGATGTACACGCCTGGGCCGGCGATCAGCTTCTTCACCTGCTTCTGCGACTTGCCGCAGAACGAGCACTTGAGCAGGTCGCCACCGTCTCCGATGCGTGCCACGAGGTGCTTCCCCTTCGCCAGGGGCCCCGCAGGGTTCCGGGGCCTGGTGCTGTGGACCGTCAACGCCGACGGCGCTCGGTCTCGCTATCCGACGGTACTCTGCCGGGCCCGTGATTCCGTCCTCTTCGCCAGGTCTGCCCTACGCCCTGGGCGAATTGATACCGAACAGATGCCGTCGCACGGGCCCGCCGATGGGCCGGGGGGGGGGGGGGGGGCCCCGGGGGCCCCCCCCCCCCCCCCCCCCCCCCCCCCCCCCCCCCCCCCCCGGGGGGGGGGCCCCGGGGCGGGCGGCCCCCCCACGCCCCGCGGCCGGGGGCCCAAGGGGGCCCCGGGGGCGGG
>NZ_JBICZE010000003.1:0-60871 GCF_043201735.1 Kitasatospora sp. NPDC048286
GGCTCCCAGTAGACGACTGGGTTGATAGGCCGGATATGGAAGCCCTGTAAGGGGTGGAGTTGACCGGTACTAATAGGCCGAGGGCTTGTCCTCAGTTGCTCGCGTCCACTGTGTTGTTCTGAAACAACGACCCGCCCGATTCCGGGTGTCGGTTTGACAGTTTCATAGTGTTTCGGTGGTCATAGCGTGAGGGAAACGCCCGGTTACATTCCGAACCCGGAAGCTAAGCCTCACAGCGCCGATGGTACTGCAGGGGGGACCCTGTGGGAGAGTAGGACGCCGCCGAACAATTCTTCTAGAGAAGCCCCCGCCGGGCGAACCGGTCGGGGGCTTCTCTGTTGTAGGGTCAACATGCAATTGTCGTCACACGGGACAGGAGGCCCCCGGGTGGAGGTCCAGGAGACGCGGGTCCAGACCGATCGCGTCCTCACCATCCCCAACATGCTGAGCATGGGCCGGCTGGTCGGTGTTCCGCTGTTTCTCTGGCTCATCCTGTGGCCGGTCTTCGACGGGCCCAACAACGATGGTTGGGCGCTGCTGATCCTGGCGTTGAGCGGGGTCAGCGACTACCTGGACGGAAAGCTCGCCAGGCGGTGGGGGCAGATCAGCCGGGTGGGGCAGCTGCTCGATCCGCTGGCCGACCGGCTCTATGTGCTCTCCACGCTGGTCGGACTGACCTGGCGTGAGATTCTGCCGTGGTGGCTCACCGCGATCCTGTTGGCCCGTGAGGTATTCATCGCCGCGCTGCTGCCGATTCTGAACCGGCACGGCTACGGCCCGCTCCAGGTGAGTTTCCTGGGGAAGGCCGCGACGTTCAATCTGATGTACGCGTTTCCGCTTCTGCTGCTCGGCAGCGTGGACAGCTGGATCGCGCGGCCGGCCGAGGTGGTGAGCTGGGCGTTCATCTGGTGGGGGACGACGCTGTACTGGTGGGCCGCGATTCTTTACGCGGTTCAGGCGAGGCGGATCGTCCGGGCGAGCGCCGCGGGCTCCGCGTCCACAGTCTGAGACATGATCTGAGAGAAGCCCCACGCCTCATCGGTGCGTCGGACGAGACCTTCCGGGTAGAGAACCTTCTGGAACGCTTTGATGGACCTGCTGGTCCACCACCGCGAAGGAGGACGCACCCGTAATGAAAGCCGTTGTAATGGCAGGGGGCGAGGGCACCCGACTCCGCCCGATGACCTCCAGCATGCCGAAGCCGCTGCTTCCGGTCGCCAATAGGCCGATCATGGAGCACGTGCTTCGGCTGCTGAAGCGGCACGGTCTCTCCGACACCGTCGTCACCGTGCAGTTCCTGGCGTCGCTGGTCAAGAACTATTTCGGCGACGGCGAAGAGCTGGGCATGCATCTGACCTATGCCCACGAGGAGACGCCACTGGGCACTGCGGGGAGTGTCAAGAACGCAGAGGACGCGCTCAAGGACGATTCCTTTCTGGTGATCTCCGGTGACGCGCTGACCGACTTCGACCTCTCGGAATTGATCGACTTTCACCGCAGCAAGAACGCTCTGGTCACCGTCTGCCTCACGAGGGTGCCGAATCCACTGGAGTTCGGCATCACGATCACGGACGACGAGGGCAGGGTCGAGCGTTTCCTGGAGAAGCCGACCTGGGGGCAGGTCTTCTCCGACACCGTGAACACCGGTATCTACGTGATGGAGCCCGAGGTCTTCGACTACGTCGCGGCGGGTGAGTCCGTCGACTGGTCGAGCGATGTCTTCCCACAGCTGTTGAAGGAGGGCAAGCGGGTCTACGGCTACGTCGCCGAGGGTTACTGGGAGGACGTGGGCACCCACGAGAGCTACGGCAAGGCCCAGGCGGACGTCCTGGAGGGAAAGGTCGACGTCGAGCTCGACGGGTTCGAGATCTCCCCGGGCGTCTGGGTCGCCGAGGGCGCCGAGGTGGACCCGGAGGCGGTGCTGCGCGGGCCGCTGTACATCGGGGACTACGCCAAGGTCGAGGCCGGCGTGGAGATCCGCGAGCACACCGTGCTGGGCAGCAACGTGGTCGTCAAGCGCGGCGCGTTCCTGCACAAGGCGGTGGTGCACGACAACGTGTACGTCGGGCCGCAGAGCAATCTGCGGGGCTGCGTGGTCGGCAAGAACACCGACGTGATGCGGGCCGCGCGGATCGAGGACGGCGCGGTGATCGGGGACGAGTGCCTGGTCGGCGAGGAGTCGATCATCGGGGCGAACGTCCGGGTCTACCCGTTCAAGACCATCGAGGCCGGCGCCGTCGTCAACACCTCGGTGATCTGGGAGTCGCGCGGCCAGGAGCACCTCTTCGGGGTCCGCGGCGTCTCGGGCGTCCTGAACGTCGAGATCACCCCGGAGCTGGCCGTGCGGCTCGCCGGGGCGTACGCGACGACGCTCAAGAAGGGCGCCACCGTCACCATCGCGCGTGACCACTCGCGTGGCGCGCGTGCGCTCAAACGGGCGATGATCTCGGCGCTCCAGACCTCCGCGATCGACGTCCGCGACCTCGAGAACGTGCCCATGCCGGTGGCCCGGCAGCACACGGCACGGGGGAGCGCGGGCGGGATCTTCCTGCGGACCACGCCCGGCGTGCCGGACTCGCTGGACATCCTCTTCTTCGACGAGCGCGGGGCGGACCTCTCGCAGGCCGGCCAGCGGAAGCTCGACCGGGTCTACGCGCGCCAGGAGTTCCGTCGGGCCTTCCCCGGTGAGATCGGGGACCTCACCTTCCCGTCCAGCGTCTTCGACTCCTACGCCGGCAACCTGCTGCGGACGGTGGACACCACCGGGGTCCGGGAGGCCGGGCTGAAGGTGGTCGTGGACACCGCGCACGGCAGCGCGGGCCTCGTTCTGCCGAGCATCCTCGGCCGGCTCGGGGTCGAGGCGCTCACCGTCTCCACCGGGCTGGACGAGGCGCGGCCGACCGAGGACGCGGAGGAGCGCCGGGCCGGCCTGGCCAGGCTCGGCGAGCTGGTCGCCTCCTCGCGGGCGGCCTTCGGGGTGCGGTTCGACCCGGTGGGCGAGCGCGTCGCGTTCGTGGACGAGCTCGGTCGGGTGATCGACGACGACCGGGCGCTGCTGGTGCTGCTCGACCTGGTCGCGGCCGAGCGGCGCAGCGGGCAGGTGGCACTGCCGGTGACCACCACGCGGATCGCCGAGCAGGTCGCCGCGTACCACGGAACCCAGGTCATCTGGACCACGACGACACCGGACGACCTCGCGAAGGCGGCCTCCGCCGAGGGCACGGTGTTCGGCGGGGACGGGCGCGGCGGCTTCGTGGTGCCCGAGTTCAGCGGTGTGCTGGACGGCGCCGCGGCGTTCGTCCGGCTGGTCGGCCTGGTGGCGCGGACCCAGCTCACGCTGAGCCAGATCGACGCGCGGATCCCGCAGGCGCACATCCGTCGCCGGGACATCGCGACGCCGTGGGCGGCCAAGGGCATGGTCATGCGCTCGGTGGTGGAGGCGGCCGGAAGCCGTCGGCTGGACACCACCGACGGCGTCCGGGTGGTCGAGGCGGACGGGCGCTGGACGCTGGTGCTGCCGGACCCGGCCGAGGCGGTCACCCACCTGTGGGCGGAGGGCCCCGACGACGAGGCCACCGAGGCGCTGCTGGACGAGTGGGCGGCCGTGGTCGACGGGGCGGGGCGGTGACGGCCCCGGCCGAGCCGAGGACCTGAGCCGGGCACGGTCGGGAACCGGGCTCGGAACTGCCTCGAACGGCGGGGCGCACGGTGTGATCCGTGCGCCCCGCTGTCCGTTTTCACATCATTCGGAACAATCCGTCACTCGCCGTCATGTGTGCAGCGTGTGTGCAGCTCAGGGGCCGTGCAATGGCCCTCTCGGCGACGTGGGACGATGGTCTCCATGCCAGCGACGCCGACACCGAGTGCCCCGAACGGACGGTACAACCGTCCGGATGCCTCGATGTCCTTGCTGACCAACGTGATGGACCACAGCCTGGACGAGGGCTACGCGGAGGCGGCCGCCGCCCGCGGCGGTGCCCGCGACAGTCGGATACCCGGCACCTGGCAGGGGCTGCTCACGCTGGGTGCCGGACTGTCGCTGGTCGGCGCGGTGGTGACGGTGGGCGCGGTGAACGCGCACAAGGCCGAGCCCTCGCTGGCCAAGGAGCGGGACGCGTTGATCCACCGGATCAACGACAGCAACACCTCGGCCGACCGGCTGCAGAAGCAGGTGCAGGAGCTGCGGCTCAAGGTCGACACCACGCAGCAGCAGGCGCTCGCGTCGGGGGCGGGCGACACCGGGGGGATGGCCGAGGCGGTGGGCCTGGGCCAGGTCACCGGGCCGGGCGTGAAGCTCGTCCTGGAGGACGCCGCCGGTACGGGCCTCGGCGGCAACGTCGACCCGCGGGCCGGGCAGGGCTTCTCCAACAGCGGCCGGCTGCGGGACCGTGACCTCCAGCTGGTGGTGAACGGCCTCTGGGGATCCGGGGCCGAGGCGATCGCGATCAACGGCCAGCGGCTGACCGCGCTGTCCGCGATCCGGGCCGCGGGCGAGGCGGTGCTGGTGGACAACCGGCCGCTGGTGCCGCCCTACAACATCCAGGCGATCGGGGACGGCTCGAAGCTCCTCACGGCCTTCGAGAAGGACATGGCCGGGCAGTACCTGCGGCTGCTCCAGGAGCAGTACGGCATCAAGTCGACGCTCTCCGTCCAGAAGAACCTGACGCTGCCGGCCGCGGTCGGGCTCACGCTGCGGACCGCGCAGCCGGTGACGCCCGAGGCGTCGCCCCCGGCGGCCCCGGTCGGAACGCCCTCGGCCGGAGCCGGAACCCAGGAGAGCCCCGGCGCGTCCGTCTCACCATCGGCCTCGCCTTCCGCCTCCGGGTCGCCGGCCGCGTCCGGCGGTACCCCCACCCCCAAACGGCGTCCGATGACCGGAGCCACCAAGACCACGACAGGGACAGGAGCAGCCAGACCGTGATTGCCGTACTGGGTCTTGTGATCGGGGTGGTCGTCGGCCTCTTCGTCCAACCCGAGGTGCCGGACGCCGTCGTGCCCTACCTGCCGATCGCGGTGGTGGCGGCGCTGGACGCCGTGTTCGGCGGCGTCCGGGCGATGCTCGACGGGATCTTCAACGACAAGGTGTTCATCGTCTCGTTCCTGTCGAACGTGGTGGTCGCGGCACTGATCGTCTTCCTCGGCGACCAGCTGGGGGTCGGCTCGCAGCTGTCCACCGGCGTGGTCGTCGTCCTCGGCATCCGCATCTTCTCCAACGCGGCCGCGATCCGGCGCCATGTCTTCCGCGCCTGAGCCGGGCCGCGGGGCGGCGGAGGAGAAGCGGGAGGCGGTGGCGGTGGAGCCGACCGCCGGGAAGCCGCGCGAGGAGTCGGGCGAGAAGCCCGTCGAGCAGGCCGCGAACGGACCCGAGCCGGAGCCGGACGCGCGGTCCGGGGCGGCGGGGGCGGCGGAGGCCAGCGGGGCTGTCGAGACGGCCGGGGAGGCCGCCGAGTCCGAGGAGTCCGGGGAGGCGTCGGAGGGGAAGCCCGACGCCGAGGCCGAGCCTGACGCCGGTACGGGGCCTGAGCCGACGTTGCGGCTCACGAAGCCCGCCGAGCCGGCGCCCGAGGCCGAGCCGGACGCCGAGTCCGTGGCCGAGCCCGCGGCGAAGTCCGCGCCGGCACCCGTGCCTGTCGCCGAGCCCGAGCACAAGCCGGAAGCATCGCCGGAGCCGGAGCCGGAAGCCGAGCCCGACCCCGCCGCGGACCGGAACGCCGGCCGACGGCGGCTGAAGGCGGCGATCTGGCCGCCGCGGCTGTCGCGCGGGCAGCTGGTGGTGGCGCTGCTGCTGTTCTCGCTCGGTCTGGGGCTGGCGATCCAGGTGCGGTCGACCAACGACCACCACAGTCAGCTGCGCGGGGCCCGCCAGGAGGACCTGGTGCGGATCCTCGACGAACTGGACAGCCGGCAGCAGCGTCTCCAGCAGGAGAAGGCGGAGCTGGAGCAGTCCCTGGCGAAGTTGGAGAACAGCTCCAACCAGGCCAAGGAGGCCCAGGAGCAGACCAGGAAGAAGATGACGGAGCTCGGTGTGCTCGCCGGCACCGCCAAAGCCACTGGTCCGGGCATCGTACTCACGGTCGATGATCCCCAAGGGCAGGTGAAGGCAGATATGCTGCTGGACACCCTGCAAGAACTTCGAGCGGCGGGGGCGGAGGCGATTCAGATCAACGATGTGCGCGTGGTGGTCAACACCTACTTCACCGACCTGTCGGCCGGTGGGGTGCAGATCGACGGGAAGAAGGTCTCGCAGCCCTACCGCTTCACGGTCGTGGGGAACCCGCAGGATCTGACACCCGCGCTGAACATCCCGGGAGGTGTCGTCCGCACGCTGGAGAGCCACCAGGCGCGGGCGACGATCGCCCCGCAGCAGAAGGTGGTCGTCGACGCCCTCGTGGACCCGAAGTCGCCGCAGTACGCCAAGCCGGCTTCGAAGTGACGGGGCGCCCGACGAACGGCCTGTCAAGGGCGGGCGGCACCCGCTGCGGGGTGCCGCCGTCACATGGGCGAGACTGGTTCGCACCAGTACGCTCCGGAGCAACAACCGCAGCACCAACCGACGAAGTACCACTCCGGCGAGCCGCAAGGATCGGGCTCGCAGCATGTCCGAGGTTCTCACCCTGCCCCGCGGGCGGGTCTGTCACACGCAAGGGGATTCGCCCGTGAGTTTCTTCTCGAAGTTGTTCGGTCGCAACAAGGGCCGTGACGCGGCCGCCGTCGAGGCGCCCACCGCGCGTCACCGCCGGTCGGAGGACGAGCCCGCGGTGCCGGGCATGCGTCCGGCCCCCGAGGCCGCGCCGTACGGCCAGCAGCTCTACCGGGACGGCGGCGCCGCCCAGTATGCGGCCAATCCGGCGGGCTACGGCGCGTCGGTTGACCCTTCCGGCGAGCCGCGCATAGGTTTCCCGTCAGGACCCTCAACCTCCGGTGGAGGGTTTGCCCCGGATCCGTACGCCGGGCACAACCCGTCGGGTGTGCCCCGCCAGGAGGCTGTGAACATGGCTGGCCCCACTCCGTGCCCCAGGTGCGGCAACCAGAACCCGGCCTCGGCCCGGTTCTGTTCAAACTGCGGCACGGCGCTGCGCGGCGGCCTGCTCCCGGAGGGGGCTGCGGAGACCACGTCGACCATCTCCATCTCCGGCCTGGAGTCGTACGACCCCAGCGCCACGACCGGCACCGGCGCCACGCCGGCCCTGTCGGCCGAGGTGCTGTCGGCGATCGACGCGCTGCCGCCGGGCTCGGCCCTGCTGATCGTGCAGCGCGGCCCGAACTCCGGCAGCCGCTTCCTGCTGGACTCGGACATCACCACGGCGGGTCGTCACCCGCAGGGTGACATCTTCCTGGACGACGTCACGGTCTCGCGCCGGCACGTGGAGTTCCGCCGCACCCCGGCCGGCTTCAGTGTCGCGGACGTGGGCAGCCTCAACGGCACCTACGTGAACCGGGAGCGGATCGACGAGGTGTCGCTGAACAACGGCGACGAGGTGCAGATCGGGAAGTACCGGCTGGTGTTCTTCGCCGGCCACCACCGGGGGTACTGAAAACGACGTCGGCGGGAGCCCGAGTGAATACGAATACCCCTTCCTCTTCTCTCGGGGCGGCCACCCCAACCCCGTCCGGTCCGCAGGCGGACCGCGGCGGGCGCGCGGTGGTCGCGGGCCCGCGGCAGCCGGTCCGGGCCGAACGGCCCGCCGGCCGCCGGCGCGGCGGTGACGAGCTGCTGAGCATCGGCGCGGTGCTGGCCTTCCTGCGCGACGACTTCCCCGAGGTCACGATCTCCAAGATCCGCTTCCTGGAGACGGAGGGACTGGTCGAGCCGCAGCGCACGCCCTCGGGGTACCGCAAGTTCAGCCCGGCCGACGTCGAGCGGCTGGCCTACGTCCTGCGCATGCAGCGGGACCACTACCTGCCGCTGCGGGTGATCCGGGAGCACCTGGACGCCATCGAGCGCGGCGAGAACCCGCCCGCGCTGCCCTCCGCCGACACCCGGCCCGGACCGCTGGAGGAGGCGGACCGGGAGCTGGTGGCCGCCGGCGAGGTGCCCTCCGGCGTCCGGCTGGGGCGCGCCGAGCTGCTGGCGGCGGCCGAGGCCGGGGAGCAGGAGCTGGCGGAGTGGGAGTCCTACGGGCTGGTCGCCCCGGGCCCGGACGGCGGCTACGACGGTGAGGCGCTCCAGGTGGCCCGGTTGGTCGCGGAGCTCGGCCGGTACGGGCTGGAGCCCCGCCACCTGCGGGCCATGAAGGCCGCGGCGGACCGCGAGATCGCGCTGGTGGAGCAGGTGGTGGCGCCGCTGCGCCGACACCGGAACCCACAGACCAGGGCGCACGCGGAGGCCACCGCCCGGGAGCTCGCGACGCTGTCCGTACGGCTGCACGCGGCGATGGTCCAGGCCGGCCTGCGGGCCCGCGGATAGCGGCTCCCGACGTGGCCGGGCGCGTCCGACACGCCCTGCGGCACCGGCCGCACCTCGCTGACCAGCGGCGTCGGCTCTGCGCTTTCATATCCGGGAGCGGAGCCATAGGGTTGCCTGTGTGAATGAGCTCGACGTCGTGGGTGTCCGAGTGGAGATGCCTTCCAACCAGCCGATCGTGCTGCTGCGGGAGGTCGGGGGAGATCGCTACCTGCCGATCTGGATCGGCCCCGGCGAGGCGACCGCGATCGCCTTCGCCCAGCAGGGCATGACCCCGGTGCGCCCGCTGACGCACGACCTGTTCAAGGACGTCCTGGAGGCGCTCGGCCAGCAGCTCACCGAGGTCCGGATCACCGACCTGCGGGAGGGCGTGTTCTACGCCGAGCTGGTGTTCGCCGGCGGGGTCGAGGTGAGCGCCCGGCCGTCCGACGCCATAGCGCTGGCGCTGCGCACCGGCACGCCGATCTACGGGAGCGAGGAGGTGCTCGCCGAGGCGGGCATCGCGATCCCGGACGAGCAGGAGGACGAGGTCGAGAAGTTCCGCGAGTTCCTCGACCAGGTCTCGCCCGAGGACTTCGGGGGCAGCGGCCCGCAGTAGCGGGGGCCGGGCGCGCGGCCGTTTGGCCTACCGTTTTGCCAAAAACCGTCCATCTACCCACACTAGGGGCACGAAAAACCACTCTCCTGAGTGATGTGGTTTGTCCGGTCCGGCGTGGCGATCGTTGACGGGTCATAGGGGACTGCCTACCGTCAGGAGTGGCTGTCCGGGTGGCCGATGCCCGCAGTCGGGTTGCCCGCAGCACAAGTGGACGGAGGCAGGCATGAGCAGCACCGGCGATGACGCGGCCGTGGGAGGCCGGTGCGCCGTGCACATGCCGCGCACCGCTCGCACCGTCACGGATCTCCCCCGGATGGGCAGGTTCCCGGCCGTACAACCGGGTCAGCCGAGCATCGAACGGCTGGCGCCGACGTCCGAGCTGCTCGGCTTCCGCGGCCCGACGGCCTGCGCGGCGGCCGGCATCACCTACCGCCAGCTGGACTACTGGGCCCGCACCGGACTGCTGGAGCCCAGCGTCCGCACCGCGTACCCGTCGACCAGCCAGCGGCTCTACAGCTTCCGCGACATCCTGCTGCTGAAGATCGTGAAGCGGCTGCTCGACGCGGGTGTCTCGCTGCAGAACATCCGGGTGGCGGTCGCCCACCTGCAGGGCGCCGCCCAGGCCGACCTGGCCGGGATGACGCTGATGTGCGACGGCGCGACGGTGTACGAGTGCGCCACGCCGCAGCAGGTGGTGGACCTGCTGAAGGGCGGTCAGGGGGTCTTCGGCATCGCGGTCGGAGCGGTCTGGCAGGAGCTGGAGCTCACCCTCGGGAGGCTGCACGCGGAGCGCACCGACACCGGCGAGACGCTGGTCGGGCACGACCCGGCCGACGAGTTGGCGCAGCGGCGCAACCGGGCGGTCTGAGCAGGAGTTCGACGGGGCCGCGGGCCCGGACGGGGAACCGTTCGGACCCGCGGCCCCGTCGTGTTCCCTGAACTGGCGTGATCGAGGGAGGGCACGTGGGAGACGGCACCGGGATATCGGGGCTGCTGTGGCGCAGGGCCGGGCTGCTGGGGGCGCGGCTGCGGCAGCGGCGGACGCAGCGCAGGCTGTTCCAGCTCGGGACGGTGCTCTGCTCGCTGGCGCTGGCGCCGAGCGCCTGGGTGTGGTTCTCCGCGGGCGACCGGGTGGGCACGGTGGAGAGCGCGCCCGCGGCGCCGGTCGCGGTGGTCTTCGGCGCAGGGCTGGACGAGGGGAAGCCCTCGCCGTACCTGGAGCACCGGCTGGTCGCGGCGTTGGACCTGTACCGGGAGGGGAAGGTGCAGGCGATCCTGGTGACCGGGGACAACGGGCGGGTCGAGTACGACGAGCCCGACGCGATGTACACGTACCTGACCCAGCACGGGGTGCCCGAGGACCGGGTGGTCCGGGACTACGCCGGCTTCGACACCTGGGACTCCTGCACCCGGGCGCGCCGGATCTTCGGGGTGGACCACGCGGTGCTGGTCAGCCAGGACTTCCACGTCCGCCGGGCGCTGGCGCTGTGCGAGGCGGCGGGCATCCGCTCGTACGCGGTCGGGGTGCCGGAGTGGCACGACGCGACCTGGCTGTACGGCGGGCTGCGGGAGGTCGCCGGGGCGGGCAAGGCGGCGGCCAACGCCTGGCTGCGGCCGGACCCGTTGTTCCTCGGGCCCAAGGAGGACGGCATTCCGAAGGCGCTGGCGGAGGCGGCGGGGAAGTAGCGCCCGTCCCGTGCCGCCGGTGGCCCGTCGCGGGCCGTCCGGCCCGGGTCGTACGCACTGTCGGACCCGTACGCGATGATCGGCGGGTGCGATCTCTGCCGAGCATCATCCACCTCGACATGGACGCCTTCTTCGCGGCGGTGGAGCAGGCGGCCAAGCCGAGCCTGCGCGGCAAGCCGGTGGTCGTCGGTGGGCTCGGCGGTCGCGGGGTGGTCTCCACGGCCTCGTACGAGGCGCGGAGGTTCGGGGTGCACTCGGCGATGCCGATGGCGCAGGCGCGCCGGCTCTGCCCCAACGCCGCCTTCCTGACGGGGCGGTTCGAGGCCTACCGGCGGAACAGCGAGATCGTGATGGGGCTGCTGCGGCAGCTGTCCCCGCTGGTGCAGCCGCTGAGCCTGGACGAGGCCTTCGTGGACCTGGAGGCCGGTGCGTACGGTCCCGCGCTGCTGGAGGCGGACCACGAGACCGGCGAGCGGCTGGTCCTGGCGCTGGCCGAGGACCTGCGGGCGGACATCCGGCGGCTGACCGGGCTGACCGGCTCGGTCGGGGCGGCCGGGTCCAAGCTGATGGCCAAGATCGCCTCCGAGCGGGCCAAGCCGGACGGGCTGGTCATGATCGAGCCCGGGCAGGAGCGGGCCGTGCTGGGGCCGATGCCGGTGCGGGCGCTGCCCGGGATCGGGCCGGCCACCGAGCAGGTGCTGCGCCGGGCCGGGCTGAACACGGTGGCCGACCTCGCGGAGGCGGGGGAGGCGGAGCTGGTGCAGCTGGTCGGACGGGCGCACGGCGCCGGGATCTTCCAGATGTCCACCGGCCTGGACGACCGGCCGGTGATCGCCGACCAGGACGCCAAGTCGGTGTCGGTGGAGGACACCTACGAGGTCGACCTGGCCGACCGGGAGCGGGTGCTGCGCGAGGTCGAGGCGCTGGCCGGCCGGTGCGTACGGCGGCTGCGGGCGGCCGGGCGCTCGGGGCGGACGGTGGTGCTCAAGGTCCGGCGGTTCGACTTCTCGACGCTGACCCGCTCGGAGACGCTCGGCGGACCCACCGACGACGAGGCGGTGATCACCGCGACCGCGCGCCGGCTGGCCGAGCAGGTGGACATCACCGGCGGGGTCCGGCTGCTCGGCGTGGGCGTCGCCCAACTCGCCGACTACACCCAGGAGGACCTGTTCGCCCAGGCGCTGCGGGAGGAGGCCGCGGAGCACGCCGAGGTCGCGGCCGCGGCGCAGCAGGCCGAGGAGGAGCCCGAGGTCGTCGTGGTGCGGCGCTGGATGCCCGGACAGGACGTCCGGCACGAGGAGTTCGGGCCGGGCTGGGTGCAGGGCAGTGGCGTCGGGCGGGTCACCGTGCGGTTCGAGACGCCGTGGAGCGGGCCGGGGCGAGTGCGGACCTTCGCGGTGGACGACCCGGCGCTCGAACCCTCCCGGCCGCTGCCGCTGCGCCGGGAGGAGGGCGGGGACGAGGGCGGGGACGGCGCGTCGGACGGGGGCGGCTGAGCGGACGGGGAGGTGGCCTGCGGAGCGGGCCCGGAACGCGAAGCGGCCCCACCCGGTGGGGGAGTACCGGGTGGGGCCGATCACCGTGCCGGACCCCGTACGTTCGTGATGCCCTCGCGACGTACGGGGACCGGGGCCCCGCGCCCTGTCCCTGGGCGCGGGGGCCGGACGCCTCGTCAGGCGTCGGTCTTGACCAGCGCGGGGCTGGAGTCCTGCTGGGCCGAGCCGCCGAGGACGGTCGGGGTGGCGGCCGACTTGGCGCCGCGGATCAGGAAGGGGACGACGCCGGCGACGATGCAGACGACGGCCGCGGTCCAGAACGCGTGCTTGTAGGCGTCCAGGGTGGGCAGGGAGAGCGGGATCTGCGGCGGCAGCTTCAGGGTGTCGCCGGTCAGGATGGCGGCCATGACGGCGGTGCCGATCGCGCCGCCGACCGTGCGCAGCACGGAGTTCATACCGTTGGCGATGCCGCTCTGCTCGGCCGGGACGGCGCCGTTGATGTAGGCCGGCATCGCGGCGAAGGCGAGGCCGACGCCGAGACCGAAGATCGCCGAGGCGGTGTAGATGTCGCCCTCTCGGCCGTGGCGCACGGCGAGGTAGGCCATCGCGACGGCGCCGAGGACGCCACCGAGGACCAGGGGCAGGCGCGGGCCGCGACGGGCGATCAGCAGGGCGCCGACCGGGGCGGCGACCATCGAGCCGATCGCGGACGGCAGCAGCATGATGCCGGCGTGCAGCACGGTGGCGGTGAAGCCGTAGTGGGTCAGCTTCTCCGGGGTCTGGGCGAAGTTGCTGATGACCATGAAGGAGCCGTACATGCCGAAGCCGATGAGCAGGCCGGCCACGTTGGTGAAGGCGACGGCCGGACGGGCCATCATCTTCATGTCCACCAGGGGGTGCGCGACCTTGGTCTCGATGATCCCCCAGACCAGGGCGACCACGGCGGCGACGGCGAAGAGGCCGAGCGTCTTGTTGGAGGTCCAGCCCCAGTGGTTGCCCTGGCTGACCGCGACCAGCAGCGCGGAGAGCCAGCCGGCCAGGGTGAGGGCGCCCAGCGGGTCGGCGCCGCCCTCCTTGTCGGTGACCGGGTCGGTCGGCACGCGGAAGGCGACCAGGGCGATGGCGATCAGGCCGAAGACCAGGCCCATCCAGAAGATCGACTTGTAGTCCCAGTGCTCCAGCAGGAGACCGGTGGCGACCAGGCCGAGGCCGGAGCCGACGCCCATCGAGGCGCTGATGGCGGCGACGCCGCCGGTCACCTTCTGCTTGGGCAGCTCGTCACGGACGATGCTGATCGCGAGCGGCAGGACACCGCCGCCGGCGCCCTGGAGGACGCGGGCGACGACCAGCCAGGTGAAGGAGTGGGTGCTGACCGCCAGCGCCGAACCGGCGACCAGGCCGGCCAGCGAGATCAGCAGCATCGGCTTACGGCCCCGGAGGTCGCCGAAACGGCCCAGGAGGGGAGTCAGCACGGCTGCGGAGAGCAGGTTGGCGGTCATCAGCCAGGTGATGCTGGAGGCGGAGACGCTCAGTTCCTTGGCCAGCGAGGGCAGGATCGGGACGACCGCGGTCTGCACCACGCTGAACGACAGCATCGCCAGGATGAGGGCCGGCAGGACCCGGGCGCTGCTCTGCTTCTCGGCCGCGGTGGTGGGCTGTGGTGCCTCACTCACGGTTGCTTCCTCCCGTACATAGTGAATGAACTGAAGTAACCATGCAGGGAGATACTTCAGAGTGTCAAATATCGAGTGGTTAAGCTTTGGCAAAGTCGAAGGGTCGGGTACGCGACAAGGGCCCCGGACGGTGTCCAGGGCCCTTGCTGGTGGGGGCGGTCAGGCGAGCGGGCGTGCTGGGGCCGGGCGGGGGGTGTCGGGAGTGAAGGCGGACGGTGGGGTGTGGGGGTTCGTGGTGTCGTGGACCTCGACGTGCTCGCGACGGAGTTCCTCCCGGATCACCTCCTCGGTCGTGTACCGCTCGACGACCAGGCGGATCCGCTCGACGGGCGCGAGGTACTTGCGGGCCACCGCACGTTCCTCACGGAGAGTGACCTCCTGGACGGTCTCGGCGATCTCCTTGTCGGTGAGCGTGGCGCGCTCGGCCTCGCTGATCGGCGTCCGCTCGACCCGGACGCGCTCGCGGACCACCGGAACGCGGCGCTCGACCTGTTCGGTCGTCACGTACTTGCGCAGCTTCGCGGTGCCGAGGACGTGCCACTCGGTGGTGACCTCCAGCCGCTCCTCGCGGCAGGTGATCTCGACCGGGCTGCTCGGGGCGGCCGTGGGGGTGCCCGAGTGCGCGGTGGCGGTCGTGGTGGCCGCCGCCGGGGTGGGCATGGGGGCGGGCTGCGACTGCTTCGGTTCCATGGCGGGTGCGGCGGGGGCGGGCGCCGCCGTCGGCGGGGTGGCGGCCGCGGGGGTGCCGGGGGTCCGGGTGTCGGCCTCCGGGGCGGTCCTGGCGCTGTCGGGGGTGACGGGCGTGGCGGCGGCAGCGGGGGGCCTCGCCGGGGCGTGCTCGGGGGATCGCTCGGGGCTGTGGAAGGTGAGTGGCTTGGCCGGGGCCGCGGCGGTCGTGGTGGTGGCGGCAGCGGCCGCCGTGGTGCCGAAGTCGAGGTCGGGCTGCTTGGCCCGGCTCCCGTTCCCGTGTGGACGGCTGTCCATCGGGGTGTCGAGCCCGTAGTAGCGGTAGAGCTGGAGCTCCTGGGCGGGGGACAGGTGCTGGCCGACGCCGAAGTCCGGTGACTCCTTCACCAGCGACTTGTCGTACGGCACCCGCAGTTCGTCGCCCGCGAACTCGCTGGTGGTCAGCGGGACGAAGGCGTCCCGGCCGAAGATGCCGGTCCGGACCGCGGCCCACTCGGGCCGGCCGGTGGCGTCGTCCAGGTAGACCTCGTCGACCGTGCCGATCTTGTCTCCGTTGCGGTCGACGGCCTTGTGACCGATGAGGTCCCGGGGGTCGATGTCGGTCTGCACTTCTTTCCTCCCGCGTGCGCTGGGCCTGCGGAACTCCCGCAGCAGGGCGGCCGGAGCACCCGTCCCGTCCGCCACTTCACACCAAATGCCATGAATCGGACGGGCGCGAGCGGGGTGCGCCGGACGGGGTCGTGCGATCGGCCGTCCGGGGGACGCGCGTAGACCTCGAGTGACCCGACGCACCCGTGATCGGGAGGCCTCCCGCTGGTACCCTGGGCGGCGACCGCAGAGCCCGCTCGGGAGAGTCTCCGACAACGAAAACCGCTGGTCGGGGCGCCGAAGGAGCAACTCCTCCCCGGAATCTCTCAGGCATCCGTACCGTGTGGGGTAGGTCACTCTGGAAAGCAGGGCAGGAGCGTCGGCACGGAAGCCGGCGATCACCACCCTCACCGACGGTGCAAGCCGGCGGAGCGCCCACAGCGCCCCGTGCGGGTGAAGCTCTCAGGTCCCGATGACAGAGGGGGAGGCCTGTCGGGTCCGCCCGCCCAGGTTTGTCCGCCGCCCGCAGCGGCGAGGCCGGCCGGCGTGCGTACCCCCGCCGGTCCGTGACCAGGAGGCCTCGACCACCATGAACGCCCAGCCGAACGCGGGACGCCCCACCGGCGCCTCGACCCTCACCGAGCTTGAGCTGGCCAGTCCCTTCGAGAACCGCCACATCGGCCCCGACGCCGCCGCGCAGGAGAAGATGCTGGCGTCCGTCGGCTACGGCTCGCTGGACGAGCTCGCCGCCACCGCGGTGCCCGAGGCGATCCGTTCCATCACCGCCCTGGACCTGCCCGCGGGCCGGACCGAGGCCCAGGTCCTCGCCGAGCTGCGCGAGCTGGCCGACCGCAACCAGGTGCTCCAGCCGATGATCGGCCTGGGCTACTACGGCACCTTCACCCCGCCGGTGATCCTGCGCAACGTCATGGAGAACCCGGCCTGGTACACCGCCTACACCCCGTACCAGCCGGAGATCTCGCAGGGCCGCCTGGAGGCGCTGCTCAACTTCCAGACCCTGGTCTCCGACCTGACCGGCCTGTCGACCTCCGGCGCCTCGCTGCTGGACGAGGGCACCGCGGCCGCCGAGGCGATGGCGCTCGCCCGCCGTGTCACCAAGGTCAAGGGCGGTGTCTTCCTGGTCGACGCCGAGACCCTGCCGCAGACCCTCGCGGTGATCAACACCCGCGCCGTGCCGACCGGTGTCGAGGTCGTCGTCGCCGACCTGTCCGAGGGCATCCCGGCCGAGATCGCCGAGCGCGGCGTCTTCGGCGTGCTGATCCAGTACCCGGGTGCCACCGGTGTGGTCCGCGACCTCGCCCCGGTGATCGAGCAGGCGCACGGCCTGGGCGCGATCGTCGCCGTCGCCGCCGACCTGCTGGCGCTGACCCTGCTCAAGTCCCCGGGCGCGCTGGGCGCCGACATCGCCTGCGGCACCACGCAGCGCTTCGGTGTGCCGATGGGCTTCGGCGGCCCGCACGCCGGCTACCTGTCGGTGCGTACCGAGTACGCCCGCTCGCTGCCCGGCCGCCTGGTCGGCGTCTCCGTCGACGCCGACGGCAACCGCGCCTACCGCCTGGCGCTGCAGACCCGCGAGCAGCACATCCGCCGCGAGAAGGCCACCAGCAACATCTGCACCGCCCAGGTGCTGCTCGCCGTGATGGCCTCGATGTACGCCGTCTACCACGGCCCGGACGGCCTGGCCGACATCGCCCGCCGCACCCACCGCTACGCCGCCGCCCTCGCCGAGGGCCTGCGGGCCGGCGGCGTCGAGCTGCTGCACGGCGAGTTCTTCGACACCGTCACCGCCGTCGTCCCGGGCCGCGCCGCCGAGATCGCCGCCGCCGCCCGCGCCAACGGCATCAACGTGTACCAGGACGGCGAGGACCGGATCTCCGTCTCCACCGACGAGACCACCACCCGCGAGCACCTGGCCGGCGTCTGGGCCGCGTTCGGCGTTCCCGCCGGCGAGGTCGCCGAGGCCGCCGAGACGCTGCCCGCCGCGCTGCTGCGCGAGGACGAGTACCTGACCCACCCGGTCTTCCACAGCCACCGCTCGGAGACCGCCATGCTGCGCTACCTGCGCCGCCTGTCGGACCGGGACTACGCGCTGGACCGCGGCATGATCCCGCTGGGCTCCTGCACCATGAAGCTCAACGCGACCACCGAGATGGAGGCGGTGACCTGGCCGGAGTTCGGCCAGATGCACCCCTTCGCGCCGATCGACCAGGCCCAGGGCTTCCTGACCCTGATCCGCCAGCTGGAGCAGCAGCTGGTCGAGGTGACCGGCTACGACGCCGTGTCGATCCAGCCGAACGCGGGTTCCCAGGGCGAGTTCGCCGGTCTGCTGGCCGTGCGCGCCTACCACCACGCCAACGGCGACACCCAGCGCGACGTCTGCCTGATCCCGTCCTCGGCGCACGGCACCAACGCGGCCTCCGCGGTGATGGCCGGCATGCGCGTGGTCGTGGTGAAGACCCTGGCCGACGGCGACGTGGACGTCGAGGACCTGAAGGCCAAGATCGAGCAGCACCGCGACAACCTCGCCGTGCTGATGGTCACCTACCCGTCCACCCACGGCGTGTACGAGACCCAGATCACCGACATCTGCGCCCTGGTGCACGAGGCCGGCGGCCAGGTCTACGTGGACGGCGCCAACCTGAACGCCCTGGTCGGCCTGGCCAAGCCGGGCAAGTTCGGCGCGGACGTCTCGCACCTGAACCTGCACAAGACCTTCTGCATCCCGCACGGCGGCGGCGGCCCGGGCGTCGGCCCGGTCGCGGTGCGCGCCCACCTGGCGCCGTACCTGCCGAACCACCCGCTGCAGGCGGAGGCCGGCCCGGCCACCGGTGTCGGCCCGGTCTCGGCCGCGCCGTGGGGCTCGGCGGCCATTCTGCCGATCTCCTGGGCGTACGTCCGGCTGATGGGCGGCGAGGGCCTCAAGCACGCGACCCAGGTCGCGGTGCTGAACGCCAACTACATCGCCAAGCGCCTGGCGCCGCACTTCCCGGTGCTCTACACCGGCCCGGGCGGGCTGGTCGCGCACGAGTGCATCATCGACCTGCGTCCGCTGACCAAGGAGACGGGCGTGACGGTGGACGACATCGCCAAGCGCCTGGTCGACTACGGCTTCCACGCGCCGACGATGTCCTTCCCGGTGGCCGGCACGCTGATGATCGAGCCGACCGAGTCCGAGGACCTGCACGAGATCGACCGGTTCTGCGACGCGATGATCACCATCCGCGCCGAGATCGACAAGGTCGGCTCGGGCGAGTGGGCGGCCGACGACAACCCGCTGCGCAACGCCCCGCACACCGCCGCCACGCTGGTCGGCGACTGGGCGCACGGCTACTCGCGGCAGGAGGCCGTCTTCCCGGCGGGCGTGAACCCGGCGGACAAGTACTGGCCGCCGGTCAGCCGGATCGACGGCGCGTACGGCGACCGCAACCTGGTCTGCTCCTGCCCGCCGCTGGACGAGTACGGCGTCTGACCGGACCGGGCCCGCAGGCCCGGATCGGACGGCAGGGCCCCGGCGGAGTCTTCCGCCGGGGCCCTGCCCGTTTCGCCGGCCGAGTCGGCGGCTGCCCCCGCCGTCCGGCCGGACCGTTCGGTCAGGCCGCGTGGGCGACGGGACGGCGCGGGGCGATCACCCGACCGTCGGGCAGCAGTTCTCCGGTGTCCTCGAACAGGACGACGCCGTTGCAGAGCAGGCTCCAGCCCTGCTCCGGGTGGCGGGCCACCGAGACGGCCGCCTCGCGGTCCTCGGACTCGGCCGACGGGCACTCAGGACGGTGCTGGCACATACGCGTACCCTCGCTTCGCTCTGCGATCCTCCCCGTGATGCGGTCGCCGGAGGTGGTGCCGTCCGGGACCGCCGCGGTGGTCGGATCCTGTCCGCACGCCGGCCAAGTGTGGACCGGCGCTCAAGTGGGTAGGACAGGTGGTCCTTCCACGCTGGTTCCCAGTGTCGGCATCCTGAGACCCGCGCGCAGGGTTTTCGTGACATGCGCCACAACTCGCGGGTAGAGATCACCCGTTCAGGTGGGGCCGACGGGAAAGAGCGCACCAGTGGGTCAGCCGGAGCATGACCCGATGGGGCCATGCCGGATGGTCCGAGCGGGTGGTCGCCGTTCGGGTGAGGGCCCGCGGGCGCACGGGCGCACGGGCGCGGGCGGGGGTGGGGGCCGCCGGGCGGGTGGGCCCGGCGGCCCGTGGGGCACCGGCCGGGTCAGGAGGAGCCGAGCAGCAGCGGCCTGGCGAGCGGGGCGCGGGCGAGCAGCGGCAGCAGTTCGGCGGCCGGGCGGGCGCGGTGCGCGGTGACGCCGAGCGGGGCCGGGGCGAGGGGGATCAGCAGGTCGGCGGCCGGGCCGCCGTCGGGGCTGTGCAGCCAGAGCGCCGTGGCGTACTGGCCGGGGAAGGTCAGCAGCCGGGGCTGCCGGCGGGTCCGGGAGTTCTGGGCGAGCTGCCAGGCCTCGCGCAGTGCCCGGACCGTCGAGTCGAGGTAGGGGCCCGCGGTGAAGTGGGAGAAGCTGTGGCCCTCGGCGCTCTGTACCACCTCGGCGGCGGCGGCCACCTCGGGCCCGTCCTTGATCAGGAAGCGCCAGCCGGTGCGGCGGGCGGCCGGGAGTTCCGGGCGCGGGCCGTTCAGGACGTGCACCGCGAGCGGGTGGGCGGGGAGCAGTGGGCCGGTCGGATGGCGCAGTGCTGCGGCGGCGGGCTGGCGCAGCGCGGTCTCCGAGTCGAGCGCGCCCAGGACCGCGCGCAGCGCGCTCGGCGGGGGCTGGGGGGTTTGCAGAGTCATGGCGGGTCCGCCTCTCCAAGCGAGATCGGCGTGCGAGTGCGTCATACCGGCGTGGCGAGGCGACGCGTCTTCGGTGACGGGGCCCGGCCGTGTCCGGTTGTGCAGGATCGCGGAGCCGGCACGGTCGCCGCCGTCGACGAGGGCTTCTGGGCGGGGCGGACCGGCCGGAGCGCTGTGCCAATTCGAACAGGTGCGCAGGGTGATCTGTTTATCACAGGCTGTGGTGCCGGGCAAGTCTACAGTTCGTCTGATTTTCCGTCAGATGCCTTGCAATGCAAGCCAGTACAAGCGTTCGGGTATCGATCTTCGAGGTGGGCATGATGCTTGCACGGTCGGTCGACCGGGTGCTCGACGGGGTGGCTCTGGAGGAGGGGACCGTGGGCGAGAAGGTCGTGGCTACTCGGGCGGAACTGGCGGACCGGCAGCAGTACCGGCGCAAGCTCCACACGTGTCTCGAAACACTCGGACGGATGATCCGGGAGGACCGCTTCGACCGTCCGCGGGCGGTGATGGGCCTGGAGATCGAGCTCAACCTGGCCGACGAGCAGGGCCTGCCGGCCATGAACAACGCGCAGGTGCTGAGCGCGATCGGCTCCAGCGACTTCCAGACCGAACTGGGCCGCTTCAACATCGAGGTCAACATCACGCCCCACCGGCTCTGCGGGCACGTCTTCGAGGAACTGCGCGAGGAGATCGACACCGGGCTGCGCTACGCCGACCGGCGGGCCGCCGAGGCGGGCACCAGGATCGTCATGGTGGGCATCCTGCCGACCCTGGAGCACGCCCACACCGGGCTGGACGCGATGAGCCACAACCAGCGGTACAGCCTGCTCAGCGACCAGATCCTGGCCGCCCGCGGGGAGGACATCGCGCTGGACATCGAGGGGGTCGAGCACCTCCAGCTGGAGTCGATCACCATGGTGGCCGAGGCCGCCGCCACCTCGCTCCAGCTGCACCTCCAGGTGACCCCGGAACGGTTCTCCTCGGTCTGGAACGCCGCCCAGGCGATCTGCGGGCCGCAGCTCGCGCTCGGCGCCAACTCGCCGTTCCTGTTCGGGCGGGAGCTGTGGCGGGAGACCCGTCCGGTGCTCTTCCAGCAGGCCTGCGACACCCGTACGGCGGAGCTCAAGGCCCAGGGGGTGCGCCCGATCACCTGGTTCGGCGAGCGCTGGGTGGACTCCGCGTACGACCTGTTCGAGGAGAACCTGCGGTACTTCCCCGCGCTGCTGCCGATCTGCGACGACGAGGACCCGCTGAAGGTGCTGGCCTCCGGCGGTGCGCCCAGGCTCGCCGAGATGCGGCTGCACAACGGCACCATCTACCGCTGGAACCGCCCGGTGTACGACGTCGCCGGCGGGGTGGCGCACCTGCGGGTGGAGAACCGGGCGCTGCCGGCCGGGCCGACGGTGGCCGACACGCTGGCCAACGCCGCCTTCTACTACGGACTGGTGCGGGTGCTCGCCGCGCAGCCCCGGCCGATCTGGACCCGGCTGCCGTTCGAGCGGGCGGACGAGAACTTCCAGCAGGGCGCCCGGTACGGCATCGACGCGGTGTTCCAGTGGCCGCGCTCGGGGCGGGCCGGGCGCGGCGGCGGGCTGCAGACCGTGTCCGCGGTCGACCTGGTGCTGAACGAGCTGCTGCCGATGGCCTACCAGGGCCTCGACGAGTGGGGCGTGGAGCCCGCCGACCGGGACCGCTACCTGGGCATCATCGAGCAGCGCTGCCTGCGCCGCACCAACGGAGCGTCCTGGCAGACCGCGACCTTCCACCGGCTGCGCGAGCAGTACGGGATGGACCGGCCGGCCGCGCTCGCGGCGATGACCAGGCGCTACGCCGAACTCATGCGCGGCGGCGAGCCGGTGCACACCTGGCCGGTGGGCTGAGACCTCCCCTCCGGGGCGGCCGCGCGGCTGTGCCAGGATGATCGCTCCGGTGGTCGGCCGACGGCCGGAGCGACCGCCCCGTCCGCTGGAGCCCCCGTGACCACCGTCCCGACCGCGCCGGAGACCGCGAAGCCCACCCGTCGGCTGCTCGGCGTGGAACTGCTGATCGTCCTCGGCCTCTCCCTCGGGGCCAGCGGGATCAGCGCGCTGATCAGCTTCACCGGTTCGCTCACCGAACCGCTCAAGCTCGGCCAGCAGATCGCCACCCTGAACGGTTCGCGGGCGCCCCGGCGGCCCTGGCTGGACCTGGTGTGGCAGCTGTACTACATCGGGCGCGGGCTGATGCCGGTGGTGCTGGTCGGCTACCTGCTGGTGCGCGAGGGCGTCGCGCTGCGGGTGCTGGGCTTCGATCTCGGGCAGAAGCTGCGCGACCTGGGGCGGGGCGCCGCCGTCGCGGCCGCGATCGGCGGGTCGGGGCTGGCGCTCTACCTGGCCTCGCAGGCGGCCGGGTACAACCTGACGGTGGCGCCGTCCGGGCTGCCGGACGTGTGGTGGCGGGTGCCGGTGCTGGTGCTGTCGGCCTGCCAGAACGCCGTCCTGGAGGAGGTCGTCGTCCTGGGCTACCTGCTGCGCCGGGTGGAGCAGTGGGGGTGGTCCTGGCCGGCGGCGGTGGCGGCGAGCTCGGTGCTGCGCGGCTCGTACCACCTGTACCAGGGGGTCGGCGGGATGGTCGGCAACATGGTGATGGGCGTGGTGTTCTGTCTGCTGTACCGGCGCTGGGGGCGGGTGATGCCGCTGGTGGCGGCGCACGCCCTGATCGACACGGTGGCCTTCGTCGGGTACGCGCTGCTGGCCGGGCACGTCAGCTGGCTGCCGACCCCCTGACCGACGGCGCCCGGCCGCGCGGCGGACGGGCGAGCAGCCGGTCGACGTGCCGGCGCTCCAGGCCCTGGCCCGGATCGACGGGCAGCAGCAGGCGGTCCCGGCGCCACAGGGAGCGGCGGACCAGGCGCGGCGGGATGACGTCGTCCACCCAGGCGAACGGCCGGCCCCCGGCGTAGCGCAGCAGTGGGGCCCACTTGGCGGCCGAGAACAGTTCCATCAGCGGGACGCGCGGGTCGCCGGGCTGCGGGGCGTAGCCGGCGAGGGCGACCACCGGCAGCGGGTCCAGGCCGATCGCCGGGGCGATGTGGGTGTTGGCGTTCTCCTCCCAGGTGGTGGCCCAGACCAGGTCGTACGTTCCGGCGAGCTCGCGCAGCCAGCTGCCGTGCCGGGTGGACAGCAGGACGGTGTAGCCGAACAGGATGTGCGAGTCGAACTCGGTGTCCGGGTGCGGACGGACCGGGTTCAGGACGCCGTCGACGTCCAGGAACAGCAGTGGCTTCGGCACCGGTGGCCCCCAGAGACTCGTGGTGTTTCCCGACTGTCCGGACGACACTCGCGCGTCTCCGGTTGCTCCCGGACGGGCGCACGCCGGGCGCGCGGGGCGCTCACGGGGTGGGCGCGGGCTCACCGGCGGGCACCGGTGCGTCCGCCGTGCTCCGACGGCTCAGTCGGCGCACCTGGGGGTCCAGCAGGACGACCGCGCTGAGCACCAGGCAGGCGGCGGCGCACGTCCAGAGCGCGCCGGACAGGCCGAGCGCCACGGCGGCGGGGCCGGCCAGGGCGGTGCCGACCGGGGCCAGCGAGTAGGAGCCGAGTTCGTCGTACGCGGTGACCCGGGAGAACATCTCCGCGGGTATCTCCTGCTGGAGCGCGACCATCCAGTTGACGCCGAAGACGGTGACGCCGACACCGGACAGGAACATCGCGACGACCAGCAGCGGCAGCGGCACCTCGGCGGCGAGGGCCAGGGCGGGCACGCCGAACAGGAAGACCCCCCAGTTGCCGACCAGCAGGATCCGGCGCGGCCGCCAGCGCGTCATCAGCACGCCGGTGGCCACCAGGCCGACCCCGTAGGCGGACATCGCCAGGCCCCAGGCGCCCGCGCCGCCGAGCCGTTGCTCGGCGGCCGTCGGCCCGTACACCGACTCGACCGCGTTGATGCAGGCGACCAGGACGGAGAACTGGAGCACGATCACCCAGAGCCAGCGGCGGGAGGCGAACTCCCGCCAGCCCTCGCGCAGGTCGCGCAGCATGCTGCCGCCGGAGGGCGCGGGGGCCTGCTCCGGTTCCAGGAAGAAGCGGAGGGCGGCGGCGACCAGGAAGCACAGGGCGTCCAGGGCGAGCACCCAGCCGGGGCCGACGACGGCGGTGAGCGCGCCGCCGAGGGCGGCGCCGCCGATCTGGGAGGCGTTGAGGCCCATCCGGAAGACCGCGAAGGCGCGGGCGGCGTGCTCCTGGGGGACGGCCTGCATGATCATGCCGCCGGAGGCCGGGGTGTAGAGCGCGTAGCCGGCTCCGCCGGCCGCGGAGAGCGCCAGCATCTGCCAGAGCCGTACGTCCCCGGTCAGCACCAGGGCCGCCAGGACGGCCTGGGAGACCCCGCTGAACACATTGGCGGCGACCATGATCAGGTGGCGCGGCAACCGGTCGGCGAGGGTGCCGCCGACCACCAGGAGCAGCACGGTGGGCACCAACCGGGCGGCGGTGACGTAGCCGACCTCGGCGGTGGTGCCGCCGGTGCCGAACACGGCGAAGGCGGTGGCGATGGGGGCGCCGGCGTTGCCGAGGCCGCTGATCACGGTGGCGGCGGTCTGGATGCGGAAGTTGCGGCTCGCCCAGGCGAAGCGGCGCGGAGGTGGGGTCGGCACCCGGAGACTATGCCGAAAGGTCGTACAGGTGTCCATCCCGTTGTCACACCGGAGCCCGGGCGGGAGGGGAGTCAGCCGAGGTGGCCCCGGAGGAAGGTGAGGGTCCGGCGCCAGGCGATCCGGGCCTGGAGCGCGTCGTAGGTGCCGATCAGGTTCTCGTCGTTCATGAAGGCGTGCCCGGCCGGGTAGAAGTGGATCTCCGGGCGGACGTCGGTGGCCTCGCCGATCCGGATCGCCGCCTCGTCCACGGCGGCCATCGGGATCGAGCCGTCCAACTCGCCGAAGTGGCCGAGCACGTGGGCGGTCAGGCCGCGGTAGTCGAAGTCCGGATCGGGCGGCAGGCCGTAGAACGGGACCACGGCGGCCACCTTGTCGCCGGCCCGGGCGGCCAGCAGCAGGGCGAAGCCGCCGCCCATGCAGAAGCCGACCACCCCGACGGCGTCGCCGACCACGGCGTCCAGTGAGAGCAGGTGGTCGACGGCTCCGGCCAGGTCCTCCACCGCCCGCTCGACCGGGAGCTCGCGCCTGAACCGGGCCGCCTCGGCGCCGTCGTGGGTGGTGGCGCCGCCGAACAGGTCGGGGGCGAGGACGGTGAAGCCCTCGGCGGCGAAGCGGTCGGCCATGTCGGCGATGTGCGAGGTGAGCCCCCACCACTCCTGGACAACCACCAGGCCGGGCCCGACGCCCTGCGGCGGCCGGGCCAGGTAGCCGTGCGCGGTGCGGCCGTTGCTCGGGAAGGTGACGTTCTGCCGGGATCCGCCCTGGTCAGGCATGGCTTCCTCTCGGTGGGTCGGGCCGCGAGCGGCGGGGGCCGGCGGTGCGGGCCGCCTGCGGCGGGGGCGGTGGACGGGGCCGGGTCAGCCCATCTCCTCCAGGGCGCGGCCCTTGGTCTCCTTGATGCAGAAGGCCACGAACGGGATGGAGAGCAGCGCGAAGGCCGCGTAGATGACGTACGTCGCGGAGAGGTTCCAGTCGGCGAGGTCCGGGAAGCTGACGGTGATCGCCCAGTTGGCGATCCACTGCGCCGAGGCGGCGACGGACAGCGCCAGCGCGCGGATCCGGTTGGGGAACATCTCGCCGAGCAGAACCCAGACCACCACGCCCCAGGAGAAGGCGAAGCAGAGCACGAAGACGTGCGCGGCGACCAGGGCGACGGTGGCGTGGGTGTTGTCCAGGGTGGCGGTGGCGCCGGTGCCCTCCCGGTACGAGAACGCCCAGGCGGCGGTGCCCAGCGCGGCCGCCATGCCGATCGAGCCGGCCAGGGCCAGCGGCTTGCGGCCGATCCGGTCCACCAGGACCATCGCGATCACCGTGCCGATCACGTTGATGATCGAGGTGGAGAGGCTGATCAGCAGGGAGTTGGCCTCGTTGATGCCGACCGACTGCCACAGGAAGGACGAGTAGTAGAAGATCACGTTGATGCCGACGAACTGCTGGAACACCGAGGCGCCGATGCCGACCCAGACGATCGGCAGCAGGCCGAACCGGCCGCCCATCAGGTCCTTCGCCCGGGGCTTGCGGGCGGACGACAGCACCGAGCGGATCTCCGCCACCCGGGCGTCCAGGTCCACGCCCTCGCCCTCGACCTCGACCAGCACCCGGCGGGCCTGCTCCTCGCGGTGGTCGGCGATCAGGTAGCGCGGCGACTCCGGGATGGCGAGCGCCATCAGCCCGTACACCAGGGCCGGGATGGCCTCGACGCCGAGCATCCACTGCCAGGCCTGGATGCCGCCGAGGTGGTTGGTGGACTCGCCGCCGGCGGCCTGGTTGAGGGCCCAGTTGGCCAGCTGGGAGACGGTGATGCCGAGCACGATCGCCATCTGCTGGAAGGAGGCGAGCCGGCCGCGGTAGGCGGTCGGGGCGACCTCGGCGATGTACGTCGGGGCGATCACCGAGGCGATGCCGATCGCGATGCCGCCGATCACGCGCCAGGCGGCGAGGGTCTCGATGTTCGGCGGGAACATCGAGCCGATGCCGCTGGCCGCGAACAGTGCGGCGGCCAGCAGCATCGTGCGGACCCGGCCGAGGTGGTCGGCGAGCCGGCCGGCGAGCACCGCGCCCACCGCCGAGCCGAGCAGCGCGATGGCCACCACGAACGCGGTGGTGCCGTGGCCGACCGCGAAGTGCTTCTGGATGCCCGTCACGGCACCGTTGATCACCGCGCTGTCGTAGCCGAACAGGAAACCGCCCATGGCGGCGGCCGCCGAGATGAACACCACGTGGCCGAGGTGGGCCTCGCCGGACGCCCGTTGGCTGTTGACTGAGGACACACGCGCTCCCGGGGGTGGACGGGCCCGCTCCGACGGTGAGTGGGCAGGGCTCGTCTCACATTCGAGCAGCGCCGCGGCCGACCTGCCCGAGTTGGCGGCCGACCGGGTGACCCGGAGTCAGCCGACGGCGCGCGGCCGCCGGTGCGCGGGGCCGCCGGTGCGCGAGTGGTCGACGCGCGGGGCGTGGCCCGGGGGGCGTCGGTGCCCCGCGGCGTTCGCGGTGCCCGGCTAGGCGGTGCGCCGTCGGTGACGGCGGAGCAGCTGGGTACGGGCGGCGGCGTACTGGTCGTGGCCGCGCCCCGGGCCGTCGGCGCGCTCGGCGAGCCGGTCGGCGATGGCGTACTGCTCCTCGGCGGGCTTCTTGTCGTCGTACTTGAACTTGGCCCGTACCTCGTTCACCGTCAGCCGGAGCCCGCGCAGCCCGGGCAGCTGCCGGGCCAAGGTGCCCTCGCCGGGCACCACCCGGACCTCCGGTGTCTCGGGCTGGAAGTGCGCCAGTTGGCGGTTGAGGATCTCCGCCTTGCCGGCCGCGGACTCGACCACCTCGGCGGTGCAGTGGAAGTGGACCGAGGCGTAGTAGCTGGTGGGCGTGCCCGGTTCGCCGCGCCAGTGGCCGGGGGCGAACGTGTAGCCGTCGGTGACCGCGAGGGTGACCTGGGGGTCGGCCCGGACGGCGGCCAGCAGCGGGTTGGGCGCGGCGAGGTGGAGCAGGATCTCGCCGCGTTCGGCGTCCAGCAGGAAGTGCGTCGGGACGAGCACCGGGCCCTCGCCGGGGCCGCCGTTGGCGGCGAGCAGGCCGAAGTCGCGGCCCTCGGCCAGCCAGGCGCGCCACTCCTGCTCGTCGCCGCGGTCCCAGGATCTGATCAGCACGGGAGCTCCTCCCGTCAGCGGGGGTAGCCGCGCAGGTGCGCGGGGAGCGGGACGGCGGTGCCGGGGTGCGGCTCGGGGGTGCCGTGCACGGTGGTGACCGGGATCAGACCGGACCAGTGTGGCAGGTCGGCGTCCTCGGGGTCGTCGTCGGCGCCGTCCTCGCGGGTCTTGGCCGAGACCTCGTCCAGCTCCAGCCGGAGGACGGCGGTGGCGGCGAGCTCCTTGGCGTTGGCCGGACGGACCTCGGCTGAGCGCCCCGGAATCGCGTGGTCGACCAGGGCGGCGAGCGCGACGTCCAGCTCCTCGGGGTCGGTGACCTGGTGCGCGGTGCCGTGGGCGACCACCGAGCGGAAGTTCACCGAGTGGTTGAACGCGGACTTGGTCAGCACCAGCGCGTCGACCTGGGTGACGGTGACGCAGACCGGCATGCCCTGCTCGCCGGAGGCGTTGCGCAGCGGGCGGCTGCCGGTGGAGCCGTGGACGTAGAGCCGGCTGCCGACCCGGGCGAAGATCGTCGGCAGGACCACGGGGGCGCCGTCGACGACGAAGCCGAGGTGGCAGATGTAGGCGCTGTCGAGGATGGCGTGGATCGCCTCCTGCTCCCAGGTGGCCCGGTCCCGGTAGCGGGTGGGGGTGGTCCTCGGGGTACGGGAGTAGCTGGGCGAACCCTCCGCGCTGGCTGACATGACATCCTCTATGTACTAGTGCATAATTTGCTTTGTGCTAGGAGACTATCCGCTGAAAGGGCGACGCGCCAGCGAAATCGCGGCCCACATCGAGCAGGGCGTGAGCAGTGGGCAGCTCGCCCCCGGAACCGCGCTGCCCCCGCTGCGCGACCTCGCCGCCGAACTGGGCGTCAACCCCAACACCGTCGCCGCCGCCTACCGGCTGCTGCGCGACCGCGGCGTGATCGAGACCGCCGGCCGCAAGGGCAGCCGCATCCTGCCCAGGCCCGCCCTCACCCCGCGCGACCAGATCCGCATCCCCGTCCCGCCGCACGCCCGCGACCTGTCCACCGGCAACCCCGACCCGGCCCTGCTGCCCGACCTCGCCCCGGCCCTCGCGGCCGCCGCCGAGGCCGCGCGCACCGACCCGGTGCTGTACGGGCACGCCGCCGTCGACCCGCTGCTGCTCACGCTCGCCCGCGCGTCCTTCGAGGCCGACGGCCTGCCCGGCGGCCCGATCGCCGTCGCCTCCGGCTCGCTGGACACCGTCGAACGCATCCTCGGCGCCCGGCTGCGCCCCGGCGACGCGGTGGCCGTCGAGGATCCGGGCTGGGGCAGCCTGCTCGACCTGCTGCCCGCGCTGGGGCTGAAGCAGGCGCCCGTCCGGCTGGACGACGAGGGCCCGCTGCCGGACGCGCTGGCCGCGGCGCTGGCCGAGGGCGCGCGGGCCGTGGTGGTCACCAGCCGGGCGCAGAACCCGACCGGGGCGGCGCTCACCGCACGGCGGGCCGAGGCGCTGAAGGCCGTACTGGCCGAGCACCCCGGGGTGCTGCTGATCGAGGACGACCACGGGCACGGCATGGTCGACCAGCCGTACCACTCGCTGGTCGGCGCCGACACCCGGCACTGGGCGGTGGTGCGCTCGGCGGCCAAGGCGTACGGGCCGGACCTGCGGGTCTCGGTGGCGGTCGGCGACCAGGAGACGATCGGACGGGTGGCCGGCCGGCTGCGGCTGGGTGCCGGCTGGGTCAGCCACCTGCTGCAGCGCACCGTCGCGGAGCTGTGGGCCGGTGACGCCGCGCCGGCCGATCGGGTGGCCGCCGCCTACCGGGCCCGGCGGGACGCCCTGCTGGGCGAGCTGGCGGCCCGTGGGATCGCCGCGCACGGGCGGAGCGGGCTGAACGTCTGGGTACCGGTGCCGGACGAGACCTCGGTGCTGGCGGCGCTGGTGCAGCGCGGCTGGGTCGCGGCGCCGGGCGCGCGGTACCGGATCCAGTCGCCGCCCGGGCTGCGGTTCACCACGGCGCGGCTGGAGGCGGCGCAGGCGCGGGAGCTGGCGGAGGATCTGGCGGCGGTGCTGGGGGCGGGTGGGGGCGGGTCGCGGCTGGTGTGAGTCCGGGGCGGGCGTCGGGAGCGGGGCCTCCGCGGGGCGGACGGGCGTGCGGCGGGGGCTTGAGGCGGGAGGTCGTGGGGCGGATGTGGCGGGTGTGAACCGCGGGCGGCATCCGGTCGTCGTTCGCCCGCCTGGTCTGAACCCGTCGGTAACAAAAGCGGAAACCTGCCGCAGACTCCTAGCGGAGGCCCGCGCGGGCATGTCATCTTCATCGCGCCACCGGCCGGCGGCCCACCCTCACCCAGGCGTCTTCCCGTTCCCCGATCCTCGGGAAGACCGAGCCGCAGGAGTTCCGCAGTGCCCGAGAACCGTTCGAGCATCACCCGCAGCACCCCGCGACCCGGCCGCCGGCTGCTCGCCGCAGCCCTCGCCCTCCCGCTCGCCGTCGCGAGCCTGGCCGTCGCCTCCCCGGCCTCCGCCGCGACGCCCGCACCGGCCGTCGTGCCGTCCGGGCCCACCGCCAGCGTCACGCTCGGCGACAGCTACATCTCCGGCGAGGCCGGCCGCTGGAAGGGCAACTCGGCCGGTACCAGCGGCAGCCGCAACGGCACCGACCGGGCCTGGACCGGCAGTTCGTACGACGCCTCGCGGGTCTACGGCGCCACCGCCGCGAGCGGGTGCGACCGCTCGGACGTCGCCGAGGTGCTCAGCGCCTCGACCGGGGCCCAGAACGAGATCGACCTGGCCTGCTCCGGTGCCGTCACCGCGAACGTCTTCCGCGCTTCCAACGGCGGCCAGTCCCTCAAGGGCGAGGCCCCGCAGGCCGACCAACTCGCCACCGTGGCACGGCAGAACAACGTCAAGCTGATCACCCTGTCGATCGGTGGCAACGACCTGGGCTTCTCGGACGTCATCTCCACCTGCGTCAAGGACTACCTGATCTGGTACTCCTACTGCCACGACTCCGCGCAGTCCCAGATCGACGGCCGGATGCCCGCGGCGATGGCCGGGGTCGGCAAGTCGATCGACGAGATCCGCGCGGTGATGGCCGACGCCGGCTACGCGCCGTCGGACTACCGCCTGGTACTGCAGTCCTACCCGTCGCCGATCCCGCGCAGCGCCGAGATGCGCTACCCGGAGAGCGGCTGGACCCGCTCCAACACCGGCGGCTGCCCGTTCTGGGACGGGGACGCCGACTGGGCCCGAGACTCGATGGTGCCGCAGATCTCCCAGGCGCTGGCGGGCGTCGCCGCCGCCAAGGGTGCGCAGTTCCTGGACCTGTCGGACATGCTGCAGGGCCGCGAGGTCTGCTCGACGGCCACCAGGCAGCCGACCGCGGGCTCCGGCCCGTCCGCGACCACCAGCGAGTGGGCGCGCTTCCTGGACGGCGGGCTCAACTCCACCCAGGGCGCGCTGCAGGAGTCGATGCACCCCAACTACTACGGCCAGCAGGCGGTCGGGCGCTGCCTGACGCTGCTGTGGGCGCGCCCGAGCGGTGACTACGCGTGCCGCAACACGGCCGGGCAGGACGCGAGCGGGATGTACCTGGCCGCGCGGTGATCGTACGGTGACGGCGCGGTTCGGCGCCCCCGCGGCCGGTCCTGGCGGCGGGGGCGCCGTTCCGTCGGTCTGCCGTGCTCAGCCCTTGGCGAGCAGCGACTGGGCGTGCGCGCGGACCTGATCCTTCGTCAGGTAGGAGTCGGTGTACTCGAAGTCCCGCAGCCGGGCGGGTTGGCGGGCGAGGAATCCGATGCGGACGAACTCGTCGCCGGCGGTCGCGTTGAGCAGCCAGTTGGTGCCCACCCGGAACTTGGCCACGTTGGTGCGCATCGCCATCAGGTGGTAGCCGCGCGCCACCAGCTGCGCGGGCACGCCGCGGAGTTCCACGCCGAGCGGCTTGGAGACCGCGTCCTTGCCGCCGAGGTCGACCACCAGGCCCAAGTCCTTGTGGTAGTACGGCTCCAGGGGCTGGTTGCGGAGCGAGGCGATCACGTTGTTCGCGACCGCGCGGCCCTGGCGGGCGGAGTGCTGGGCGGTCGGCGGGCAGACCGCGCCGTCGCCCTTGGCGAGGTCGGGGACGGCGGCGGCGTCGCCGAGCGCGAACACGCCCTCGAACTGCGGCACCCGCATCTCCGCCGTCACGGCGAGCCGGCCGCGGACCGTCTCGGCGTCCAGGGTGCCGATCAGCGGGCTCGCGGCCACGCCCGCCGTCCAGATCAGGGTGCGGCAGGGGAGCACCCGGCCGTCGGTGAACTTGACCGTCTCGGCGCCGACTTCGGCGACCGAGACGCCCAGTGAGACCTCGATGCCGCGGTCGCGCAGCACCTCCAGGGCGGCCTCGCCGAGCGGGTCGCCGAGTTCCGGCATCAGCTTCGGGGCGATGTCGATCAGGTGCCACTTGATCTGCCGGGCGTCCAGGCGCGGGTAGCGGTGGGCGGCGGCGGTGGTCAGCCGCTGGAGGCAGGCGGCCGTCTCGGTGCCCGCGTAGCCGCCGCCGACCACCACGAACTGGAGCCGGGACTCGCGCTCCTTCTGGTCCAGGGTGGTGGAGGCGAGGTCGAGTTGGGCGATCACGTGGTCCCGGACGTAGGCCGCCTCGGCGAGCGTCTTCATGCCGCGGGCGTAGTCGGTGAGGCCGGGGATGTCGAAGGTGCGGGTGACGCTGCCCGGGGCGAGTACCAGGACGTCGTACTTCAGCGCGACCACCTCGTCGGTGATCTTGCGGACGACGCACACCTTGGAGGCCGGGTCCACGCCGATGGCGCCGCCCGGGACGATGTGGGTGCGGCGCAGCGAGCGGCGCAGCGAGACGGCCACGGACTGCGGGGTGAGGACGCCGGCCGCGACGTGGGGGAGGAGGGGGAGGTAGAGCTGGTAGCTGAACGGTGTGACCAGCGAGATCTCGGCCTCCGACGGTGACAGCTTGCGTTCGAGGCGGCGGGCGCACTCCAGACCGGCGAAGCCACCGCCCACGATCAGGATCCGAGGTCGTTCCATCGCTCATCCCTTTGCCGTGAAGGTCCCCATTTACTGTCCGCCACACTCGCACGGAGCAGCGGGGGCTGCCACCGGGGCGGGGCCGTGGGGGTGGGGAGGGAAGGGAGGTGCCGGGGGGGAGGTGCGGAGGTGAAGGGAGAGGAAGGGGCGCAGACACCGATAGGCTGTCGGCCGTGCTACCCGAGGTGACGGCGATCCGCTATGTGACGCCACTGCGAGAAGGCGGCTCGATGCCGGGCCTGGTCGAGGCCGACGATCGGCGGCTGTACGCGCTGAAATGGGTCGGTGCGGCGCAGGGCCGCAAGGCGTTGGTCGCGGAGGTGCTGGCCGGGGAGCTCGGCCGGCGGCTCGGGCTGCCGGTGCCGGAGCTGGTGACGGTCGACCTGGACCCGGTGCTCGCGCGCAGCGAGCCGGACCACCAGATCCAGGACCAGATGCGGGCCAGCGGCGGGACCAACCTGGGGATGGCCTTCGTCAGCGGCGCGCTCAACTTCGACCCGCTCTGCTTCGAGGTGGACCCCGAGCTGGCCGGGCAGGTGCTCTGGTTCGACGCGCTGATCGGCAACGTCGACCGCTCCTGGCGCAACCCCAACCTGCTGGTGGCGACCGGCGGGCTGCGGCTGATCGACCACGGCGCGAGCCTGATCTTCCACCACAACTGGTCCGGCGCCGCCGCCTGGATCCGCCGTCCGTACGACGCCTCCGACCATGCGCTGCTGCGCGCCCGGCCGGACCTGGCGGCGGCCGACAAGGCGCTCGCGCCGCTCGCCGAGGCGGCGATCGAGGGCGCGGTGGCGCAGATCCCCGAGGTCTGGCTGGCGGACGAGTTCGGCTTCGACTCGCCCGACGAGGTGCGCGCCGCGTACCGCGCCCAGTTGACCGAACGACTGGCCGGTCCGCGCGACTGGCTTCCGGAGGTGCCCGCATGACCGAGCCCGTGCTGTCCGCGCTGCCGGTCACCGTCGAGCTGCACGACTACGAGTACGCCGTGATCCGCGCGGTGCCGAGGGTCGAGCGCGGCGAGTGCGTCAACGTCGGGGTGCTGCTGTACTGCCGGCAGAGCTCGCACCTGGCCGCCCGGACCCACCTGGACCAGGCCCGGCTGCTGGCACTGGACCCGGTCGCGGACGTCCAGGGCGTGCGGCGGGCGCTGCACGGGATCGAGGCGGTCTGTCAGGGCGGCCCGCAGGCCGGTCCGGCGGCGGGGGACAGCCCCGGGCAGCGGTTCCGCTGGCTGACCGCGCCGCGCAGCGCGATCGTCCAGCCGGGGCCCGTGCACACCGGGCTGACCGCGGACCCGGAGGCGGAGCTGCGGCGGCTGTTCGACCAGCTGGTGCTCTGACCCCGGGGCGGTGTGAGGCGGCTCGCCGACGGTTGCCGTGGTCAAAGCTTGAGTTACTGAAGCACCTGGTCGTACGCTGACCCCATGGGTTCGACAGCGACGACGACCGTACCGACCAACGCCGAGTTGATGGAGGTGTTGGCCGCCGTCGGTGCCGCGTACTTCCAGGACTTCGCGGCGGCCGCCGCCCGGCACGGCCTCTCCTCCTCGCAGGCCAAGGCGCTGGGCGCGGTGCAGGAGCCGGTGCCGATGCGGGCGCTGGCCGGGCGGCTGGGCTGCGACGCGTCGAACGTGACCGGGATCGTGGACCGGCTGGAGTCGCTGCGCCTGGCCAACCGGGAGGCGGCGGCCGGTGACCGCCGGGTGAAGATCGTGGTGATCACGGCCGAGGGCCGGGAGATCCTGAACCGCATCCGGGGCGAGATGGCCCGGACCCACCAGGCCTTCGAGGCGATGACCGACGAGCAGCGGATCGCGCTGCACTCGATCTGCTCCCAGGTGCTGCCGGTGCTGGCCCGTACGGGCGGCGCGCAGTAGGACCCCGCGCCGCCCGTGCCGCCAGTGCCGCCCGTGCCGCCCGTGCCTCGCGCCGGTCAGAGCAGCCCGGCGAACTCCGGCGGCAGCGGTCGGTGGTGGAGCAGGGTGAGTGAGCGGGTGGCCCGGGTCAGGGCGACGTAGAGGTCGCGCGGGGCGAGTCCGGCCGGCTCGACCACCACGACCGCGTCGAACTCCAGCCCCTTGGCGTCCGCCACGGTGAGCGCGTCCAGTTCCGCGGCCAGGGCGTCCGGTGCGATCACGCCCAGGGTGCCGGGGCCGGCGGGTAGCCGGGTGAGCGCGGCGGCGAAGTCGCCCTCCGGGACGTGGACCGCGCGGGGTCGCTCGGTGCCCGGGCGGATGGACTCGGGCGGCCGGTGGCCGGGTGCGGCGGCGCGCAGCACGGCGGAGGCGAGGGCCATGAAGGGCTGGGGCGTACGGTAGTTGACGGTCAACCGCTCCTCGCGCCAGCGGCCGGGCAGGTGCGGGTCGAGCATCTCGGCCCAACTGCTGGCGCCGGCGGGGGATCCGGTCTGGGCGAGGTCGCCGACGATGGTGAGCGAGTTGGTCGGGACGCGCCGCAGGACGGCGCGCCAGGCCATCGCGGACAGCTCCTGGGCCTCGTCCACGACGACGTGGCCGTAGGCCCAGGTGCGGTCGGCGGCGGCGCGTTCGGCGGTCGAGCGGTACGGGCCGTCGTCGCGGAAGCGCCCGGCCAGCGCGGCGGAGTCCAGCAGGGCATCGCCGGTCTGTCCGGTGATGGTCAACACGCCCTGGGCGAAGGCAAGTTCGTCCGGATCCTGGTCGGCAGCGGCGGATTCCCCTGCCGTACCGAGGAGTTCGGCGGCCTCGTCGAGCAGTGGGACGTCCTCGACCGTCCAGCCGGAGCCGGGCGGGCGGAGCAGGGCGGCCGCGTGTTCGGGGGTCGCTGTGGTGAGCAACTCCCGGTCGGTGAGCAGCCGTTCGAGCAGCTGTTGCGGGGTGAGCCGGGGCCAGAGCGGGTCGAGGGCGGCGCGGACGTCCGTCCGCTCCCACAGCTCGCGCGGGGCGTAGTGCGCCTCCTCGTCGTCGTAGGGGCGGCCTAGGGTGAGCGCCTGGGCGATGGCGAGGGCGTCGAGCAGGGTGCCGAGGAAGAAACCGCGGGCCCGGTTGTGGGGCAGCCGCAGGCCGCGGGCGGCGTCGCGGGCCTCGGCGCAGGCCCGGGCGGAGACCTTCAGCCCCTCGCCGAGGTCCAGGCCGTCGGCCGGGGCCGTCTGGTGGGCGGCAAGGGCGCGCCGGAGCACCCCGGCCATCCAGGGGCCGCCCTTGGCGAAGGCGGTGGCGGGGGCGTCGGTGCCGGTGGCGGTGACGCCGGGGAGGAGTTCGCCGACGGTGCGCAGCACCACCTCGGTCTCGCCGAGGGCGGGCAGCACCTCGTCGATGTACCGCAGGAAGCCGGGGTTGGGGCCGATCACCAGCACGCCGCGGCGCTCCAGCGCGGCGCGGTGGGTGAACAGCAGGTAGGCGGCGCGGTGCAGGGCGGCCAGCGTCTTGCCGGTGCCGGGGCCGCCCTGGACCACCAGGGCGCCGGGCAGCGGGGAGCGGATCACCCGGTCCTGCTCGGCCTGGATGGTGGCGACGGCGGTGCCCATCCGGCCGGTGCGCTCGCGGCCGAGGGCGGCGAGCAGGGCGGCCTCGCCGACCAGGCCGCGCCGGCCGGACTCGTCCAGTCCGGTGAGGTCGAGCGCCTCGTCGTCCAGTCCGGTGAGGGTGCGGTCCCGGGTGTGCAGGTGGCGGCGGCGGACCACGGGGCCGGGGTGGGCGGGGGTCGCGGTGTAGAAGGGGCGGGCGGCCGGGGTCCGCCAGTCGAGCAGCAGCGGTTCGTACGCCTCGTCGGTCAGGCCGGTGCGGCCGATGTAGTGGACGGTGCCGTCGCGCTCGTCGAGCCGGCCGAAACACAGGCCGCGCTCGACCGCGTCCAGCCGGGCGGCGTGACGGGCGGCCTCGCGGGCGCGCACCTCGCGTTCCAGCCGGGCCTGGTGGGTGCCGCCGGGTGCGGCCTGGTCGTGGGCGCCGTCGGCGGTGCGGCGGGCGCGTTCGCGGACGGCGTCCAGTCGGGCGTAGAGCCGGGTGAGATGGGCCTGCTCGGTGCGCAGGGCCGCGGCGAGGGCATCGCCGGGGTTCCCCGTGGCCGCTGGTGCTTCGCTCATCGATGTGATATCCTTGCGGTGAGGAGGCTTTGAAGTGCCATCTGAAGGGCGCTCAATTGACCCAGCCTACCCCATCCGCCGACGTCCGGCGTGACCTCGGCTGTTACCCTTGCGAAGCGTGAGCGCGAAGCCCCAGATCCCCAATGTCCTGGCCTCCCGGTACGCCTCGGCGACCCTGGCCCAGCTGTGGTCCCCCGAGCACAAGGTGGTCCTCGAGCGCCACCTGTGGCTGGCCGTCCTGAAGGCCCAGCAGGACCTCGGCGTCGAGGTGCCGGCGACGGCCGTCGCCGACTACGAGCGGGTGATCGACCAGGTCGACCTCGGCTCGATCGCCGCCCGTGAGCGGATCACCCGCCACGACGTGAAGGCCCGCATCGAGGAGTTCAGCGAGCTCGCCGGGCACGAGCAGATCCACAAGGGCATGACGTCCCGGGACCTGACCGAGAACGTCGAGCAGCTCCAGATCCGCCAGTCCCTGGAGCACGTGCGGGACCGCACGGTGGCCGTGCTGGTGCGTCTGGCCAAGCTGTCCGCCCAGCACTCCGAGCTGGTCATGGCCGGCCGCTCGCACAACGTGGCCGCGCAGGCCACCACCCTGGGCAAGCGGTTCGCCTCGATCACCGACGAGCTGCTGGTCGCCTTCCGCCGCCTGGAGGAGCTGATCGCCCGCTACCCGCTGCGCGGGATCAAGGGCCCGGTCGGCACCGCCCAGGACATGCTGGACCTCCTCGGTGGGGACACCGAGAAGCTCGCCGAGCTGGAGCGCCGGGTCGCCGGGCACCTCGGCTTCGACCGCGCGCTGACCAGCGTCGGCCAGGTCTACCCGCGCTCGCTGGACTTCGAGGTGCTCACCGCCCTCGTCCAGCTGGCCGCCGCGCCGTCCAGCCTGGCCAAGACCATCCGCCTGATGGCCGGCCACGAGCTGGTGACGGAGGGCTTCAAGGAGGGCCAGGTCGGCTCCTCCGCGATGCCCCACAAGATGAACACCCGCTCCTGCGAGCGCGTCAACGGCCTGGCCGTCATCCTGCGCGGCTACGCCTCGATGACCGGCGAGCTGGCCGGCGACCAGTGGAACGAGGGCGACGTCTCCTGCTCGGTGGTGCGCCGGGTCGCGCTGCCGGACGCGTTCTTCGCCTTCGACGGCCTGCTGGAGACCTTCCTGACCGTCCTCGACGAGTTCGGCGCCTTCCCCGCCGTGATCGAGGCCGAGCTGGACCGCTACCTGCCGTTCCTCGCCACCACCAAGGTGCTGATGGGCGCGGTGCGCGCGGGCGTCGGCCGGGAGACCGGGCACGAGGTCATCAAGGAGCACGCCGTCGCCTCCGCGCTGGCGATGCGCGCCGGCGCCCGGGAGAACGAGCTGCTGGACCGGCTGGCCGCCGACGAGCGGATCCCGCTGGACCGGGCCGCCCTGGACGCGCTGCTGGCCGACAAGCTGTCCTTCACCGGCGCGGCCGGCGCCCAGGTCGCCGAGGTCGTCCGCCGGGTGGAGGCCGTCGCGGCCGCCTACCCGGAGGCCGCCAAGTACGCGCCCGGCGACATTCTCTGACGGGCGGCATTCCCTGACAGGAAGCGCCTTCTGACGTAGCGTCAGCCCTTGGGTGAGGGCCCCGCCGCCGGACCGGTGGCGGGGCCCTCGCGCGTCACGGGGACGTGGCCCGGGTCGAGCGGCGGGGCGGTGGGCCCGCACGGCCAGTCGCAGTTCGGCTCGGCCACCGGCTGCTCCTCGGGGGCGAGCACGTTGCCCCGTACGGTCGCGGAGGCGATCAGCCCGCCGGCGACCAGCAGGCCCGCGCAGATCAGCATGGCGGTGTGGAAGGCGGCGTCGACCGAGGCGGGCACCCGGTAGGCGTCGCCGCTCAGCCCGGCCAGCGCCGGCAGGGCGGCCACCGCGAGCAGGCCGGCCGCGCGGGCGGCGGCGTTGTTGACCCCGCTGGCGATGCCCGCGTGGCGGACCTCGACGGCGGCCAGCACGGTCGCCGTCAGCGGTGCGACCAGCAGCGTCATGCCGCAGCCCAGCACCGTGACGGCGGGAAGCACGTCCACCCAGTACGAGGAGTCCGGGCCGATGCGCAGCATCAGCAGCACCCCGGCGGCGCACAGCATCGGGCCGACGGTGAGCGGGATGCGCGGGCCGATCCGCTTGCCGAGGCGTCCGGCACGGGCGGACAGCAGCAGCATCAGCACGGTGATCGGCACCAGGGCGAAGCCCGAGACCAGCGGCGAGAACCCCGACACGATCTGGAGCTGCACCACCAGCAGGAAGAAGACGCCGCTGAACGCCGCGTACACGCACAGGGTGACCAGGTTCACCGCGGTGAACAGCCGGGAGGAGAAGAGGCCGAGCGGCAGCATCGGTTCGGGTGCGCGGCGCTCGACGGCCACGAAGGCGACGCCGAGCGCCACCCCGATCACCCCGCTGACCCAGACGGTGGGGGACAGGCCCTCGCCGGCCGCGGTCAGCGCGTAGGTGATCGCGCCGAGGGCGAGGGCGGCGAGCACGGCGCCGAGCACGTCGAAGCGGCCGGAGGCGTCCTTGTCCCGGCTCTCCGGCACCGACCGGGTGGCGACGGCGATCACGGCGGCGGCGAGCGGCAGGTTCAGCAGGAAGATCCAGCGCCAGCCGGGTCCGTCCACCAGCCAGCCGCCGAGGAACGGGCCGACCGCGGCCGACACCCCGCCCAGGCCGGACCAGAGGCCGACCGCCGCCGAGCGGTCGTCAGGGTGGAAGACGGCCTGGAGCATGGCGAGCGAGCCGGGGGTGAGCAGTGCTCCGCCGATGCCCTGGACGGCGCGGGCGGCGATCAGCACGTGGATGTTCGGTGCGGCGGCGCAGGCGGCGGAGGCGATGGCGAACCAGACCACGCCGATCAGGAAGACCTTGCGCCGCCCGTAGCGGTCGCCCAGTGCGCCGCCGAGCAGGATCAGGCCCGCCAGGGTGAGCAGATAGGCGTTCAGGGTCCATTGCAGGGACGCGAGGGAGGCGCCGAGGTCGGCGCCGATCCGGGGCAGGGCGACGTTCACCACGGTGCCGTCGAGCATCGCCATGCTGGAGCCGAGCACCGTCGCCAGTAGTACCCAGCGGCCCTGCGCGGTGCTCAGGCGCAGGGTGCCGGCCTCTGAGGTGGCCACGGGCGAATCCTGCGCTGCCGAGGCGCACGTGACAAGGGTCACCGGTGGGTGTGTTGACGGTGGGCGGGGTGTGAGTAGGCGGCTGCGCAGCGTCGCGGATCTCGGCGCAGGGTCGTGGATCAGTGGCGGGGGGTGAATGGATTGTGTACGGATGGTGGGCTCCGGCCTGCGGAGGGTCACCGGGGGAGGGGGAATGGTTGCGCTTTCAAAGATCGACATTGCTTCACCCGAACGGATGGGTTTTAGTTCAGCGACCGCCCGGCCAGTCCGGACGGATCCGCCGGGTGGAACGCCGAGTCCTGCCGCTGCCCGGTGGTTCGAAACGAACTCTGTACGGCAGGAGCGGGGGACCCACAGGTAAGTCGCCGGACCGGAGTTCGCGCCTCAGGGCGCGGGCGTCCAGGACCGGCTAGGGGTGAAGCCGCGCATGCGGCCGGGCAACTCCAGCCCGAACCCGACAGCTCACCTCGCAGGCGTCGGAGAGGAAACTTCCATGCCTGCTCAGGCTCGTCGTATCGCCCTGCCCCGCGCCGCCCGCATCGGCATCGCCACCGCCGTCACCGGTGTCTCCTTCGCCCTCCCGCTCGTCACCGCGATGAGTGCCCAGGCCCACACCGCTCCGGCCGCGCCGGTCGCGCAGGCCGCCGCCTCCGCCGGCGCCGAGTCGGCCGCTCCGGCCGCTGCTCCGGCCACCGCTCCGGCCGCCCGGGCCGCGCAGGAGAGCTACCGCGTCGTCAGCGGTGACACCCTGTCCAAGATCGCCGAGGTCAAGAACGTCGAGGGCGGCTGGCACGCGCTGTACGAGCGGAACCGCTCGGTCGTCGGTGCCAACCCGAACCTGATCTTCGCCGGCCAGCAGCTCGCGCTGCCGGGCCACGCCGTCGCGCCGTCGGCCGACTCCGCTCCGGCGAAGCCCGCCGCCCCGGCCGCCCCGGCCGCTCCCGCGACCCAGGCCGCCAAGGCGCAGGACCAGGTCCAGGTGCGGACCGAGGTCGCCAAGCCGTCCGCGCAGCTGCAGACCCAGCTGCAGGTCGCCACCCCGGCCCAGGCCGTGACCGCCACTCCGGTCGCCGCCGCCACCTCCGGCTTCGTCGCCCCGCTGGCCAACCCGAGGCTCGGCACCGCCTACGGCGTGGCCGGCTCGATGTGGGCCTCCGGCCACCACACCGGCCAGGACTTCGTCGCCTCCACCGGCACCCCGCTGCGCGCCATCGCCAACGGTGTCGTGGTCAAGGCCGGCAACGGCGGCGCCTACGGCAACGAGGTCGAGATCAAGCTCGCCGACGGCCACTACGCCGAGTACGCGCACCTCTCCTCGATCGGTGTGAGGATCGGTCAGGCCGTCACCGTCGGCCAGCAGATCGGCCTCTCCGGCGCCACCGGCAACGTGACCGGCCCGCACCTGCACTTCGAGATCCGCAACGGCTCGGAGTACGGCTCGGACATCAACCCGGTCGCCTACCTGCGCGCGCACGGCGTCGCGCTCTGACCCACGGCTGAACTCCGAGGGTTTCCGGAACCACCGTCGCTGCGGGGCGAAACGATCCTCCGGGATGGTCATGTCGGGTGACCGCTCGACCGGGTGATCGCCGCACGGCGGACATGGGCGCGGGACACGCCCAGGCCGGCCCGGCCGTACGAGGACTCCTCGTGCGGCCGGGCCGGCCACTGCCGTTTCCGCGCCGCCCGGCTGTTCCCGGGTTCGTTCGGACGGGTCGAACGCGGCGTCAACTCCGGTGTCACGGAGGGGTTCGGGGGCATCGCCGGGTGGCCGCGGCACGTCATGCTGGCGGACGGTCAGCGCCCGGTCGGTCCGGCCGGGCGGGCGGGTCCGGAGGCGAGGAGGGCGGATGGCGGTCCGGAGTGGGGGCGTGGCGGGGAGGACGGCCGGCCGGGAGCGACCCGGGGAGGACGGGGTCGACCGGCTGAAGGCCGATTCGGTCGGCCTGGTCGGCGTGGTGTTCATGGCGCTCGCCACCGCCGCCCCGATCACCGCGATGACCGGCAACCTGCCGATCATCGTCGGGCAGGGCAACGGCGTCGGCGCGCCCGCCGCGTACGTCGTGGCGACCGTGGTGCTGACGGTGTTCTCGGTCGGCTACGTGGCGATGGCCCGGCACATCACCGCGGCCGGCGCGTTCTACGGCTACGTCTCGCACGGGCTGGGCCGGGTGGTCGGGATGGCCTCGGGGCTGCTCGCGGTGCTCGCGTACGTCGTCACCGAGGCCTCGGCCCTCGGCTTCTTCGCGTACTCGCTGCGCGGGCTGGTCCGTTCGCAGCTGGGGGTGGAGCTGGGCTGGGGCTGGTACGCGCTGTCCGGGGCGGCGGTGATCGGGGTGATGGCCTGGTTCGACCTGCACCTGACGGCCAAGGTGCTCGGGGTCGCGCTGGTGCTGGAGATCGGGGTGCTGAGTGCGGTCTCGTTCGCCGTGCTGTTCTCCGGCGGCGGCCCGGACGGGATCGTGCTCGCGGCCGTGAACCCGCTGAACGCGCTGAGGGGGGTGGGGAGTTCGGCGGCCGCGGCGGGGCTCGGCCTGTTCTTCGCGTTCTGGTCCTGGGTGGGGTTCGAGTCCACCGCGATGTACGGCGAGGAGTCCCGCGACCCGAAGCGGGTGGTGCCGCGGGCGACGCTGGTGTCGGTGATCGGGGTCGGGCTGCTCTACGTCTTCGTGTCCTGGATGATCGTGTCCGGCAACGGGGTCGAGCGGGCGATCGCGGTGGCGGGCGGCGCGGTGCCGGGCAAGGACGGCAACAACCTGTTCTTCGACCCGCTCGGCGCGCACCTGGGGGCCTGGGCGGTGAAGGTGTTCCAATGGCTGGTCGTCACCGGCTCGTTCGCCTGCGCGATGGCCTTCCACCAGTGCGCGGCCCGCTACCTGTACGCGATCGGGCGGGAGGGGCTGCTGCACCGGGGGCTCGGCCGCACCCATCCGCGGCACGGCTCGCCGCACGTCGCCTCGGTGGTGCAGTCGGTGATCGCGGTGGGGCTGGTGGCGGGGTTCCTGGCGGCCGGGATGGACCCGTACGCGCACCTGTACACGCTGCTGGCGCTGCTCGGGACGATGGCGATCCTGGTCGTGCAGACGCTCTGCTCCTTCGCCGTGGTCGGGTACTTCCACGTGCGGGGGCGGCACCCGGAGACCGCCCACTGGTTCCGGACGCTGGTCGCGCCGCTGGTGGGCGGGGTGGCGATGGCCGGGGTGGTGGTGCTGCTGGTGCTCAACAAGGACGCCGCGGCCGGGGCGGCGGCGCACACGCTGCTGTTCCGGCTGATCCCGTACCTGGTGATCGGGGTGTTCGCGGGCGGGGTGGCGCTGGCGCTCGCGGTGCGCCGGTGGCGGCCGGAACTCTACGTGCGGATCGGGCGGGTGGTGCTGGAGGACGCGGTCGAGCGGTGACGGGACGGGGGTCAGCGTCGGTGGACCGGCAGGCCGTACTGGGCGGCGGCCAGCAGCTCGTGCATCCGGTGGCCGAACTCCTCGGTGTCCCGGGCGGGTTCGGAGAAGACCAGGCGGACGTCGCGGTGACCGTATGGGTGGTCCAGGCGCAGCACCAGGCCGTGGCGGTCCAGGGCGAGCGGGCGGACCTCCGGGCCGTGGACCAGTACGGCCGGGTCGAGCAGGCGGGTGAGGACGTCGAGTGCCTCGGCGTGGTCGTCGGCGAAGTGGGTGAGCATCGCGGCCTCGTGCCGGGCCATCGGGTCGGGGACGGCGACGGCGAGGTCGGCGGCGGTGACCGCGCCGGTGCCGTACGGGGTGGCGAGGACGGCGTGGGCGACGTCCACCCGCAGGTGGACGCTGAGGCCGTCGTCGGCGAGGTGGGCCAGGTGCAGTCGGCCGGCCAGGGTCAGGCGGGCACGGACCCGGTCGCGGACGGCGACGGGGGAGACGTCGGTGACGTCGAGGACGACGGCGAGGCCGTCGGTGGCGCCGGCGGCGGCCGCGGTGAGCGGGTCGTCCAGGGCGGTGCGCAGCCGCAGCCGGGAACCGTGGACGGAGACCGGGGTGTCCAGGTGGTGGTGCTCGCCCAGGGCTCGGACGGTGAGCGAGGAGGTCGTGCTGAGCAGGCTGTGGATCCGTTCGGCGGTGGTGGGCTCGGGGGCCTCGGTGTCGCCGGTGGGCAGGCTCATGGGCGGACCTCCAGTTAGTTAGGTGAGCCTAACCTAATATTCCGCTGGAGGTGTGGCAAGCGGGCGGTCGGGGGTGTGGCGGGCGGCCGGACAGGCCGAAGGGCCCGGACGCGCGGCAGGCGTCCGGGCCCTCCGGGGGGCGGGGGCGGTCAGCCGACCACGGCCTGGGCGTCGATCTCGACCAGCATCGGCTCCTGCGGAAGCTCGACGAAGACGGTGGTGCGGCACGGCTTCACGCCGCCGGGCTTGATGTTCTCGTCGATGAACTCGGCGTAGACCTCGTTCATCAGCGGGAAGTCGGCCCGCTTGGTGAGGTACACGCGGAACATCACCACGTCCTCGATGGTGGCGCCGCCGGCCTCGACGATGGCCTTGACGTTCTCCAGCGTGCGGCGGGTCTGCGCCTTCACGTCGCCGTGGTGGAGGTACTCACCGGTGGCCGGGTCCTGCGGGCCCTGGCCGGAGACCTGGAGGATCGGGCCCTTGCGGACGCCCTGGGAGAACATCCAGGCGGGGGCGGGGGCGCCGTCGGTGCGGATCTCGACCTTCCCGTCGGTCCGGGAGTGCTCGTCGGTCTGCGGGTGCTCGGAGGACATCGGGTTCCTTTGCTGTGCTTGACGGTTCGTCAGTTGTGGTCGGGGCGGCCGCAGTCGGCCGAGACGGCGCGGGTGGTGGCGAGCAGCTGGGGGAGCAGGTCCAGCACCTGCTCGTACGGCAGGACCATGTCCGGGACGGAGATCGAGGCGGCGGCGACCACCCGTCCGCTGGCGTCCCGGACGGGCGCGGCCACGCAGTTGATGAAGGCCTCGTGCTCGGCGTGGTCCTGCGCCCAGCCCTGGGCGGCGACCTTCTCCAGCTCGGCGAGCAGCGCCTCGGGCGTGGTCAGGGTGCGCTCGGTGTGCGGGGTGAAGTCGATCCCGGCCACCACCCGGCGCCGCTCGGGCAGCGGCAGGTCGGCCAGCAGCACCTTGGAGACGGCGGCGCTGTGCAGGGCGGCGCGCAGGCCGATCCGGGAGTACATCCTGACCGGGTGGCGGGAGTCGAACTTGTCGATGTAGACCACCTCGCCGCCCTCGTACGCGGCCAGGTGCACGGTCTGGCCGGTGGCGGCGTTCAGCTCGGCCAGGTGCGGGGCGGCGATCCGGCGCACGCCGCGCTGCTCCAGGGCCAGGCCGGAGAGTGCGAAGAGGCCGGCGCCCAGGTGGTAGCGGTAGGCCACGTCGCGATAGACGAATCGTTCCTCTTCGAGGCTCTGCAGCAGTCGGAGCACGGTCGTCTTGTGGACGCCGAGCACCTCGGCGAGCTGGTCGAGGGAGCGCTCGCCCTCGCCGAGCTCGGCGAGGATGCGCAGCGCGCGGGTGACGGTCTGGCTCATCGTGCTCCGCTTCGAGGGCTGGGGTTCCTGCTCATTGTGCCCGGGCCCGGTCGGTGAACGGGGGCCGGTCGGCGGACTGGGGCCGGTCGGTGGACCGCGCCTGCTCGGCGGACCGGGTCCGGTCGGTGGACGGCGCCCGGTCGGTCTGGCGCCGGTGGCCGGCGGGCAGGGCCGGGCCGGTGATGCCCGCCGCGGTGACCCGGGTGGCGGCCCACTGGGCGGGGGTGGCGTCGAGCAGCGCGCTCACCACGGCGGCGTCCGGCAACTCGGCCTGGTCGCCGTGGGCGGTCAGGGCGCAGGCGGCGCTCAGGTGGCCGAGCCGCAGCCGGCGCCGCTGGTCCAGGCCCCGGACGGTGCCGGCCAGGTAGCCGGCCGCGAAGGCGTCGCCCGCGCCGGTGGCCTCGACCACCTCGACCGCGAGGGCCGGCTCGGTGACCGCCGTACCGTCCCGGTCCAGGACGGTCACCTGCCGGGCGGCCTCCTTGACCACGACGGTGGCCGGGCCGGGGAAGCGGCGGCGCAGGGCGGCCGGGTCGCCCGTGCCGAAGGCGGCCTCGGCCTCGTCCGCCCCGAGCAGCAGCAGGTCGGCGGCGTTCAGCAGCGGTGGCAGCACGGCCGGGTCGCGCTCGCGCCAGAGCGAGGGACGCCAGTTGAGGTCGAAGCTGACCGTCCGGTTCGGGCGGCGCTCGGCGAGCAGGCCGCGCAGCAGGGCCAGGCAGCCGTCGGAGAGGGCGGCGGTGATGCCGGACAGGTGCAGCAGTCGGGCGCCGGCCAGCAGCGCGGCGGCGGCGGGGTCGGCGAGCAGGTCCGGGGAGAGCGCGGCGGCCGCGGAGCCCCGCCGGTGGTAGTGCAGCCGGCTGCGGCCGGGCCCGAGGTCGTGGCGGTCGCCGGTGGTGCCACCGACCTCCTTGAGGTAGAGGCCGGTCGGGCGGTGCGGGTCGACGGCGACCGCCGAGACGTCCACGCCTCGGGCGGCGACCTCGGCGAGCAGCCGGCGGCCGAAGCCGTCGTCGCCGACCCGGCTGATCCAGGCGGTCGGCACGCCGTGCGCGGCCAGCGCGCCCGCCACGTTGGACTCCGCGCCGCCGACGGACAGCCGGAAGCTCTCCACCGACTCCAGTGGGCCCGGGCGGTCCGGCAGCAGGACGGCCATCGACTCGCCCACACACACGGCCGTCGGGGGAGGACCGGGGCGGGTCGGGCCCTGGGTGTCCTGTCGCGGCATGTGTGGGGCTCCTCGTCTGCGGCCGTTCCGTCGAGAGCGGGCCCACCGGGCCGACTCGTTGCACGTCGGCGCCGCGTCGTCGGTGAGCGCCGGACGTGAGTCGACCCCGTTGACCGGGAGTCAGGTCCGTTGACCGTGATCCGGCGCCGATGCTAGAACCGTGTTGCCAGCATGTGCAACCCTCGTTGCGCATGTTGCAACTTGTGCGGATGGAGGAAGACGGTGGAGCAGACCTTCGCAAGCAACGGCACCGGGCCGGGCATCGCCCGCGGGGCGGTGGCCGCCCTGGCCGACGAGCCGCTCGACTGGCGGTTCAAAGCCGCTCCGCCGCAGTCGTGGGGCCGCACCACGCGGGAGTGGCTCGCCACCGGCCCCACCCTCTCCACGCTCGGCACCCCGCTGCTCACCCTCGACGGCTCCGCCCTCGACCACAACGTCCGCACCATGGCCGACTGGTGCGCCGACGCGGGCGTCGCGCTCGCCCCGCACGGCAAGACCACCATGGCGCCCGCGCTCTGGCAGGCCCAGCTCGACGCCGGCAGCCACGGCATCACCCTCGCCAACCTGCCCCAGGTGCGGATCGCCCGGGCCTTCGGGGTGCAGTGCATCCTGCTCGCCAACACCCTGCTCGAACCCGCCGGACTGGCCTGGCTCGCCGACGAACTCGCCGCTGACCCGGACTTCGCCTTCCTCTCCTGGGTCGACTCCGCCGAGAGCGTGCGGCTGATGGACGAGGCGCTGCGCGCCGCCGGCGCCGAGCGGCCGGTCGAGGTGCTGGTCGAGCTGGGCGGTCCGGGCGGGCGGACCGGTGCCCGCGGCGTGGACGCCGCCGCCGAGGTCGCCGCCGCCGTGCTGCGCGCCCCCACCCTGCGCCTGGCGGGCGTCGGGGGGTACGAGGGCGCGCTCGCGCACGACGCCTCGGCCGAGGCGCTGGCCACCGTCCGCGGCTACCTGCGGGACCTCGGCGAGCTGTACGGCCGGCTGGCGGACGCCTACCCGCAGGACACCCGGCCGGTGGTCTCGGCCGGCGGCAGCGCCTACTTCGACCTGGTGGCCGAGGAGCTGGCGAAGCTGCCGGAGGCCTTCGTGGTGCTGCGCTCGGGCGCGTACATCGCCCACGACGACGGCTTCTACCGGGGCATCTCCCCGCTGGCCCGGCACGGCGGGCGGACGCCGTTCCGCGGCGCACTGCACGGCTGGGCCCGGGTGGTCTCCCGGCCCGAGCCGCAGCTCGCGCTGCTGGACGCCGGCAAGCGCGACCTGCCCTTCGACGAGGGCCTGCCCGAGCCGCAACGGGTACGCGGCGGAGCCGAGTTGACCGGCACGACGGCCCGGATCACCGCGCTCAACGACCAGCACGCCTTCCTCCGCGACGCGGGCGACCTCGCGCCGATCGGCGCGGTGCTGCGGCTGGGCGTCTCCCACCCGTGCACGGCCTTCGACAAGTGGACGGCGATCCCGGTGCTGGACTCCGCGGACGCGGCCGAGCCGAAGGTCACCGGCCTGGTCAGGACGTTCTTCTGATGCCCGGGGAGAGAACGGCCCGCCCGGACGCGGGGCGCGGCAGGGGAGCGACGGTCTTCCGCGGTGCCACCGTGGTGGACGGCACCGGCGCGGACCGCTACCGGGCGGACGTCCGGATCGCGGACGGCCTGATCACCGAGATCGGCGAGGGCCTCGACGCCCCCGAGGCGGTGGACGCCGACGGGCTGGTGCTGGCCCCCGGCTTCATCGACATGCACGCCCACTCCGACCTCGCCCTGCTGCTCGAACCGGAGCACCCGGCCAAGGTCACCCAGGGCGTCACCTGCGAGGTGCTCGGCCAGGACGGCCTGTCCTACGCCCCGGCGGACGACACCACGCTGCCCGCGCTGCGCCGCCAACTCGCGGGCTGGAACGGCGATCCGGACGGATTCGACTGGGACTGGCGGGACGTCGCCGGATACCTGGAGCGGATCGACCGCACCGGTGTCGCCGTCAACGCCTGCTACCTCGTCCCGCACGGCACCCTGCGGATGCTCGCCATGGGCTGGGCCAACCGCCCGCCCACCTCCGGCGAACTCGACCGGATGCGGCAGGTGTTGGCGAAGAGCCTGCTGGACGGCGCGGTCGGCATGTCCAGCGGGCTCAGCTACACCCCCGGGATGTACGCGGACACCGCCGAGCTGGTCGAGCTGTGCACCGTCGTCGCGGCCTACGGCGGCTTCCACGCGCCGCACCAACGCTCGTACGGTGCGGGGGCGTTGGAGGGCTACGCGGAGATGGTGGAGATCGCCCGGCAGAGCGGGTGCGCGCTGCACCTGACCCACGCCACGATGAACTTCGGGCTCAACCGGGGCCGGGCCGGCGAACTGCTGGAGCTCCTCGACCGGGCGCTCGCCGACGGAGTCGACCTCACCCTGGACAGCTACCCCTACCTGCCCGGATCCACCACCCTGGCCGCGCTGCTGCCGAGTTGGGCCACCGAGGGCGGCCCGGCCGCGACGCTGGAGCGGCTCACCGACCCGGCGCAGTGCGCGAAGATCCGGTACGAGGTGGAGGAGAAGGGCAGCGACGGCTGCCACGGGGTGGTCACCGACTGGACGACGATCCAGATCTCCGGTGTGCGCGCGGCCTCGCTCGCCGGGGTGGTCGGCCGCACCGTCGCCGAACTGGCCGAGGAGGAGCAGTGGACCGGCACCGAGGTGTTCCTGGACCTGCTGCGCCGGGACGAGCTGGCCACCACGATCCTCCAGCACGTCGGGCACGAGGAGAACGTCCGGGCGATCATGCGCCACCGCGCGCACACCGTCGGCAGCGACGGGCTGCTGGTCGGCGCCCGGCCGCACCCGCGCGCCTGGGGCACCTTCCCGCGCTACCTCGGCCACTACAGCCGGGAGTTGGGCGTACTGACGCTGGAGGAGGCGATCGCCCGGATGACCGGGCGCCCCGCCGCCCGGCTGGGGCTGGACCGGCGCGGCCGGATCGCCCCCGGCCACCACGCCGACCTGGTGCTCCTCGACCCCGGGAAGGTCCGGGACGCCGCCACCTTCGAGCACCCCCGGCTGCCGGCCGAGGGCATCGAGTACGTGTACGTCAACGGCACCGCCGTCGTCCGGCAGGGTCGCACCACCGGCGCCCGGCCGGGGCGCGCCCTGCGTCGAACCGACCGAGGAACCCTGGCCATATGACCGAGCTCTCCGCCCCGACCGATCCCTCGCCGCTGCGTGAGCCGTCGAGCAAGCCGCCGAGCAAGCCGCCGCGTGAGCCGTCGAGCGAGCCGCTGCGCGAGCTGCTGCGCGCCGAACCGGTGATCGCGGTGGTCCGCGCGCCCCGGATCCCGGACGCCGCCGCGCTCTGCGACGCCCTCGCCGAGGGCGGCATCACCCTGACCGAATTCACCTACACCACGCCGGATGTGACGGATCATCTGCTCAGGGCGTCGAGGGCGGGCCGGCGGGTCGGCGTCGGGACGGTGCTGACCGCCGAGCAGGCCCGGCGCGGGGTCGAGGCCGGGGCGTCCTTCCTGGTCACCCCGGGCTGCCGGCCCGAGGTGGCCGAGGCGGCGGCCGCCGCCGGGGTGCCGGTGGTGCTCGGGGCGCTCACCCCGACCGAGGTGGCGCACGCGGTGGACCTCGGCGCCGCCGCCGTGAAGATCTTCCCGGCCCGGTCGTTCGGCCCCGGCTACTTCAGGGACCTGCGCGGCCCGTACCCCGACGTGCCGCTGGTGGCCTCCGGCGGGGTGAACGCGGGCAACGCCGCCGAGTTCCTGGCGCACGGCGCGCTCGCGGTCTGCGCCGGGACGGACGTGGTGCCGCCGGACGTGGTCGCGGCGGGGGACTGGGCCGAGATCACCCGGCGGGCCCGGGTGTTCACGGCGGCCTGCGCGGGGGCGTTCTCGTAGGGGGGGGCGGGCTCGCGGCGGCCCGGTGCGGGCCTCGCCGCGGTGGGGGCCCCGCCGCGGTGCGGGCCCCGAGGCGCAGGCGGCGGCGGGGCGAGGCGGGCTGTCGGGACGGCCGGGATTGGACGAGAATCGGGGGCGCCCCGGCTCGGCCCCGGCCGAGCCCGTCCCGGCTCAGCCCCGCCCGGCCAGGCCCCGGCCCCCCGGACCCCGGTAGGAGGAACCGCCCATGACCTCGACCCGCCCCGGCCCCGACTGGCTCGCCGACGCCGTGCTGTACCAGATCTACCCGCAGAGCTTCGCCGACTCCGACGGCGACGGCATCGGCGACTTCGCCGGCATCGCCGAGCACCTGGACCACCTCGCCTGGCTCGGCGTCGACACCGTCTGGCTCAACCCCTGCTTCGCCTCGCCGTTCCGCGACGCCGGGTACGACGTCACCGACTACCTCGCCCCCGCCCCGCGCTACGGCAGCGCCGAGGACCTGACGGCCCTGGTCGAGGCCGCCCGCCGCAGGGGCATCCGGGTCCTGCTGGACCTGGTGGCCGGGCACACCTCCGACCGCCACCCCTGGTTCCTGGCCTCCGCCGGGGACCCGTCCGACCACCGGTACATCTGGTCGGACCGCCCGGTGGACGGCTTCGTCGCCTCGCCCGGCAGCCGGCCCGGCTGGTACCGGCCGAACTTCTTCGACTTCCAGCCCGCGCTCAACTTCGGCTACGCGCGCAGCAGTTCGGAGGAGCCCTGGCGCCAGGCGGTGGACGCGGACGGCCCGCGCGCCAACCGGGCGGCGCTGCGCGCGATCATGGCGCACTGGCTCGGTCTCGGGGTGTCCGGCTTCCGGGTGGACATGGCCTACTCGCTGGTCAAGGACGACCCGGGCAAGGCCGAGACCGCCAAGCTCTGGACCGAGCTGCGGGACTGGCTGGACCGCGCCCACCCCGAGGCCGTCCTGCTCGCCGAGTGGGGCGACCCGGCCGCCGCCGTCGCGGCCGGCTTCCACGCCGACTTCTTCCTGCACTTCGGCGGGGAGGACGACGGCCTGCCCCTGCGATCGCTCTGGAACAACAACGGCGGGACGGTCGAGGAGTTCTGGCACCAGGAGGCCTGCTACTTCGAGGCCGAGGGCCGGGGCACCCCGCAGCCCTTCCTGGACGCCTGGCGCTGCGCCGCCGAACTCACCGAGGGCAGCGGGCACGTGGTGCTGCCCACCGCCAACCACGACTTCTCCCGCCTGGCCACCGGCCCGCGCACCGCGGAGCAACTCGCTCCCGCCTTCGCGTTCCTGCTCACCTGGCCCACCCTCCCGGCCGTCTACTACGGCGACGAGATCGGCATGCGCTACCTGCCGGGCCTTCCCGACACCGAGGGCAGCGTGCTCGGACCGCGGTTCAACCGGGCCGGCTCACGCACCCCGATGCAGTGGATGCCCGGCCCCACCGCCGGCTTCTCCAGTGCCCCGCCCGAGCGGCTGTACCTGCCGGTGGACCCGGACCCGCACCGCCCGGACGTGCTCTCCCAGCGCGCCGATCCGACCTCGCTGCTGCACACCGTCCGGCGGCTGATCGCGCTGCGCCGGGCGCACCCGGGGCTGGGCTCGGCCGGCGGGGTGGAGGTCCGGCACGCCGGCTACCCGCTGGTGTACACCCGGGCCGGGCGGTACCTGGTGGCGGTCAACCCGCGCCGGGAGCCGGCTTCCGTGCGCCTGTCGGGCCTGTCGGGCCTCTCGGGCCCGTCGGGTCGGCCGGGGGGCCTCCGGTCGCTGGACGTCCAGGGTGTGCGACTCGCGGACGGCGAGCTGCGGGCGGACGGGTTCTCGTACGGGGTGTTCGACCTGGGCTGAGTGCGGATGAGGGAGCCGGGCCGCGTCGGTCGGCGTGCGGGGCCCGGCTTCCGATCATCGCCGGATGGTTGTAAGCTACATCGATAGTTGGTTGCATTCACCACCCATATTGGTTGTATTTGCCACCTTCTGCCATCGAGAGACACCACCGGAGGACGGTACGAACGCCATGAGCACACCCCGGAACCCCGCCGCAGCGCCCACCCTGGGGCACTCGCTCAAGCACCTGGCCATCCACCTGATCACCCCGCTGCTGATGTGCCTGGGCATGGCACTCGCCTACCTGGGCGCCTTCCACCAGCCCGAGCCGCACCACCTCAAGGTGGCCGTGGTCGGCACCACCCAGCAGGCGCAGGGCCTGGCGCAGGCGATCCAGGGCAAGGCCGGGGACGCGCTCGACGTCCGCACCGTGGCCGACCGGGCCGCCGCCGAGCAGCAGCTGCGCGACCGGGACCTGGTGGGCGCCTTCGTACCGGACGCCAGGAACCCCGAACTGATCGTCGCCAAGGGGAACTCGGAGACCTCGGTGGTGGCCGCCACGGCGGTTTTCGCCAACGTCACCGACCGGCAGGGCGTGCCGCTGCACGTCACCGACCTGACCACCCCGGCCGAGGGCGACCCGACCGGACAGGGCCTGTTCTTCCTGCTGGTCGCGCTGAGCATAGGCTCCTACGCCAGCGTCGCGGTGATCGGTGCCGCCGGCGCCGGGCTGAGCATGAAGGTCCGGGCGCTGGTCGGGTTGGCGGTCTCGCTGGCGGTCAGTGTGATCGGGATCGTCACCGCCGGGCCGGTCTTCCACGTGGTCGACCACGACCTCGCGGCGGTCTGGGCGCTCGGCTGGCTCTACTCGGCGGGCATCGTGCTGATCGGCATCGGTCTGCACAGCTTCCTGCGGAAGTGGACCACGCTGGTCATGATGGTGCTCTTCGTGATGCTGAACTTCACCTCCTCCGGCGGCATCTACCGGCCCGAGCTGCAGAACGGGTTCTTCGGCGGCCTGCACGGCTTCTGGACGGGCGCCGGCTTCCTGGAGGGCGCGCGCAGCGTCCTGTACTTCGACGGCGGCGCGGGCCTCGGCGGGAACGTCGTGACCCTGCTGGTCTGGCTGCTGCTCGGCGGGGCGGCCGTGGTGGCCGCGGCGATGTACGAGGGCCGAGGGCGCCGTCCGGTGGAGACGCCGCAGGAGGCCGAGGAGGAGATGGAGGAGGCGGTCGCGGTCTGACCGCGCCCCTCGGAGGAGCTTCACCCGGTGCCACGGGCATCGGCACCGAAGGTGGGGATCGGAGGCCCGCGCCCGGCTCTGGACAAGCCGGACGCGGGCCTCGGCACGTGCCCGGACGGGTTCCGTCGACCGGGCGGCCGAACGGGTGCCCGGTTGGGGCGGGTTCTACCGGTAGGCGGCCTGCCCGGTGAGCGCCTGGCCGACCACCAGCGTGTGGATCTCGCGCTCCTCGTCGGTGAGCAGGGTGGCGAAGTCGATCAGGTCGAGCGGGTCGGCCAGGGCGGTGCCGGTGCTGTGCGGGGTGCTCATGGGCGGTCCTCGAGGTCCTTGTCGTGCGTGGGCCCGTCGTGCGCGGGCGCGTCGTGCCGGTGCGCGTCGTACGGGGCGTCCAGCCAGGCGGCCAGCTCGGCGGTGTGCTCGCCGAGCCGGGGCGGGGGCAGCTGGTAGCGGGGCGGGGTGCGGGAGAGGCCGATCGGGTTGGCGACCAGGTCCAGCGGCCGTCCGTCCGGGCCGGGCAGCGGCGCCCGGGGGTGCAGGCCGAGTGAGTCGGCGAGGTCGAAGGCCTCGGCCAGGTCGTTGACCGGGCCGCAGGGCACGCCGAGCGGGGTGAGCACGGCGAACCATTCGGCGGCGGTGCGGCGTTCGAGCCTGGCGGTGAGCTCGCGGGCCAGCGCGGTCACGTGCGCGACCCGGTCGGAGTTGGTGGCGAAGCGCGGGTCGTCGGCCAGTTCGGGGGCGCCTACGCCCTGGCAGAGCGCGGCGAACTGCCGGTCGTTGCCGACCGCGACGACCAGCGGGCGGTCGGCGGCGGTGAACACCTCGTACGGGGCGATGGACGGGTGGCGGTTGCCGAGGATGCCCGGCACGGCGCCGGCCAGCGTGTAGCCGGCGGACTGGTTGACCAGGCCGGAGAGCAGCGTGGAGAGCAGGTTCAGCTCCACCAGCTGGCCCCGGCCGGTGCTCTCGCGCTCGCGCAGCGCGGCCAGCACGCCGACCGCCGCGTGCAGCCCGGTCAGCACGTCCACCATCGCGACGCCGGTCTTCACCGGCTCGCCGGGGGCCGGCCCGGTCACCGACATCAGGCCGCCGACCGCCTGCACCAGCAGGTCGTAGCCGGGCAGTTCGGCGCCCCTGCCGGAACCGAAGCCGGTGATCGAGCAGTAGACCAGGCGCGGGTTGAGGGCCTGGGCGCGGTCCGGGCCGAGGCCGTGGCGGGCCATCGTGCCGGGGCGGAAGTTCTCCACCAGCACGTCGGCGCGGCGGACGAGTTCGACGGCGCGGGCGTGGTCGGCCGGGTCGCGCAGGTCGAGGGCGAGGGAGCGCTTGTTGCGGTTGACGGAGAGGAAGTAGGTGGCCTCGCCCTGGGCGTGCGGCGGGCCCCACGCGCGGGTGTCGTCGCCGGTGCCGGGCTGCTCGACCTTGATCACGTCGGCGCCGAGGTCGGCCAGCAGCATGGTCAGGTACGGCGCGGCGAGGACCCGGCCGAAGTCGGCGACCAGGACGCCGTCCAGCGGGAGCCCGGTCACGTCCGGCCCCCGGTCGCTCCGGCGGTGGCCGTCGCGCCGTCCGCGGCCGTCGCGCCGTCCGCGGCCGTGGCGTCGCCCGAGGGGGCGTCGCCACGCAGGTGCGGGCGGGCCAGCAGCAGGTAGAGGCCGCCGGCCGCGAGCACCACCACCGCCGAGAGCAGTACCAGGTAGTTGTCGTACCAGGCGGCGTCGGGGGTGCGGCCCCAGCAGATGTTGACGATCGCGGCGACGCCGTAGACCAGCGCGCCGACGTTCACCGCCAGGCCCCAGCGGCCGAGCCGGAAGTCCCCGCTCGGGCGCCAGCGGCGCAGCCGGGCCCGCAGGGCGGCCAGCACCACCATCTGGAAGGCCAGGTAGATGCCGATGCTGGAGAAGGAGATGATCTTCGTGAGGGCGCCTTCGGAGAGCGCCGAGGCACCCACGATGATCACGCCGGGCAGCGCCGCGGCGAGCAGCAGCGCGTACGGCGGCACCCGCAGCCGGTCCGAGACCGTGGCCAGCAGCCGGCTGCCCACGATCATCCGGTCCCGGGCGAAGGAGTACGTGAGCCGGCTCGCCGCCGCCTGGAGGCTCAGCACGCAGGACAGGAAGGAGATCAGCACCACGCCGATCACCACCCGGGCGCCGGCCGCGCCGAAGGCCTCGTGCAGCACCGTGGCCACCGGGTCCGTGTCGTCGCCGGAGACCACCGCCCCGATGTCCCGGATCGACATCACCAGGGCCAGGCTGACGCCGATCGCGGCCGCGCCGCCGACGTAGATGGTGCGCCGCATCGACTTGGGGATCTGTCGACCCGGGTTGGGCACCTCCTCGGCGACGTCGCCGCAGGCCTCGAAGCCGAAGAAGAGGAAGACCGCGATCAGCCCGGCGGCCAGGAAGGCGTCGGCGTAGTCGCCGTCGCGGCCCGCGCCGAAGCGGTCGAAGACCACGCCGAGGCCGTGGTAGCGGTGGGTCAGCAGCAGCCAGGCGCCGACCGCCAGGGCGCCGAGCAGCTCGGCGGCGAAGCCGATCATCGCCGCCGCCGACAGCACCCGGGTGCCCTTGAGGTTGATCACGGTGGCGAGGGCCAGCAGGCCGAGTGCGCACCAGACGGTCGTCGCGGTGCTCGGCTCGACGCCCAGCAGGACGGCCACGTAGGGGCCGGCGCCGTAGGAGACCGCCGCGATGGTGGACATCAGCGCCAGCAGGTAGACCCAGCCGGTCAGCCAGCCCCAGGTGCGGCCCCAGAGCCGGCGCGCCCACGGGTACACCCCGCCGGCCACCGGGAACTGGGCGACCACCTCGCTGAACACCAGGGCCACCAGCAGCTGGCCGAGGCCCGCGATCAGGAAGCTCCAGACCATCGGCGGCCCGGCGGTCCGGAGCGAGGAGGCGAAGAGTGTGTACACCCCCACGACGGGGGAGAGGTAGGTGAAGCCGAGCGAGAAGTTCGCCCAGAGGCTCATGTCGCGCTTGAACTCGGAGGTGTAGCCGAGGGCGGCCAGCCGTTCGGCGTCCGGGTCGGGGGAGTGGAGGGTGGCACGGGCACGGGCATCGGTCATGACCTGCTCCTGGGAACGTGTCGTGATGCGTGGGGGAGCGCTACGGGAGTGCGGGGTGCTGTGCGGGCCGAGGCTGCGGGAAAACATACGAGATTGGGTTTCTAGCGGCAAGAGTGCGCGCTCGACCGGGAGGTACCCTGCGGGAAACATCCGGTCGGACGGTGAACCGGCGGCGACTCGGCAGTGACCAGGTGGCGAGGGCGACGTGCCCGGTGACGACCGGGCGGCGGCTTGGTGGCGGCTCGGCGGCGGTGAACGAGGAGGGGCAGGCATGACGACCATCGGCAGTGCGACCCCGCTGCTCAGCGCCGTCCTCGCGCCGCTCGCCGACCTCGGGCGCGCCGACGCGGTGGCCCGCCGGATCACCGAGGCGATCGCCCTCGGGCTGGTCGCCGACGGGGACCAACTGCCCAGCGAGAACGACCTGGCCGACCAACTCGGCGTCGCCAACGGCACCGTCCGCGAGGCCCTCGCGCTGCTCCGCGAGGCCGGACTGATCGAGACCCGGCGCGGCCGCAACGGCGGCAGCTTCGTCCGCACCCCCGTCGAGGGCTCCCCGCACCTCCAGCTCGCCCGGCTGCGCGACCTCGCCACCGTCGACCTGCGCGACCTCGGCGACGAGGAGCTGGCCGTCTTCGGCACCGCCGCCCGACTCGCCGCCGAACGCGCCCCGGCGGACCTCGGCCCCAGGCTCACCCGGCTGGTGCACGACCTGCGGGACGCCGCCGGGCCCGCCGAGCAGCGCCGGGCCGACGCCCGCTTCCACATCGAACTCGCCGTCGCCGCCCAGTCGGTGCGGCTCACCCAGCTCGCCGTCCGGCTGCAGGCCGAGCTCGGCCCGCTGCTCTGGCTGCCCGCCCCGTATGGGCCGGACCAGGAGCGGTTCGCCGAGCAGCACCGGGAGATCCTGGTCGCCGTGCTGGCCGGCGACGCGGCCGGCGCCCGGGCCGCCGCCGAGGCGCACGCGGTGGCCTGCGTGCACCATCTGGTCCGGCGCCACCTGGAGTTGGCGGACGACGGCTGAGCCGGGGGCCGTACCGCCGTCCCGGAACCCTCACCGCCGCCGGAGCCCCCGATGACCAGCGCGTCCAGCACCGCCCTGCCCGCCGCCCCCCGGGCTCGCCGCCGTCCGGCGGTGCGCCCGGCAGGTCGCCGCCGCCGTCGACGCGGTACTCACCGAACTGGACGGTGGTGCGGGGCTGAGGGGGCCGGCTGACCGGTGCCGACCGGTGCGGGCTGACCGGTGCGGCCCCCGGGTCCGGTATGACCTTCATTTGTGAAGGTATTAGTCGTTCCGCTTCCCGCGCCCGGGCGGCGTGCTGAAGCAGCAGTCCCCGCAGAGCCCGGCGCCCGGTCCGACCCGGTAGTAGAGGCAGCAGCTGTTCCGCCGGAACGCCGTGCCGCGCGGCCCGGTGCGCAGGGTGCCCGCGCCGGCCAGCGGCGGACGCTCCAGCAGCTCCGCCGCCAACGCCCGTGCGGCGACCGGTGCGTGGGCGTCCAGCACCCGCAGTGTCCCGGCCAGCGCGGACGCGGCGTTGCCCAGCAGCAGGCGCGGGGAGAGCGGGGCGAAGGCCCGGACGGCCGCCGCCAGCGGCTCCAACTGGCCGAGCAGAACGGCCTCGTGGAGTCGGTCGGCGAGCGTCCCGGGGGTCGGTTCTTCGGTCGGTCCGCCGATCGGCCCGTCGCCGGGCCGGGCGGGCTCCGGCGGGATCCACAGGTCGAGCGGGCCCTGGTCGGGGATCCGTACCCAGGCGTCCTCCAACGTCGGGACCGTTCCCAGCAGCACGGCCGAGCCCAGCCCCACCGACCAGAAGCGGGCGGCCAGCCCCAGGTGCAGGATCGAGGCGGCGACCCGCGGTTCGCCCGTGCCGAGCCGGCGCGCCACCACCGGCAGCCGCGCCGCCAAGGGCGCGTCGGGCCCGGTGCCGTACAGCTCGGCCAGCGGCCGGAAGCCCTCGGGCGGCCGTCCGTCCGGCGAGGTGTCCAGCGCGAAGTACGGCCCGACGGCCGCGAGTCGGGCGTAGTCGGGCGGCCGCCGGTCGGGAGCGGTGCTCAACGGCCGTCCCCTGTGCGGTCGTTGAGCACCGCTCCCGCGCGTGACGGGGCGGTCGGGCGGTCGAGGGACAACGGTGCCTCCAGGTCTGCGGGTGCTCGGACGGTGGCGCGCGGCCCCCGTCGGCCCCGGTCGGATCCGAGAGGCCCTGGCAGGCCCGGTCGGCCGGGTGTCAGCCGCGCACGGAGAAGTCGCCACCGGTCGTGCGGATGAACGGTACCGTGCCCTGGCAGTCCGAGACCGGCTGGCCGAACACGCCCCAGACCCAGCCCATCCGGTCCCCGCGCCGTCCGTTGTCCTCCATCGAGAGCGCGACCTTCTGGCCGGTCAGCTCCAGGCCCGGGAACCACGGAGCCTCGCCCTTGGTGACCACCCCGGTGGCGATCGCCTCCCGACCGCCGACGGCCAGGCAGGTGATGTCGCCCTCGAAGTCGGCGACCAGCCGGCCGTCGGTGTGCACGTGGCGGACGTGGAAGTGGCCCGCGGTGCTGCGCGGGTCGGTGTTGGTGGTGGCGCGGGCGTCCACCGAGATCTGCACCGGGTCGCCCTCGAAGCCGTGGAACGAGGCGGTGAGGACGGTGTTGCCGGTGCCGCGCACGCTGACCGGCCCGAAGTCGCCCGCGGCGGCGGCCGGTTCCGCAGCCGATGGCGGTGCGGCGGGGGTCGGCACGGCGACGGCGGCCGGTGCGGCGGTGGCGGCCGTCGCGGCCAGGAGGAGCAGCGAGACGGCGGTGGTGGCGAGACGGCGGTTCATGGCGGTTCGTTTCCCCTTCGGTGCGGGCGTTCCGGCGCGGCTGGTCCCGCGCCGTTGTTCCGACGCCACCGATCCTGCTCCCGCCCGACCGGCCGGACCTCCCGCTGCGGAGGGGAGTTGGCGGCGGACCGCTCCCTCCGGAGGAGGAGCCCGTCTCCCCCGGGAGAGCTGCCCGTAGGCTCGGCCGGGTGCGCACCGACTCTCCCTTCGCCCGCTCCGAGGCCACCGACCCCGGGCGGCCGCGGCCGGCCCGGATCCGCCGACCGCTCGCCGCCGTCTCCGCGCTCGTCCTGCTGCCGCCCGTCCTGCTGGCGCAGCCCGGTGCCCGGGGAGCGGCCGCGCTGCTCGCCCTGACGGCGGTGCTCGCCGTGGTGGCGGCGCTGCTGCCGTGGCCGGTCGGGCGGATCACCCTCGGTCCGGCCGCCGCGGTGGTGGCCGCGGTCTCGCTGCTGGTCGACGTGGTCTACCCGGGGCCGTACCGGCTGCCCGCGTTCTGGCTGCCCTTCGAGTGGCTCGCCCTGCTCGGGCTGCTCTTCAGGGCCGTCCGCCGACTGCCCGACCGCTGGGCCGGCCCGGTCGGCGGCCTGGTCGGGCTCGCGGCCGTGCTGCTGCCGCTGCGGTTCGCCCTGCGCACGCCGCAGGGCGGCGCGGCCGGGCCGGTGGTCGGGGTGCTGCTCTCGCTGCTGCCGCTGCTCGGTGTCGCGGCGGCGGCCCTCTACCTGCGGGTCCTGGACGCCCGCCGGGAGCGTGCCGTCGCCCGGGCACGGCGCGAGCAGCGCCTGGAGGTGGCCCGGGGGCTGCACGACTTCGTCGCGCACGAGATCACCGGCATCGTGCTGGAGGCCCAGGCCGGCCAACTCCCCGGCCAGGAACCGGAGGAGACCACCGAGCTGCTGCGCCGACTGGAGGAGGCCGGGCTGCGGGCGCTGGACTCGATGGACGAGATGGTCGGCGCCCTGCGCGAGCCCGACGGTCGGGGCGGCGGGCCGGGGCAGGGGGAGCGCTCCTCCGTGGCGACCACCCGCCGGCTGGGCCTGGCCGACCTCCCCGAGCTGGTCGCCCGCTTCGGAGCCACCGGAGCCACCGGCGCCCTGCGGGCCACCGCCGACCTGGCACCCGGCACCGCCGGCCTGCTGTCCGCCGAGGCCGAGGCGACCGCGTACGCCGTGGTCCTGGAGGCCCTCACCAACGTCCGCCGGCACGCCCCGCAGGCCACCGAGGTCACCGTCCGGGTGGCCCCCGGCCCGGACGGCGCCGTCGAGCTGACCGTCACCGACGGCGGCGGCCCCGCCCGCAGGCCGCTGCTGCGCCGCCGCCCCGGCGCCGGCGGCACCGGCCTGGCCGGACTCGCCGCCCGCGCCGCCGCCCACGGGGGCTCGGTGACCGCCGGCCCGGGCACGCCCGCGGGCTGGCGGGTCAGCT